>NZ_JBFUAC010000001.1:0-875740 GCF_056406475.1 Massilia sp. P1_C10
ACTAATTGCCCGTACGGCTTGTCCCTATAACCTTAACAGGTACAGAGATAAGAAGAACGGCGCTGTTGATTGTTCTGATTCATACTCATTACCCATGTAATTCAAAACTTACTTCTTCCAGATTCAAGGAATTGCTGCCCCGTCGGGAGCAAGACCTGTACAAGTTATGCCTGATGACCATAGTAACTCGGTACCACCCCTTCCCATCCCGAACAGGACCGTGAAACGAGCTTACGCCGATGATAGTGCTGCAACCAGTGTGAAAGTAGGTTATCGTCAGGCTAGTTATAAAGAAGAAACCCAAGCAGAGATGCTTGGGTTTTTTTTCGTCTGTTGAATCTGCACGCTCAGTGCTGCTTGCGGACGGCAAGCAGCGGTTCGAGCCATTGCTTCACATCGTCGAACACTTGCTGGGCATTGGGTTCATTGAGAATTTCGTGATACAGGCCGGGAAATTCGCGCATGATCGCCATCCCCGGCGGCACGCGCAGGAAAAAGCGCCGGCTCCCTTCGACATCGACCACGCGGTCGTCACCCGACACCAGCATCAGGGTCGGCGTCGACAGCGCGTCCGCATGCAAGTGACAATACTCGACTGACGACAGCATCGAACGCAGCAGGCGCGCGCTGATGCGGTGATGCACCAGCGGATCGGCGTTGTAGGCCGCGACGACTTTCGGGTCGTGCGACAAGAAGCCTGGCGATACCCCGTTCGGCACGCCGAGCGATGGCGCCAGCGCCGACATCACTTTCAACATCCGGTATTGAAATGGAGACAGCGTCACTGCGAGGGCGGGCGACGACAGGATCAATCCGCGCAACGGTGACAGCCTGGCCAGCGCGAGCCGGGCCGCGAACAGGCCGCCCATGCTGTGGCCGAACAGGAAGGGCGGCTCGGAAAAGCGCGCGGAAAAATCGTCGATGAGGATTTCGGCATCCAGCAGCATCGGATCGCCGTAGATGACGTCGCCGCGTCGGCCCTGGGAACGTCCATGTCCGCGGTGATCGTAACAGCGCACCGACAGGCCGCACTCGTTGAAGAAGCCGGCCACATGCTGGTATCGGCCGCTGTGCTCGCCAAGGCCGTGCATGATGACGACGCTCCCGCGCGCCTGCGCGGCAGGCAGGAGGTAGTCGGTTACGTGCAGCAACGTGCCGTCGGCGGCACTGACTTGGTGGCTCTGGAGCGCCACCAGTTGTGGCATTACACGCCCCAGAGGACGTCGTATCCGCCGGCCTTGGCTGCGCGCAGCATTTCCAGCAGAGGATAGGCGCGGGTCGCGAAACTGACCACTTCCATGCCTTCGTGATCGGTGTCGTCGCCGACTTCGCCATGGTGCGCGTGGATGTCGCGCTGGACGTCGTCGGACGCCGTGTGCAGGCGCGTCTCGGCAATTTCCTTCTCCAGCACATCCACCGCGCGCGGCGCCTCGGCCGCGGTGATCACGCCGCGATCGACTTCCTTGCCGAGCAAATCGAGGATGCGCTTGGCGTGCTCCTTGTACATGGTCACTTCAGCTGCTGCTTTGGAGGTAAACGTAATTAACATAGGTGCTTTCTAAGGTGCGCTGCAATGTCGAAACGATAACACGAGTTGCGCTCGCAGTCATGCCGCACGCGTGCGCGCGGCTCCCTCTTCAAGCAAGCCGTTCGCGCCGCATCCAGCCGAACAGCAGAGCGAGCAGGGCGCCGGCGCACAGGCCGCCGAGGAGGATGGCGAAGAAATCCGGAATGGCCTGTCCCGTGACCATGGCGAGCAGGATATACGCGATCCCTGTCCATGATGCCGCGCTCAGCAATTCAATGAGGTTGCCGATCGCGTTGGCGTGGCCGCGCCGTTTGAAATCCCCGCGCTTCGCGGGACGGCCGCACCATATGGCAATCTGTGCCGAACTGGCCACAGCTGCAAGCACAGCCGTCGCTACCAGCAGCGCGGCGACCGGCGCGCGCGTCGCCATCCATATCAGCGGCAGCGCGACGATCAGCGGCGCCGGCAGCGTGACGGCGGCCAGCTTGGCACGCCGGATCGTGGCCGATTTGCACGGCGCCGCGTTCAGCAGGTCCGGCGCCTCCTCCGCGGAGACGATGATCCAGGTCAGCGAGGCGGTCAGCGACGCGCAGAGAAAGGTCAGCGCCGAGCCAATGCCGGCCCACACCTGGTTCGACCTGAAGACCATCAACCCTGCCGGCAGCAGGTAGAGCAATTGCAGCAGCACTTGCGAAATCAGTTGCGGGTCGCGCGCGATCAACCGCCATTCCTTGGCGATGACCGCGTGCGCCAGGCTGCGATCGAACCGGAAGCGCAATCCGCCAGCCGGCGCTTTCGCCGCCCGCACCAAGCTCACTGCCTGCTGCAGGCCGTGCACGAAGAAGCGATGCGTGAAGGCCGCGGTAAATCCGAACGCCGCGATGGCCACCAAGGACAACGCAAGCAGCGAGAGCGGCGCGCCGAGGACCGCGCGTCCTGGCAGCCACGCGATGCTGTCCGGACCGAGCGCGGCGCCGGGCGCGAACATTGGGCCGATCCAGGAAGCCAGCTTGCCCCGGCCTCCGACGCCCAGCAGCGACTGGGCTTGCGTAGCGAGGAAGATGAATGCGCCCGCGACCGCGCCCAGCACCTGCGCCACGGTGCGCGTGCGGCGCACGCCGATCAGGCGCACCAGGCCCAAGGTCAGGAGCATCGACACCGACGCGGCCACCGATGCAATCCCAAGCACCACCGGATAGATGGTCAGCCAGCGGAACTGGCCGAGCACCAGGCCCGCATTGGCGAAAGGCGCCAGCAGGAACAGGTACAGTGCGGCCACGCCGATGGTGATGCCGGCCAGCCGCACGACGAAAATGCTGCGCGTCGGCAGCGGCGACGAGAGCAGCAAATCGAGGTCGCCGCGTTCGAACAATGCCTTCACGCTCGCGGTCAATGCGCCCGAGAGCATCAAGCTGAACAAGATGGCGAGAACGGCAGTAGCGACGACAGGCAGCATCGCCAGCACCCGCGCATCGGCATCGGACGCATCAGACAGCAGCTTGTAGGCGAGGGCGTGAATCGCCAGGCTCGCCAGAATGAGGATGGCGATGGTGCTCTTGCCCATGCCGCGTTTTGCGGGACCCTTCGACACCTTGTCGTTCAGGTTGTAGAAGAACATCCGCACTTCATGCTTCAACAGCCAGAGCGAACTGCCGGGACGCGCGCTCAAGGCTGCCCCGTCAGCTGCAGGAAGACGTCTTCGAGCGTGCCGCCGTCGGTGCGCGCGCGCAGTTCGTCCAGCGTTCCCTGCGCGATCAGGCGCCCGTGCTCGATGATGCCGATGCGTTGCGCCAGGCGCTCCGCCACTTCCAGGATGTGCGTGGTCAGCACGACGGTGCCGCCGCCGCGCACGTGGTCGAGCAGCAGGTCCTTGACCTGGCGCGCGGCCGCGGCATCGAGGCCGGTGAGCGGCTCGTCGAGAATCAGCAACTGCGGCTCGTGGATCAGGGCGCCGGCCAGCGCGAGCTTCTGCTTCATCCCGCGCGAGAAGCCCTCGGTCAGTTCGTGCGCGTGCTTGGTCAGGTCGAGCCAGTCGAGCAGACGGCGCGCGCGCGGCTCGGCGTCGGCTGCGGCGATGCCCCACAGGCCGGCGACGAATTCCAGGTACTCGGTGGGCTTCAGCTTCCCGTACAACATCGGATCGTCCGGCAGGTAGGCCATGCGCTGCTTCGCGGCCGCCGGGTCGATGGCGAGGTCGATGCCCAGCACCTCGACGCTGCCCGCGTCCGGCGCCAGCAGGCCCGCGACCATGCGTAGCGTGGTGGTCTTGCCGGCGCCGTTAGGCCCCAGTAGCGCATACAGTTCGCCCTGATGGACGGTCAGGTCGAGTTGGTCGACCGCGGGCCGGCCGAAATTCTTGCACAGGCCGCTGAGCCGAAGGGCTGCGGGGGCGTCATTGTTCATCGGCGATTCCTTGAAGGGTAGATGTCACAGCAGCTTGAACGACGAGATGAACTGGTCGGCGGGCTCGCGCGGGATCTGGCCTTCCTTGCCCATGACGATCACCTGGTAGAAGCGCTTGTCGCGCGATTCGAAATGGCCGATCAGCTTCATCGGCGCGCCGTTCCGCATGCCGGTGGCCTCGATATCGAGCGCCGCCGATTGGGTGCCGCTGCTGCCGCGCATCGAAGCCGCCGCCGACGCCTTCTCCCTGGTCACGGTGGCGCCGATGTTGTTTACCAGCGCCGTCTTCATCGACGTCAGCGCCGCCTGTGCCTTGGCCGCGTCGGGCGCCTGCGCGCTGCCGACAGCGTACATCGCGCCTTCGACGTCGACCGCGGTCATCGTCATCTCGACCTGCATGCCGCCGATGTCGATCGTGCGTTTGTGGACCGACGGCTTATCCGGAAACATCACGCGGTAGGGCGCGTCCGGGCTGATGTAGTCGCGCCAGTTGTAGGTGGGACTGCAGGCCGCGAGAGCGGCGCTCGCGAGCAATGTAAACATTGCCGATTTGATCAAGGATTTGCGCATGCGCAGATAGTATCAGTGCGCGCATGGCGGCGCCACCTCATCGTTCGCGCAGGCTGCGCCGGTACTGGATCGCCTCGGCCACATGCGCGCGTGCGATGCGCTCGGTCCCGGCCAGGTCGGCGATGGTGCGCGCCACTTTCAGCACGCGGTGATAGGCGCGCGCCGACCAGTGCCACTGCAGCATGGTCTCGCGCAGCAGCTTGTCGCCGGCCGCATCGAGCTTGCAGTGGCGGTCGATCTCGCGCGTGGTCAGGCGCTGGTTCGACTTGTCCTGGCGCTGCAGCTGCAGAAGAAATGCATGCTCGACGCGCAGCGCGATCGCCGCAGTGGGCTCGCCGGTGGCCTCTTCCGCCAGCGCTGTTGGCGCCATCGCGGCCACTTCGATCTGCATGTCGATGCGGTCGAGGAGGGGGCCGGAGATGCGGTCCTGGTAACGCGCGATGGCGTCGGTCGTGCAGCGGCATTTGCCCGATGCGTGGCCGTGGAAGCCGCATGGGCAGGGATTCATCGCCGCGAGCAGCTGGAAGCGCGCGGGGAAGTCGGCCTGGTGCGCGGCGCGCGAGATCGTCACGGCGCCCGACTCCATAGGCTGGCGCAGCACCTCGAGCACGCGCCGGTCGAACTCCGGCAGCTCGTCGAGGAACAGCACGCCGCAGTGCGCCAGCGAGATTTCGCCGGGCCGCGGCATCGTGCCGCCTCCAACCAGCGCGACCCCCGAGGTGGTGTGATGCGGGCTGCGAAACGGCCGCACCTTCCAGCTGGACGCGCTGAAGCCGCGCGTGAGCGATTGCACGGCCGCCGATTCAAGCGCCTCTTCATCCGTCATCGGCGGCAACAGGCCGACGAAGCGCGACGCCAGCATGGTCTTGCCGGCGCCGGGCGGACCCACCATCAGCAGGCTGTGGTTGCCGGCGGCCGCCACTTCCAGCGCGCGCTTGGCGTGCTGCTGGCCCTTCACGTCGGACAGGTCGGGATAGGCGGGCGCGCTGGAGGCGCTGTTGTTGCGATGGCGCGCCAGGCGCGTGGCGGGATCCCCGGCGTTCAGATGCGCGCAGACCTGCAGCAGCGTTTGGGCCGGATAGATGACGGCGTCGCCCACCAGCGCCGCTTCGTCGCCGTTGGCCATCGGCAGGATGAAGGCGCGGGCTGCGTGGCCGGGGTGGCGATGCATTGCAAACGTCATCGCCAGCGCGCCGCGGATTGGCCGCAGCTCGCCGGATAAGGAAAGCTCGCCGGCGAACTCGTACTGGTCCAGTTCTCGACTCGGAATCTGGCGTGATGCAGCCAGGATGCCGAGTGCGATCGGCAGGTCGAAGCGGCCCGATTCTTTCGGAAGATCTGCCGGCGCCAGGTTGACGGTGATGTGCCGGTGCGGGAATTCGAAGCCGGCGTTGAGCAAGGCGGCGCGCACGCGGTCCTTCGACTCGCGCACTTCGGTGTCGGGAAGGCCGACGATGGCGAAGCTGGGGAGGCCGTTCGCCAGGTGCACTTCGACGCTGACGGGCGGCGCTTCCATGCCGGCCAGTGCGCGGCTACGCAATACGGCAAGGCTCATGGGAAGTTTTTGGCGAGAGCGGGGACCAGTCGATCATGACTGACTCTGGATGTGCCTTATTGAGGGCGGCCAATCGTGCGCTGGCTTGCAAACCGCGCCAGGAACGACGGGCCGAAGCTATCATGTCGCACTGACATGATCAAAGCAGAGGGAGTCCATGAATAGCGGCAAATCGAGCGGCCTGGTTTATTCGACCGAGAGCGGGCGCATGTGCCCGGAGTGCCGGCGCGCGCTCGCCGAGTGTGTGTGCAAGGGAGGGCAGGCCGCGCCGATCGTGGGCGACGGCCAGGTGCGCGTGTCGCGCCAGACCAAAGGGCGCGGCGGAAAATGCGTCACGGTGGTCAAGGGCGTCGCGCTTGATGCGATGGCGCTGGCGGTGCTGGGGAAGCAGTTGCGCACCGCGTGCGGCTCGGGCGGCACCGTCAAGGACGGCGTGATCGAAGTGCAGGGCGATCACTGCGCGCTGGTGATGGAGTGGCTGTCGAAGCAGGGGTACCAACCGAAACGCGACGGCGCATAGGCCGCGCGGACAAGGGCTTGGGTCAGGTCCGGCGGACCGGACCCCAAGGTGTTGATCCGCGACCCGTCAGAATTACTTCGGCGGCGTCGGATCCGGCGTCGCCTTGCCTTCCAGTTCCGCCATGCGCAGTTCCAGTGCCTCGAGCTTGGCGCGCGTCTTGGCCAGCACCTGCGCCTGGATGTCGAATTCCTCGCGCGTGACCAGGTCGAGCTTGGAGAAACCCTGCGTCATCATCGCCTTGACGTTCTTTTCGATGTCCTTGGCCGGCGAGTTTTCGATCGCATTGTGGATCTTGCCCTGCAAGTCGTTGAAGAAGCTGTTCATGTCCATGTCGGTTCCTTATGGTCGGCGCACCCAGATGCACCAAATTGGTGCATCTTTCGCATTGATTCGGTGCGCACTGCGACGTCGATCGTGCGGTGCACAAAAGTTTTCGTTAATTAACTACAAAATTGGGACGCAAGGGCGAAAAAACAAGCAGCGCGGGGCGAATTTTGGCTGGCATGCAATCTGCTAATGAATCCGTAGAGCTTCTCAACGCCAGATTGTAATCCGCATCCGCATCGTTCGTTCAAACCATAAGGGAATCGCCATGAAAAACCTGAAAAGCCAGTTGAAACTTGCCGCAGCGATCGCTCTTGCCCTGTCGTCCCTCGCTTCGACCGCGCGCGCGGAGGACGCCAAGCCCGACAATGAGGTCAGCTTCAACGCGGCCGTCACGACCGACTACCGTTATCGCGGCATTTCCCAGTCGCGCCTGAAGCCGGCCCTGCAAGGCGGCGCCGACTACGTCAACAATCCGACCGGCTTCTACCTCGGCACCTGGGCGTCGACCATTCACTGGGTCAAGGACGGCGGCGGCGACGGCAACATCGAGTGGGACATCTACGGCGGCAAGAAGGGCGAGATCGCGCCCGGCATCAGCTACGACGTCGGCGGCCTCTACTACTTCTACCCGTCGAACAAGCTGTCGCCGAGCGCCAACACCTTCGAAGTCTACGGCCAGCTCGGCTACGGCCCCGGCTACATCAAGTATTCGCACTCGACCACGAACCTGTTCGGCTTCGCCAACAGCAAGAACAGCGGCTACCTGGACATCGGCGCCAACATCGACATCGCCACCGGCCTGGTGCTGAACCTGCACGCCGGCCACCAGAAGGTAAAAAACAATAATGCCGCCTCCTACACCGACTACAAGGTCGGCGTGACCAAGGACTTCGGCATCTGCAGCGTGTCGCTGGCGGCGGTCTACGCCAACACCGACGCCTATTTCAGCCCAGCAGGAAAGAACCTCGGCAAGACCGGCGCCGTGTTGTCCGTGTCCAAAACCTTCTAAGCGAGCCGTCATGAAACTGATCACCGCCATCATCAAACCGTTCAAGCTGGACGAGGTGCGCGAGGCGCTGTCCGCGATCAACGTGCAGGGCATCACCGTCACCGAAGTCAAGGGCTTCGGCCGCCAGAAAGGCCACACCGAGCTGTATCGCGGCGCCGAGTATGTGGTCGATTTCCTGCCGAAAACCAAGATCGAGGCGGCGGTCGACGACGCCATCGTCGACCAGGCCATCGAAGCGATTGAAAAAGCAGCCCGTACCGGCAAAATCGGCGACGGGAAAATCTTCGTGTACAACCTGGAACAGGTCGTCCGCATTCGTACCGGCGAGACCGGCAACGAAGCACTTTAAGGGGAATCCAGATGAATAAGAATATCGCCAAGTGGCTGTCCGGGATCGCCGTCGCGGTCGCCCTGTGCGGCGCCTTCAGCGCCAGCGCCCAGGAGGCGCCGAAGCCGGCCGCGTCCAGCGCCGTCACCACCGTGCCGGTGAGCGCCCCAGGCGCCGTGGACGCGCCCGCCGCCGCACCCTCCGCCGCGCCCGTCGCCGCTGCCGTTCCAGCGCCGGCGCCTGCCGCTCCCGCCGCGCCCACCGCGAACAAGGGCGACGTTGCCTGGATGTTCATCGCCACGGTGCTGGTGATCATGATGACGATCCCCGGCCTGGCCCTGTTCTACGGCGGCCTGGTGCGCGCCAAGAACATGCTGTCGGTGCTGCTGCAGGTGTTCATGATTTTTGCCGTCATCATCGTGCTCTGGTGTATCTACGGCTACTCGCTCGCGTTCACCGAAGGCAGCCCCTTCATCGGCAAGTTCGACCGCGCGCTGCTGTCGGGCATTTGGGATCCGGCCAAGGCCACGTTCTCGACTGCCGCGACCTTCAGCAAAGGCGTCGTGATTCCCGAGTTCATCTACGTCGCCTTCCAGGGCACCTTCGCCGCGATTACCTGCGGCCTGATCGTCGGCGCCTTCGCCGAGCGCGCCAAGTTCACCGCGGTGCTGCTGTTCATCGTGCTGTGGTTCACCTTCGGCTACCTGCCGGTCGCCCACATGGTCTGGTTCTGGACCGGTCCTGACGCAATCAAGGACGCCGCCACCCTGGCCACCGAAACGGCCAAGGCGGGCTGGCTGTGGCAGAAGGGCGCGCTCGACTTTGCCGGCGGCACCGTGGTCCACATCAACGCCGCCGTCGCCGGCCTGGTCGGCGCCTTCATGATTGGCAAGCGCGTCGGCTACGGCCGCGAATCGATGGCCCCGCACTCGCTGACGATGACCATGATCGGCGCCTCGATGCTGTGGGTCGGCTGGTTCGGCTTCAACGCCGGCTCGGCGCTGGAAGCGGGCGACGTCGCCGCGCTGGCCTTCATCAACACCCTGCTGGCCACCGCCTGCGCCACCGTCTCGTGGGTATTCGGCGAATGGGTCACCAAGGGCAAACCGTCGATGCTGGGCGGCGCCTCCGGCGCGGTGGCCGGCCTGGTGGCGATCACCCCGGCCTGCGGCTACGTGGGCCCGATGGGCGCCTTGGTCATTGGCCTGCTCGCTGGTATCATCTGCCTGTGGGGCGTGAATGGCTTGAAGCGCATGATCGGCGCCGACGATTCGCTGGATGTGTTCGGCGTGCACGGCGTCGGCGGTATCCTCGGCGCCTTGCTGACCGGCGTGTTCGCGTCGCCTCAACTGGGCGGCCAGGGGATTTTCGACTACACCACCAACAAGATGTCGGCCGATGCCTATTCGATCGGTTCGCAAGTGTGGATCCAGGCGCAAGCCATCGGCACCACCATCATCTGGTCGGCGGTGGTCTCCCTGATCGCCTACAAGCTGGTGGACCTGGTGGTCGGCCTGCGCGTACCGGAAGAAGAAGAACGGGAAGGGCTCGACATTACGAGCCACGGCGAGTCCGCTTACCACGCCTGACCTTCCCGACTCGACCCGGTCCGCGCGAGCGGGCCGTCCGGCGCCTCCTTGCGGGGCGCTTTTTGCATTGGTGTCCTTTAAATTGCCGGTTTCGCCCCGATTTACGGTTTCTACAATACATAGAAGTTCTGAAGGACACGCTACATGGTTCCCCACCTCGTCACGGCCCTGACCGGCCCGCTGCTCGACCTAGAAAAGAAAATCCTGGCCGCCACCCCGGCCATCGAGCGCTGGTTCCGCATGGAATGGCAGGAGCACACCCCGCCGTTCTACTGCTCGGTCGACCTGCGCAACGCCGGCTACAAGCTGGCGCCGGTGGACACCAATCTGTTCCCTGGTGGATTTAACAATCTTGCCACTGAGATGCTGCCGCTGTCGGTGCAGGCCGCGATGGCCGCGATCGACAAATACTGCCCGGATGCGCGCAACCTGCTCTTGATCCCGGAGACCCACACGCGCAATCCGCACTACCTGCAGAATATCGCGCGCCTGATGCAGATTTTCCGCCAGACCGGCCTGCACGTGCGCCTCGGCACGCTCAATCCCGACATTACCCAGCCGACCCCGCTGGCGCTGCCTGATGGCAACATGCTGGTGATCGAGCCGCTGGTGCGCTCGCCTAACGGGCGGCGCGTCGGGCTGATCGATTTCGACCCGTGCACCATCCTGCTCAACAACGACCTGTCGGCCGGCATTCCCGCGATCCTGCAGAACATCCACGAGCAGTCGCTGCTGCCGCCGGTGCACGCCGGCTGGGCGATCCGCCGCAAGAGCAACCACCTGGCCATCTACGACGAAGTGGCCAAGAAGTTCGGCAAGCTGATCGACGTCGATCCGTGGCTGGTCAATCCTTTCCACGCCAAGTGCGGCGAAGTCAACTTCGACGACGAGAACGGCCTCGAGTGCCTGTCCGACAACGTCAGCACCTTGCTGGCCAAGATCCGCAAGAAGTACAAGGAATACGGCATCAAGGATCAGAAGCCCTTCGTCATCGTCAAGCCGGACGCCGGCACCTATGGCATGGGCATCCTGACCGTCAAGGACGCCAACGAGCTGAAAGACCTGAGCCGCAACCAGCGCGCGCGCATGTCGGTGATCAAGGACGGCGTGCAGGTGTCGGACGTGATCATCCAGGAAGGCGTGCCGACCTTCGAGACCATGAAGGACGCGGTGGCCGAGCCGGTGGTGTACATGATCGACCGCTACGTGGTGGGCGGCTTCTACCGCATCCACGCCGAGCGCGGCGTCGACCAGAACCTGAACGCCCCGGGCTCGCAGTTCGTGCCGCTGGCGTTCGCGCAGCAGCACGCCGTGCCGGACCTGAAGGCCAAGCCGGGTACCGCGGCGCCGAACCGCTTCTACGTCTACGGCGTGGTGGCGCGACTGGGATTGCTGGCCGCCTCGCTCGAGATGGAGCGCACCGATCCCAACCCCGAGGTGTACTAAGAAGCTGGGGTCAGGTCCGCCGGACCTGACCCCGCCTTTGTCGGCGCGGGCGGCGTACCACCGCCCCACGGCGGCAATCGGCATTTCCAGCTAAAATCGATGCATTAGCCTTAATGGAAAGCCCATGAAAATCGCATTTCTCGCCGATCCGCTGTCCGGCTTCAAGATCTACAAGGACTCCACCTTCGCCATGATGCGCGAAGCGGCGAAGCGCGGGCACACCCTGTACGCGTTCGAACAGCGCGACATGGCGCTCGAAGAAGGCATCGTCAGCGCCTACGTCGCCCACATCACGCTGACCGGCGAGGCCGACGAGTGGTACCGCGTCGAGCGCCAGCAATCGATGCGCCTGTCCGAGTTCGACGCCATCATCGAGCGCAAGGACCCGCCGTTCGACATGGAGTACGTCTACCTGACGCAGCTGCTCGACCTGGCCGAAGCCCAGGGCGCGCGCATCTTCAACAAGCCGTCGGCGATCCGCGCCCACAACGAGAAGCTGTCGATTGCGCAGTTCTCGCACTTCACCTCGCCGACCCTGGTGACGTCCGACGAGGCGCGCCTGCGCGCCTTCCACGCCGAACATGGCGATGTGATCTTCAAGCCGCTCGACGGCATGGGCGGCGCCGGCATCTTCCGCATCAAGGACGACGGCATGAATCTCGGCTCGGTGGTCGAGATGCTGACCGAGCTTGGCACCCGCACGATCATGGCGCAGAAGTACATCCCCGCCATCGTCCACGGCGACAAGCGTGTGCTGGTCATCGACGGCAAGCCGGTGCCGTTCGCGCTGGCGCGCATCCCGCAGGCCGGCGAAGTGCGCGGCAACCTGGCCGCCGGCGGCATGGGCCGCGCCCAGCCGATTTCGGCGCGCGACCGCGAGATCGCCGAAGCCATCGGCCCGACGCTGGCCGCGCGCGGCCTGTTGCTGGTAGGATTAGACGTGATCGGCGATTTCCTGACCGAGGTGAACGTCACCAGCCCCACCTGCTTCCAGGAGATCTTCGACCAGACCGGGTTCGACGTCGCGGCGATGTTCATCGACGCCGTCGAGCGCAAGGTATCGGACAAATGACATGGTAGGCATTCTGCTGTTGACCCACGCACCGCTGGGACAGGCGTTCATCGCCGCGGTGGCGCACGTGTTTCACGGCGTGACCGAGCGCTTCGAGGCGATCGACGTCACCGCCGACCAGGACACCGCGCAGGTGAACGCCCTGGCGCGCGCGGCGATCGCGCGCATCGACGACGGCAGCGGCGTGCTGGTCATCACCGACATCAAGGGCGGCACGCCGTCGAACTGCTGCAATTCGCTGGCCGTTCCCGGCCACGTCGAAGTCATCGCCGGCATCAGCATGCCGATGCTGCTGCGCGCGATCACCTACCGCCGCGACAATCTCGACGTGGTGGTGGAGATGGCGCTGGCCGGCGCGCAGAGCGGCGCGGTGCGGGTCGACAACCGGAAACGGCTGGGCGGGGAATAGAATTTTTTTGGGGAGGGCCGAGTGGCCTTCCAATGTGGCGCTGTGTGATAAAGACGATAAAAACATGATTCAACAAGAACTGGAAATCATCAACAAGCTGGGTTTGCACGCGCGCGCCTCCGCCAAGTTCACCCAGCTCGCAGCAAAATACCAAAGCGAGATCTGGCTCACCCGTAACGGCCGCCGCATCAATGCCAAATCCATCATGGGCGTGATGATGCTCGCCGCCGGCAAGGGCGCCAAGGTGACTCTCGAAGCCGACGGCGCCGACGAAGGCGACGCCATCACCGCACTGACTGCCCTGATCGGCGACAAGTTCGGCGAAGGCGAGTAAATGGCGTACAGCCCGCGCTTCCCCCAAGGACCATCGATGGCATCGTTCACGCTACACGGCATTCCGGTATCGCGCGGCATTTCGATCGGCCGCGCGCACCTGTTGACGCCGGCCGCGCTCGACGTCAAGCACTACCTGGTCGCCGAGGAGCAGCTCGAAGCCGAAGTCAAACGCCTGCAGGACGCCATCGCCGAAGTCCACCGCGGGCTGCAGGCGCTGTGGACCGACCTGCCGCGCGACGCGCCGACCGAACTGGGCGCCTTCATCGACGTCCACGCGCTGATCCTGTCCGACCCGATGATCTCGGAAGCGCCGCTCGACATCATCCGCACCCGCCACTACAACGCCGAATGGGCGCTGGTGACGCAGATCGACGAGCTGTCGGCGCAGTTCGACGAGATCGAGGACGAGTACCTGCGCGAGCGCAAGGCCGACATCCAGCAGGTCGCCGAGCGCGTGCTCAAGGTGCTGATGGGGACCGCCCAGCTGGCGCCGGTGCGCCTGCCGAACGACGAATACCAGCCGCAGATGATCGTCGTCGCGCACGACATTTCGCCTGCCGACATGCTGCAGTTCCGCGACCGCTCCTTCATCGGCTTCGTCACCGACGTCGGCGGCCAGAACTCGCACACCGCGATCGTCGCGCGCAGCCTGGACATCCCGGCGGCGGTCGGCATGTCGCAGGCCTCGCAGCTGATCGAGCAGGACGACTGGGTCATCATCGACGGCGACGCCGGCGTGGTGATCGCCAATCCGAGCCCGCTGGTGCTCGAGCAGTACCGAGCGCGCCAGGCCGCGCTGCTCAAGGCGCGCAAGAAGCTGCTCAAGCTGAAGAAGACGCCGGCCGTCACGCGCGACGGCACGTCCATTCTGCTCGAGGCGAACATCGAGCTGCCGGAAGACTGCCACGTCGCGCTCGAAGCGGGCGCCGCCGGCGTCGGCCTGTTCCGCTCGGAGTTCCTGTTCATGGGCCGGGCAGGGCACGGCCACCTGATGCCGAGCGAGGACGAGCAGTTCGAGCAGTACAAGAAGGCCGTCATGGCGATGAAGGGCCGCCCGGTCACCATTCGCACGCTCGACATCGGCGCCGACAAGCCGCTCGACCCGACCGAGCACACCGCGTTGAATCCGGCGCTGGGCCTGCGCGCGATCCGCTACTGCCTGGCCGAGCCGCAGCTGTTCCTGACCCAGCTGCGCGCGATTCTGCGCGCCTCGGCGCACGGAAAGGTGAAGCTGCTGATCCCGATGCTGGCGCACGCGTTCGAGATCGACCAGTCGCTGGCGATGATCGAGCAGGCCAAGGCGCAGCTGCGCGAAGCCGGCCAGAAGTTCGACGAATCGATTCCGGTCGGCGCGATGATCGAGATCCCGGCCGCCGCGCTGGCGCTGCCGATGTTCGTCAAGCGCATGGACTTCCTGTCCATCGGCACCAATGACCTGATCCAGTACACGCTGGCGATCGACCGCGTCGACTACGAAGTGGCGCATTTGTACAACCCGCTGCATCCGGCCGTGCTGCAGCTGATTGCCATGACCATCGCGGCCGGCAGGAAGGCCGGCATCGACGTCGCGGTGTGCGGCGAGATGGCCGGCGACGTCAAGCTCACGCGTCTGCTGCTGGGGATGGGCCTGCGCGAGTTCTCGATGCACCCGGCCCAGCTGCTGTCGGTGAAGCAGGAGATCCTCGGCGCCGACCTGACCACCATCACGCCGCAGGCGCGCAAGATCCTGCGCTCGATGGAGCCCGCGGCAATCGCCGAAGCCGTCGAACAGCTACATATTATTTGAGGGGTCAGACCCCGGTTTTGTTTTTTCAGGGTCTGACCCCGGTTGCCCGGACGTCTGCCCACCTTTAATTTATTGCGAGTCTCATGGCATCCATTGGAATAGTGTCCCCGCAAGCGATGCATTTCGCCGACCCGCTGCCCCTGCAAAGCGGCGCGCAGCTGGCCGACTACACGCTGATGTACGAAACCTACGGCACCCTCAACGCGGACAAATCGAACGCGGTGCTGGTGTGCCACGCGTTGAACGCCTCGCACCACGTCGCCGGCGTTTACGCGGACGACCCGAAGAAGGTCGGCTGGTGGGACAACATGGTCGGCCCGGGCAAGCCGCTCGACACGAACCGCTTCTTCGTCATCGGCGTGAACAACCTCGGTTCGTGTTTCGGCTCGACCGGCCCGATGCACACCAACCCCGCCACCGGCAAGCCGTACGGCGCCGCGTTCCCGGTGGTGACGGTGGAGGACTGGGTCGCGGCGCAGGCGCGCCTTGCCGACAAGCTGGGCATCGCGCAGTTCGCCGCGGTGATGGGAGGCTCGCTCGGCGGCATGCAGGCGCTGGCCTGGTCGATGATGTATCCGGACCGCCTGCGCAACTGCGTCGTGATCGCGTCGACGCCCAAGCTGACCGCCCAAAACATCGCCTTCAACGACGTCGCGCGCCAGGCCATCCTGTCCGATCCGGATTATCGCGGCGGCGACTTCTACGAGCACGGGGTGGTGCCGAAGAATGGCCTGCGGGTCGCGCGCATGGTCGGGCACATCACCTATCTTTCGGACGACGACATGGCCGAAAAATTTGGCCGCAAGCTGCGCAACGCCGCCGAAAACAACGATTACAAATTCGACTTCGGCATCGACTTCGAGATCGAGTCCTACCTGCGCTACCAGGGCGACAAGTTCTCCGAGTACTTCGACGCCAACACCTACCTCCTGATCACCAAGGCGCTCGACTACTTCGACCCGGCGCGGCCGTTCAATGGCGACCTGACGCGCGCGCTGGAAGGCACGAAGGCCGAGTTCTTCCTCGCCTCGTTCACCACCGACTGGCGCTTTTCGCCCGAGCGCTCGCGCGAAATCGTGCGCGCACTGGTCGACAACCGCCGCAAGGTGACCTACGCCGAGATCGACGCGCCGCACGGCCACGACGCCTTCCTGCTGGAAGACCCGCGCTACATGAACATGGTCGGCGCCTGGTACCAGAAAATCTGGAGCCAGATCGACACCACTGCAACGGAGCGCGCATGAATTTCCAGGAACTGAGCATCGAGCGGCCCGACCTGGCCTTCATCGCGCACTGGGTGCGTCCCGGCGCGCACGTGCTGGACGTGGGCTGCGGCGACGGCGCCATGATGAGCTACCTGCAGACCGACAAGGCCTGCACCGGCTATGGCATCGAGATCGCCGACGACAAGCTGCTGGAAAGCGCGCAGCGCGGCGTCAACGTGATCCAGCAGGACATGGAAAAGGGCCTCGGCCTGTTCGGGAATAACTCCTTCGACACCGTCCTGTGTCTGCAGTCGCTGCAGATGATGCAGCACGTCGAGCCGCTGCTGCGCGACATCGTGCGGGTCGGCGCCGAGGCCATCGTTTCCTTCCCCAACTTCGCCTACTGGCCGCACCGCGTCGCGCTGGCGCGCGGGCGCATGCCGGTGTCGAAGTCGCTGCCGTACCAGTGGTTCGACACGCCCAACGTGCGCTGCGCAACCATCTTCGATTTCGAGGAACTGGCCGCCGAATGCGGCCTCGAGGTGCTCGAGCGCGTGGCGCTTGCCGAGGGCGGGCGCGTGGTCTCGGTGATGCCGAACCTGCGCGGCAGCCTGGCGGTATTCCGGCTGCGGAAGAAGGCCCGTCCATGACCGCCGTGCCGGCCTCGCCAAGCTGGCGCAGCTTGCTCAGCACGCGCATGCTGGCGGTGCTGTTCCTCGGCTTCAGTTCCGGCCTGCCGCTGTTCACCTTGATCTACCTGATGCAGGCCTGGCTCGCCAAGTCCGGCGTCGACATCAAGGCGCTCGGCCTGTTCGCGCTGGTCGGCTTCCCGTACACCTTCAAGTTCCTGTGGGCGCCGTTCATGGACCGCTTCAGCGTCGGACGGCTGGGCCGGCGCCGGGGCTGGATGGCGCTGACCCAGCTGGCGCTGTTCGGCGTGATCGGCTCGATGGGCATGCTCGATCCGCACACGCAACTGCCGCTGATCGTGGCCGCCGCCGGCCTGATGACCTTCCTGTCGGCCAGCCAGGACATCGTGATCGATGCGTATCGCCGCGAGATCCTGGCCGACAACGAGCAGGGCTTCGGCGCCGCGGTGATCGTCAACGCCTACAAGGCCGCCGGCCTGGTGCCCAGTGCGCTGGGCCTGATCCTGGCCGACACCTTGCCGTGGTCCAGCGTGTTCTGGGTGGTCGGCGCCTTCATGCTGCCGGGCTTCGTCTGCACCTTGCTGGCGCCCGAGCCGCAGGTGTACGGCGCGCCGCCGAAGAACATGCAGGAAGCGATCGTCATGCCGTTCCGGGAATTCATCGCCCGCGACGGCTGGCGCCAGGCATTGATCATCGTTGCGTTCGTCCTGCTGTACAAGATCGGCGACAGCATGGCCACCGCGCTGGCGACCAAGTTCTATCTGGACCTGGGCTTCTCCACCACGCAGATCGGCCTGGCCGCCAACGCCACCGGGCTCTGGGCCAGCCTCGCCGGCGGCGTGGTCGGCGGCATCTGGATGATCAAGCTCGGGATCAACCGCGCGCTGTGGGTGTTCGGCGCGCTGCAGGCGCTCGCCATCCTCGGCTTCGCCTGGCTTGCGCACGTCGGCCCCAATCCGCTGCTGCTGGCCGCGGTGATCGGCTTCGAATCGTTTGCCAGCCTCGGGCTGGGCGCGGCCGCGCTGGTGGCCTTTATTTCGCGCTCGACCGACCCGCGCTACACCGCTACTCAATACGCATTGTTCTCCAGCTTGGCGGCCGTTCCGCGCACCTTCATGAACTCGATGACCGGCTTCATCGTCGCGCAAACCGGCTGGTTTGTATTCTTTATCGTGTGCTTCGCGCTGGCGATTCCTGCGATGATGATGCTGCCGAAAATCGCACCATGGAACAAGCAATGAAGACACTCAAGCAGATCGTTTTAGCCGCCACGCTGTGCGCCAGCTTCGGCGCCGGCGCCGCGCAGGCCCCGGTGGTACAGGACGGCATCCAGGTCAAGCCGCTGCCGTCGTACCGCGTGTTCGCGTCGGAAGAAAAGCTCGAACGCGAGTCCCAGCTGCAGTATGCGCAGCTGATGTCGAAGGCGAACGAAAAGCATGCGCTCGCGCCCGACAACAATCCGCAGCTGATCCGCCTGCGCGCGATCGCCAAGCGCATCATCCCGTACACCGCGCGCTGGAATCCGGACGCCGCCAAATGGAAGTGGGAAGTCAATCTGCTGGGCTCGAAGCAGGTCAATGCATTCTGCATGCCGGGCGGCCGCATCGCCTTTTTCAGCGGCATCCTCGACACGCTCAACCTGACCGACGATGAAATCGCCGCCATCATGGGCCACGAAATCAGCCACGCGCTGCGCGAGCATGGGCGCGCGCGTCAGGTCAAGAATACCGGCACGCAGATTCTCGCGCGGCTGGGTGGGGCCGCTGCCGCGGCTTACTTCGGCATCGACCCTCGTCTGACGGACTCAATGGCGCAGCAGGCAGGACAAGTTGTAGCGCTGAAGTTTTCACGCGACGACGAGCGCGAAGCGGACCTGATCGGTCTCGACCTGGCATCGCGCGCCGGTTTCGATCCGCGCGCGGGCATCGTGTTGTGGAAAAAGATGGCCGCGCTGAACAAGCGCCAACCGCTGACGTTCCTGTCGACGCACCCGAGCGGCGCCAATCGGATAGAACTGATCAGCGAGCACATGAACGTGCTGCTGCCGCTGTACGCGCGCTCCAAGAGCACCAGCGTGGCGCAGTTGCCGCCATACCGGACCACCGCGCTTCCGAACTAGGCGATGGGACGGCAAGCAGAAAAAAACGCCTTTGTGCCGCTGCCGATTCTGCGCGGCGTGGCGCCCAGCTACCTTTGGCTGCCGCAGGGCCGCTGGGACGGCATGCTGGCATTCCTGGTCGACCAGTTCCCCGCGGTTGATGAAGCCTCGTGGCGCGACCGCATGGCGCGCGGGCAGGTGGTCGACGGCGCCGGCACGCCGCTGGCGCCCGACAGCGCCGTGCGTCCCGGCGCGCGCATCTGGTACTACCGCGAGCTCGAGGCCGAGACGCCGATCCCGTTCGAGGAAAGGGTCCTGTTCCAGGACGAGCACCTGGTGGTGGTCGACAAGCCGCACTTCCTGCCGATGACGCCGACCGGCCGCTTCCTGCGCGAGACCTTGCTGGTGCGGCTGAAGGACAAGCTGGCGCTCCCCGACCTGACGCCGATCCACCGGCTCGACCGCGAGACCGCCGGCGTCGTCGTGTTCTCGGCCAGCCAGCGCTCGCGCGGCGCCTACCAGTCGCTGTTCCAGAAACGCAGCGTGAAAAAAGTGTACGAGGCGCTGGCCGCCCCGTTGGCGCTGGACTATCCGCATTTGCACCGCAGCCGCATGGTCGACGCCGACCAGTTCTTTCTGATGAAGGAAGAGCAGGGCGAACCGAATTCGGAGACCATCGTCGAGATGATCGAGATGCGGGGAGAGCTGGCGCTCTACCGCCTGCATCCGCACACGGGCCGCAAGCACCAGCTGCGCGTCCACATGGCCTCGCTGGGCGCGCCGATCGTCAACGACGCCTTCTACCCCGTCGCGCTGCCGTGCAAGGGCGACGACTTCACGCGCCCTCTGCAACTGCTGGCGCGCTCGATCGCCTTCCCCGATCCGCTGACCGGCGAGCAGCGCGAATTTTTCAGCCAGCGGACGCTGGCATTGTAGGGAATCGGGTCAGGTCCGCCGGAGCGACGGGGACGCCGAGTCCCCCGGCGTATCGGCGCCGTCCGCTAAAAGGCGATGGCTTGCAGCTTGGTCGTCGGGCTGTGTTGCCAAGGAATGCGATATGCGCCTCCAGTCACTAGGGCGGAATGCGCAATCACCTGTGGCCACCACTTGGCGAGGCGTGCCGACTGCAGCCAGAAGGTGTGCTTGGACCACTGTGCGTCAAGGATTAATACCGGGTGGCCAGCTCTTCGGATCGCCTCGCGCTCGGCGCCGTGTTGTTTCCTGAAACGATCGATGGAAACGATATACCAGGGCCCGTCCTATGCAAGGTCGCCGATCCATGCGATATCCTCGGCATCGCGCGCGAACCGATCGGTAAGATGGAGAACTTGTTCCACTTCGGGGGTGATTCGCGACAGCTCGCGAATGCCGTGCGCCAGATGCTTCGATAAATTGTTATCGAAGAAGAACTTCAAGCGGCAAGTCTCTCTTCAAATTCAACAGCCTCGCTGACCATATTCGGAGTCAAATCGAATATTCGCGCCACCATCCCTTTGTCGCGACCTTCGGCCAGATAGGACGCATAGATCGTGTCGGTCGGCACGCCCGCGTTGGCGACGACCGGTGTGCCAAATTGCAGTGCCGGGTCCAGGACGATGGTTTTGCGTTTGCCGAGCGGATACCAGCGAATGGCTCCGTCTTGGCCGTATTCAATGCCCGCATACAGCGAGGGCTTGATGATGTCCGAGAAAACGAATTGCTTGCGCAGGACATCGATCATCCTTGGTTCGCCGGTTTCCTCTTCGACCGCCTGCAGAAATATGCGTTTGCCGTCCGTCAGAAACTGTTTATTCGTGAGGGGGTAAGTTTGGCCGAAATCACGCGAAGCTGATTCGACGGTGGCGCGAATCACTTTGAAGTCCACGCCATGACGAACAAACGCGGAAACCATTCGAAGCTCCAGCAGATCCCGAAAGCCGATGACATCCCCCGGCAACCCCTCATTTTTGAGTTGGGTCTCCCAAAGTGGAAGCGAGCGCACCGGTTCATCTTTGTACCGGCGCGAATATCCCATAACCCAACGGCGCAACGCGCGCGGATCAGCCCCGATCAGCCGTGCGGCTTGATTGAGTGGATAAATGCCAGTGCCGATTATTTCCATGTGGCGGTCTCAGGCCAAGGTGCGGGCGCCCGGACGGGCGCCTTCGACCAGAGTGCCATTGTTTCGAGAGGCAGTCAAATGGATGACGCAGAGCGGCGCCGGAACCTCGTCGCGCTTCACTCGAGGTGGTAGTCGATGATCAGCGGAGCGTGATCGGAGAAGCGCTCGTCCTTGTAAATCGAGACGGCCTTCGCTTTCGCCGCGATGCCTGGCGTTGCGACATGATAGTCGATGCGCCACCCGACGTTCTTGGCCCATGCCTGCCCGCGGTTGCTCCACCAGGTGTACTGCTCTTCGCGCTTGTCCAGGCCGCGGTGCACGTCGACGAAACCGACTTCGTCGAAGATGCGGGTCAGCCACGCGCGCTCTTCCGGCAGGAAGCCGGAGTTCTTCTTGTTGCCCTTCCAGTTCTTCAGGTCGATCTCGTTGTGCGCGATGTTCCAGTCGCCGCAGATCACCACTTCGCGGCCCTCGGCCTTCAGTTCCAGCAGGTGCGGCAGGAACGATTCCATGAAACGAAACTTGGCTTCCTGGCGCTCCGGCGACGACGAGCCGGACGGGCAGTACACCGAAATGATCGTCAGGTTGCCGAAATCGCAGCGGGTGTAACGGCCTTCGGCATCGAATTCGGCGCAGCCGAAACCGATGCGCGTGGCGTCCGGCTTGCTGCGGCTGTACACGCCGGTGCCGGAGTAGCCCTTCTTCTCGGCATAGTGGAAATGGCCGTGATAGCCGCCCGGCATCAGGAATTCCTCGGTCATGTCGCCGTGCTGCGCCTTCAGCTCCTGCACGCAGATGAAATCGGCATCCTGCGCCGCCATCCAGTTGAAAAAGCCTTTTTTGTGGGCGGAACGGATTCCGTTGAGGTTGGCGGAGATAATTTTAGGCATGGTTCCAGAGGCAAAAGAAGGAGGGCGCGTGCGCTGAAGGTGGCGCCGGATTAAAATACAGCCACTTTTTATCGGACAGGGGTCATCGTGGACAATTTGCGGCAACAGTTTATCGCGTTTTCAGTCTCGGCGGGAGTGTTGCGCTTCGGGGAGTTCACCACCAAGGCGGGGCGCCTGTCGCCGTACTTCTTCAACGCGGGCCTGTTCCACGAAGGCGCCACGCTGGCCCAGCTGGCGCAGTTTTACGCGCAGACGCTGCTCGACTCCGGCGTCAAATTCGACATGCTGTTCGGGCCGGCCTACAAGGGCATCACGCTGGCCTCGGCCACCGCGGTGGCGCTCGCGGGCAAGGGGCGCAACACCTCGTTCGCCTTCAACCGCAAGGAAGCCAAGGACCATGGCGAAGGCGGCACCATCGTCGGCGCCAAGCTGCAGGGCAAGGTCGTCATCATCGACGACGTGATTTCGGCCGGCACCTCGGTGCGCGAATCGGTCGACATGATCCGCGCCGCCGGCGCCGAGCCCTGCGCGGTGCTGATCGCGCTGGACCGGATGGAGCGCTCGGGCACGGACGGTGCGCTGTCGGCCAGTTCGGCGGTGCAGGAAGTGAGCCGCGAGTTCGGCATCCCGGTCATCTCGATCGGTAACCTGGACGATTTGTTCAGCTATTTGTCGCGCGAAGGCGCCGACCCGCAACTGGCGCAGCACAAGGATGCGGTGGCGGCCTACCGGACGCGCTACGGCGTTTAAATATGCGTAATTGCGCATAATTTCTACTGCTAAATCTTTAAGTTATTCGTTCTGGTGTTGAGCGGCTAGATGGCGAAGCATAATGAGGCTTGATATGTTTTCGCATGAACTCGCGACGACGGCGCACGACGCCCCAAGATCCTGGTCTGACACATTTGCTGGAACTGGATGGGACAATCGAAAGTCAAACAGGTTCGGGCTATTGGACTAGGATTGAGGTGCGCCGCGTAAGACTGAGTAATGCACGTCCGTTTGGACTCAAGTACAGTTTGACTTTGCACGCGCCCGGCGGGGAACGACTGATCGGATTCGATAATGCGCATCCGGTCCCGTCCAAGGGTAAAGAAAAGCTTCGGCTTGCATGGGATCATTTTCATCGCGGCAGGTTCGAGACTCCAGTTCCTTACGAATACCGCGGAGCGGATCGATTGTGGTTCGATTTTCTCAATGAAGTAAGGCGGGTGCTCAAGGAGGTGAATGATGAGCAAGTCCATTAAGATCGGTATTGCGTCCGTTCCAGAGATGCATGCGAGGACGCAGGCAGTGGTTGCGGGTACGCGCAAGGTTCTGCCCGATGAGCCGAAAATTTGGTTCCCTTCGATTCGCGACGCGACGCGGGTCGTCTCCGACGAAAATATGGCCATGCTGCGCGTGCTGCGTGAGCAGAAGCCGGAATCGGTAGATGCGTTGGCCCACGCGATGGGCAAGCCTGTCAGCGAAGTCGCTGAATCGCTTCAAACAATGGCGAACTTCACGCTCGTGAAGCTCACGCGCAAGGACGGAATTGTCGTCCCTGTGGCGACATGCGATCACGTTTCAATTGAATATAACGTGAACTAAAGTGCCTCGCGCGCGGTCAAATTGACATGGTCAATTTGAATCTGACCCGCCAAAGAAAACGGCGACCCTCGGGTCGCCGTTCTGGTAAGCGCCGCTGATTTAGCCGGCCAGCTTCTTCTTCAACAGCTCCGTCAACTGCGCCGGATTGGCCTTGCCCTTCGACGCTTTCATCGCCTGGCCGATCAGCGCGTTGATCGCCGCTTCCTTGCCCGCGCGGTACTGCTCGACCGACTTGGCGTTCGCCGCCAGCACTTCGTCGACGATCGCTTCCAGCGCGCCGCTGTCCGAGATCTGGCGCAGGCCCTTCTGGTCGATGATCCTGTCGGCGATCATTTCGTCGTTCGATTTCGCTTCCCACATCGCCGCGAACACTTCCTTGGCGATCTTGTTGGAGATCGTGCCGTCGGCGATGCGCACCAGCAGCAGCGCCAGCTGCGACGCTTCCACCGGCGAGTCGGCGATGTCGACGTTCTCGCGGTTCAGCGTCGAGGCGACGTCGCCCATCAGCCAGTTGGCCGCGGCCTTGGCATTCTGCTTGCCGGCGATCGCCACCACCGCCTCGAAGTACGCGGCCAGCTGGTGCGACGAGGTCAGGATCAGCGAATCGTATTCGGGGATGCCGTAGTCGCTCACAAAACGCGTGCGCATCGCCGCCGGCAGTTCCGGCATGTCGGCCTTGACGCGCGCGATCCACTCTTCGGAAATCTCGAGCGGCGGCAGGTCCGGATCGGGGAAGTAGCGGTAGTCCTGCGCGTCTTCCTTGGTGCGCATCGAGCGCGTTTCCTTTTTGTCCGGGTCCCACAGGCGCGTGGCCTGCACGACCTTGCCGCCGTCTTCGATCAGCTCGATCTGGCGCCGCACTTCGTACTGCACGGCCTCCTCGATGAAGCGGAACGAGTTGAGGTTCTTGATCTCGCAGCGGGTGCCGAATTCCTTCTGGCCGACCGGGCGCACCGAGACGTTGACGTCGCAGCGGAACGAGCCTTCCTGCATGTTGCCGTCGCAGACACCAAGCCACACCACCAGCGAATGCAGCGCCTTGGCGTAGGCTACCGCTTCTGCGCCGCTGCGCATCTCCGGCTCGGACACGATCTCCAGCAGCGGCGTGCCGGCGCGATTGAGGTCGATGCCGGTCATGCCGTGATAGTCCTCGTGCAGCGACTTGCCGGCGTCTTCCTCGAGGTGGGCGCGGGTCAGGTTGATGGTGCGCGTCTCGAACTTGCCGTCCTTTTCAAAGCCGAAACTGACCTGGCCGCCGATGACGACCGGATCTTCGAACTGGCTGATCTGGTAGCCCTTCGGCAGGTCGGGGTAGAAGTAGTTCTTGCGCGCGAAAATCGACTGCGGCGCGATCTTCGCGTTGACGGCCAGGCCGAAGCGGATCGCGCGTTCGACCGCGCCCTTGTTCATCACCGGCAGCACGCCCGGCAGCGCCAGGTCGACCGGGCTGGCCTGGGTGTTCGGCTCGGCGCCGAACTGGATCGAGCTGCCGCTGAAGATTTTCGAATTGGTCGTGAGCTGGACGTGGTTCTCAAGACCGATGACGACTTCCCATTGCATAGTGTTCTCTCTTCTTCTCTAGCGGGTTCAGACGCCGGCAGGCGCGCGCGTGTGCCAGTCGGTGACCTGCTGGTACTGGTGGGCGATGCCCAGCAGCTTCGCTTCCGCAAAATAGTTACCGATGATCTGCAGGCCGACCGGGCGCTTGCCGTTCTTCTCGCCCTGGCCGAAGCCGCACGGGATCGACATGCCGGGCAGGCCGGCCAGGCTGGTCGACAAGGTGAAGATGTCGGCCAGGTAGGCGGCGACCGGGTCGTCGGTCTTCTCGCCCAGGTCCCAGGCGACGGTCGGCGCGACCGGACCCATGATCACGTCGCAGGTCTTGCCCAGCGCGGCCTGGAAGTCTTCCGCGATCAGGCGCCGGATCTTCTGCGCCTTCAGGTAATAGGCATCGTAGTAGCCGTGGCACAGCACGTAGGTGCCGACCATGATGCGGCGCTGGACTTCGCGGCCGAAGCCTTCGGCGCGGGTCTTCTTGTACATGTCGGCCAGGTCCTTGTACTCGCTGGCGCGGTGGCCGTAGCGCACACCGTCGAAGCGCGACAGGTTGGACGAGGCTTCGGCCGGGGCGATGATGTAGTACACCGGGATCGACTGCGACGTCTTCGGCAGCGAGATGTCGACCAGCGTGGCGCCCAGCCTGACGAACTGCTCCAGCGCGGCGCGCACGGCGGCTTCGACGTCGGCCGCAAGGCCTTCGCCGAAGTATTCCTTCGGCACGCCGATGCGCAGGCCGGCCAGCGGCGTGTGCAGGTCGCGCGCGAAGTCTTCGCGCATGTTGCCCTGGGCCGCGGTCAGGCAAGTCGAGTCGCGCTCGTCGAAGCCGACCATTTCGTTGAGCAGCATCGCGCAGTCTTCGGCCGTCTGCGCCATCGGGCCGCCCTGGTCGAGCGAGGAGGCGAAGGCGATCATCCCGAAGCGCGACACGCGGCCGTAAGTCGGCTTGATGCCGGTGACGCCGCAGAACGCCGCCGGCTGGCGGATCGAGCCGCCGGTGTCGGTGGCGGTGACGGCCGGCGCGATGCGCGCGGCGATCGCCGCGGCCGAGCCGCCCGACGAGCCGCCCGGCACGGCCAGCTTGTCCCACGGGTTCTTGACGGCGCCGAAAGCGGAGTTCTGGTTGGTGGAGCCCATCGCGAATTCGTCGCAATTGAGCTTGCCCAGGGTGACCATGCCGGCCGCGTTGAAGCGCTCGACGACGGTGGCGTTGAACGGGCTGACGTAATTGGCCAGCATCTTCGAGCCGGCGGTCGAGCGCCAGCCTTCGGTGACGAAAATGTCCTTGTGGGCGATCGGCACGCCGGTCAGCGGGCCGGCGCTGCCGGCGGCCAGGCGCGCATCGGCGGCGGCGGCTTGCGCCAGCGTCATGGCCGGATCGATGTGCAAAAAGGCGTTCAGGTCGCTGGCCTGGGCGCGCTGCAGGTAGTGCTGCGCCAGTTCGGTGGCGGAGACCTGCTTCGCGTGCAGCATGTCGGACAGCTGTTTGATGGTTTTAGTATGCATGGCTTCGAGTTCGGATTCGTCGGGGGCGTGTTATTCGATCACTTTCGGCACGAGGTACAGGCCATCCTCGGTCTTCGGCGCCGGCGCCTGGTAGTCGTCGCGGCGGTTTTGCTCGGTGACGACGTCCTCGCGCAGGCGCAGCGGCAGGCTGCCGAGGTAGGCGGCGAGCGGCTGTGACAATGGCGCCACGCCGTCGGTGTCGATCGCCTGCATCTGCTCGGCCAGGGCGAAGATGCCATTCAGTTCACCCAGCGCGGTCTCGGCGTGCGCGTCGTCCATATCGAGTTGGGCCAGGTTGGCGATCCGTTTTACGTCTGAAAGAGTCAGGGACATGGCAAATAACGCGGCGCGGGCCGCGGTCGTCTGGTTGAGGAAAGTGAAGAAGTTTACACAACGCCGCACTAAAAGATCGTAAAAGCTTGGCAATGCCGCCGATCTGGCTCGGCACGGCAGTCTGCGATTGAGAGGCTTTTCGGCATTTAACGGGCAAATTATAAGGTAGAATGGCGGGCTAATGCGTTGCCGGCGCCGAAAACGGGCTGTCGCAGCATATAAAGACCATGTCCGCACCGCCCGGCGGGCGACGTGGCGAGCGTCACCGATGACCCTTTTTTAAAAAGCTTAGGCGCAGCGTTTGCGCATCAGGACACACATGTTTGGTTTTTTACGCAGCTACTTTTCGAATGACCTGGCGATCGACCTCGGAACCGCCAACACCCTGATCTACGTGCGCGGCCTGGGCATCGTCCTCGACGAGCCATCGGTCGTCGCGATCCGCCAGGAAGGCGGCCCTAACGGCAAGAAGACCATTCAGGCAGTGGGCAAGGAAGCCAAGCAGATGCTGGGCAAAGTGCCGGGCAATATCGAGGCGATCCGCCCGATGAAGGACGGCGTCATCGCCGACTTCACCGTCACCGAGCAAATGCTCAAGCAGTTCATCCGCATGGTGCACGACTCGAAGTTCTTCCGTCCTTCGCCGCGCATCATCATCTGCGTGCCGTGCGGCTCGACCCAGGTCGAACGCCGCGCGATCCGCGAATCGGCGCTCGGCGCCGGCGCCTCGCAGGTGTACCTGATCGAAGAGCCGATGGCCGCGGCAATCGGCGCCGGCCTGCCGGTCTCCGACGCGACCGGCTCGATGGTGGTCGACATCGGCGGCGGCACCACCGAAGTGGGCATCATCTCGCTGGGCGGCATGGTCTACAAGGGTTCGGTGCGCGTGGGCGGCGACAAATTCGACGAGGCGATCGTCAACTACATCCGCCGCAACTACGGCATGCTGATCGGCGAGCAGACCGCCGAAGCGATCAAGAAGGCGATCGGCTCGGCGTTCCCGGGTTCGGAAGTCAAGGAAATGGAAGTCAAGGGCCGCAACCTGTCCGAAGGCATCCCGCGCTCGTTCACCATCTCGTCGAACGAGATCCTCGAAGCGCTGACCGACCCGCTGAACAACATCGTCTCGGCGGTCAAAAACGCGCTCGAGCAGACCCCGCCGGAACTGGGCGCCGACATCGCCGAAAAGGGCATGATGCTGACCGGCGGCGGCGCGCTGCTGCGCGACCTGGATCGCCTGCTGATGGAAGAAACCGGCCTGCCGGTGCTGGTGGCCGAAGATCCGCTGACCTGCGTGGTGCGCGGTTCGGGCATGGCCCTCGAGCGCATGGACAAGCTCGGATCGATCTTCTCGTACGAGTAATATGCGGCTTCGGGGTCTGGTCCCGCGGACCTGGCCCCATTATTGGAACACATGGAATACAGTCCTCCGCCACTCTTCAAGCAAGGCGCTCCTGCCCGCGTCAAGGTGACGGTATTCGCATTCATTTCGATCGCATTGCTGATGCTCGACGCGCGCCTGCACGTGCTGGCCACGGTGCGTCAGGCTGCCGGCACCGTGCTGTACCCCTTCCAGATGGCAGCCCTGATGCCGCGCGACGCGTTCGCCAACATGGGCACCTACTTTTCCACCTTGTCGTCGTTGCAGCGCGAAGTGCGCGACCTGAAAAGCCAGCAGGTCGCGGTCGCGCAGCAACTGCAGGCGGCCCAGCTGCAGATGGCCGAAAACGCCCAGTTGCGTAAATTGATGGGCGCGCGCGAGCACCTGCCCGTCAAATCGATGATGAGCGAGATCCTGTACGACGCGCGCGACCCGTCCACCCGCAAGGTGGTGCTGGACCGCGGCACGCGCCAGGGCGTCGCGCTCGGCCTGCCGGTGATCGACAACGCCGGCGTGGTCGGCCAGGTCACGCGCGTGTTCCCGTTCACGTCCGAAGTGACCCTGCTGACCGACAAGGAGCAGGCGATTCCGGTGCAGGTGCTGCGCAACGGCCTGCGCAGCGTCGCCTACGGCCGCGGCCAGTCAGGCCTGCTCGATTTGCGTTTCATGGCGCCGAACGCCGATATCGTCGTCGGCGACGTGCTGATCACCTCCGGCATGGACGGCGTGTATCCGGCCGGCCTCGCGGTGGCGCGGGTGGTGCAGGTAGAAAGCAGCGCCGGCGGCGTGTTCGGCCGCGTGGTGTGCCAGCCGCTGGCCGGCATCGATCGCCATCGCCAGCTGTTGATCCTGATGGCGGCGCCCGACGTGCTGCCGCGTCCTCCGATCGAAGCGCCCAAGGTGGTCGGCAAGAAGCAGGGCCTGCCGAAAATGACGCCGCTGGAGAACGTGCCGCCGCTGCCGCCGAAAGCCTCGCCGGCGACTGCCGCTCCGGCTGCGCCGGCGCCTGCCGCGGCGCCCGCGCCCGAAAAGAAAGCCGCGCCATGAACCGCCCTCATTACATCCTGCAGCCCGTCAGCCCGCTGTTCATCGCGGTCAGCCTGACCGGCGCCTTCATGCTCAACCTGTTCCCCTGGGGGCACTGGGTCGGCGCGCCCGATTTCGTCGCGCTGGTGCTGGTCTTCTGGGGCATCCACCAGCCGCGCAAGGTCGGCATCGGCATCGCTTTCTTCATGGGCCTGATGATGGACGTGCACGATTCGACCCTGCTGGGCGAGAACGCGCTGGCCTACACCTTGCTGTCCTACCTGGCGATCATGATTCACCGGCGCGTGCTGTGGTTCCCGGTGATGACCCAGGCGGTCCACGTATTCCCGCTGCTGCTGTTCACCCAGGCGATCCAGGTCGCGGTGCGCTTTTTCGTGTCCGGCAAATTTCCCGGCTGGCTGCAGTTCATCGAAAGCGCCGTGGCGGTGGCCCTGTGGCCCGTCGTGACCTGGCTGCTGCTTGCGCCGCAGCGCCGCGCGGTCGACAAAGACCACACCCGGCCGATTTGATCCGGCTCCCGCAATGACTGAAATTAAAGACAACGACCGCGAAATCCACCTGTTCCGGATGCGCCTGACCGCGGTGGTCGGCTTCGTGTTCGTGTGCTTCGGACTGCTGGTGGCGCGCTTCGTGTGGCTGCAGGTGGTCAAGCACAGCCAGTACATGGCGCAGGCCGAAGACAACCGCATCGCGATCGTGCCGGTGGTGCCGAACCGCGGCCTGATCGTCGACCGCAATGGCGTGGTCCTGGCGCGCAACTACTCGGCCTACACGCTCGAGATCACGCCGTCGAAACTGGAAGCGAGCCTCGAATCGGTGATCGACGAACTGGCCAAGCTGGTCGAGATCGAGCCGAAGGACCGCAAGCGCTTCAAGCGCCTGCTGGAAGAGTCGAAAAGCTTTTCCGGCGTGCCGCTGCGCACCCGCCTGACCGACGACGAAGTGGCGCGCTTCACCGCGCAGCGCTTCCGCTTCCCCGGCGTCGAAGTGCAGGCGCGCCTGTTCCGCCAGTATCCGCTGGGCGAAACCGCGTCGCACGTGATCGGCTACATTGGCCGCATCAACAGCGCCGAAGCGAAAGTGCTCGAGGACGGCGAGGACGCGACCAACTACAACGGCACCGACCATATCGGCAAGGAAGGCCTGGAGAAGAGCTACGAGCGCCAGCTGCACGGCCAGACCGGCTACGAGCAGGTCGAGCGTTCTGCCGGCGGGCGCGCGATCCGCACCTTGTCGCGCACCCCGGCCACGCCCGGCGCCAACCTGATCCTGTCGATCGACATCGAGCTGCAGAAAGTGATCGAGGAAGCGTTCGGCGACTTCCGCGGCTCGCTGGTGGCGATCGAACCGGCGACGGGCGACGTGCTCGCCTACGTGTCGCGCCCGGGCTTCGATCCGAACCTGTTCGTCGACGGCATCGACAGCGCCAACTGGAACGAACTCAATACCTCGCTGGACCGGCCGCTGATGAACCGCGCGCTGTCGGGCACTTATCCGCCCGGCTCGACCTTCAAGCCGTTCATGGCGCTGGCCGCGCTGGAACTGGGCAAGCGCCGGCCGGAGCAGGGCATCAGCGACGCCGGCTTCTTCATGCTGGGCGGGCACCGCTTCAACGACGACAAGAAGGGCGGCCACGGCTACATCGACATGTACCGCTCGATCGTCGTGTCGTGCGACACCTACTATTACCAGCTCGGCAACGAGATGGGCATCGACGCCATCCACGATTTCATGAAGCCGTTCGGCTTCGGCCAGATCACCGGGATCGACCTCGAACACGAAAAGATGGGCATCCTGCCGTCGCAGGAGTGGAAGCGCGACCGCTTCAAGAAGAACCGCGCGGCGCAGAAGTGGGTCGGCGGCGACACCATCTCGATCAGCATCGGCAATGGCTTCAACAGCTACACGCCGATCCAGATGGCGCACGCGGTGGCGACCCTGGCCAACGACGGCGTCGTGATGAAGCCGCATCTGGTCAAGATCATGGAAGACGGCGGCACGCGCGCGCGCACGCTGACGGTGGCCAAGGCAAGCGGGCGCATTCCGCTCAAGCAGGAGAACATCGACATCGTCAAGCACGCCATGGTCGGCGTCATCACCGATCAAAGCGGCACCGGCTACCAGGCGTTCCGCAATGCCGGCTATACGGCCGGCGGCAAGACGGGCACCGCGCAGGTGGTGGGCCTGCGCGGCGGCAAATACAACGCGGCGGCCACGCCCGAACGGCTGCGCGACAATGCGCTGTTCATCGCGTTCGCGCCGGCCGAGAAGCCGCGCATCGCGATTGCGGTCGTGGTCGAGAACGCCGGCTTCGGCGCGACCATTGCCGCGCCGATCGTGCGCAAGGCGCTCGACTACTACCTGCTCGGCAAGCGCCCAGGCGACAAGACCAAGATCCCGGTGCCGGCCGAAGACGCCAACGTGCTGCCGGTGGAAGCGCCGGCGGGTGTCAGCAGCGATTTCAAGCCGGGCGGCGAGACCCCCGGCAACAAGGAGTAAGCGGTGGCGCACTTTCAAGAACGGCGCTCGCTGTGGCGCCGCACCAAGCACTACTTCAACGTGTTCGACCCGGCGCTGGCGCTGATCCTGTTCCTGCTGCTGGCGACCGGCCTGGTCACGCTCAGCTCGGCCGGCATGGATTTCCCCGGCCGCGTCGAAGGACAGATCCGCAATATCGTCCTGGCCTTCATCATCATGTGGATCGCGGCGAACGTGCCGCCGCAAACGCTGATGCGCTTTGCGGTGCCGATCTACACGGTCGGGGTCGGGCTGCTGGTGGCGGTGTTCCTGTTCGGCGTGGTGAAGAAGGGCGCGCGGCGCTGGCTGCACATCGGCTTCGACATCCAGCCGTCCGAGATCATGAAGATCGCGATGCCGCTGATGCTCGCGTGGTACTTCCAGCAGCGTTCCGGCATGCTGCGCTGGCATTCCTTCCTGCTGGCGGCGGTGCTGCTGTTCATCCCGGTCGGCCTGATCGCCAAGCAGCCCGACCTCGGCACCGCGCTGCTGGTGGCGGCGTCCGGCTTCTACGTGATCTTCCTGGCCGGCCTGTCGTGGAAGGCGCTGGTCGGCCTGGTGGCGGCGGTGGGCGCGAGCCTGCCGGTGGCCTGGTCGATGATGCACGACTATCAGCGCGAGCGCGTGATGACGCTGATCGATCCGACTTCCGACCCGCTGGGCAAGGGCTTTCACATCATCCAGTCGACCATCGCGATCGGCTCGGGCGGCGTGATGGGCAAGGGCTACCACAAGGGCACCCAGGCCTACCTGGAGTTCATCCCGGAGCGCACCACCGACTTCATTTTCTCGGTGTACTCGGAGGAGTACGGCCTGGTCGGCAACCTGTTCCTGCTGTTCCTGTACCTGCTGCTGATCGGCCGCGGCCTGATGATCGCGGCGAACGCGCCGACCCTGTTTACGCGCCTTCTGGCCGGCGCGATCACGATGATCTTCTTCACCTATGCCTTCGTCAACATGGGCATGGTCAGCGGCATCCTGCCGGTGGTCGGCGTGCCGCTGCCTTTCATGAGCTACGGCGGCACCGCGCTGTTCACGCTGGGCCTCGGCGCCGGCATCCTGATGAGCATCCAGAAGAACCGCAAGCTGGTGCAGACGTGATGCGGCGCCTGATCGCCACGGCGGCCGCGCTGGCGCTGGCCGGCTGCGCCAGCGCGCCGCGCCAGCAGGCCGCGCCGGCGACATCGGCGCCCGCGCCGCGCGCGCCGGCCGCCGCGCATCCGAAAGCGGTGGACCTGCCGGCGATGCCGGCCGCCGGTTCGGGACGCGGCGGCTACTACCTCGACGACGGACCGGGCGACAATCCGCCGCCGGGCCTGCGCGACGTGCCCGATGCCCTGGTCAAGGCCGAGGTGCTGTCGAAATACGGCAACCGGCCTTACGTCGTGTTCGGGAAAACCTATACGCCGATCACCGGCGACGCGCCGTTCCTCCAGCGCGGCGTGGCGAGCTGGTACGGCAAGAAGTTTCACGGCCAGCGCACTTCGTCGGGCGAACTGTACGACATGTACAAGATGACCGCGGCGCATCCGACCCTGCCGATCCCGTCGTACGCGCGGATCACCAGCGTCGCAACCGGCAAGTCGGTGGTGGTGCGCGTGAACGACCGTGGGCCGTTCCATTCGAGCCGCATTGTCGACGTGTCGTACACGGCGGCGCTGAAACTCGGCCTGCTGGGCAAGGGCAGCCACGAAGTCGAAGTCGAGCGACTGTTCGCAGGCCGGGCGGAACAGCCGGCGCCGATCACCGCGATGGTGATGGAAGAGCGCACGACGCAGGTGAACGAAGCGCGCGTCGACGCGGAACCGCTGGTGCGCCGGCCGACCGACGGGTTCTATCTCCAGCTCGGCGCATTCGGCAAACAGGAAAGCGCCGCCGGCGTGCGCTCCCGCGTGCTCGCATCGGGGGCGGTCGACATGGTGGAAGTGGTGCAGGCCGGCGCGGTGCACCGACTGTACGGCGGGCCGTTCGACAGCCGGGAAGACGCCTTGAAAGCGGCGCGCGCGTTGCCGTCGTCGCTGGGGATCAAGCCGATCGTCGTGCGCCGCAGCGCCGATTGAACCGGCTTACTTGCAGTTAGCGGTTTCGGCCGAAGCGAAGCTGCTGGCGATGTCGTCGATGCGCGCCTTCGCGGCCGCGTCGATCCCGCGGAAGCGGAACTCCACCTTGCCGCCGCCGCGCGAGACGATGCGCGCGCTGTGCACGCCCTGCTTGACGAGGGAGGCCAGCAGCGACTGCGCCGCCGCTTCCGATTTGAACACTCCCAGCGAAATCCCCCACTTCAACGCCGAGCTGTCGGACATGATGAAGTAGTTGGTCACGCCCAGCGCCTTGAGCTCGCCGGCCTTTTTATCGGCCGCTTCCTTGCTGCCCTGCGGCGGGATGTAGACGATGTGGCTTGCGGCGTCGTTTGCCGCGGTGGTTTCGCGCGTCATGCGCTCGCCCAGCCGGAGCGGCGCGACCCGGCTTTCGAAGCGGCGCGCTTCCGCGGCGGCGAGATTGCCCACCGCATAGCAAGCGACTGGCTCCGCCGCTGTCGGCGTATCCACCGGGGCGGGCTCCGGCGGCGGCGCCGCCACCAGCACCAGCTTGCCGGCATTGAGCTGGCTCTTCATGCGCGCCGGCTCGCGTTCATTGCCGCTGAAGTGGCCCAGCATGCCCTGGCTGTACGCGAGCAGCACGGCGTTCACGGCCAGCAGGGACCAGAAGATAAATTTCAGCACGGGCTATTCCCCTGAAGTTGCGGCGGCGTGCAGGCCGACCAGCACGATGTTGTCGACCATGCGAAAGGGCGCCGACAGCGCCGGCGCGATGTAGCGCGCAGCGCCGCCCGACAGCATGCACAGGCTGGCGCCGAGCAGCCGGCACGCGCGTTCGATCGCACCGGCCTGCGCCGACACGCAGCCGGACAGGATCGCGTCGTCGGTGTTGTCGGCGAAGCCGGCCGGCGCCGCGTCGTTGGGCGCGATGTGCGGCAGCTGCGCCGTGTTGCGCGCCAGCGAACTGGCCATCAGGCCGAGCCCCGGCAGGATCATCCCGCCGAGGAAGCTGCCGTCGGCGGCCAGGGCGTCGATGGTGGTGGCGGTGCCGCAGGTGGCCACGACCAGCGGCTGGCCCGGTTCGAGCGCATGCGCGCCGATCGCCGCGGCAAAACGGTCGCAGCCCAGTTGCGCCGGATCGCGGTAGCCGTTGCGCACGCCGGCGCGTTGCGGCACCGAGGCGAACCATTCGCATTCGACTGGCGGGAGCACCTGTTCGAGCGCGGCGCGCACCCTGGCGCCGGCGACGTTGGAGACGATCGCGCGTGTGACCGGGTGTCCCTGCCAGGCGGCGCGCATCGATTCGAATTCGTCATGCATGGCGGCGCCCGAGTCCATCCAGTCGCCCGGGGCCGCGCCGTTCGCGGCCAGCGCCCATTTGATGCGGGTGTTTCCGGCGTCGATCAGCAGCAGCATGTCAGGCGCCCCCCAGGCGCAGCGACACGTCGCCGGCCAGCACGGCGAGGCGGCCGGTGTCGGTGTCGAGCAGCAGGCGGCCGCTGTCGTCGACGCCCACGGCCAGTCCCTGCTGGACGCACGCGCCGTTGTCGAGGATGCGCACCGGCTGGCCGCGCCAGCCATGCAGCGCGTCCCAGCGCGAACGGAAGGCGCCGAAGCCTTCGCGTTCGAATTCGATCATCGCCGCGGCCAGCGCGTCGAGCAGGGCGGCCATCAGTGTGTTGCGGTCCATGCGCGCCAGCCACGGCGCGGTTGCAACGGCGCGGTCGATTTTGGCTTCGAGCCCGCCCGGCATCTGCAGGTTGAGTCCAATGCCGATCACGGCCCAGGTGCCGCCGCCTGGCGCGCCCTGGGTCTCGATCAGGATGCCGGCCAGCTTCTCGCCGTCCTTCAGCACGTCGTTCGGCCACTTCAGCTGCACCGGCACGTCGAACGCGGCGAGCGCCTCGGCCAGCGCGACGCCCACCGCCAACGGCAGGCCGAGCAGCTTCTGCGGCGAACCGTCGAATTTCCAGGCCAGCGAAAAGGTCAGCGAATCGCCCGGCGCCGACAGCCAGCTGCGGCCGGCGCGGCCGCGCCCTGCGGTCTGGTGTTCGGCGATCAGCAGGAGAGGGCGCGCAAGGTGCGCCGCGCGCGCCATCAGGTCGGCGTTGGTCGATCCGGTCTGCGCCACCACTTCGACATCGGCGGCGGCCGCGCGCAGCGCGATGATGGCGGCGGCGTTCACAGCGCGCTCCCGCGCGGCTTGCGCGGCGCCCGGATGAAGGCCTTGTCGTAAAGCGCGTTGGGCAGCGCGCGCAGCAGCTTGGCGACCACGCCCATCTGCCACGGGATCACGCGGTAGCTGTCGCCGGCGGCGATCGCCGCCGCGGCCTTTTCGGCGAAGCGCGCGGCCGGCATCAGGAACGGCATCTTGTACGGGTTGTGCCGGGTCATCGGGGTGTCGATGTAGCCGGGCGCGATGGTGACGACGCGGATGCCGTGCGGCTTGAGTTCGAGGCGCAGCGACTCGCAGTAGCTCAGCACCGCCGCCTTCGACGCGCTGTAGGCGCCGGCGCCCGGCAGGCCGCGGATGCCGGCGACGCTGCCGATGCCCACCAGCGTGCCGCCGTTCGACTTCATGCCGGCGATGAAAGGCGCGAAGGTGGCGACGGTGGCGCTGACGTTGGTGGCGAGGATGATGTCGAACACGGCCAGGTCTTCGGCGTGCTCGGTCAGTGTGCCGGCCGACACGCCGGCATTGGCGATGACGATGTCGGCGCCGCCGGCGCAGGCGATGAAGTCGGCGGCGGCAGCGGCGAGCGCGGCGCGGTCGGTGACGTCGGCTTCATACACACGATGGCGTTCGGGATTGGGCAGGCTTGCGGCGAGTTCCTCGAGCGCGCGGCGGCGGCGCGCCAGCAGACCGAGGGTGGCGCCCTGCGCGGCGTATTCGCGCGCCAGCGCCGCACCCAGGCCGCTGGAGGCGCCGGTGATGAAGACGCGTTGCATGGCGCGCGGGCCTATTTCTTTTCCGCTTTCGCTTTCGCGACGAGGAAATCCATGACCTTCAGCGCGGCCTGCTGCTGCGCTTCCTCGGTCGTTGCGGTCTTGTCGGCTTCGCCGGCGATCGACGGCGCCGTGATGTAGCGGCCGTCGACGGCGACCAGCGGCCACGAGTCGACGCGGTAGGCGCCCATCAGCGTGTTGGCGCGGCGCTGCTTGGCCTGCACGCCGAACGAATTCCACGCCTCGACGAAGCGGGCGCGGTCGATGCCGGCCTTCGCGGCCCAGGCGAATACCTCGTCGTCGGTGCCCAGGCGCAGGCGCTCGATGTGGATCGCGTCGAACGCCTTCTGGTGATACGGATCGAGCATGCCGAGCGCTTCGAGCGTATAGAACAGGCGCTGCTGCGCCGCGATGCCGCTGCTGCCGCCCACGTGCACGCGCTTGAAGACGATGTTCGCGCCCTGCTTCTTTGCCCAGGCGCTGATCAGCGGCTCGAAGCGGTTGCAGTGAGGGCAGTAGTAGGCGAAGAACTCGGTGACCTCGACCTTGTTGCCGGCATCGGTGTTCTGCGCCTCGGGCAGGGTCAGGTAATCGGCGCCGTTCTTGGGCTCCGCGGCGTTGGTGCAGCCGGCCAGGAGGAAGGCGCCAATACACAGCAAGGTCCGGATCAATCGCATCGAATACTCCTGGGTTATTTCTGGTTGCGGACGATAGCGACGTCGATGCCGTTATCGATCAGTTTTGCGCGGGCGCGGTCCCTTGCCTCGACCTGGCTGTACGGGCCGATGCGCACGCGGTGCAGCACGCCGGCGTCGCTGGTGCGGTCGCTGATGGTCGCCTCGAAGCCGAGCAGCGCGAGCTTGGCGCGCGCCGCTTCCGCGTCCGACATTTCACGGAAGGCGCCGGCCTGCAGGAAGTAGACCACCTTGTCGTCGCCGGCCGCTTCGGCGCGGGCCGCCACGACGCGCGCGAGTTCATGCGGCGCCGGCGCTTCGACGGCGGGCGCCGCGACCGGCGCCTTGCCCTCGGCCTTCACGTCGGCCGGATCCTTCAGGCCCGCGATGACTTTTGCCAGCGGGTCGGCGTCGGGCGCCGGCCTGGCCTTCTCGGCGAACTGCTTGTTCGCTTCGCGGGCGGCTTCGCGGCCGCCGTACAGCGGCTTGTTCGGATCGGACACCTGGCCCGGCGTCGGCTCGGCCGTCCTGGCTTTTGCCGTCTTGTCGGTGAACGGCGTGGCGCCCTTGGTGATCGCCAGGGCGACCGCGACCGCGATGGCCAGGCCGACGATCAGGCCGATGATGATTCCGGTGAGGGTATTGCCTTGCTGGCGACGAAGTGTGAGGTGCATTGGTGCCTTCAGGTTGTCTGTCCGGGATCGATTACATCTTGTTCGGCGCCGAAACGCCGATCAGCGCGAGGCCGTTGCGCAGCACCTGGCGGGTGGCGACCATCAGCGCCAGGCGCGCCAGCTTGGTCGCCTCGTCGTCGACCAGCACGCGCTCGGCGTTGTAGTAGCCGTGCAGCTCGCCGGCCAGGTCGCGCAGGTAGAACGCGATCTGGTGCGGGCCCAGCTCGGTCAGCGCGCGCTCGAGCGCTTCCGGATAGTGCGCCAGCGTCGCCAGCAGGGTCGCTTCGCGGGGGGCGGTCAGCGGCGACAGGTCGACGCCGGCCAGCGTCGATTCGTCGCCGTTCCATTGCGCCAGCACCGAGCAGATGCGCGCGTGGGCGTACTGCACGTAGTAGACCGGGTTCTCGTCCGAGTGCTTCAGCGCGACGTCGACGTCGAACACGAATTCGGTGTCGGCCTTGCGGGAGATGAGGAAGAAGCGCACCGCGTCGCGGCCGCGCGCGATGTCGCCGTTGCCCGACCATTCGATCAGGTCGCGCACCGTCACGTAGGAGCCGGCGCGCTTGGAGATCTTCACCTCTTCGCCGTTCTTCATCACCGTGACCATCTTGTGCAGGATGTAGTCGGGATAGCCCTTGGCGATGCCCATGTCCACCGCCTGCAGGCCGGCTCGCACGCGCGCGATGGTGCCGTGGTGGTCGCTGCCCTGGACGTTGATCGCCTGGACGAAGCCGCGCTGCCACTTGACGATGTGGTAGGCCACGTCGGGCACGAAGTAGGTGTAGGTGCCGTCGGATTTGCGCATCACGCGGTCCTTGTCGTCGCCGTAGTCGGTGGTGCGCAGCCACAGCGCGCCGCCTTCTTCGAAGGTGTGGCCGGCCGCGACCAGGGTGTCGACCGCCTTGTTCACTTTGCCGTCCGAGTACAGCGAGGACTCGAGGAAGTAGTTGTCGAACTTGACGCCGAAGGCCTGCAGGTCGATGTCCTGCTCGTTGCGCAGGTAGGTCACGGCGAACGAGCGGATCGAGTCGATGTCCTCGACGTTCTTGCTGGCGGTGGCGGGCTGGCCGTCGCTGGCGGCGACCGTCTTGCCCAGCTTGAAGTCTTCGGCGATGTCGGCGATGTAGTCGCCGTTGTAGGCCGACTCGGGCCATTGCGTGTCGCCGGGGCGGAAGCCCTTCAGGCGCGCCTGCACCGAGTTGGCCAGCGTCTGGATCTGCACGCCGGCGTCGTTGTAGTAGAACTCGCGGGTGACCGCGTAGCCCTGCGACTCGAACAGCGCCGACAGCGCGTCGCCCAGCGCGGCCTGGCGGCCGTGGCCCACGTGCAGCGGGCCGGTCGGGTTGGCCGAGACGAATTCGATGATGACCTTCTTGCCGGCGCCCGCTTCGCTGCGGCCGAACTGCGCGCCCTGGGTCAGGATGGTCGAGACCACCGACTGCTTGGCGCTCGCTGCCACGCGCAGGTTGATGAAGCCCGGGCCGGCGATGTCGGCCGCCTCGATGATGCCTTTGGCAGCGGGATCGGCCAGCAGCGCGGCGACGATCCTGGTCGCCAGTTCGCGCGGGTTCATTTTCAGCTGCTTGGCCAACTGCATCGCGATGTTGCAGGCGATGTCGCCGTGCGCCGGGTCGCGCGGCCGCTCCAGCACCACCGTCGGCGCCAGGTCGGTGCCGGCGGTCAGTGGGGCGAGGGCGGCCTGGAACAGGGCGACGATTTCGAGTTTTTGTTGGGCGAGCATGTGCTGGTATTCTGTCAGAGTGAAAAAACGGTGGCCGGGCCACGGGCAAACAGTGCCCATTATACTGGTTTGAAGCTGTGGGGAATATGTTGCCCATGATACAGTTTTGAGCGATTTAGTTGTCAAAATGTATCGTATTTAACGTGCCGCAAGCCGTAGCCGTTACAATTGGCGCCTTTATATAGTGGGCGCCGCGGCGCCCGCGCCTCACGCAAAGATCACCATGACCGCCAAGCGCCCAACGCTCTCCATCAAACCTTCAGCGCCGAAGCCGGCGCCGCGCGTGCGCGCCAGCTATGAGGTCAAGCCGGTGCTGCAGCCCGGCTACCTGCCGCAGCTGAAGGCCGACTCGCTGGCGCTGGCGCTGCTGGGCGCGGCCAATGCGGTGTCGCAGGTGCGCGCCGGCGTGACCCTGCCGCAGGCTTTGACCACCGCGTTCGGCGTGACCCAGGCCACGCCGCAGACGCGCGGCGCGATCCAGGACATCGCCTATCGGACCATGCGCCAGCTGGGACGCAGCGAAGTCCTGCTTGGCCTGATGACGTCGAAGGCGCCGGAGCCGCCGATGCTCGCAAGCCTGCTGTGCTGCGCGCTGGCGCTGATCGACACGCCCGACGGCGCCAAGCCGCCGTACGAAGAATTCACCGTGGTCGACCAGACCGTGACGGTCGCCTCGTCGCATCCCGACATGGCGCACGCGAAGGGCATGGTCAACGCGGTGCTGCGCCGCTTCCTGCGCGAGCGCGCGGAGCTGGTCAAGACCGCGCTGCAGGATCCGGTGGCGATGTGGAACTACCCGCAGTGGTGGATCGACACGGCGAAGGCAGCCTATCCGAACGACTGGCAGGCGATCCTCGCGGCCGGCAACGAGCAGCCGCCACTGACCTTGCGCGTCAACGTGCGCAAGACCACCGTGGAGGCGTATTTACAAACCTTGCAGGACGCCGGCATCGGCGCGAGCCGCATCGGCCCGTCCGCCGTACGGCTCGACAAGGCGATCGGCGTGACCCTGATTCCCGGCTTCGACGAGGGCCTATGCTCGGTGCAGGACGCCGGCGCCCAGCTGGCCGCGCCGCTGCTCGACGTTCATGACGGCATGCGCGTGCTCGACGCCTGCGCCGCCCCGGGCGGCAAGACCGGCCACGTGCTGGAACTGGCCGACGTCGAGCTGACCGCGATCGATTCGGATCCGAAGCGCCTGGTGCGGGTCGAAGAGAACCTGCAGCGCCTTGGCCTGAGCGCCACGCTCAAGGCCTTCGAAGCGCAGACCAGGGTGTGGTGGGACGGCGAGCCGTTCGACCGCATCCTGGCCGACGTGCCGTGCACCGCGTCCGGCATCGTGCGGCGCCACCCCGACATCCGCTGGCTGCGGCGCAAGGGCGACGCGCTCCAACTTGCAACACTTTCATCCAAAATTCTCGACAACCTTTGGCAGATGCTGCGGCCCAATGGTAAATTGCTGTTCGTGACCTGCTCGCTATGGCCCCAGGAATCGGAGGCGCAAGCGGCGGCATTCGCTGCACGCCACGGCGCGATTCGACTCGCGGCGCCCGGCCAGCTGCTTCCCACCGGAGGCGCCGAGGAGGACCACGACGGTTTGTTCTACGCCCTGTTTCAGAAAGGCGCGGCGTAACGGGTCTTTGACCATGCGATGTTTTTTTAAGGTTTCGGCCCACTTGTGACAACCCGATTTTTTCGACTCCTCGCCTGCCAGCTGCTGCTGTTGTTCGCGTGCGCTCAGGCGCTGGCGGCCGACGCGGTCGATATCGTGCATGCGCATATCGAGTCGAGCGAAGACGGATACAAGCTGGCCGCGAGCTTCGCGTTCGACCTCAATCACGACCTCGAGGACGCGCTCCAGCACGGCGTCAAGCTGCACTTCACCACCGAGATCGAACTGACCCGCCCGCGCTGGTACTGGTACGACGAAAAGGCGGTGGCGACGCGCCAGACCCTGATGATTTCATATGACGCGCTGCTGCGCCGCTTCAACGTGCGCGCGCTGGGCAGCGTCCAGCAAAGCTTCCAGACCCTCGACGAGGCGCTGCTGCTGATCCGCCGGCCAAGCCGCTGGGTCATCGCGCCGCGCGGCGCGCTCAAGCCGGGCGAGACCTACAACGTCAGCGTGCGCATGTTCATGGACCGCGCCTTCCTCGAAAAGCCGCTGCAGGTCAACGCCCTGAACAACGCCGGCTGGCAGCTCAGCTCCGGGAAGAAGTACTTCACCTACAGGGCGGAGTAAGCGGTGAAACAGGCCTTGCGGTATGGCTTGATCGTCGGCGGCGCGATCGTCAGCATCCTGCTGTTCCTGCTCGCCACCGCCTCCGAGAACTCGGGCTTCCTCGATCGCTATTATTCCTGGCTGCTTGGACTGAACACCGCCGTCGCCATGGCGTTGCTGATCTTCGTGGTGGTCGCGCTGGGACGCCTGTACGCGCGCTACCGCGCCGGCAAATTCGGCTCGCGCCTGATGGCGCGCCTGGTGCTGCTGTTCGCCATGATCGGCATCCTGCCCGGCGTGGTGATCTTCATGGTGTCGGCGCGCTTCGTGTCGCACTCGATCGACTCGTGGTTCGACGTCAAGATCGAAGCGGCGCTTAAGTCGGGACTCGACCTGGGCGTCGCCGCGCTCGACCAGGCGCTGTCCGAACTTGGCGCCACCACGCAAACTGCCAGCGCCACGCTGGCAGGGCAGGACGGGCCGGCGTCGCAGGCGATCCTGAACCGCATCGTCAGCGAGCAGGACGGCATCCAGAGCGCGATGCTGGTCGACGCCGACGGCAAGCTGCTGGTGGCCGCCTCCGACGACAAGAACGCCAACATGGCGGCCGACTTGCCGACGCCGGCGATGATCAAGCAGGCCATGATGCCGAGCGGGTTCATGCAGTCCGAAGGCGGCATCGAGCGCGATTTCAACGAGGCGGCGGCCAGCGCGTCCGACGGCCTCGACGCCGCCACCGGCCTGCGCATGCGCGCCGTGATGGCGGTTCCCGAGCCGCCCGGCACCGCGCCGCACTTCCTGCAGCTGGTGCAGTCGGTGCCGGTCAACCTGGCCACCAACGCCGAAGTGCTGCGCAACGCCTCGGCCGAATACAAATCGCGCTTCGTGGCCCGGTCGGGCCTGCGCAAGATGTACATCACGACGCTGTCGCTGACGCTGCTGCTGGCGATCTTCGGCGCCGTCGCCAGCGGCTTCCTGATCGCGTCGAACCTGGCTGCGCCGCTGCTGGTGCTGGCCGAAGGCACGCGCGCGGTGGCCGAGGGCGACCTGTCGCCGCGCCCGATCGTCGAGACCTCCGACGAACTGGGCACGCTGACCCAGTCGTTCAACGCCATGACCGGCCAGCTGTTCGAAGCGCGCAGCGCGGTCGAGCGCAACCGCGCCGCGCTGCAAAGCGCCAAGGTCCACCTCGAGTCGGTGCTGGCCAATATGTCGGCCGGCGTGATCGTGCTCGACACCGACTTCAATGTGGTCAACGCCAACGACGCCGCCGACCGCATCCTTTTGAGCGAGGCCGGCGCGCACCTCGGCCGCGGGCTGTCCGAAATCGAGGGCCTGGAAGTGTTCGCCGGCGCCGTCACGCGCGCCTTCTCGGCGCAGAGCGCGCAGTCGGCCGCCGGCAGCGCGCGCCAGCGCACCCACTGGCAGCAGGAGATCGAGATCCCGCGCCGCGCCGGTACCGCGGACGACCACGACATCATGCTGCTGGCGCGCGGCTCGCGCCTGCCGGTCGGCGCCGGCAGCGGCTACCTGGTGGTGTTCGACGATATCTCGGACGTGATCTCGGCCCAGCGCTCGGTCGCCTGGGGAGAGGTGGCGCGCCGGCTGGCGCACGAAATCAAGAACCCGCTGACGCCGATCCAGCTGTCGGCCGAACGCCTGCAGATGAAGCTCGAGGGCCACCTGACCGGGGCCGACGCCGACCTGCTCCATCGCAGCACAAGCACCATCGTCAACCAGGTCGACGCGATGAAGCGCATGGTCGACGACTTCCGCGACTACGCCAAGGCGCCGCCGGCGGTGCTGCAGCGGCTCGACCTGAACCGCCTGATCGGCGACATCCTCGACCTGTACCTGGCCGGCGACGAGAGCGACATCATTCACGTTGCGCTGGCGCCGGACCTGCCGGCGGTGATGGGCGACGCGACCCAACTGCGCCAGGTGATCCACAACCTGCTGCAGAATGCGCAGGACGCGATGGGCGAGCGCCCGGCCGACGCGCCGCCCGCGCGCATCGACCTGACCACCGAGGCGATCTACTACCAGAACGCCGAGGGCGGGCAGGGCACCGCGGTGCGCCTGGCGATCATCGACAACGGGCCGGGCTTTGCGCCGCGCATCCTGTCGCGCGCGTTCGAGCCGTACGTGACGTCGAAGGCGCGCGGCACCGGACTGGGGCTGCCGATGGTGAAAAAAATCGTCGATGAACACGGTGGCCGCATCGACATCCAGAACAGGCAGGACGGATCCGGCGCGTCGGTCCTGATTTTGCTGTTAAAGTTAGCGCCTGAGAATGGAAATATGGCGTAAACGTTACTGCAACCATACAATCGCACTTAGAATACCGTTAATCGACCGCTGCGCCGCGCGCATCCGGGGGGCGTGAAATCAGAGAAGGCATACACACAGATGGCAAACATTCTCGTAGTTGATGATGAAATGGGCATCCGCGAGCTGCTCTCGGAGATCCTGGGCGACGAAGGCCACGCGATCCAGCTCGCCGAAAACGCCCAGCAGGCGCGCGACGCGCGCAATGCCGGCGCGCCGGACCTGGTGCTGCTCGATATCTGGATGCCCGACACCGACGGCGTCACCCTGCTCAAGGAGTGGCAGCGCGACGGCCTGCTGACCATGCCGGTCATCATGATGTCGGGCCATGCGACGATCGACACCGCGGTCGAGGCGACCCGCATCGGCGCGCTCAACTTCCTCGAAAAGCCGATCGCGCTGCAAAAGCTGCTCAAGGCGGTCCAGCAGGGTCTGACCCGCGCGCAGGAAGCGCCGCGCGCGCCGGTCGCGGCGGCGCGCCCGATGATGGCGCCGCAGGCCGAGGAGAGCGTCGCGCCGTCGGCGATGTTCGCCGCGCAGTCGCTGCAATCGTCCGGCATCGCGCCGCGCATGGGCGGCCTGCCGAACGGCGGTGAGGCGCAGGGCCACAACCTCAGTTTCGACCTGCCGCTGCGTGAAGCGCGCGACGCATTCGAGCGCATGTACTTCGAGCACCACCTGGGGCGCGAAGGCGGCAGCATGACGCGCGTGGCCGAGAAGACCGGCCTCGAACGCACCCACCTGTACCGCAAGCTCAAGCAGCTCGGCGTCGAGCCGGGCAAGCTGGCCAAAAAAGGCGGATGACCGGCGCCGCCGCGCCGGCCCGGGTGATCACCACGCTGGTCACCGGCGCCGACGCCGGCGCGCGCGAGCGGCTGATCGCCGATCAACTGACGTCCGCCACGCACTGCGCCACCGCCGTCCTGCTCGAGGGCCTGCCGGACGGTCACACCATCCTCGTCCCTTCCGCCACGCTGTGGCTGGAACGCATCGCGCCCGGTTGCCTGTGCTGCACCGGCAATCTCGTTTTACGTGTAACATTAAATCGTCTCCTGCGGCGTCGGCCCGAACGGCTGTATATCGGTCTGGCAACAACGGAGCACCTTGATCAGTTGAGATCGTGGCTGGAGCAATCGCCATACGATCAGCTGTTGGAACTGACGCCGGACCTGCACCCTTGAAATCGGACCGGCCAGCCCCACTTCATCACTGAAGGCGGAGCGGAAAGTCAGCCTGCTTAACCGTCTGATCGAGAGGAGTCACCATGAACATGATCTACAACAGCGAGCAGTACAGCGTCGTCGAGTTCGGCGTCGACCATAATCTCGAAGCCTTGCGTTTTGGCGGGTACGAGATCGTCGACAAGTCCGGCCGGCGCGAAGCGTTTATCGGCGGCAAGCTCGCGCAGTCGTTCCGGCGCGACGTCAACAACCTGATCGCGAGCGAACCGACGATGGAAGAGATCGACGACTTTCTCGGCTCCTACGATTCGCTGATGAGCCAGCCTGTGCTGCTGCACTGATCAGCGCTCCCTGTCTCGGCAAACCCGGGGACTAGGCGTCCCCGTCGCCCCGGCGGACCTGACCCCGTTCTTTTGCACCGCATATGGTAAGCTCGATACCATGTGCCAACTCCTCGGAATGAACTGCAATGTCCCGACCGACATTGTCTTCAGCTTTACCGGCTTCGCCAAGCGCGGCGGCCACACCGACACCCACCATGACGGCTGGGGCATCGCATTTTTCGAAGGCGCCGGCGTGCGCCATTTCGTCGATCACCAGGCCGCAGTCGAATCGCCGATCGCTGAGCTGATCAAGAATTATCCGATCAAATCGAAAAACGTCATCGCCCACATCCGCAAGGCGACGCAGGGCCATGTCGCGCTCGAAAACTGCCACCCGTTCGTGCGCGAATTGTGGGGCCGCTACTGGGTGTTCGCCCACAACGGCGACCTGAAGGAATTCGCACCCGCGCTCGACGGCCCGTTCCGCCCGGTCGGCAACACCGACAGCGAACTGGCGTTCTGTTATCTGCTGCAACAGTTGCGCGCGCGTTTCGGCGACACCGCGCCGGCGCTGGGCCCCTTGCGCGCGGCACTGGCCGAGCTGGTGGCCGGCATCGCCGCGCACGGCGCCTTCAACCTGATGCTGTCGGACGGCTCGGCGCTGTTCGCGCACTGCTCGACCCGGCTGTGCTACGTGGTGCGCCAATACCCGTTCGTCACGGCCAAGCTGTCGGACGAAGACGTCAGCGTCGATTTCTCCGAAGTCACCACGCCGGAAGACCGGGTCGCGATCATCGTCACCGAGCCGCTGACGACCAACGAAACCTGGACCGAATTCCGGCCCGGCGAACTGAAAGTGTTCGTCGATGGGGCGCCATTGCCGTAAAGTTTGTCAAAAGCACAGAATATCTTTGCTTGCTCGATGACAAAAATTCACCAACGCAAGAGAATAAGGTAAAGTACCTGCATTCTCCCGTTCCTGCGACGACTGCGATGACCGACTACGCCAGCACTTCCCACGCTTTGAAAGAATTCGGCGCGCGCGACTTCTACCTGGGGCGCCAGCCTATCCTGGACCGCAACCAGGCGTTGTTCGGCTACGAGCTGCTGTTCCGCGGATCGGCGGCCGGGGCGGCGAACATCGCCAGCGGCCTGTCGGCCACCGCCGGCGTCATCGCCCACGCGGGCCAGCTCGGGCTCGAGAAGGTGATCGGCGACGCGCAGGGCTTCCTCAACGTCGACGCCGACGTCATCATGAGCGACATCTTCGTGTTCCTCCCGCGCGAGAAAGTGGTGCTGGAAGTGGTCGACAGCGTCGACGCCAGCGACGCGCTGCTGGACCGGATGGCACAGCTCAAGGGCCACGGCTTCCGTTTCGCGCTCGGCGACGTCGGCGCGGTTACTCCGAATTTCGAACGCCTGCTGCCCGTGGCCGACTTCGTCAAGATCGACACCAGCGCGATGGCGCCGTCGGAACTGCTGCGGCTCGCGCCGGAACTGAAGCGCGACGGCAAGCGCCTGGTGGCCGAGAAGGTCGAGACGCGCGGAGAATACGATCACTGCCGCGAACTGGGCTTCGACTACTTCCAGGGCTACTACTTCGCCAAGCCGCTGGTGATCGGCGGACGCAAGCTGACGCCGTCGCAAATGGCGATCACGAACCTGATGTCGCTGGTGACGTCCGACGCCGAAAACATCGAGATCGAACGCGCGGTCAAGAACGACGTGACGCTGGCGCTGAACCTGGTGCGGCTGGTGAACACGCCGGCGGTCGGCATGCGCCAGAAAATCGACTCGGTCAGCCAGGCGCTGATCGTGCTGGGGCGGCGCCAGTTGCAGCGCTGGCTGCAGATCATGCTGTACGCCGACCCGGCGCAGCGCCATCACAGCGCCTCGCCGCTGCTGATGCTGGCCACCACGCGCGGACGCCTGCTCGAGCTGCTGGCCAAGCGGCTGCGCCCGAGCCAGCGCAACGTCGCCGAAGCGGCCTTCACGGTCGGCATCATGTCGCTGATGGACGCGCTGTTCGGCATGACGATGGAAGACATCGTGGCGCAGATCCCGGTGGTCGACGAAGTGTCGGCGGCGCTGGTGCACCGCACCGGCTTCTTCGGCGAGCTGCTCAAGCTTGCCGAGTCGATCGAGCAGATGGAAGGCAGCGACGACCTGGTGCTGCCGACCCTCAAACAGCTGGCCATCTCCAGCGACGAGCTGGTGCAGTTCGAAGTCGACGCGTACGCGTGGAGCGACAACGTGGTGCGCTACGCTATTTAGGCCTGCCGTACGAGCCTTCGCTGGTACGACGTTCCCTTGAAAGTGGTGACAAATGTAATGGGCCAGGCCGCGTGCCGCCCGCTACACTTGCGTCACTGTCTACACGGGGATCGCCGCCATGGCTTCTGTTCTTCTCAAAGTTTCACACCTGACCAAATCGTACGGCGCCCGGCGCGCGGTCGATGACGTCTCGTTCAACGTGCAGGCCGGCCAGACGGTCGGCCTGATCGGCCCGAACGGCGCCGGAAAATCGTCCACCGTCAGCATGATCTGCGGCCTGCTGCGTGCCGACGCCGGCAGCGTCGAACTCGATGGCGAGGCGGTCACGCAAGGGCAGTCCGGCGCCAAGCGCAAGATCGGTTTCGTGCCGCAGGACCTGGCGCTGTACGACGATATTTCGGCGCGCGAAAACCTCAAGCTGTTCGCCGCGCTGTACGGCATCCGCGGCGCCGACGCGAAGAAACGCTGCGACGACGTGCTGGCGCTGGTTAACCTGCTCGACCGCGCCGGCGACAAGCCCGCGACGTTCTCTGGCGGGATGAAGCGGCGCCTGAACATCGCTGCGGCGCTGATGCACGACCCGCAGCTGCTGATCCTCGACGAGCCCACCGTCGGGGTCGACCCTCAGAGCCGCAACGCCATCTTCGACACGCTCGAACAGTTGAAGCGCATGGGCCGCTCGCTGATCTACACCAGCCACTACATGGAAGAAGTCGAGCGGCTGGCCGACCACATCGTCATCATCGACCACGGCAAGGTGCTGGCCGACGAAAGCCCGGCCGCGCTGCACCGCCGCCTGCCGGCGCAGGCCGCGCTGCGCATCGAACTGCACGAGGCGGCGCCGCAGATCCTGCTCGATGGCGTGCGCGCGATGCACGGCGTGACGTCGGCGAGCAGCGAAGGAGGGCGGCTCGACATCATGCTGGCGTCGACCGATTCCGCGCTGCCGGTGATGGGCTACCTGGAACGCCAGGGCGTGCGCCCGCTGCACTTCGCCACCGCGCAGACCAAGCTCGAAGACATTTTCCTCAACCTGACCGGGCGCTCGCTGCGCGACTGACATGACCGCATTCCTCGCACTCGTACGCAAAGACCTGATCCTGTTCCTGTCCGACCGGCGCGCGCTGCTGGTCAACCTGGTGTTGCCGATCCTGATCGCGACCTTCTTCGGCTACCTGTTCGGCGGCTCCGGCCCGGCCAAGGGCGGCGCCATCGACGTCGCTCTGGTCCAGCAGGACAGCGGCGAAGTTGGCGCCAAGGTCGCCGCGGCGCTGCGGGCCGACACCGCGCTGCACATCACCGACATGGACGCGGCTGCGGCGCGCGAAGCGGTCGGCAAGGGCAAGCAGAAGGCGGCGATCATCATCCCCGCGGGCTTCGGCGAAGCGGCCGGCGCGGCGCTGTTCGGCTCCGGCGAGAAGCCGCGCATCGACGTGCTGTACGACCCGTCGCAGCAAGCGGTGCTGGCGATGGTCAAGGGCCTGCTGACGCAGCAGGTGATGCAGGTGGTGAGCGCCGAGATGTTCGGCGGGCAGAGCGGCAAGGCATTCACCGACAAGAGCATCGCGCAGCTGGAGCAGAACGATTCGTCCGATCCGGCGCTCAAGGATTTTCTCGGCAGCCTGAAGAAATTCCAGGCGCGCCCGGAAGTGCGGAAGACGGGCGGGGCATCCGGGGGAGGGCTGTCGATGCCGTTCACGACGAGCGACCAGCAGGTCACGTCGGGCCGGGTGAAGGAAGGCTACAACGGCTACGCGCATTCGTTCGCCGGCATGGGCGTGCAGTTCATCCTGTTCATGGGCGTGAACATGGGGATCGAGATATTGCTGGCGCGCCGCAGCGGCATCTGGAGCCGGCTGCTGGCCGCGCCGGTGACCCTGACCACGGTGCTGCTGGCGCGCGCCGCGTCGGCGGCGATCATCTCGGTGGTGCTGCTGTGCGTGATGTTCGGCTTCGCGGTCGCGGTGTTCGGCGTCCACATCGCCAACCTGGCCGGCTTCCTTGGCGTCGCGGTCTGCTTCGGCATGCTGACGGCCAGCTTCGGGCTGCTGATCGCGGCGTTCGGCAAGACACCGGAAGCGGCGCGCGGCATCGCAGTGTTTGCGACGCTGATCATGGTGATGCTGGGCGGTGCCTGGGTGCCTTCGTTCATGTTCCCGGACTGGGTTCAGAAGATCACGGTGGCGGTGCCGACGCGCTGGGCGATCGACGGACTGGACGCGATGACGTGGCGCGGGTTGGGGATGGACGCGGCCGGCATGGCGATGGCGGCGGAGCTGGGATTCGCGCTGTTGTTCGCGGCGCTGGCGCTGACCAAATTCCGGCGCGACCAGCATTGAGTATGGGGTCAGGTCCGCCGGACCTGACCCCGCACCTGCTTACAGGTTGGGCGCGAGCCAGCTTTCCATCTGCGATACGTCGACGCCGCGCCGCGCCGACATGTCGGCCAACTGGTCGGCGCCGATCTTGCCGACCACGAAGTACTTCGAGTCCGGGTGCGCGAGGTAGAAGCCGGACACCGCGGCCCCCGGCGACATCGCGTACGACTCGGTCAGCGTCATGCCGATTTCCTCCGGCTGCAGCACCTTCCACATATCGGCCTTGACCGTGTGCTCCGGGCACGCCGGGTAGCCTGGCGCCGGACGGATGCCGGAATACGCTTCGCCGATCAGCGCTTCGTTACTCAGGTCTTCGCCCGTCGCATAGCCCCACAGGTCGGTGCGCACGCGCTCGTGCAGGTATTCGGCGAACGCTTCCGCGAGGCGGTCGGCCAGCGACTTGAGCATGATCGACGAGTAGTCGTCGTGCGCGTCCTCGAAGCGCTTCTCGTGCTTCTCGATTCCCAGCCCGGCCGTCACGGCGAACATGCCGATGTAGTCCTGCACGCCCGAGTCCTTGGGCGCGATGAAGTCGGACAGGCACTGGTTCGGCCGCTGCACGCCGTCGACCTTCGGCTTGACGCCCTGCTGGCGCAGGCCGTACCAGGTCAGCGCGACGTCGCTGCGCGATTCGTCGGTGTAGACCTCGATGTCGTCGTCGTTGACGCTGTTCGCCGGCAGCAGCGAGATGACGCCGTTCGCCGTCAGCCAGCGTCCTTCGATAATCTTCTTGAGCAGCTCCTGGCCTTCCTCGAACACCTTGGACGCCGCCTCGCCGACGACCGGGTCGGTCAGGATCGCCGGATACGGGCCGGCCAGGTCCCAGGTCTGGAAGAACGGGCCCCAGTCGATGTAGCGCGCCAGCACGGCCAGGTCGACGTTCTTGATCACGCGGCGGCCGATGAACTTCGGCTTGACCGGCGCGAACGGCAGCCTGGCCTTGTTGGCGCGCGCCTCGGCAAGCGGCAGGATCGGCAGCGCTTTCTTGTTGGCGTGCTGCTCGCGGATGCGCACGTAGTCCTGCGCGATGTCGTCGATGTACTGCTCGCGCGTTTCGGGCGTCAGCAGCGCCTGCGCCACCGACACCGAGCGCGACGCGTCAGGCACGTACACCACCGGGCCCTCGTAGTTGTGCGCGATCTTCACCGCGGTGTGCGCGCGGCTGGTGGTGGCGCCGCCGATCAGCAGCGGAATTTTCAGCATGCGGAAATGCGGGTCGCGCTGCATCTCTTTGGCCACGTGCGCCATCTCTTCGAGCGACGGCGTGATCAGGCCGGACAGGCCGACCATGTCCGCGTTCTCCACCTTGGCGCGCGCCAGGATCTCGGAGCAGGGCACCATCACGCCCATGTTCACCACTTCGAAGTTATTGCATTGCAGGACCACCGAAACGATGTTCTTGCCGATGTCGTGGACGTCGCCCTTGACGGTGGCGATGACGATCTTGCCCTTCGGCTTGGCGACGATCCCGGTGCGCTGCTCTTCGAGCTTCTTCTCTTCTTCGATGAACGGGATCAGGTGGGCCACGGCCTGCTTCATCACGCGCGCCGACTTGACCACCTGCGGCAGGAACATCTTCCCTTGGCCGAACAGGTCGCCGACGACGTTCATGCCGTCCATCAGCGGGCCTTCGATCACGTGGATCGGGCGCCCGCCCGACGCCAGCAATTCCTGGCGCGCTTCCTCGGTGTCCTCGACGATCCACTGCGTGATGCCGTGCACCAGCGCGTGCGACAGGCGCTGCTGCACCGTGCCCTCGCGCCAGGCCAGGTTCTGCGCGTCCTGCTTGTCGCCGGCCTTGAGCGTGCCGGCGATCTCGATCATGCGCTCGGTGGCGTCGTCGCGGCGGTTCAGCACCACGTCCTCGGTGCGCTCGCGCAGTTCGGCCGGGATGTCGTCGTAGACGCCCATCATGCCGGCGTTGACGATACCCATTGTCATGCCGGCCTTGATCGCGTGGTACAGGAACACGGTGTGGATCGCTTCGCGCGCCGGGTCGTTGCCGCGGAACGAGAACGACACGTTCGACACGCCGCCCGACACGTGCGCGTGCGGCAGGTTCTGCTTGATCCAGCGCGTGGCATTGATGAAGTCCACCGCGTAGTTGTTGTGCTCTTCGATGCCGGTGGCGATGGCGAAGATGTTCGGGTCGAAGATGATGTCTTCGGGCGGGAAGCCGACCTGCTGCGTCAGCACGTCGTAGGCGCGCTTGCAGATTTCGGTCTTGCGCTCGAAGGTGTCGGCCTGGCCCTGCTCGTCGAAAGCCATGACGATGACGGCGGCGCCGTAGCGGCGGCACAGGCGGGCCTGGCGGATGAATTCTTCCTCGCCTTCCTTCATCGAGATCGAGTTGACGATGGCCTTGCCCTGCACGCACTTGAGGCCCGCCTCGATCACCGACCACTTCGACGAGTCGATCATGATCGGCACGCGCGAGATGTCCGGCTCGGACGCGATCAGGTTGAGGAAGCGCGTCATCGCGGCGACCGAGTCGAGCATCGCCTCGTCCATGTTGATGTCGATGACCTGCGCGCCGTTTTCCACCTGCTGGCGCGCGACCGACAGCGCCTCGTCGAACTGCTCGTTGAGGATCATGCGCGCGAACGCTTTCGAGCCGGTGACGTTGGTGCGCTCGCCGATGTTGACGAACAGCGAATCGGCGTCGACCGTGAACGGCTCGAGGCCGGACAGGCGCAGCGCGACCGGCGCCACCGGCACTTCGCGCGGCTTGGTCGCGGCCAGCATGCCGGCGATCGCGGCGATGTGCTCCGGCGTGGTGCCGCAGCAGCCGCCGGCGATGTTGATGAAGCCGGCGTCGGCGAATTCGCGCAGCAGCGACGAGGTGTCGGCCGGCAGTTCGTCGAAGCCGGTGTCGCTCATCGGGTTGGGCAGGCCGGCGTTCGGGTAGATGCAGACGAAGGTGTCGGCGATCTGCGACAACTCCTCGGCATAAGGGCGCATCAGCGCCGCGCCGAGGGCGCAATTGAGGCCGATCGTCAGCGGCTTGGCGTGGCGCACCGAGTTCCAGAAGGCCGGCACGGTCTGGCCGGACAGGATGCGGCCGGAGGCGTCGGTAACGGTCCCGGAGATCATCAGCGGCAGGCGCGCCATTGCCGGGTGCTGTTCGTAATACAGGTCGATCGCGAACAGCGCGGCCTTGCAGTTGAGGGTGTCGAAGATGGTCTCGACCAGCAGCACGTCGGCGCCGCCGTCGACCAGGCCGCGCACCTGCTCGTGGTAGGCCGCGACCAGCTGGTCGAAGGTGACGTTGCGCGCGGCCGGGTCGTTGACGTCGGGCGAAATCGACGCGGTCTTCGGCGTCGGCCCGAGCGCGCCGGCGACGAAGCGTGGCTTGTCGGCGCTGCTGTATTTGTCGCAGGCGGCGCGCGCCAGCCTGGCGGCGGCGACGTTCATCTCGTAGGCGAGGTGGCCCATGTGATAGTCGTCCTGGGCGATGCTGGTGGCGCCGAAGGTGTTGGTCTCGATCAGGTCGGCGCCGGCAGCGAGGTAGCGCTCGTGGATCTCCTGGATGATGTGCGGCTGCGTCAGCGTCAGCAGCTCGTTGTTCCCCTTGACGAACAGCTCGCGCGCACCGCTGCCGACAGGCGCCGCGAAGTCGGCGAAGCGCTCGCCGCGGTACTCCGCCTCGCCCAGTTTGTACTGCTGGATGATCGTGCCCATCGCGCCGTCGAGGATCATGATCCGCCGTGCGAGAATCTCGCGCAGCTGGGTGTCGGTCTGCGAAACGGCGGCGTTGGTGGCAATGATCATGCTTGGGCTTTCGATGGGGAGGAGAGGAGCGCAGTGCCATAAAATTATACGGCATCAATCCATTTTGGTTTTCCCGCGGCCTCTTCCTGCCTTTGCGCGGCCGGATACCGGTTTCGTTGACCTGTGTATGTATCGTTCTGTATCTACAGGGCGATTGTTACATAACGATACAATTACCGATTGGTTAGCAATCTTTCCGATACAAGCTGGTAACAAAATCATTGAACGGGTTGGCCGCAGTGCCGCCCCCTCTTATTGATTTCGTATCGGAAGGCAACATGAACAAAGAATTTGCACAGGATTGGGAAGCACCCACTTCAGCCCTCGAGTCGCGCTCGGCCGCGCCGAAAAACAACGTGGTGGCGCTCAAGCAGATCGTCACGATCCGCCTCGACACCGACATGCTGGACTGGTTCAAGGGTGCGGGGCCGGGGTACCAGACGCGGATCAACCAGATCCTGCGGCAGTACATGGCCGATCATCGCGATGAGGCCACAGCGCAGGTCAATTAAGTAAAGAGGGACTGTTTCGCTAGTCGAAACAGAGTTCCGCCAAGGGAAACCCTTTGAGGAATTCGGCGGCCGGCAGGCGCTTGCCGCCAGGCTTTTGCAGTTCGGTCAGGCGCAAGGTGCCGCTCTTGCAGGCCACCACGATGCCGTGCGTGGCGTCGGCCGCCAGCACCTGGCCCGGCAGCGCGCGGCTGTCGGCATCCAATACTTCCGCGCCCCAGATCTTGATGGTCACGCCGTGCACCAGCGCCTGCGCGCCCGGGAACGGGTTGAAGGCGCGGATCTTGCGCCCCAGTTCCTGCGCCGACAAATTGAAATCGAGGCGCGCTTCTTCCTTGCCGATCTTGGCCGCGTAGGTCACGCCGGCCGCCGGCTGCGGCACCGCTTCGAGCGGCCCCTGTTCCATTTTGCGCAAGGCGGCGACGATCATGTCGGCGCCCAGCGCGGCCAGCGTATCGTGCAGGCTGGCGGTGGTGTCGGCAGCCTGGATCGCGACGCGCTCGATCGCCAGCATCGGGCCGGTGTCCAGGCCTTCTTCCATCTGCATGATCGTCACCCCCGTCTCAAGATCGCCCGCTTCGATCGCGCGGTGGATCGGCGCGGCGCCGCGCCAGCGCGGCAGCAGCGAGCCATGGATGTTGATACAGGGTCTGATGTCGAGCGTGCTGCGCGGCAGGATCAGGCCGTAGGCCGCCACCACCATCACGTCGTAATCGGTCGCCAGCAGGCGCGCGTGGGCGGCGCGCGCTTCCTCGGCGCGCTGCGGGTCGGCGCTGTCCTGGCGCAGCGACAGCGGCTGAAGCACTTCGATGCCGTGCGCCAGCGCGAACTGCTTGACGGCGGAGGCGTGCAATTGCAGGCCGCGGCCGGCGGGGCGGTCGGGCTGGGTCAGCACCAGCGGGATCTCGAAGCCGGCCGCGTGCAGTTTGGCCAGCGCCTGCGCGGCGAACTCCGGCGTGCCGGCGAAGACGATTTTCATCGGGGGGGGGCCGGGCCGGTCAGTAACGGCGGCCGGCGGCCTTGAGCGCGGCCTCGCGTTCGAGGCCGCGCACTTCCTTGACCATCTTGGACTTGATGCGGTTGCGCTTGAGCGGCGACAGGTATTCGACGAACACCTTGCCCAGCAGGTGGTCCATCTCGTGCTGGATGCAGACCGCCATCAGGCCGTCGGCCTCGAGCTCGAATTCCTTGCCGTGCTGGTCGAGGGCGCGCACCTTGACGCGCGCCGGCCGCTCGACGCCGTCGTAGATGCCGGGCACCGACAGGCAGCCTTCGTCGTAGACCTGCTTTTCCTCGCTGGCCCAGGTGATCTCGGGATTGACGAACACCTTCAGGTCGTCCTTGGTCTCGGAGATGTCGACCAGCACCAGCTGCTCGTGCACGTCGACCTGGCTGGCGGCCAGTCCGACGCCGGGCGCGTCGTACATGGTCTCGGCCATGTCGGTCACCAGTTTGCTCAGGCGATCGCCGAATTCGGTCACCGGCTTGGCCACCTTGTGCAGGCGGGGATCGGGATAGCGCAGGATGTTCAGTAAGGCCATAGGTCGGACAACTCGGTAGTAATTGAATAAGGGTTTGACTGCGCCACACAAATTTAATGCCCTAAATCAACAAAAACGCAACAGATCGGCCACAGGGCCGAGCGTGGTTTATCTTGCTAGTTCAAGGATTTATGTGCAGAATTTGATCCAGTAGGGCAACCTTTTCATCCGTCTGCGGGATGCAAGGGGCCGGCGTTTGCCGATGCCCATGCCTTGATGGCGGGCGCCAGGCGCAGCCAGCAATGCCGTTTTCATGCCGCATTTTACGGACAACTTAATGAAAAATTTTATCACAGTCGGCACGCGCATCGCTTGCGCCGCGCTATTTGCGTGCGCTGCGGCGAGCCCGGTTCAAGCCGCCACATGTGAGTTCCGTCCGAATGCCCCGGACCAGCACCTGGTGGTGCGCGGCGATACGCTGTGGGACATTTCGGGCAAATTCCTCGAGCATCCGTGGTGCTGGCCGCAGGTGTGGGGCATGAACCGCGACGAGATCCGCAATCCGCACTGGATCTATCCGGGCCAGATCGTTTACTTCGACCGCAAGACCGGGCGCCTGACGCTCAACAAGCCGGGCTCCGGCGACGCCGACGGCATCGCCGGCACCACGCGCCTGTCGCCGCAGATCCGCACCGAAGGCCTGGGCATCGACGCGGTGCAGTCGATCGCGTCCGGCCTGATCGAGCCCTTCCTGTCGATGCCGCTGATCGTCGAGACCAACGAGCTGGAGACGGCGCCGCGCATCGCCGCGGCCGAAGAGGGCCACGTTTACATCGGCAAGGACGACAAGATTTACGTGCGCGGCGCGCTGAAGGGCGGCACCTCGTTCCAGGTGTTCCGCCCGGGCACGCCGCTGCGCGACCCGGACAGCGGCCGCGTGCTGGCCTACGAAGCGGTGTACCTCGGCACCGCCGCGCTGCGCGCCGAAGCGAAGCCGGGCGTCGACGTGCACACCTTCACAGTGTCGAGCTCGAAACAGGAAATGGGCGTGGGCGACCGCCTGCTGCCGGCGCCGCCCACGCCGATCCGCAACTACGTGCCGCACCAGCCGGAGCGCCAGATCGGCGCGCGCGTGCTGGGCATCTACTCGGGCGTGACCTACGCCGGCCAGAACCAGGTGGTCAGCATCAATCGCGGTTCGCTTGACGGACTCGATGTCGGCGCCGTGCTGCAGCTGTACCATTTTGGGAAGACCATCGCCGACCCGGGCGGCAACAAGGGCCTGTTCGGCATGGGCAAGACGATGATCAAGCTGCCCGACGAGCAGGTCGGGACACTGTTCATCTTCCGCGTGTTCAAGCACGTTTCCTACGGCCTGATCATGCAAACGACGCAGCCGGTGGAAGTCGGCGACGTGGCAAGATCACCGGAGTAAAACCGCCGTGCAGGACACGGACCTTCGCCCCCCGATCGATGCGGCCGCACTGGCCGCCTGGATGCGCCTGGAACAGACCCCGGGCGTCGGGGCGGCGACGATCCGCTCTCTCATCGCCGAGTTCGGCTCCCCGCAAGCCATCCTCGACGGCGCGCCGCGCAAGTGGCCGGCCCCGTCCGCCGAGCACCATCGCCAGGTCGAGCGCGCCCGCGACTGGCTGGGCCGCCCCGGCCATCATCTGATTACCCTGACCGACCCGGATTATCCGGCCTTGCTGCTGCAGATCCCCGATCCGCCGCCGCTGCTGTTCGCGGCCGGCCGCGTCGACCTGCTGGCGGCGCCCGCGCTGGCGATCGTCGGCAGCCGCAACGCCTCCCGGCAGGGCGTTGCCAACGCCGAGGTGTTCGCAGCGGCCCTCAGCTGCGCCGGGCTGACCATCGTGTCGGGGCTGGCGCTGGGCATCGACGCGGCCGCCCACACCGGCGGGCTGCACGGCGCCAGCTCCACCGTCGCGGTGATCGGCACCGGGCCCGACATCGCCTACCCGGCGCGCAACCGCGCCCTGTGGCAGCGCATCGCCGAAGAGGGCTGCGTGGTCAGCGAGCATGCGCCGGGCACGCCGCCGCTGCCGCATCACTTCCCGCGCCGCAACCGCATCCTCAGCGGGCTGTCCGAGGGCGTGCTGGTGGTGGAAGCGGCCGCGCAGTCCGGCTCGCTGATCACGGCGCACCTGGCGATCGAGCAGGGGCGCGACGTGTTCGCCATTCCCGGTTCGATCCACGCGTCGCTGGCCAAGGGCTGCCATCAGCTGATCAAGGAAGGGGCCAAGCTGGTTGAAACGGCGGCCGATGTGCTGGGCGAATTGCGCCAGGTGCTGGTTGCGGCGGCGCCCGCGCCCGCGCTGGACGGCCATCCCTTGCTGGCCGCGCTGGGCCACGATCCGGTCGGGCAGGACGAGCTGGCGCGGCGGGCCGGGTTGGCGCCGGCGGAGCTGAGCCTGGTGCTGCTCGAGCTGGAGCTGGCGGGAAAGGTCGAAAGGCTGCCGGGCGGCCTGGTGCAGCGCCTGGTGCGCTGATTGCTACTGTTTGATCTCGCGCTCGTGGCGGATGCCGAGGCGATCGAGCTCGCCGATGAACTCGTTCGAATAAATGCTGTCGAGCGCAGGCTGGGGAAACTCGATCAGCCCGCCGCGCGCCGCGCTGTGCGGCGCCGCCGCCATGATTGCGCGTTCGCCGGCGCTCCACAGCCGCTGCAGGTGCGCCAGCGCGAGCGGGCTGTCGCGCAAGTGTGCATACGCGCTCGGATGCTGCGCGCGCACCGCTTTCAGGTAGCACAGCACGTACAGCATCATGTCGGCGCTGCCACCCACGCTGCCGTCGAGCTTGACGACGCCTTCGGCCCGAAAGCGCGCATACAGCGGCGTTGCCGCCAGGGCCTGCTCCAGCTGCGCCGCGCCGACGTAGGCGTTCAGCTCGTCGAGCAGGGTGGTGAAGTCGTTGCCGGCGGCCGCCGGCGTCTGCACCATGTAGGTCTGGTAGCGGCCCGGCTGCCCGGACTTGAAGCGCGCCGGCACCAGCGGCGCGGCGATCGGATAGGGCGGGGTGGTGCCGCGCACGATCTCGGTCGGCCAGCTGCGGCCCTCGAACACGTAGGTCGCCTTCTCGCCGGCGCAGGCCGACAAGGTCATGTCGAGCGCGTGGTTGGCTTCGTGGAACGCGGTCGCCACCGAATTGAAATCGATCTTGCCATTGTGCCGCAGCCACCACAGCACCTCCTCGCCGGCGCCCGCGAGCGTACGCGCGACCTGCGGCGAGTGAGGCGTCGGCAGCACCGCCAGCAAGGCGGCGCCATCGGGCGTGCGGTCGATGGCCCCCGCCGGCGCGCCGGCCAGCATCCGGGCGCAATCGGCGCGGCCATACACGGGCCGGGCGCCGGCCGGCGCCAGGGCGTGCGCGCCGTTGGCGCAGAGCAATGCGGTCAGCGCGAGGCAGCGGTAAATGCGGGTCATGCAGTCCTTTGGTCGATTCTGGCGGCCTGATTGTAGGGCAACTACGCCGGGAAGGGCCGTTCGCCGCGCGCCACTTGTGCCGCGATGGCCTTAACTGATAGAGTAGAGCCATGTTCGATATCCTGGTCTACCTGTACGAAACCTACTACCGCCCGGACGCCTGTCCGGAGCCGGAGGCGTTGGCGCGCAAGCTGTCGGCGGTCGGTTTCGACGATGTCGAAATCTCCGAAGCGCTGTCCTGGCTGACCGACCTGACCGAAATGGCCGGCGCCGAGCACAGCGCCGTCACCGCCTCGACCGGCACGCGCTTCTACGTCGGCCAGGAATTCGACACGCTGGGCCGCGGCGCGGTCGGCTTCATCCAGTTCCTCGAGAGCGCCAATGTGATCAGCGCCCTGCAACGCGAGATCGTCATCGAGCGCGCGCTGGCGCTGGGCGAATCGCCGGTCAGCCTCGGCAAGCTGAAAATCATCGTGCTGATGCTGCTGTGGAGCCAGGGCAAGGAGCCGGACGCGCTGATGTTCGACGACCTGTTCGGCTCCGACGACGAGCAATCCCCGCGCCTGCTGCACTAGGCGCTGCCGCGCCATTTCCTGTTGTTTTGGACAGCCGGGCCGGCACAGCCCCCTTGCGAACCGGCGCGCAACCCGCTTATCATTGGCCGCACCTTACGGGTTACCAATAAGATATCTGGACCAAAAAACCAGTGCCCCGGCGAAGCCATGTATCATGCGCCAGCCGAATCAACTAAATAAGTACGACGAGAACACATATGACAAAAACCCTCATCATCGCCGAGAAGCCTTCAGTCGCGAACGATATCGCCAAGACGCTGGGCGGCTTCACCAAGCACGATGAGTATTTCGAGTCGGACGAGTACGTGCTGTCGTCGGCCGTCGGCCACCTGCTGGAAATCGCGGTGCCGGAAGAGCATGACGTCAAGCGCGGCAAATGGAGCTTCGCGCACCTGCCGATGATTCCGCCGTACTTCGCGCTGAACCCGATCGCCAAGACCGAGGCGCGCCTGAAGGTGCTCAACAAGCTGATCAAGCGCAAGGACGTCACTTCCCTGATCAACGCATGCGACGCCGGCCGCGAGGGTGAACTGATCTTCCGCCTGATCCAGCAGAACGCAAAAGCCAAGCAGCCGGTCAAGCGCCTGTGGCTGCAGTCGATGACGGCCGGCGCGATTCGCGACGGCTTCCAGAACCTGCGCAGCGACGAAGAGATGCTGCCGCTGGCCGACGCCGCGCGCTGCCGCTCGGAAGCGGACTGGCTGATCGGCATCAACGGCACCCGCGCGATGACCGCGTTCAACTCGAAAGAGGGCGGCTTCTACCTGACCACCGTGGGCCGCGTGCAGACGCCGACCCTGTCGATCGTGGTCGAGCGCGAAGAGAAGATCAAGAAATTCGTCGCGCGCGACTACTGGGAAGTGCGCGCCGAGTTCATCTGCGCGGCCGGCGTCTACGAAGGCCGCTGGCTCGACCAGTCGTTCAAGAAGGACGAGAACGATCCGGAGAAGCGCCCGGAGCGCCTGTGGAGCAAGGCCGCCGCCGACACCATCGCGATGGCCTGCAAGGGCCGCCAGGGCAATGTGACGGAAGAGTCGAAGCCGACCACGTCGATGGCGCCCGGCCTGTTCGACCTGACCAGCCTGCAGCGCGAGGCTAACGGCCGCTTCGGTTTCTCGGCCAAGAACACGCTGGGCCTGGCCCAGGCGCTGTACGAAAAGCACAAGGTGCTGACTTACCCACGTACCGATTCGCGCCACCTGCCGGAAGACTACATCGCCACCGTCAAGGAGACGCTGGCGTCGCTGGCCGAGAACAACAATTACCACCAGTTCGCCAAGCAGATCACCGACAAGGGCTGGGTCAAGCCGAACAAGCGCATCTTCGACAACACCAAGATCTCGGACCACTTCGCGATCATCCCGACCGGCGTGGCGCCGAAGAACTTGTCCGAGCCGGAACAGAAGCTGTACGACCTGGTGACGCGCCGCTTCATGGCGGTGTTCTTCCCGGCCGCCGAGTTCCAGGTGACGACCCGCTACACCGAAGTGTCCGGCCACCAGTTCAAGACCGAAGGCAAGGTCATGACCAACGCCGGCTGGATGGCGATCTACGGCAAGGACACCACCACCGCCGACGACAAGGACAACGCCGGCACGCTGGTGCCTGTGGCCAAGGGCGAGAAGGTGCATACCGAGAAAGTCACGGCCAACGGCCTGGTCACCAAGCCGCCCGCGCGCTACACGGAAGCGACCTTGCTGTCGGCCATGGAAGGCGCCGGCAAGCTGATCGACGACGACGAACTGCGCGACGCGATGGCCGGCAAGGGCCTGGGCACGCCGGCAACGCGCGCGGCGATCATCGAGGGCCTGCTGGGCGAGCGCTACCTGCTGCGCGAAGGCCGCGAGCTGATGCCGACCGCCAAGGCGGCGCAGCTGATGACCTTGCTGCGCGGGCTGGGCGTGAACGAGCTGACGGCGCCCGAGCTCACCGGCGAGTGGGAATACAAGCTGTCGCAGATGGAGAAGGGCAAAATCTCGCGCGAGCAGTTCATGCTCGAGATCGAGAAGATGACCCAGATCATCGTCAAGCGCGCCAAGGAATACAACAACGACACCATCCCGGGCGACTACGCGACCCTGACGACGCCGTGCCCGAACTGCGGCGGCGTGGTCAAGGAAAACTACCGTCGTTTCGCCTGCACCAAGTGCGACTTCAACATGAGCAAGACGCCGGGCAGCCGGCAGTTCGAGATCGCCGAAGTCGAGGAATTGCTGAAGAACCGCACGATCGGTCCGATGCAGGGTTTCCGCTCGAAGATGGGACGGCCGTTCGCGGCGATCCTGCGCATCGTGCGCGACGAGGACATCAACAATTTCAAGCTGGAGTTCGACTTCGGCCAGAACGACGAGGAAGGCGAGAACGGCGAGGGCGTCGACTTCACCGGCCAGACGCCGCTCGGACCGTGCCCGAAATGCAACGCGGGCGTCTACGAGATGGGCCTGGCGTATGTGTGCGAGCACAGCGTGGCCAAGCCGAAGACCTGCGATTTCCGCAGCGGCCGCATCATCCTGCAGCAGGAGATACTGCCCGAGCAGATGGCCAAGCTGCTCAACGACGGCAAGACCGACCTGATGCCGGGCTTCGTGTCGCAGCGCACGCGCCGGCCGTTCAAGGCCTTCCTGGTCAAGGGCAAGGACGGCAAGATCAGCTTCGAGTTCGAGCCGCGCAAGGAAAAAGCGCCGGCAAAAGGCAAGGCGAAGCCGGTAGCGGACCAGGGCGGGGAAGAGGCGGCGGTCAAGCCGGCGGCGAAGAAGGCGGCGGCGAAGAAGCCGGCGGTCAAGAAAGCTGCGGCGAAGAAACCTGCGGCCAAGAAAGCTGCGGCCAAGAAGGCTGCGCCGAAGGAATAAGCCGGCGCGGGGTCAGGTCCGCCGGACCTGACCCGAGCCCTTGGGCTGCGGCGCTGATCCCCAAATGAAAAAACCGCGTGCCTGCGAAGGGACGCGGTTTTTTTATGCGCGGACGACGATTACTCGTGCCACTCTTCCTGCAGGGCCTTGATCGCCGCTTCGCCATTGCGGATCGCCTTGACCCGGCTGACGATCTCGTTGCGCCATGCCTCGTCGGCATCCTGGTCCACCGCGCCGTCGATGTCGAGCAACAGCAAACGCAACAGGTCGTTTTTCTCGGCGCTGGTCAACAGCTTCAGTTTTCCGGCAATCTCGGCGACAAGGGTGGACATAGTGGCAACTCCCAAAAGCGTGATTATTTGAATTATTTCCTAAGTCTAACGCATTTCCACATCAATCAGGTTATCCGAAGGCTTCTTGTCGATTAATTTATTGTCGGGATCGATTCCAGCCTTGCCCGGACGGCTGGCCACCACCATCGTGACCGTCACTTCCTTGCGGTCCACCAGGCGCCGTTCGCGCAGCAACGGGTTACCGTCCTTGTCGTCCACGCCGAACTCGACCATGTCCTTCAGCGGCATGTCCTGCTCGTCGCCCAGTTCGCCCGCCCTGACCTTGGCCGCGCTGGCCGTCAGGGTGACGACGTAGCTGCCGTCGGCGCGCCGCACGGCGCTGGCTTGGGTGGCGCGGTTTTCATACAACACGATGCCGTAGAACAGGTCGTCGACCAGGTAAGCCAGCTCCGGAGGGGTGACGCGCCGCAATTCCGCCGTCAGTGCGGTGACGTTCGGATACGGCGCCGCATGGAAAGCGTACCGCACAAGCATTTCATGCAGCGCACTGTTGACTTTTTCTTCGCCGACCAGGTCCTGCAGCAGGTACATCGCCAGGCCCCCCTTGCGGTAATGGATGTATTTCTGGTTCTCGTTCTGGGCCAGCGGCAACTCGCGCCGGTTCTCCCCCGCGCGCCCCATCAGGTAGCGGTCGAGGTTGTAGCGCAGGAAGCGCCGCATCTTGGCCGGCCCGACGGTCTTCTTCATCACCATCAGCGCCGAATATTCGGCCAGCGTTTCGGACAGCACCGTGCCGCCGCGGGTCTCGGCGCCGATCAGCTGGTGGCCCCACCACTGGTGCGCCACTTCATGCGCCGTCACGTACAGCGGATAGTCGATGTCCTTCGGGTTCTTGTCGTCGACCTTGGCGATGAAGCCGACCGCTTCCGAAAACGGGATCGTGTTCGGGTAGGACTGGGCGAACATCTGGTAGCGCGGGAACTCGACGATGCGCAGCAGCTTGTACTGGTAGGGGCTGAAGCTGGCCGTGTTGTAATCGAGCGCGGCGCGGGCGCCCTTGATGATGCGGTCGAGGTTGAAATCGTGGCCCGGATGGTAGTACAGGTCGATCGTCACGTCCTGCCAGCGCTCGTGGCGCACCTCGTACTTCGCCGACTGGAAGGCGTAGAAATTGAGGATCGGCTTGTCCATCCTGTAGTGGAAATAGCGGCGGCCCTGGCTGATCCATTCGCGCTCGAGGGTGCCGGGCGCGATCGCCATCTGGTCCGGGCTGGTGCTGACGATGGCGTCGAAATTGATCCAGTCGGCGTCGTTGGCCAGGTAGCTGTTGGCGGCCCCTTGCGGATCGGCCGCCGCCTTCATCGGCGCGCGCGGCGCCAGGCCGTGGCGCTTGCGGTCGCGCTCGTCCGTCAGCTCGGCGTTCGGCTGGTAGCCGATGCGCGGCAGCGCGTCGTTGCCGAAGAAAGTGCCGTTGCCGACCACGGGCGTGTCCATGCCGAGGCCGAGGATGCCTTGCGGCGCGTCGGTCAGGTCGAATTCGAGCGCCATCCTGGCGCCGGGCTCGAGCGGGGCGGCCAGGCGCCAGGCGTAGAAGCCGCGCTCTTTGTCGGCCAGCAGCAGGCGCGCGCCGGGCGAGAAGTGCATCGCCAGCTTGCTGGTGCGTGCCTGGTGGACGAAGATTTCGGCGATCGGCGCGCCGCTGCGGTTTTCCAGCTGGTAGTAGCCGCGCACGCGCAGGGTGCGCTGTTCGGGCACGATGTCGACCTGCAGTTTGACGTCGACGATGCGCGGCTGCGGCGCCGCGGCGAACTGCTTGTAGCGCTGCTCGTACTCGGCGCGCGACTGGTCCTTGCGCCAGGCGGTCTGGAAGTCGTTGGCGACCTGCAGGTTGTAGTACAGCAGCGCGCCGGCGCCGACGAAAATCGCCAGCCCCGCGCAGAACATCGCCAGCACCGGCACGGTCAGGTTGCGGCGCGCCAGTTGCAGGCGGCTGCCCATTTCGGCGTTGTAGCCGCGCGGCCAGAACACCACCGACAGCACCAGCAGCATCAGCGCGGCGCCGCCCCAGTACAGCTCGAACCAGCGTTCGCGCAGCAGGTAGTGGCCCCAGCCGTTCATGGCAGAGTAGATGAAGTCGGGCGAGGTGCCGTACAGCAGCAACGGATGGTCGAGGCCGAACGAGCTGGCCGTCAAGGTCGCGGCGTAGTACAGGATCATCGCGAAGAACGCCAGGTACTTTTGATCGATCAGCACCTGCAGCGCGATCGCCAGCACCGCAACCAGTGCGTACTGCGGCAGCTTGATCAGGAACAGCGCCTGGAAATACAGGCCCGGCTCGAGCGCGAAGTAGCCCTTGAACAGCTGGATCAGCATGCCGCACACCATGGCGATGAGCAGCATCAGCGCCTGCAGCGCGACCAGGCTGAGGGTCTTGCCCAGCAGCGGCAGCCAGCTCGGCACCGGCATCGCGTCGAGCATCTGGGCGACGCGCGCCTCGCGCTCGCGCCAGATCAGCTCGCCGGCGAAGAAGGTGGTGATCACCAGCATGACCAGCGTGTAGGCTTCGCCGATCATTTCCAGCACCTGGTAGGTGACGGGGTAGGTGTTGGTGCCGTAGATCGAGCCGAGGCCGAGCGAGCTGGCGAACAGCAGCAGGATGCCGGCCAGCGCGATGGCCAGGAAGTAGACGTTCTTGACCGACTCGCGCAGGTTCAGCCAGGCCGACTGCAGCAACAGAGCGGCCAGGCTGCGGCCGGCGAAGTCGGGCTGCTCGCGGGTGGCGACGGCGGCGCCGGACAGGCGCGGCGCCGCTTCGCCCTCGGGCCGGTGGGCGGCGCGGCTGTCGACCGTGCTGACGAAGTGGAAGCGCCAGTAGCCAAGCAGCAGCACGGCCAGCGCGAAGCCCGACCAGATCAGGCGGTTGATCAGGTAGACGCCGTCGAACGGAATCGCGCGCGCGTTCTTCTCGGCGATGGTCCAATACTCGGTCATGCGGATCAGCGAGGTGGTGCCGAACGGGTCGATCAGCGCGGCCAGGGTCTTGTAGTCGAGGTCGCGCGCCAGCGAGGGTGCGACGATGTAGCCGATCATCATCACCACGCCGGCGACGTAGACCGGCAGCATGCGCCGGGTCAGCGCGGCGAGCACGAAGAACAGGGCGCCGAAGATGAACAGGTTGGGCAGCAGGGTCAGGAAATAAGGGCGCAGGTACAGCGACAGCGAGGCCGGGCCCAGCCGCTCCGGCTCGATGCCGGGGAGGAAAGTGCCCAGCCAGGCGCCCAGCACGATGCTGGAAAACACCACCGCGAGTGTCAGGTAGGCGCCGAGGAAGCGGCCGAACACGTAGGCGTGCTTGCCGATCGGCGCGCTGAAGAAGAAGTGGTGCATGTCGTACTCGAAGTCCTGTTGCACCGAGCGGCCCATCATCGCCGCGACGACGATCACGCCCAGGCTGCCGAGGACGGCGCAGGTCAGGTCGATCGAACGGGGCGCGTTGATGAAGACCTTGCCGCCGAAGCTGATCACGGCTTCCTTGAACACGCCGCCGGCGGCGGCCATCCACAGCATCGCCAGCGCCAGGAACATGGCGAAATACACCCAGGTCGAGAGCAACTTGAGCCGCTGCCTGGCCTCGAAAAACGCAATTGCCAGCATGATCGGCCTTAGCAGTTGCTGGCGGCCACGTGGCGCCCGGCGATGGTGGCAAAGTAGACGTCGTCGAGGTCGGCGCGCGCCGGCTCGAAACCGTTGCCCGGGTCGCTCTCGGCGTAGGCGTGGATCAGGGTGCGGCCGGTCAGCAGGCGCGACGAGATCACGGCGTACTGCTGCTGGAACGCGGCCAGCTCGTGCTTGGCGACGAAGCGGCTCCAGATCTTGCCGTCGATGTCGGCGATCAGCTTTTGCGGCTCGCCGCACAGCAGCACGTGGCCCTTGTTGATGATCGCCATGTTGGCGCACAGGTCGGCGACGTCGGACACGATGTGGGTCGACAGCAGCACGGTCTTGTCGTCGCCGATGTCGGACAGCAGGTTGTGGAACCGCACCCGCTCCTGCGGGTCGAGGCCGGCGGTCGGCTCATCGACGATGATGAGCCGGGGATCGCCCAATAACGCCTGGGCGATCCCGAACCTCTGGCGCATGCCGCCGGAAAAGCCGCCGAGGCGCTGGTGGCGGACTTCGAAAAGATTGGTCTGCTGCAATAGTCCATCGACCACTTCGCGCCGGCGCGCCTTGTTCGACAGGCCCTTCAGGACTGCGAAATGGTCGAGCAGTTCGTAAGCGGTCACTTTCGGGTAGACGCCGAAGTCCTGCGGTAGATAGCCGAGCAGGCGGCGGATCTCATCCTTTTCGTCGAGTACGTCGAGGTCGCCGAAGAACACCGAGCCGGAATCGCATTCCTGCAAGGTGGCCAGGGTCCGCATCAAGGTCGACTTGCCGGCGCCGTTCGGGCCGAGCAAGCCGAACATCCCCGCCGGGATGGTGAGGGTGACCTTGTCCAGGGCAACCACGCCATTGGCGTAGGTCTTGGACAAATTGCGGATGCGTAATTCCATGCGTTGACTCCTGGGCCTGATTCCGTGCGAAGCCCTGCCAACCGAACTGACGAGCTTCTCGATAATTGCATTGTATAAAATTTATGGCGCGCAGGGCGTGCTCTTGCGACAGTCGGCGCTTTGGGGCGCCCAGAGTGCGCAATCAGTGGAGCAGGGGAGGTGCTGCCGGCCCCGGGTTGGTCGCCGCCGCGTGACGAGGTCAGGTATTCGCCGTATTCGGCTCGACGCCGATGTGCAGGGTGTTGCCGACGAAGCTGTACGGCGGCACTTCGAGGTTGCGCGGCGCCGGCACGTTGCGGTAGACACGCCCGGCCAGGTCGAAGCGCGAGCCATGGCAGGGGCAATAGAAGCCGCCGGGCCAGTCCGGTCCCAGGTCGGCCGGCGCGACGTCGGGCCGGAAGCCCGGGATGCAGCCAAGGTGGGTGCACACCGCGGTGGCGACGAAAAACTCCGGGCGCACCGAGCGGGTGGCGTTGTGGGCGTAGAAGGGCTGCTGGTTTTCGTCCGACTTCGGGTCGGCCAGGTCGCCGTCGTGCTTGCCCAGCTGCGCCACCATCGCGGGTGTGCGGTGCAGGATCCAGACCGGCCGGCCGCGCCACTCGACCGTGGTCAGCGTACCCGGCGCGACAGTGGCGAGGTCCACCTCGACCGGTCCGCCGGCGGCGCGCGCTCGCTCGCTGGGGCTCATGCTCTTGACGAAAGGAATGGCGGTGGCGACCAGGCCGAGGCTGGCCATCGCGCTGGTGGCCACGCCGAGGAACTGGCGACGCGGATTGAGGGGCAGGGTCCGGTTCATGGCGACCTCCTTGGGTTGGCGGGACAGAATCCGGCGAACCTGATTTCATTCTAGGTCAGTTTGACCGCAAAACTCGTCCAAAGTTGTCCGAATTGTGGATAATGCCCGCATGGATACTGCCATTCAAGAGAACATTCTCGCGGTCATGCGCGACGCCCGCGACCGCGACGAATCCCTGGCCTGGTTCCGCACCGCGGTCGGGCTGCATTACCTGGCCGCGATGGTGCGTCCGGAGGCGATCGACTTCAAGCAAGTGGACCGGGCCTACAACCGCTTCATCTATCACGCGATCGGCAAAGGCCACAGCATCGCCAGCGCGCTGCAGTTCATGAGCGGCGGCAAGGTGGTGCCGGTGGTGGACTCGGCGCGCTTTACCGCCGCGTTCGCCGCCCATTGCCCGGAGGTACCGATCGATACCATCGGCTTTTTGCTGTCGCTGAACCTGGGCGTGGCCAAGGCGATTTCCAAGCTGGACGTGGGCGGCCCGGTGCTGGACTGGATCGAAAAGCAGAACCTGGCGGCGCAGCCGGGCGACCCGGCCTTGCCCGGCATCCTATAATGGCGTTTTTGACAGCTTTACAAGGTCGTCCATGAACGCCAATCCGAATCTGCATCCCCTCGACAACCTGATCAGCGGCTTCGACAAGGCCCTGCGCGTGATTTCCGGCGTGGCCACGGCGACCCGGCCGAATCCCGCGGCGCACGCCGAAGACGTCAACCTGGAAGGCGCCGACCTGCGCCGCAGCGCGGGGCTGATGCGGGTCAACCACGTGGGCGAAGTGTGCGCGCAGGCACTGTACGACGCGCAGGCCCGCTTTGCCAAGACCGACGCCATGCGCACCCAGTTCGAGCAGGCCGGGCGCGAGGAAGAGGATCACCTGGCGTGGACCGCGCAGCGTTTGCGCGAGCTGGGCACGCAGCCGAGTTTGCTCAATCCCTTGTGGTATGCCGGCGCCTACACGCTGGGCGCGGTGGCGGCGCACCTGGGCGATGCGCGCAGCCTGGGCTTCGTGGTCGAGACCGAGCGCCAGGTCGAGGCGCACCTGAACAGCCACCTGGTCGACTTGCCGGCGCAGGACGCAAAGTCGCGCGCGATCGTCGCCCAGATGCGCACGGACGAGGCGCAGCATGGCGCGGCGGCGCAATCGCTGGGGGCGGTGGAGGTGCCGGGACCGGCGCGCGCCGCGATGACGGCGATGGCGAAGGTGATGACCAGTACCGCTTACTACATCTAAGCGCTGAAGATGGGTCGGGGCCGCAGCACCAGACCCCTTGTTTATGCTTCGACGATCTCGAAGGAATGGGTCATCTCGGCCATCTTGGCCAGCATGATCGACGCCGAGCAGTATTTGTCGTGCGACAGGCTGACCGCGCGCTCGACGGTTGCCGGCTTGAGGTTCTTGCCCGTGACGATGAAATGGAAGTGGATCCTGGTGAAGACTTTCGGATCGACGTCCGCGCGCTCGGCCTTGAGCGTGACGTCGCAGCCGCGCACGTCTTCACGGCCGCGCTTGAGGATCAGCACGACGTCGTAGGCGGTGCAGCCGCCGGTGCCCAGTAGCACCATCTCCATCGGCCGCGGCGCCAGGTTGTGGCCGCCGCCTTCGGGCGCGCCGTCCATGTTGACCATGTGGCCGGAGCCGGTCTCGGCCCGGAAACTCATGCCCGACGGGCCGTTCCAGCTGACTTTCACTTCCATCGCGCTCTCTCGTAAAAAAGGGTCTGACCCCTCGGGGTCAGACCCAGGTGTAGTGGCTATTATTGTAGCGTCTACACGCCAAGCACGTAGGCCTCGCTCTTCATGCGCCAGCTGGCGAATGCGGCCGCGGCCAGCGCCGGCAGCAGCGAGCTGAAAAACGTCAGCACGTACGGCAGCGAGCCGATGTCCTCGCCCTTGGCGATTTCGCGCAGCAAGGTCTGGTTCGACAGGATCGGCACCAGGTACATCCACAGCGCCGTCTTCAGCTCCATCATCGACACCACCACGCCGGGCAGCAGCGGCAGCAGCATCAGGAAGCTGAGCGTGCTCTGCGCTTCCTTGAACGACTTGGCGTTCATCGCCACCGCGATCTGGATCGCCGCGGCGAACAGCGAAAGCGGAATCGACGCCAGGATCACGCGCGCCAGGTCGGCCGTCGTCACACGCCACGACATGCCGATTTCTTCCAGCGGCAGCCAGGTCAGGATGCCGTGCGCCAGCAGCAGGCCGAAGGTGACGCCGATCAGCGACAGGCTGGCCGCGGCCATCCACTTGCCGACCACCAGTTCCCACGCGTGCGCCGGCTGCGACATCAGCACCTCGAGCGAGCGCCGTTCGCGTTCGCCGGCGGTGCTGTCGACCGCGGCCGACAAGCCGCAGATAAAGGCGGGGAAGAACAGCAGGCCGAGGATGCTGCCGATCAGGCCGGCCGAACGCGCCGCGGTGCTGCCGGTGTCGTAGCGCTGCAGCAGCACCGGCTGCACCAGCACCGGCGACACGCCATGCGCCAGCAGCCGCGCACCGGTCACGCTGGAACTGTAGGCGCGGATCACGTCCTCGATGTCGCGCTGGCGCTTGTCGTTGTCGGACGCCGAATCGAACCACAGTTCCATGCGCGCCGGGCGCATCGCCTGGTAGTTTTCCGCATACTTGTCGGTGAGGCGCAGCAGCGCGACCACCTTGCGCGCCTGCAGCAGCTCGGTGATCGCTTCCTCGCTCATCGGCGCGACCTCCTTGACCAGCACGTTCTTCTGCTTGAGCTGGGCCATCAGGTTGGGCGCTTGCTGCGCGCCGATCACGGCCAGCTCGATGCCTTCCCGCTCGGGCTTGGTGGCGCGCTTGATCGACTGGTTCAGGATGATGCCGAGCATGACCGGGTACATCAGCGTGAACAGCAGTAGCAGGCCGAGCGAGCGCTTGTCGCGCACGGTCTCGCGCAACTCCTTCAGGTAGACGATCTTCCATTTCGACTTCATGCGATTCCCTCTTCGGTGCCGACCAGGCTGACGAACGCGTCTTCCAGGCTGGCGATGCCGGTGCGCTCGCACAGCTGCTGCGGCGAGCCCTGCGCGACGGTGTGGCCTTTGGCGATGACGATGACGTCGTCGCACAGATGGGTGACTTCCTGCATGACGTGGGTGGCCATGATCACGCAGCAGCCGTCGGCGCGCAGGGTGTTGAGCGCGGTGCGCAAGGCGCGCGTGCTCATCACGTCGAGGCCGCGGCTCGGCTCGTCGAGCAGCAGGTGGCGCGGCCGGTGCAGCAGCGTCCGCGCCAGGGCCACCTTGATGCGCTGGCCCTGCGAGAAGCCCTTGCTGCGGCGCTCGAGGATGTCGGTCATCGCCAGCAGTTCCGACACTTCGTCGATGCGGCCGTTCAGGCTGGCGCCGTCCATGCCGTTCAATTCGCCGAAATAGCACAGGTACTCGCGCGTGCTGAGGCGTTCGTACAGGCCGAACTGGTCGGTCAGGAAGCCGATGTTCTTGCGCACGGCCATTGGATCCTTTTCGGGATCGACGCCGTCGATGCGGATCGTGCCGTGGTCGCGCTTGAGCAGGCCGACGAGCAGGCGCAACAGGGTGGTCTTGCCGGCGCCGTTCGGCCCCAGCAGCGCGGTGATCTGGCCGTCGCGCGCGGTGAAGCTGACCCCGCCCAGCGCCTGCACGGCGCCGAACTGTTTGCGCACATCTGTTGTTTCAATCATGTCGGTCTCGCGGTTACGGTTGCGGTCCGGCGCTGCCGAGCTGGAAGCCGGGCACCGGGATGTCTTTCAGGCACGCGGCCTGCACCGGGGCGTCCGGACGGTCGAGGAATTCGCGCAGCAGGCGCGGCGCGCAGCCCAGCGGCGAGATGCCGTGGCCGGCGTTGGCCACCACCAGGTGCTGGGCATGGGCGATCGCCTTCGCGGCGGCCTCGGCGCGGCGCGGCGGCGTGACCGGATCGAGCGCGCCCGACAGCATCAAGGTCGGCGCGGTGATTTGCGTCGGCGCGGCCAGCGGCACCGGCGGCACATTGATCGCGCGGCACAGCGCGGGGAGGCGCGCGGCCATCGGCGCGCTCAGGGCGGCTTCGCTTGCGTCGGCGGCGCGCAGTTCCGGTGTCAGCCGCGGCAGGTCCTCGGCGCAAATAACGGCCAGGTGCAGCACCATCGAGGTGGCGCCGTCGGCCGAGAAATCGGCGGCGACGTTGCGGCGCGCCATGAACGGTTCCCAGCGTCCCTGCGCGGCGCTGTGGATCAGGAACGGCAGGCGCCGGCTGTCGGCGGGCGAATACAGGATGCTGTGGACGGTGGCGAGAAAGCGCGAGCTGGTCATCGGCAGCCTGAGCGGCGCGGCGGTGCGCGGATCGGCGATCTCCACCTTCACGCCGCCGGCGGCCACCTTGGCGGCCAGCGCGGTGAATTCGGCGCGCGCGTTGGGGAAGGCGCGCGCGCAGCCCGGCTCCGCGGCGCACTGGCGGAACAGGGCGTCGAGCGCGGCCTGGCTGTCCCTGCCGCCGGCCGGGATCACCTGGTCGGGCGCGGCGACGCCGTCGAGCACCAGCGAGCGCACCTGCGCCGGGTAGGCGCGCGCGTACGCCTGGGCCAGCCGGGTGCCGTAGGAGCCGCCCCAGAGGTTGACTTTGGCGTAGCCGAGCGCCTGGCGCACCTGTTCGATGTCGCGCGTGGCGCTGGCGGTGCCGTAGGCGGCGTAGTTGGCTTTCAGGCGGCCGATGCAGGCGACCACTTCGGCTTCCAGTTGCTCCTCGGTCATCGCTTCCTGGGCCGGCGTGCTTTCGCAATCGAGCTTGCCGGACAGTCCGGTGCCGCGCTGGTCGATGAAGACGATGTCGCGGGTCGCGCGGGTGCGGCGAAAGGTGGTGTTGAGCAGTTGCAGCACGTCGGAGCCGGCCTGGCCGGGGCCGCCGGCGAGCACGAACAGCGGGTCGGGGCGGGCCGACTCGCGGAACGCCGGCGCGACGGTCACGTGCAGCTTGAGTTTGGCGCCGGCCGGGTTGGCGTAGTCGAGCGCGACCGGCAGGGTGACGCAGCGCAGCGGCTCTTCGGCGCCGGGCAGGTGGCAGGTTCGGGTCGGTGCGGCGGCGAGGCTTGCCGCCGGCAGCAGCGCCAGGGCGGTCAGGGCGGCGCCTAGGCAGGGGCGAAATTTCACGGGGTCTCCCATCGGTGTATCAGTCCATAGTAAATTCGCACTGTTGCCTCGGTCAACCGATAGTTTCAGTTTTGAATCATGCCTTGCGGCAATGCCATGGATGGTGCGACAGGAGCGGCGCGAATGCGACAGCCGGGAGCGCTGCGGGTTGACCGGAGGGCGTGACTATGCGATGATAGCCGGCTTTCCGTTTGCTCAGGAAAGACAATAAGGCAGAGTCCGCGAGTGGCATGAGCGGAACCACCATTTGAGCGATTTTTTGAATTAGGAAGTCAACATGAAAACTTTTTCCGCTAAAGGACATGAAGTCCAGCGCGATTGGTTGGTGATTGACGCGACGGACTTGGTCCTCGGACGTGTTGCCAGCGAAGTGGCACTCCGACTGCGCGGCAAACACAAGCCAGAATTTACTCCGCACGTCGACACCGGCGACTTTATCGTCGTCATCAACGCAGGCAAACTGCGCGTCACCGGCACCAAGGCCACTGAGAAGACGTACTACCGTCACTCGGGCTATCCGGGCGGCATCTACGAGACCAACTTCAAGAAAATGCAAGAGCGTTTTCCAGGTCGCGCGCTCGAGAAAGCGGTCAAGGGCATGCTGCCTAAGGGCCCGCTCGGCTACGCCATGATCAAGAAGCTCAAAGTGTATGCGGAAGGTTCCCATCCGCACGCGGCCCAGCAACCTCAAGCACTCGTGCTGTTCAAGTAAGGAGCTGACATGATCGGTAACTACAATTACGGCACCGGCCGTCGCAAGAGTGCAGTCGCTCGCGTGTTCATCAAAGTTGGCACTGGCCAAATCATCGTCAACGGCAAGCCAGCGGCGGATTACTTCTCGCGCGAAACCGGCCTGATGGTCATTCGCCAGCCGCTGGAACTGACCGGCAACGTCGAGCGTTTTGACATCAAAGTCAACGTGCACGGCGGCGGCGAGTCGGGCCAGGCAGGTGCAGTACGCCACGGCATCACCCGCGCCCTGATCGACTACGACGCAACGCTGAAGGGCGATCTGGCACGTGCCGGCTTCGTGACCCGCGATGCCCGTGAAGTCGAGCGTAAAAAAGTTGGTCTGCGCAAAGCACGTCGCGCAAAGCAATTCTCGAAGCGTTAATTCGCCTCACGGCGGCGCTGCGGCGCCGCTCGCAAAAAACCGCCACTTGCTGGCGGTTTTTTTTCGTCCGGCCCAGCTCGCACCTGAGTCAAACCCCGCGGGGTCTGACCCGTTTATTATTCGCCTGCCACAGGCCATTTTCCTGAAAAATACGGGTCTGACCCCGGCGGTGCGGCGGTGAACAACAACACCTGGGTCGGACTGCGTGGGGGCAGATCCAAAGCCTGCAACTGATGGGGTCAGACCCGTTGGTTATTCGCCGGAAGCGGTCATTCCCTTGAAAATAAACGGGTCTGACCCCGGCGGGGCTTCCGGGCGCGCGGATTTTGGCAGGCTGTTAAAATTGCACCTTGCTCGTTGCATTACCTTATTTATTTATCCTCGAAGGAACAGACATGATCAAAGTTGGCATCGTTGGCGGCACCGGATACACAGGCGTGGAATTGCTGCGATTGCTGGCCGTCCATCCCGACGTGAAGCTGACCGCCATTACGTCGCGCAAGGAAGATGGCTTGCCGGTCGCCGACATGTTCCCGTCGCTGCGCGGCCACGTCGACCTGGCATTCTCGGCCCCCGACAAAGTCGACCTGACCCAGTGCGACGTGGTGTTCTTCGCCACCCCGCACGGCGTGGCCATGGCGCAGGCGCCCGCGCTGCTCGCCGCCGGCGTCAAGGTCATCGACCTGGCCGCCGACTTCCGCCTGAAGGACCAGGCGTCCTTCGAGAAGTGGTACAAGATTGCGCACACCGCGCCGGAACTGCTGGAGCAGGCCGTCTACGGCTTGCCCGAACTGAACCGCGACGCCATCAAGTCGGCCAGGCTGATCGCCAATCCGGGCTGCTACCCGACTACCATGCAGCTGGGCTTCTATCCGCTGCTCAAGGCCGGCCTGATCGATGCGACCCACCTGATCGCCGACGCCAAGTCGGGCGTGTCCGGCGCCGGCCGCAAAGCCGAGATCGGCACGCTGTTCTCGGAGTCGAGCGACAACTTCAAGGCCTACGGCGTGTCCGGCCACCGCCACACGCCGGAAACCTCGGCCCAGCTGCAGCGCTTCACCGACCAGAAAGTCGGCCTGACCTTCACCCCGCACCTGGTGCCGATGATCCGCGGCATGCATTCGACCTTGTACGCGCGCCTGACCAAGGACGTATCCAACGAGGAGCTGCAGGCGCTGTTCGAGACGCAATACAAGGACGACTACTTCGTCGACGTGATGCCGTTCGGCTCGCACCCGGAGACCCGCTCCACCCGCGGCGCCAACATGCTGCGCCTGGCCGTGCATCGTCCGGAAGGCGGCGACACCGTCATCATCCTGGTCGTGCAGGACAACCTGGTCAAGGGCGCATCCGGCCAAGCGGTGCAGTGCATGAACCTGATGTTCGGCCTGCCCGAGACCACCGGCCTGCAGCAGATCGCGCTGCTGCCATAATTCGTAGGCCATTCGGAAATACCCTCGCGGCAACGATCTAGATCAAAGTGGCGCGTGTTGGGCGCGGTAAATTGATTAATGTCTGATCGATTTGCAATTGGACATCACCGCGGGGGCAACCATCATGTTCGGTCGTAACGCGAAAAGCGAAATTGATAGCCTGATCGGCATTTCCGCCCGCATCGAGGGCAATCTCTGTTTTACCGGCGGCCTGCGGATCGACGGCGAGGTGCTGGGCAACGTGATCTCGGCCGAGGGCCCGGATCACCTGCTGATCGTCTCGGAGCACGCGCGCATCGAAGGCGAGGTGCGCTGCGCCAACCTGGTGGTCAACGGCTTCATTGCCGGCCCCGTCCATGCGTCCGAGCTACTTGAATTGCAGCCGAAAGGCCGCATCTTCGGTGATGTCCATTATAAATTGCTCGAGATGCATGGCGGCGCCACCGTCACCGGCACCCTGACCCACGAACAGGTGGGCGAGCCGGTGTTTCATTTGGCCGCCGTGCCGGATGTATCTGAAGCGTGAGTTGCGTCAACAGTCTATAATGGCTCCAATCGTATCCAAGTAGGAGTCCCCCATGAATGCAGTAGCCGAAATGCAAGACGTTATGCCATCGCCGATCATTTTCACCGACAGCGCCGCGCAAAAAGTCGCGCAGCTGATCGAGGAAGAGGGCAATCCCGACCTGAAACTGCGCGTGTTCGTGCAGGGCGGCGGCTGCTCGGGCTTTCAGTACGGCTTCACGTTCGACGAAATCGTCAACGAAGACGACACCACGATGGTCAAGAACGGCGTCCAGCTGCTGATCGATTCGATGAGCTACCAGTACCTGGTCGGCGCCGAGATCGATTACAAGGACGACCTCGAGGGCGCCCAGTTCGTCATCAAGAATCCGACCGCGACCTCGACTTGCGGCTGCGGATCGTCGTTCTCGGTGTAAGCCGATTGCGCCGGCCCACGCCGGCGCGTTTCAATCACGCGGGGTAGAGCGCGCCCAGGATCCTGGCGCCTTTGGCCCCCGTCACAGCGGGCAGGTTGCCCGCTTTGCGTTGGTGGAAGCGGTACGCCAGCCATGCGAACGCCAGCGCTTCGACCCGGTTCGGCGGCACGCCCAGCGCCGCGGTCGATTCCACCGGCACAGTGCCTCCCAGTTCGTCAGCCAGCGCGCGCATCAGCGTGCCGTTGTAGGCGCCGCCGCCGCACACATATACCGCATCGACCTGATCGGTCGCGCCTTCGATCGCGCGCGCGATGCTGACGGCCGTCAGCTGCGTCAGCGTCGCCTGCACGTCGGCCGGCGCCAGGCCGGGGCAGCGCGCCAGCACGGCGTCGAGCCAGTCCATGTGGAACAGGTCGCGGCCGGTGCTCTTCGGCGCCGGCAGCGCGAAGTAGGGCTCGTCCAGCAGCGCCGCCAGCAGGTGCACGTCGACCTTGCCGCTTGCCGCCCAGGCGCCGTCGGCGTCGTACTCCTTGCCCAGGTGGCGCGCGATCCAGCCGTCCATCAGCACGTTGCCGGGGCCGGTGTCGTAGCCGGTGACCTCGCCGTCGGCCGGCAGCACGCTGATGTTGCAGATGCCGCCGATGTTGACCACCACGCGCGTGCGGCCCGGCGCGCCGAATACGGCGGAGTGATAGGCCGGCACCAGCGGCGCGCCTTGGCCGCCGGCCGCCACGTCGCGGCTGCGGAAGTCGGCGATGACGTCGATGCCGGTCAGTTCGGCCAGCAGTGAGGCGTTGATGGTCTGGCGCGTGAAGCCCAGTTCGGGACGGTGGCGGATGGTCTGGCCGTGCGCGGCGATCGCCTGCACCGGTCCCGTCGCGTGCGCCAGCAGCTCGGCCACGCAGGCGGCGTAGCGCTCGGCGATGCGGTTGCCGGCGATCGCTTCGCGTTCGATCTCGTTGACGCCGGACGCCTGCAGCGCCATCAGGTCGGCGCGCAATTCGGCGGAGAAGGGGACGAAGGCGGCGCCGAGGGTGCGGATCGCGCCGTCGTCCGAGAAATCGGCGAGGACGGCGTCCACGCCGTCGAGGCTGGTGCCGGACATCATGCCGATGTAGAGCGAAGAAATATTGGTCATCGTGTGTGATTCTACATAAATGAGGATCACGCGCCGCATCCCAAAGGCTGGGGTCAGGTCCGGCGGACCTGACCCCTTTTTTTGTCGCCGCCGCGTGGATCTGCAGCCAAAAAAAATGGGCGGGAAAGCATTTCGCTTTTCCCGCCCATTCGATTATAGAGCTTAGCGTGCCGCCAGCGCAGTCCCCGCCGCGCCCGGACGCAGCAGCGCGAAGCGGTGGCTCATGTCGGCCGCGGCCATCTTGAAGTGGGCCAGTTCGCCCGCCGTCAGCGGCGCTTGCGCAATCACGTTGACCTTGGCCGGATCTTGCGCTTCGTTCGCGACGCGGAATTCGTAGTGCAGGTGGGCGCCGGTCGACCAGCCGGTCGAGCCGACATAACCGATGACGTCACCCTGACGTACCTTGCTGCCCTTGCGGAAGCCCGGCGCGAAACGGCTCATGTGCGCATATGCGGTGCTGTAGTTGGCCCAGTGCTTGATGACGACCATGTTGCCGTAGCCGCCGGACACGCCGGCGAAGTCGATCACGCCGTCGCCCGACGCGCGGATCGGGGTGCCCAGCGCGGCGGCGAAGTCGATGCCCTTGTGCGCTTTCCAGTTGCCCGAAATTGGGTGCACGCGCATCGAGAAGCCCGACGAAATCCGCGAGAACTCCAGCGGCGACTTGAGGAAGGACTTCTTCAGCGCCTTGCCGTCCAGCGTGTAGTAACCGCCGCCCGATTTGGTGGCCGGATCTTCGAACCACACCGACTGATAGGTCACGCCGCGGTTGACGAATTCGCCCGCCAGGATGCGGCCGGTTTTCACCATCTCGCCGTCCTGCCAGAAGGTTTCGTAGACGACGTTGAAATGGTCGCCGCGCTTCAGGTCGGAACGGAAGTCGATCGAGGTCGAGAACATCTCGATGATCTGTGCCACGATGGTGTCGGGCAGCTTGCCGCCGTCGGCCGACGAGTCGGTCGCCGAGTACAGCGAATTGGTGATGGTGCGGGCGCGCATTTCCACGCGGCGCTCCAGCTTGGGCGCCGCTTCCGTCGCGACCAGCTTGTTGTCCTGGCGGGTGATCGAAATGGTTTTCACCGGCACGTCCTGGGCGTCGACCACGGTCGCGCGCAGCCACTGCAGCTGGCCGTTGTCGTCGGTCTTGGCCTGCACGCGCTTGCCGGTCTTGAGCTGCATCACGCCCTTGGCGACCTTGTCGCTCTTGATGAAGGCGAAGGCAGCCTGGTCGTCCACGCCGAGGCGCGACAGCAGCGAGGCGAGCGAATCGCCGGCGCGCACACGCTCTTCGTGGATGAATTGCTGGGGTTCTTTATCGAGCGCAGCGATCTGTTCCGCCAGGTTTGGCAGTTCCAGATCTTGCGCGATGGATTTGACTGGGAGGTCGGAGGCATCGGGGGCGAGCGGCGCGACGCCGGCGGCTCCGAATGCGCAGACTGCGAGAAACACTGCGCCGGCGCTGATGATGCGCACCTTTCGCGTCGTTCCTAGCAGGCCGGTCCAGCTTTTGCCTGAGTTTTGTTGGGTAGGGTTCATGCAATCAGTTAAAATTTGCCGCTGAACTTCCAGACGAAGATTACATTTTCTTGTTGTTATTGCGTATTCTTTTCATTGGGCAACGTTAATAGGATCGGGCATTATAGCAAACTCCCGAGACCGGACCTTCTTTTTTTCTTTCTGTTGATAAAGTATTCATGACCTCTTCCGCACCATCCAAGAACACCGCCGCCGCGCCGGCCGTCGCCCCGCTGCCGCTCACGGACGCCGTGCGGGAGGCGCTCGCCATCACCAAGCGCGGCGTCGACGAACTGCTGATCGAGTCCGAATTCGCCCAGAAACTGGCGCGCTCGGAACAGACCGGCAAGCCGCTGCGCATCAAGCTCGGCCTCGACCCGACCGCGCCGGACCTGCACCTGGGCCACACCGTGGTGCTCAACAAGATGCGCCAGCTGCAAAACCTGGGCCACCAGGTGATCTTCCTGATCGGCGACTTCACCTCGATGATCGGCGACCCGTCCGGCCGCAACATCACGCGTCCGCCGCTCACCCGCGAGCAGATTGAAGTCAACGCGATGACGTACTTCAAGCAGGCGTCGCTGGTGCTCGACGCCGGCCGCACGGAAATCCGCTACAACTCCGAGTGGTCCGATCCGCTCGGCGCGCGCGGCATGATCGAACTGTCGTCGCGTTACACCGTGGCACGGATGATGGAGCGCGACGATTTCACCAAGCGCTACAAGAGTGGGACACCGATCTCTGTCCATGAGTTCCTTTATCCTTTGATGCAAGGCTACGATTCGGTCGCTTTGAAGGCAGACCTTGAGCTAGGTGGAACAGACCAGAAATTTAATTTGTTGGTGGGAAGAGAGCTGCAGAAAGATTACGGCCAGGAGCAGCAGTGCATCTTGACCATGCCGCTGCTCGAGGGCCTGGACGGCGTCGAGAAGATGTCGAAATCCAAAAACAACTACATCGGCATCACCGAGCCGGCCAACACCATGTTCGGCAAGCTGATGAGCATCTCGGACACCATGATGTGGCGCTACTTCGAACTGCTGTCGTTCCGCTCGATCGCCGACCTGGCCGAGCTGAAGGCGCGCATCGACGGCGGCGCGAACCCGCGCGACGCCAAGGTGGCACTGGCGCAGGAAATCGTCACGCGCTTCCATTCGGCCCAGGCGGCCGAGGATGCGCTGGCCGACTTCGTCAACCGCTCCAAGGGCGGGATTCCGGACGACGTACCGGAGCTGGCGCTGGCCGGCGCCCCGGTCGGGCTGCCGCAGCTGCTCAAGCAGGCCGGCCTGTGCGCCTCGACCTCCGAGGCGATGCGCATGGTCGACCAGGGCGGCGTGCGGATCGACGGCGCGGTGGTCAGCGACAAGGCCTTGAAACTGGACGCCGGCACCTTCGTGCTGCAGGTCGGCAAGCGCAAGTTCGCCCGCGTGACGCTGTCCGCATGATCGCCCTGCTGCAGCGGGTCAGCCACGCCAGCGTGGTGGTCGACGGCGCGCAGGTGGGCGCCATCGACGCCGGCCTGATGGTGCTGGTGTGCGCCGAAAAGGGCGACACCGAGAAGGAAGCCGACGCGCTGCTGGCCAAACTGCTGGCCTACCGCGTGTTCGGCGACGCCGCCGGCAAGATGAACCTCAGCGTCACCGACACCGGCGGCGGCCTGCTGCTGGTGCCGCAGTTCACCCTCGCGGCCGACACGAATTCGGGCACGCGGCCGTCGTTTTCGCCGGCAGCCGGTCCGCAGGAAGGGCTGCGCCTGTTCGACCATTTTGTGCGCCGGGCGCGCGCCAGCCATGCTACGGTAGCCACGGGCCAGTTTGGAGCGGACATGAAAGTCTCGCTGACCAACGATGGCCCGGTCACTTTCTGGCTGCAAGTCGCTCCGGCGGCGCGCGCGGGCTGAACCTGCACGCATCTTCCGCTGTCTTACACGGGGAGGCTGCGATGAGACTGTGGAGTGATTCGTTCACCGAGGGCGGGGTCATCCCGCCCGAATGCGCGTTCGCGCTGATCGATCCCGCGTCGCACCTGCGCCTCTCGCGCAACCGCAATCCGCACCTGGCCTGGGACGAGGTTCCCGCCGGCACCCGGTCGCTGGCGCTGTTCTGCCGCGACGTCGATGCGCCCCTGTCCGGCGCCGACGTCAACCAGGAGGGCAGGGTGGTGCCCGCGGAACGCGCGCGCGGCGACTTTTATCACTGGACGCTGGTCGACATCCCGGTTGCGCTCGCGTCGCTGGCGGAGGGGAAGTTTTCCGACGTGGTCACGCCGCACGGAAAAACCGGGCCGCTGCTGCCGTTCGCCATCAGGAACGGGATCGGGCACCCGTTGCGCCAGGGCGTCAACGACTACACCGGCTGGTTTGCCCACGATCCCGGCATGGCCGGCGAATACTACGGCTACGATGGGCCTTGCCCGCCGTGGAACGACCTGCGCCTGCACGCCTACCTGTTCTGCCTGTACGCGCTCGACATTGCGCGCCTGCCGCTGGAGGGGCGGTTCACGGGCCCGGAAGCGCGCGAGGCGATCCAGGGCCACATTCTCGACGAAGCACAAGTGTTCGGCGTGTACTCGCTGAATCCGGAGGTCGCCGAAGCGCTGGCCAGGTGACTGTCGTTTCCGCCACTGGCGAAAACGACTTCGTGCGAAGGCAGGAACCCATACTGAGCATATTCAGCATGGGTTCCTGCCTTCGCAGGAACGACAACCTTGGGGCGCTGGTATCATGTCGCCCATGTCTTCCACCCAGCTCATCCTGATCCGCCACGGCGAAACCGCCTGGAACGCCGAACGCCGCCTGCAAGGCCACATCGACATCGGCCTCAACGGCGAGGGGCAGCGCCAGGCCGATGCGCTGGCCGCCGCGCTGGCCGGCGAGCGCCTCGACGCCGTCATCGCCAGCGACCTGCAGCGCGCGCTGCAGACCGCGCAAGCCGTCGCCGGCGGCCGCGGCCTGCCAGTCCACCAGGATGCCGCGCTGCGCGAGCGCTGCTACGGCGGCTTCGAGGGCTTGCTGTACGCCGAGATCGAACAGCGCTTCCCGAGCGAGTTCGCGGCATGGCAGGCGCGCGACGTCGACGCCCTGATGCCGCACGGCGCGCGCCAGGCCGAAAGCTTCCGCCAGTTCTACGCGCGCTCGGTCGGCGCGATCCTGTCCTGGGCAGCCCTGCATCCGGGCCAGGCGATCGCCATCGTCGCCCATGGCGGCGTGCTCGAATGCGCCTACCGCGCCGCGCTCGGCCTGCCGCTCGAAACCCCGCGCAATTTCCCCGTGCTCAACGCCAGCATCAACCGCTTCGAGGTCGCCGGCGGCGCACTGCGCCTGCAAAGCTGGGGCGAGACCACCCACCTGGCGCCGCGCGCGCTCGACGAATTATCCTGACTGTAACAAATTAGTGCTTATTATTTGAGCAGCCATCGGGTAAAATGGCTGGCTCTGTAACCGTTTCCAATTTCACTACCGTGCAAATCGGCCCCCACCTCCTGCGTAACAATGTGTTCGTCGCCCCGATGGCGGGCGTCACGGATCGCCCGTTCCGCCAGCTGTGCAAGCAGCTGGGCGCCGGCTACGCCGTGTCGGAGATGGCGGCGTCGAATCCGCGCCTGTGGGCGACCGAGAAAAGCTCGCGCCGCACCGACCACGCCGGCGAGATGGAGCCGAAGGCGGTGCAGATCGCCGGCGCCGATCCGCAGGACCTGGCCGATTGCGCCAAATTCAACGTCGAGCGCGGCGCCCAGATCATCGACATCAACATGGGCTGCCCGGTCAAGAAAGTCTGCAACAGCTGGTGCGGCTCGGCCCTGCTGCAGCACGAAGACCTGGTCGCCAGGATACTGGACGCCGTGGTCGGCGCGGTTGACGTGCCCGTCACGCTGAAATTCCGCACCGGCTGGGACCGCGAGAACAGGAATGCGCTGCGCATCGCGCGCATCGCCGAACAGGCCGGCATCCAGATGCTGACCCTGCACGGCCGCACCCGCGCCGACGGTTACTCCGGCGAGGCCGAATACGACACCATCGCCGCGGTCAAGGCCGCCGTGAAGATTCCGGTGGTGGCCAACGGCGACATCACCACGCCGGAAAAGGCGCGCGACGTGCTGGCCTTCACCGGCGCCGACGCGGTGATGATCGGCCGCGCCGCGCAAGGCCGGCCGTGGATCTGCCGCGAGATCGACCATTTCCTGCGCACCGGCGAGCATCTGCCGGCGCCTCTGGTCGAGGAAGTGCGCGGCCTGATGCACGAGCACCTCGAGGCGCATTACGCGTTCTACGGCGAGTTTCTCGGCGTGCGCACGGCGCGCAAGCACATCGGCTGGTATGTACGCGAGCTCGACGGCGGCGAGGAATTCCGGCGCCGTATGAACCTGCTCGAATCGACGGCGCAGCAGCTGGCCGCGCTCGACCAGTTCTTCGAAATGCAGGGCAGTCTCGGCGAGCGGTTACAATACCGGCCCGCCAGCGTGGTCGAGGAGGCCATGGCCGCGTGAAAAACGGCGGGAGTTAAAAGAAGAAATTATGGGACGAACGCTGCCCCAAGAGCAGCGGCGACAACACTAATCAGTGCGGGATGAAGTAGAAAATGAGCAAAGAAAGTATCCAGGAAGTTGTCCAGAAGAGTCTTGAAGAGTACTTCAACGACCTGGGCGAACAGCAGGCATCGAATATCTACGACATGGTCGTGCTGACCGTCGAGAAACCCATCCTCGAGGTGGTGATGCTGCGCGCGGACGGCAACCAGTCGCACGCGGCGCAGATGCTGGGCATCAATCGCAATACCTTGCGCAAGAAGCTGCAAGAGCACGGACTGCTGTAAACCTGCCGGCGCCGGGTGGTGGCGCGGTCCGCGCGCGCCACGCCGCGCCGGACCGCATGACCGAATTTCCACCATCAACGGGCCACCCCATGATCAAACAAGCTCTCATCTCCGTTTCCGACAAGACCGGCGTGCTGGATTTTGCGCGCGCGCTTTCCGCCATGGGCGTCAACATCCTGTCCACCGGCGGCACCGCGAAACTGCTGGCCGACAACGGCGTGCCGGTCACCGAAGTGGCCGACTACACGGGCTTCCCGGAAATGCTGGACGGCCGCGTCAAGACCCTGCATCCGAAGGTGCACGGCGGCATCCTGGCGCGCCGCGATTTTCCCGAGCACGTCGCCAAGCTGCAGGAGCACGCGATCCCGACCATCGACATGGTGGTGGTGAACCTGTACCCGTTCCAGCAGACCGTGGCCAAGGCCGACTGCTCGCTGGAGGACGCGATCGAAAACATCGACATCGGCGGCCCGACCATGCTGCGCTCGGCGGCCAAGAACCACCGCGACGTGGTGGTGGTGTGCGATCCGGCCGACTACGGCGTCGTGCTGGCGGAGATGAAGGGCACGGGCGGCGGCGCCGGCGCGGTCGGCTACGACACCAAGTTCATGCTGGCGAAAAAAGTGTTCGCCCACACCGCGCAGTACGACGGCGCGATCACCAACTACCTGACCAGCCTGGGCGCCGACAAGGCCCACGCGACGCGCGCGGCTTATCCGCAGACGCTCAACATTACGGTCGAGAAAATCCAGGACATGCGCTACGGCGAGAACCCGCACCAGTCGGCCGCGTTCTACCGCGACCTGGCGCCGGTGGCCGGCTCGCTGGCCGCCTACAAGCAGCTGCAGGGCAAGGAACTGTCGTACAACAACATCGCCGACGCCGACGCCGCGTGGGAATGCGTCAAGACGCTGGGCGGCGAAGGCGCGGCCGGCTGCGTGATCGTCAAGCACGCCAATCCCTGCGGCGTGGCGATCGGCGCCGACGCGCACGAAGCGTACGTGCGTGCGCTGCAGACTGATCCGACCTCGGCCTTCGGCGGCATCATCGCCTTCAACGTGCCGGTGGACGCCAGGACGGCCGAGCAAGTCGCCAAGCTGTTCGTCGAAGTGCTGATCGCGCCGGCCTTCACGCCGGAAGCGCTGCAGATCATGTCGGCCAAGCAGAACGTGCGCCTGCTGGAAATCCCGCTGGGCGAAGGCAGCAACGCCTTCGACGTCAAGCGCGTCGGCGGCGGGCTGCTGGTGCAGGCGCCGGATTTCAAGAACGTCGGCCTGGGCGACGTGCGCGTGGTCAGCAAGAAGCAGCCGACCCAGCAGCAGTTGCAGGACCTGATGTTCGCCTGGCGCGTGGCCAAGTTCGTCAAATCGAACGCGATCGTATTCTGCGCCAACGGCATGACCCTGGGCGTGGGCGCGGGCCAGATGAGCCGCATCGACTCGGCGCGCATTGCCTCGATCAAGGCGCAGAACGCCGGCCTGTCGCTGGCCGGTTCCGCGGTGGCGTCGGACGCCTTCTTCCCGTTCCGCGACGGCCTCGACGTGGTGGTCGATGCGGGCGCGAGCTGCGTGATCCACCCGGGCGGCTCGATGCGCGACCAGGAAGTGATCGACGCGGCCGACGAGCGCGGCGTGGTGATGCTCTACACCGGCACCCGCCACTTCCGCCACTGATCCCCGCGGGATCCCCGCGGGGTCAGACCCGTTTGTTTGACGGCCTTTTCGCTTTTCGCCAAACGAAAAGCGGGTCTGACCCCGGTGTTTTTTGTGAGCGCGACGGCGTCACGCTGTAGACGGGCATCCGCCGCTTCCGGCATTAATCCGACAGGGTCAGACCCGTTCTTTTGACGGTTTTTTGGTTTTTCGCAAAACGAAAAGCGGGTCTGACCCCGGTGGGGTGAATGATGCGAGATTGCGCATAATGCTGTGTTTTTACACAGTATTTCCCCACGGACCGTGCCAGCCGGTATAACATGCTGGCATGATTATTCTTGGCATCGACCCCGGCCTGCGCACCACCGGCTTTGGGGTGATCGAAAAGCAGGGCAACAAGCTGCGCTACATCGCTTCCGGCACCATCCAGACCGGCGGCGAGGGCGCGCTGCCGCCGCGCCTGAAGATCATCTTCGGCGGCATCGCCGAAATCGTCCGCACCTACCAGCCCGACTGCGCGGCCATCGAAAAAGTGTTCGTCAACGTGAATCCGCAATCGACCCTGCTGCTGGGCCAGGCGCGCGGCGCGGCGATCACCGCGCTGGTCGGCGCCGACCTCGACGTGGCCGAATACAGCCCGACCCAGATCAAACAGGCCGTGGTCGGCACCGGCAAGGCGGTCAAGGAGCAGGTGCAGGACATGGTGGCGCGCCTGCTGGTGCTGCCCGGCCTGCCAGGCAGCGACGCGGCCGACGCGCTCGGCGTCGCCATCTGCCACGCCAACAGTTACGACGCGCTGGCGCTGATCGGCGCGCTGGCGCCGGCATTGAACGGGCTGCGCATGAAGCGCGGCCGGCTCGTCTGATTAATTCTCTCGAAGGCTCTCGATGATCGGTCGCATTTCCGGAATCCTGCTCGAAAAAAATCCCCCGCAGTTGCTGGTCGATTGCCAGGGCGTCGGCTACGAAGTCGACGTGCCGATGAGCACTTACTACAACCTGCCGCCGCTGGGCGAGAAGGTGGTGCTGTTCACCCACCAGGCGATCCGCGAGGACGCGCACCTGCTGTTCGGCTTCGGCAACGCCGAGGAGCGCGCCGTGTTCCGCCAGCTGATCAAGATCACCGGCGTCGGCGCGCGCACCGCGCTCGGCATCCTGTCGGGCATGTCGATCGCCGACTTGGCCCAGGCCGTCACCTTGCAGGAAGCGGGGCGCCTGGTGAAGGTGCCCGGCATCGGCAAGAAAACCGCCGAGCGCCTGCTGCTCGAACTGAAGGGCAAGCTGGGCGCGGACATCGGCGCCGCCGGGGGCGCGGTGCAGCACGATTCGAAGTCCGATATCCTCAACGCGCTGCTGGCGTTGGGGTATTCTGACAAGGAAGCGCTGGCCGCGATCAAGAACATGCCGGCCGGCGCCAGTGTCTCCGATGGCATCAAGTACGCGCTGAAAGCGCTGTCGAAAGCGTAAAGCATGAGTATCCAGACCGACGACTTCAGCGAGCAGCGCATCATCGCGGCCACGCCGGCCTCGCCCAACGAGGAGGCGATCGAACGCGCGCTGCGCCCCAAGCAGCTCGACGAATACGTCGGCCAGGAAAAGATCCGCAGCCAGCTCGAAATCTTCATTTCGGCCGCGCGCAAGCGCAAAGAAGCGCTCGACCACACCTTGCTGTTCGGCCCTCCCGGCCTGGGCAAGACCACGCTGGCGCACATCATCGCGCGCGAGATGGGCGTGAACCTGCGCCAGACGTCCGGGCCGGTGCTCGAACGCCCGGGCGACCTGGCCGCGATCCTCACCAATCTCGAGGCCAACGACGTGCTGTTCATCGACGAGATCCACCGCCTGTCACCGGTGGTCGAGGAGATCCTGTACCCGGCGCTGGAGGACTACCAGATCGACCTGATGATCGGCGAAGGGCCGGCGGCGCGCTCGGTGAAGATCGACCTGCAGCCGTTCACGCTGGTCGGCGCCACCACGCGCGCCGGCATGCTGACCAATCCGCTGCGCGACCGCTTCGGCATCGTCGCGCGGCTCGAGTTCTACAACGCCCAGGAACTGGCGCGCATCGTCACGCGCAGCGCCTCGCTGCTGGGCGCGCCGATCGTCGACGACGGCGCCCGCGAGATCGCCCTGCGCGCGCGCGGCACCCCGCGCATCGCCAACCGCCTGCTGCGCCGCGTGCGCGACTACGCCGAAGTGAAGGGCACCGGCGAGATCACCAAGGCGATGGCCGATGCGGCGCTGGCGATGCTCGACGTCGACGCGGTCGGCTTCGACGTGATGGACCGGAAGTTATTGGAAGCGGTGCTGTTCAAGTTCGGCGGCGGACCGGTCGGCGTGGGAAACCTGGCCGCGGCGATCGGCGAAGAGAGCGACACCATTGAGGATGTGCTCGAGCCTTACCTGATCCAGCAAGGCTATCTGCAGCGCACCCCGCGCGGTCGGATTGCGACGGCGCTGGCCTACGCGCACTTCGGCGTGGCGCCGCCGCGCACCAGCCTGACGGGCGATCTGTGGGACAGGGTGCCAGACTAGGCGGCGATGTCGTTGACGACGGTCGCTGCCGGATCGCGCGGGCGCAGCGCACGGTATTTGCGGCTCTTGCGGCCCGGGTAGACGAAGCCGAGGAACAGCAGCAGCGCGCAGCTGAACAGCGGCGCGACGACCCAAATGTCGTCCGGCAGTTCGTCGCGGGTCAGCACGGCGATGCTGCCGAGCATGGGGAAGGCGAGCAGCAGCGCGGCCAGGATGCGGGTGCGCATCGAGCGCTTCATGTGGTTGCCCGCGACGCCGACCAGCAGGAAGCCGGAGGCGCACAGGGCGATGACGGTGCAGCCCAGCAGCACAGCGGTGAAATCGCTGGGCCGTTGCGGCGTTTCCGGCAACAGAAAAAATGGGGCTCCCGCCACGATCAGGCTACCGATCAGGAACGAAAAACACCGAATAAGGATCATAGCGGCTTCAAGGCCAATGCCTTGCTCCATCAAACAAGGGGTTGCACCCAGTCTAGTGCAGTTGACCAAAGATAACACAGACCCCGAAATTTTTCCTAAATGCAAGGATGCTTGCGGCAATTCGGCCACATTTCACATTTACACCAGACATTAATTGAACGATAGCATGATGCAAATTTTTGTGGATGGCGACGCCTGCCCAATCGTGTGCAAGGAAATCCTGTACCGGGTGGCCGAGCGCCTGCAGCTGAACCTGGTCCTGGTGGCCAACCAGTTGCTGCGGGTGCCGGGCTCGCGCTTCATCCGCGCCGTGCAGGTGCCGGGCGGGATGGACGTGGCCGACCAGGAGATCGTGCGGCTGGTTTCCAAGGGCGACCTGGTGGTGACGGCCGATATTCCGCTGGCCAGCCAGGTGCTGGAGAAGGGCGGCTTCGCGCTCAATCCGCGCGGCGATTTTTACACCAGCGACAATATCGCCCAGCTGCTGACGATGCGGGCGTTCATGGAAGAATTGCGCAGCGGCGGCGTCGACACCGGCGGCCCGGCGCCGTATGGCAACGCCGACCGCCAGAATTTCGCCAACCAGCTCGATCGCCACTTGGCGCGCTATGCGAAATAGAAAAAAGGGGTCGGGTCCGGCGGACCCGACCCCAGGTGTTGGGCTGCGCTCTCACGAGAAAACCTACTCCTGACGCACCCACACCTGCGAGCGTCCCAGCATCGGAATCCCGATATAGCCGCGCACATCGAGCTTTTTGCCGCCCTCGATCAAAGTCAGCTTGCTCTTGTAGACCTTGCCGTTGTCCGGATCGAGGATCTGGCCGCCGGTGTACTCATCGCCCGCCTTTTTCAGCCCCGACATAAACTGCATGCCGACGATCGGCTGGTCCTTGTTGACGCCTTCGCAGCGCTCGCATTTCGGATTCTGGTCCTGGTCGGCCGGGCGGTACAGCTTCTCGATCCGGCCTTCCAGCTCCCCTTTGTTCTCGCTGATGCGGATTAACGCCTTCGGCTTCCCGCTGACGTCGTCGATATTCTTCCACAGTCCGACCGGCGACGCATCGTTGGCCCAGGCGGCGGGAAGGGACAGCGCGGCGGCAGCTGCAATAGCGAAGGGCAGGACACGCATCATCGTTCTCCGGTAGGGGATCAGGTAGCGGACAGCTTGGCGAACTGCTCGCGCAGCTTGGCGATCGTCGCGGAGAAGTTCACCAGGCGCTCGTTTTCCTGCGCCACCACGGCCGCCGGCGCGCGCGCCACGAAGCTCTCGTTGCCCAGCTTGCCGTTGACCTTGGCGATTTCCGCGTCGATCCGCGCGATCTCCTTCGACAGGCGCTCGCGCTCGGCGGCGACGTCGATCTCGACCTTGAGCATCAGCTTCGTGGTGCCGACGATCGACACCGCGGCCGGCGACTCCGGCAGCGCATCGACGATCTGCACTTCCGACAGCTTGCCCAGCGACTGCACGTACGGCGCGAACGCGGCCAGCTGCGCCTTGGCGCCGGCGTCGCCCGGCTCGACGATCAGCGGCACCCGCACCGACGGCGAAATCTGCATCTCGCCGCGCAGGTTGCGCGTCGCGTCGACCATCTGCTTGAGCTGCGCCATCCAGCTTTCGGCGGCTTCGTCGATCAGCGCCGGATTGGCGATCGGGTACGGCTGCACCATGATCGAATCGCCGCCGGCGGCGAGCGTCTTGCCGGCCAGCGGCGCGACGGTCTGCCACAGCGCTTCGGTGACGAACGGGATGATCGGATGGGCCATGCGCAGCACCACTTCGAGCACGCGCAGCAGCGTGTTGCGCGTGGCCTTCTGCTGGCCTTCGGTGCCATGCTGGACCTGCACCTTCGCCACTTCCAGGTACCAGTCGCAGTACTCGTCCCACACGAACTTGTAGATGGTCGCGGCGATGTTGTCGAAGCGGTAGTCCTCGAAGCCCTTGGCGACATCCTGCTCGGCGCGCTGCATCATCGAGATGATCCAGCGGTCGGCCTGCGACAGGTCGGCGTCGCTGGCGCCGCAGTCGTGGCCTTCGGTGTTCATCAGCACGAAGCGGGTCGCGTTCCACATCTTGTTGCAAAAGTTGCGGTAGCCTTCGGCGCGGCCCAGGTCGAAGTTGATCGAGCGGCCCAGCGAGGCGTAGCTGGCCATCGTGAAGCGCACCGCGTCGGTGCCGTAAGCCGCGATCCCGCTCGGGAACTCCTTGCGCGTGGCCTTCTCGATCTTGGCCGCGTCCTTCGGGTTCATCAAGCCGGTGGTGCGCTTGGCGACCAGGGTCTCGAGGTCGATGCCGTCGATCAGGTCGATCGGGTCGAGCGTGTTGCCCTTTGACTTGGACATCTTCTGGCCCTGGGCGTCTCGCACCAGGCCGTGCACGTACACGGTCTCGAACGGCACCTGGCCGGTGAAGTGGGTGGTCATCATTACCATCCGCGCGACCCAGAAGAAGATGATGTCGAAGCCGGTCACCAGCACCGACGACGGCAAGAACATCTTCATGTCCGGCGTCTGTTCGGGCCAGCCCATGGTCGAAAACGGCACCAGCGCCGACGAGAACCAGGTATCCAAAACGTCGTCGTCGCGGCGCAGCGCGCCCGTGATGCCGGCGGCCTTGGCCTTTTCCTGCGCTTCCTCTTCGGAGCGCGCGACGATGATGTTGCCGGCGTCGTCGTACCACGCCGGGATGCGGTGGCCCCACCACAGCTGGCGCGACACGCACCAGTCCTGGATGTTGGCCAGCCACTGGTTGTAGGTGGTGCTCCAGTTTTCAGGGACGAACTTGATCTCGCCGTCGGCCACCTTTTCGAGCGCGACTTCGGCGATCGATTTGCCCGGGAAGTGCGTGCCTTCCGGCGCCGGCTTGCTCATGGCGACGAACCACTGGTCGGTCAGCATCGGCTCGATCACGACGCCGGTGCGGTCGCCGCGCGGCACTTGCAGCTTGTGCGGTTTGACTTCCTGCAGCAGGCCGGCAGCATCGAGGTCGGCGACGATCTGCTTGCGCGCGGCGAAGCGGTCCATGCCGCGGTAGGCTTGCGGGGCCTCGTCGCTGATCTTGGCGTCGAGCGTGAGCACGCAGATCATCGGCAGCTTGTTGCGCTGGCCGACCGCGTAGTCGTTGAAGTCGTGGGCCGGCGTGATCTTCACGCAGCCGGTGCCGAATTCCTTGTCGGCGTATTCGTCGGCGATCAGCGGGATCTCGCGCCCGGTCAGCGGCAGCTTGAGCATCTTGCCGACGTGCGCGGTGTAGCGCTCGTCGGTCGGATCGACCGCCACGGCGACGTCGCCGAGCAGCGTTTCAGGACGGGTGGTGGCGACGGTGACGTGGCCGCTGCCGTCGGCGAACGGATAGCGGATGTACCACATGAAGCCGTCTTCTTCTTCCTGCGCCACTTCCAGGTCGGACACCGCGGTGCCCAGCACCGGGTCCCAGTTGACCAGCCGCTTGCCGCGGTAGATCAGGCCCTGCTCGAACAGGCGCACGAACACTTCGGTGACCACTTTCGAGCGCGGCTCGTCCATCGTGAAGTACTCGCGCGCCCAGTCGGCCGAGGCGCCCAGGCGGCGCATCTGGCCGGTGATGATGTTGCCCGACTTTTCCTTCCACTCCCACACCTTCTCGATGAACTTGTCGCGCCCGAGGTCGTGGCGCGAGACTTTCTGCGCGTCGAGCTGGCGCTCCACCACGATCTGGGTCGCGATGCCGGCGTGGTCGGTGCCCGGGATCCAGGCGGTGTTGTAGCCGCGCATGCGGTAGTAGCGGGTCAGGCCATCCATGATGGTCTGGTTGAACGCGTGCCCCATGTGCAGCGTGCCGGTGACGTTCGGCGGCGGCAGCTGGATGCTGAAGCTTTGCTTGTCGGCGTCGGTGCTGGCGGCGAAGTAGCCGCGCTGCTCCCACTCGGTACGCCAGAACTGTTCAATGTCGGCTGGCTCGAAAGACTTGGCTAATTCCATGGTGTGCGCGTGTGTTTGTGGCGAAAACAGCCATTATAGATGACCGTGGCGTTGCCTGCGCCGCGCCGGCGCCCCCCTGGTCAGGGACGCGCCAGCAGCTCGGCGGCCAGGCGGCGCGCGGTGCCGCGCACCAGCAGGTTGCGCACCAGGATCACCGGGACCAGCGCGGCGATGGCCAGCGGCGCGACGGGGGCGCCGTCCCACGCCAGCAGGCTGGCGATCACCGCGCCGAAGTAGAGCAGCAGCGCAAGCAGAACCTTCGGGTCGGTGCGCAGCAGGCGCTGGGCGTGGCGCAGCACTTCAGCGCTCAGGGCCGGCTCGAGCGCCATGAGTTCGGGCGAACGGTAAAAAAGCAGGATCGGCGCCTGCTGGCGCTGCGAGCGCACCTGGGCCAGCAGTTCGTCAGCGATCGCGTTGGCTTTGTCGTCTGAAATCATGGCGACATTCTAATGCGATCGGCGTGAATGCGCTTTCTTGCCGAGATGTCCAGGACACTGGAAATGATGCCCGGGCGAACCAAGCGTATAATTCGCCCACCTTGGACTTCGACGGATTCCCAAACAAATGAACCCTTCCTCCACCGCCAAACGCCTGGTCCTGCTGGTTGACGACGACGCGCTGCTGCTCGAATTCCTCGCCGAGGTGCTGGGCCACGCCGGCTACGAGACGACCAGCGCGTCCTCGGCGGCCGAAGCGATCCGCAAGATCGAGGCGCGCGAGCCCGACATGGCGCTGCTCGACATCACGATGCCCGGCATGTCCGGCCTGGAACTGGCGCGCCACCTGCACGAGAACACCGCGGTGCCGTTCATGTTCCTGTCGGCCAGCGGCGACGCCGAGTCGGCCAAGCAGGCCGCCAGCGCCGGCGCGGTCGGCTTCGTGCTCAAGCCGATCGACGCCGGGCGCCTGATGGCCGCCTTCGAGTCCGGCCTGGCGCGCGCCGACGAAATCCGCCAGCTGCGCCGCACCGAGACCAACCTGAACGCCGCGCTGGCGGCGGGGCGCGAGACCAGCCTGGCCGTGGGCCTGCTGATGGGCCGCTTCCAGGCCGACCGCAACACCGCGTTCGAGGTGCTGCGCGACCATGCGCGTTCGAGCCGGCGCAAGATCAACGAAGTGGCCGACCAGCTGCTGGCCGCCGAAGAAGTGCTGAACAGCCTGCACGCGGGCTTCGCCAGCCGGCTCAAGTCGAAGTAGGGCGGCGATGCCGACGATGGGGGCGGTCCGCACGGCCAGAACCCATCTTTCGCCACACTTTCCGGCGGCGAAAACCAATTGAATGGCAAGCGTTCCGCAAATGCGGTACACTTGCCCCTAAGTATTATTGTTTCTTGGTAAGTAATCAACGACGATCCCGCACGCCCGATTGTCGATCTCCCAGCGCCGCCTTCTCCCTGCGGCCGACAGCAGCATTCCGGCCCCGCTCCGCCGATTTTCCCTTTCGGATGACCCATCGCTGATTTCGCGCCGCCGTCATCCGTCAGTCAATCGTATTGGTTCAATGAAGGAGGTCGCGATGACAGCGACTGCAGACACCCCTAAACACTGGCCTGGCCACGCGCCGGCCGGCATCGCATCGACGCGGCACGCGCAATCGATCCTCCTGCCCGCGGCGCGCGCCGGGGAGTGCGCGTGCGACGCCCGGATCCTCAACGAAGTGCCGGACGTCGCGCCGCACGTGCTGCACATCGACAAGGACGAGGCGGCCGCGCTGGCGCTGGCGATCCTGCTCACGCCCGAAGCGCGCGTCACCCACGTGACGACACTGGCCGCCGCGCGCGAACAGCTGCAGCGCCAGGTCTTTTCCGCCGTGGTGATCGACCATGAGCTGCCCGATGGCGATGCCGCCGAACTGCTGCCGGTGCTGGACGCCACGCCGCTGCTGGTGTACTCGGCCAGCGAGCCGCTGTGGCGCGGCCATGCCGGCGCCTACCTGCCGAAGCCATGGACGCAGCCGCGCCGCCTGTGGGCGACGATTGCAAGCATGCTCGGTATCACCCACCCAACCTTTGCCGGAGACTGACATGTCCGACACCCCCCAAACTATCCTGTACGTCGAAGACGACCTGCACGTGCGCACCACGGCCACCCTGGTGCTCGAGGTGATCGGCAAATTCACCGTGCGCGCCTGCAGCTCGGGGCACGAAGCGTTGGCCGCGGCCGCCGACTTTCAGCCCGACCTGATCCTGCTCGACGTGATGATGCCCGAACTCGACGGCCTCGAAACGCTGGCCCTGCTGCGCACCTTGCCGCACCTGGCCGATACGCCGGCCCTGTTCGTCACCAGCCTGAGCGCCCCCGCGGACCTGGACCGCTACCTGGCGGCCGGCGCGATCGGCATGATCCCCAAGCCGCTGGTGCCGCTGCGCCTGGTCAGCCAGGTCCACGAACTGTGGGAGCAGTGGCTCGAGCCGGCCTGATTGCGCGCCTGCGGCGCCGGCTTTGATATGATGGCTCACTAACCTTTCAGGCACAGGAGCATCATGAAAACCAAGGCGGCGATTGCATGGAAAGCGGGGCATCCCCTGACGATCGAAGAAGTCGATCTGGAAGGGCCGAAGGAAGGCGAAGTGCTGGTCGAGATCAAGGCCACCGGCATCTGCCACACCGATTACTACACCTTGTCCGGGGCCGACCCCGAAGGCCTGTTCCCCGCGATCCTCGGGCATGAGGGCGCCGGCGTCGTGGTCGACGTCGGGCCTGGCGTGAAGACGCTGCGCAAGGACGACCATGTCATTCCGCTGTACACGCCGGAATGCCGCCAGTGCAAATTCTGCCTGTCGCAAAAGACCAATCTGTGCCAGGCGATCCGCTCCACGCAAGGACGCGGGCTGATGCCCGACGCCACCAGCCGCTTCTCGGCCGGCGGCAAGCGCATCTTCCACTACATGGGCACCTCCACCTTTTCGAACTACATCGTGGTGCCGGAGATCGCGCTGGCCAAGGTGCGCTCGGACGCGCCGTTCGACAAGATCTGCTACATCGGCTGCGGGGTCACCACCGGCGTCGGCGCGGTGCTGTTTACCGCCAAGGTGGAAGCGGGCGCCAATGTCGTCGTGTTCGGCCTGGGCGGGATCGGCCTGAACGTGATCCAGGCCGCGCGCATGGTCGGCGCCGACAAGATCATCGGCGTGGACATCAACCCGGCGCGCGAGGCGATGGCGCGCAAGTTCGGCATGACCCACTTCGTCAACCCCACGACGTCGGAGAACGTGGTCGATGAAATTATCGGCATCACCGACGGCGGCGCCGACTACAGCTTCGAATGCATCGGCAACACCGCGACGATGCGCCAGTCGCTGGAGTGCTGCCACAAAGGCTGGGGGCAATCGATCATCATCGGCGTCGCGCCGGGCGGCGCGGAAATATCGACGCGGCCGTTCCAGCTGGTGACGGGACGCGTGTGGAAAGGCTCCGCATTCGGCGGCGCGCGCGGGCGCACCGACGTGCCCAAGATCGTCGACTGGTACATGGAAGGCAAGATCAACATCGACGACCTGATCACGCATCGCCTGCCGCTCGAGCGCATCAACGAAGGCTTCGATTTGATGAAGGCCGGCGAATCGATCCGCTCGGTCGTCATCTACTGACGCATGCATACCTGGGGTCAGGTCCGCCGGACCTTGCCCCGACTTTGACGCTCCATTCCCCGATTTCCGCAGTCCATCGCACGCCGCTGGCTGGCGGAGCGGCGCGCGCCTACCCTTGGTTCATTCCAACCATCGACCGGAGGAACTTATGCATACCATGAAATTCGCCCTGCCCATCCTGGCCCTCGCCGCAGCATTCGGGGGCCTCGCGGCCCACGCCGAACCCGCCGTCACCAAATCCGAGCGCGTCGCGATCCGCGGCGGCGACTCCCAGCCCTTCGCACTGGTGCGCCCCGGCCGCGATGGCACCAGCGGCAATGGCGACCGCGCCGACTGGCGCGACATCGAAGCGGCGAAACGCGCGATCCCCGGCGAGTTCCTGTGGTTCCGCCACGACGGCAAGGGCTACGTGGTGCGCGACGCAGGCGTGGTGGCCAAGGTGATCGAAGCCTGGGCGCCGGTGGACCGGCTCGGCGTCGAGATGGAAGGCTACGGCCGCGAGATGGAGCAGCACGGCAAAAAGATGGAAGTGCTGGGCCGGAAGATGGAGCACAGCCGCGGCGAGCGCGACGTCGAGCGCAAGATGGAAAAGCTGGCGCGCGAGCAGCAGCGCCTGTCGCGCCAGATGGAAAAGCTGGGCCGCCAGATGGAAGATGCGAACGCCGCGCAGCGCGCCAGCCTGCACCGCCAGATGGAAGATCTGGGCGACCAGATGCGCGAGCTGGGACGCCAGATGGGGCAGCAGGGCGAGCAGATCGGCCGGGCGCAGCACCAGGAGATCACCCAGCAGATGCAGGAAGCGACCAAGCCGATGGACGCGCTGGGCAAGCAGATGACGGTGCTGGGCAAGCAGATGGAGATCGAAGCGCGGGCCGCGGAGAAGACCACGCGCGCGTTGATCAAGGATGCAATGGCCAAGGGTTTGGCCTCACCGGCGCCGTCGGCGTAAGCTACGCTGGGTGTCAGGTGCTGCGGACCTGACACCGCCCCCGAAGCGTTGCGTTGTCAAATATTCTATGGCAGCATGGACGATTTGGAGTGAACGCCGATGCGCCAGCTTGCCCCCATCCTTCTTTCACTCGGCCTGGCCGGATTGTCGCCGCTGGCCGCCGCCCAGACCGAGCAGCCGGTGACGAGCTTCCCGTACACGCCGGGACTGGACGTGACGGCGATGGACAAGACGGCCGACCCCTGCGTCGACTTCTACCAGTACGCCTGCGGCGGCTGGATGAAGAACAACCCGATCCCGGCCGACCAGGCCCGCTGGTCGGTGTACGGCAAGCTAACCCAGGACAATCAGCGCTACCTGTGGGGCATCCTGGACGGCCTCGCGAAAAACACCGAAGGCCGCAGCGTCACCCAGCAAAAGACCGGCGATTACTTCGCCGCCTGCATGGACGAAAAAGCCATCGAGGCGCGCGGCGCCGCGCCACTGAAACCCTACTTCGACCAGATCGACGGCATGCGCACCTTGCGCGACCTGCCGGCCGTGCTGGCGCGCCTGCACCTGGCGCTGGCCGACGAAGGCCTGTTCTTCGGCTTCGGCTCGAACCAGGACTTCGGCAATTCCTCGCAGGTGATCGCCTTCGCCAACGGCGGCGGCCTTGGCCTGCCGGACCGCGACTCCTATCTCAAGACCGACGCCAAGTCGGCCGAGATCCGCACCAAGTATGTCGCCCACATCGGCAAGATGTTCGAGCTGCTCGGCGAGCCGGCCGAGCAGGCGAAGCGCTCCGCCGCGACCATCATGCGCATCGAGACCGCGCTCGCCAAGGCTTCGCTGTCGCGCGTCGACAAGCGCGATCCGTACAAGCTGTATCACAAGATGAATGCCAAGGGCCTGCAGGCGCTCACGCCCGGCTTCGACTGGCACGCCTATCTGGCCGCGATCGGCGAGGGCAGCCTGGACACCTTCAACGTCACCGAGCCTAAGTTCTACAAGGAGCTGTCGAAGCAGTGGCGCGGCAACGACATGGCCACGCTCAAGACCTACCTGCGCTGGCACGTCGCGCGCTCGATGGCGCCGGCCCTGTCGTCCAGCTTCGACAACGAGCATTTCGATTTCTTCAGCCGCACGCTGCGCGGCGTGAAAGAGCAGAAGCCGCGCTGGAAGCGCTGCGTGACGCTGGTCGACGCGCAACTGGGCGAAGCGCTCGGCCAGGAATTCGTCAGCCGCGCCTTCAGTCCCGAGCTGAAGGCGAAGGCGCTGCACATGACGAAGCAGGTCGAGGATGCGATGGAAAAGGACATCGAGTCGCTGGCCTGGATGAGCCCCGAGACCAAGAAGCGCGCGCAGGAAAAGCTGCACGCGATCGTCAACAAGATCGGCTATCCGGACACGTGGCGCGATTACAGCGCGTATGTCGTCAAGCGCTACGACTTCGCCGGCAACGTCGAACGCGGCACGATGTTCGAGGCGCGCCGCCTGCTGGCGAAGATCGGCAAGCCGCTCGACCGCACCGAGTGGAGCATGACGCCGCCGACCGTCAACGCATATTACAACCCGCAGATGAACGACATCAACTTCCCGGCCGGCGTGCTGCAGCCGCCGCTGTATGACCCGAAGATGGACGATGCGCCGGGCTACGGCAATACCGGCGGCACCATCGGCCACGAGCTGACCCACGCGTTCGACGACGAGGGGCGCCAGTTCGACGCGCAGGGCAATCTGAAGGACTGGTGGACCAAGAAGGACGCCAAGGAATTCAACGACCGCGCGCAGTGCATCGTCGACCAGTACGCGAAGTACGTGGTGGTGGACGACGTCAAGATCAACAGCAAGCTGACGCTGGGCGAAGACGTTGCCGACCTCGGTGGCCTGATCCTGGGCTGGATGGCGTGGAAGACGCAGATGGCGACGATGCCGCAGCAGGCCGCAGCGCCGCGCGACGGCCTGACGTCGGAGCAGCGCTTCTTCGTCGGCTACGCGCAGTGGGCGTGCGAGAACGACCGGCCGGAGAACCTGCGCGTCAATGCGATGACCGATCCTCACTCGCCGGGCAAGTTCCGCGTGAACGGGTTGGTGGTGAACATGCCGGAGTTCGAGAAAGCCTTCTCGTGCAAGCCGGGCCAGCCGATGGTCGCCGTCAAGCGTTGCCGCGTCTGGTAGCGAGAACCTGGGGTCAGGTCCGCCGGGCCTGATCCCGCTTTTGCACACGAAAGGAGCATCATGAAAAAAATAGTCCTGCTCGCGGCGCTCATCGCCAGTATCGCCCACGCCGCCGACCCGAAAACCTACAGCATCGCCATGACCATCACCACGCCGAACAGCACGACCTCGCCGCGCCTGATCGTGCGCGAAGCGGAATCGTTCAAGGTGAGCGTTGGCGAAGCCGATGAAAAGATGGCCGCATCGTTTGTCGTGACGCCCTCCGGCGCGGGCACGGTCAAGCTCGAAGGCAGCGTGCGCTGCGCCGACGGCAAGGAATCGCGTCCGGTGCTGATCGCGCGCCTGGGCGAAACCGCCACCGTCAAAGCCCAGGGTCCTGGCGACCGGCCGTGCGAACTCTCCATGCTCGTTTCCGAAGAAACGCAGCCTGCCACACCGCGATAAGGGAGCGCCGCTTGAATCAAGGCCTTGCCAAGTTTTTCTCGTCTCCTCGCAATGCACTCCGGGTCGCCGCAGTCGGACTGCTGTTGGCCGGCACCTACGGCACCCTGATCAGACAGAAGGAGGCGCCTGCCGACAAGATCTATGACGTGTCGATCACCTTCGTCAAGCCCGGCGGTAAATCGACCCCCGCCGGGCAAGTCAGCGCAGGCAAGCAGATCAAGGTCGAGGTGGACGACAGCGGCAGCAAATCGATGGCGTCGTTCGTGCTGACGCCTGAGGGCGCCGGCAGCGTCAAGCTCGACGGTACTGTCGAGTGCGCCAATGCGCCGCCGGTCCGCCCGGCCCTGGTCGCGCGCCTTGGCCAGGAAATAACAGTGCATGCAGCGCCTGGATGCGAGCTTAGCGTGCTGGTGGTTGAAGCGACAACACCCGCCCGTTAAGCGCCGGCCGAACCCGGCGCGCCTGCCCCTGCCGGTATAATGGCGGGATGCAGAATCTCCTCCACAACCTCAATCCCGAACAACTCGCCGCCGTCACCCTGCCTCAGCAAAGCGCCCTGATCCTGGCGGGCGCCGGCTCGGGCAAGACGCGCGTGCTGACCACCCGCATCGCCTGGCTGATCCAGACCGGCCAGGTCTCGCCGGCCGGCATCATGGCGGTGACGTTTACCAACAAGGCGGCGAAGGAGATGCTGACCCGGCTGTCGGCGATGCTGCCGGTATCCACCCGCGGCATGTGGATCGGCACCTTCCACGGCCTGTGCAACCGCTTCCTGCGCACGCACTACCGCGACGCCGCGCTGCCGCAGGCGTTCCAGATCATGGACTCGCAGGACCAGCTGTCGATGATCAAGCGCCTGCTCAAGGCCAACAACGTCGACGACGAGAAGTATCCGGCCAAGACGCTGATGTACTTCATCAACAACGCCAAGGACCAGGGCCTGCGCGCCAACAAGGTCGAGGCCTACGATCCGATCGAGCGCAAGCTGGTCGAGCTGTACGAGCTGTACGACCAGCAATGCCAGCGCGAAGGCGTGGTCGATTTCGCCGAGCTGCTGCTGCGCTCGTTCGAGCTGTTGCAGCGTAACCAGCCGCTGCGCGAGCATTACCAGGCGCGCTTCAAGCACATCCTGGTCGACGAGTTCCAGGACACCAACGACCTGCAATACGGCCTGCTGAAGATGCTGGCCGGTCACGGCGAGCAGTTCGGCGGCGCGCTGTTCGCCGTCGGCGACGACGACCAGAGCATCTACGCCTTCCGCGGCGCCAACGTCGGCAACATGAGCGCGTTCGAGCGCGAGTTCCGCGTCGAGAACCTGATCAAGCTGGAGCAGAACTACCGCTCGCACGGCCACATCCTCGACAGCGCCAACACGCTGATCGCCAACAACAGCAAGCGCCTCGGCAAGAACCTGCGCACCGACGCCGGCCACGGCGAACAGGTGCGCATCTACGAAGCGTCGTCCGATCTCGAGGAAGCGCAGTGGCTGATCGAAGAGATCAAGAGCCTGGTCGCCGACGGCGCCATGCGCAGCGAGATCGCGATCCTGTACCGCTCCAACGCGCAGTCGCGCGTGATCGAGCACGCGCTGTTCGCGGCCGGCCTGCCGTACACCGTGTACGGCGGCCAGCGCTACTTCCAGCGCGCCGAGGTGAAGCACGCGATCGCCTACCTGCAGCTGATGGACAATCCGAACAACGACCAGGCCTTCCTGCGCGTGGTGAACTTCCCCACGCGCGGCATCGGCATGCGCTCGATCGAGTCACTGCAGGCGGCGGCCGAGCAGTACGGCATCTCGCTGTATGCGGCGGTGCCTTACGTGACCGGCAAGTCCGGCTCGTCGCTGGGCGGCTTCGTCAAGCTGATCGAAGGCGCGCGCTTCGAGACCCAGCAACTGCCGCTGCCGGAAATGGTGCGGGTGGTGCTGGAGGCGAGCGGCCTCTTGACCCATTACGCCAACGAGAAGGAAGGCGCCGACCGCATCGAGAACCTCGAGCAAATGGTCAACGCGGCAACCCAGTTCGTGCAGGAAGAAGGCTTCGGCCAGGGCGCGCCGGCGCACCTGGGACCGCGCGCTCAGGCGCAGGCCGGCGAAGCGATCGTCAACCAGGACGGCATCGAGATCCTCGACGCCGACGCGCCGCTGCCGACCGTGATGTCGCCGCTGTCGGCGTTCCTGTCGCACGCGTCGCTGGAAGCGGGCGACGCGCAGGCGCAAGCCGGCCAGGACTCGGTGCAGCTGATGACGGTGCACTCGGCCAAGGGCCTCGAATTCGACGCGGTGTTCATCACCGGGCTGGAAGAGGGCCTGTTCCCGCACGAGAGCAGCTCGCGCGAACTCGATGGCGTCGACGAAGAGCGGCGCCTGATGTACGTCGCGATCACGCGCGCCAAGAAGCGGCTGTACATGAGCTTCACGCAGTCGCGCATGCTGCACGGGCAGACGCGCTACAACATGAAGTCGCGCTTCTTCGACGAGCTGCCGGAAGAGGCGCTCAAGTGGATTTCGCCGCGGGTGCAGGCGCACTGGTTCGGCAACAAGAAATCGGCGTGGGACGATGCGAAGTTCAGAGAGGGCGGGTCGGACAACAAGATCGCACAGCAGATCACGCAGAAGCAGACGTCGGGGCCGGGATGGCGCATCGGCGAGTCGGTCGAACATGCCAAGTTCGGCGAAGGCGTGATCGTCAACATCGAGGGCAGCGGCGGCAATGCGCGCGCGCAGATCAACTTCGGCCGCGCCGGGATGAAGGTGCTGGACCTGTCGGTGGCCAAGCTGGAACGCCTGGGGCGCTAGCTTCACGCTTGTCGTACCTGCCTTCGCAGCTACGACAAACTGCTTAGTCCTTCTTCTTGATCAGGCCGGCCAATCCCGCAAATGGATTGTGCGTCGCCGCCTGCATCTCCGGCGCCTGCAGCCCGGCGCCGCGATCGGCTTCCAGGTAGCGCGAGTGCTCGTTATCGTGGCAGTACAGGCACAACAGCTCCCAGTTGCTGCCATCGGGCGGATTGTTGTCGTGATTGTGGTCGCGATGGTGCACCGTCAGCTGAGACACGTTCGCGTTGGTAAATTCGCGCATGCAGCGCCCACAAATCCACGGATACATCTTCAGCGAGCGCGCCCGGTAACCGCTCTCGCGGGTTTCCGCCGCCTTGCGCGCGTCGGCCACGATCTTGTCGAGCCGCGCCGCATCCGGTTTCTTCGGAATCATTATTTGTCCAGGTAGAACACCGCGCACGCCTCGAATGGTGTCTTTTCCGTCGCATGGCGAATCTTCAGCTCGGCGCAGTCTTCCACCACCAGGCTGCGCCAGTTCGGCACGCCTTCCTTGGCGAACAGCGCGTTGGCCTTCGACGAGATGCCCAGGTCGAGCGCGATCACGGCGTTGCGCTTGCCGGTCGCCGCGTAGTTGACCGAGCGGATTTCGAAGCCGAAGGTTTCCATCCAGCCGGTCCACAGGCCCTTGTCGTTGCCGGCGATGATCTGGCCGAACATGTCCTTGAGCGACTTGCCTTTCTTGACCATGCCCAGCAGCGGCTTGAGCGATGGCGCCTGCAGCGGATCGCGGTTGCGCTTGCCGGCGCCGCGTTCGTTGATGGCCTTCATCTCCTTCGAGAAGATCGCTTCGCGCGGCGAATATTCGCGGGTCCGGACGTACAGGTCGCCGTCGAGGAAAGGATTGGGGGCGCGCTCGGCGCTCGGCTCGGTGCGCTTGGCGGCCGGCGTCTTGGTAGGGGTGGTCATGGCTCTATTCTCTGGTCTGAAGGGCGAAGTTTAACATCGCGCGGCAGACGCGGTCGCCGGGCAAAAAAACTCTCCCGCGGATTGCTCCGGGGGAGAGTCTGCGGCCGGACCGGCCCGGCTACTATTTGATCAGCGAGATCTTGCGCGCCTGCAGGCCCGTAGACGACGTGCTCGCCTCAACCGTCACGTACTTGTCGGCCATGTTGGCCGCTTCGACATCGACGAAGGTCGTCGCCGCGCCCCAGGTCACGTTGATCGTCTCCTTGGTGGTCGTGATGGCAAACGTCTTCGCGGCCGTGTCGACCTTGCTGACCTTGCCCTGGCGCGTGACGACGATGCCGGCGCTGTCGACCTTTTCGCATTTCACCGAGGTGATCTTGACCACGCCTGATGCGCTCAGGCTGCCGGTGACGAACACCTGCATCTCGTTGGCCAGGTGGGAGATGCCGGCGCACGAGGCGGTGTCGATCGTGGCGCCGGTGGCGTCGATGGATACGCCGCGCAGCTTGAAGTCGGCCAGCGAGCGGAAGTCGGAGATCGAGCCGTGCAGTTCAACGGCCTGGTCCTTTTCCTGCTCGACGCCGCGCACCACCACCGTGGCACCTTTGAGGACGCCGTCGGCGCCGTAGGTGCCCTTGACGACGATGTACGCGCCCGGCTTCAGGTCGGCCAGCGTCTTGCCGGTCTGGTTGAAGGCGATCGCCGACACGTCGACCTTCACGCCGTTTACCGTCAGCACCTTGGCGGCCGTGTCGAACGCCGACACGGCGCCGCCCAGTTCGACTTCCTTGCCCTGGCTTTCGGCCTTGCGGTCCCTGACCTTGATGGCGCTGGCCTTGACCGCGACGCCGGCCTCTACCGTGCCGACCGGGATCGCCACCGTCGCTTCGCTGCCGTTGGCCAGCACCGCGCCCGCCGGCATCACGGTCGCGCTGGAATAGTCGACCAGCAGCTTGCCGATCTTGAAGGTGTGCGCCGTGGCCGACAGGTCGAAAATGATGCCGTTGACGCGGTCGGCGATGTCCACGCTCTTCTTCTCGATGCGGGTCGCCTGGAGCGAGACCTTGCCCGCGGCGTCGGTCTTGATCAGGCCGTGGATTTCGACCGCGTCGCCGGCCTTGACGTCGTCGAGTTTGGTGTACGGAGCGCCGAACACCGTGACCGGCCCGAGCGCCGCGTCGGCGTTGATGGTCACCGTCTGGCCCAGCACCGTGAGGGTCCTGGCGGCCAGGTCGACGGTGGCAACCGAGCCTTCGACTTCGGCGCTGACCCGGATTTTCGTTGCCACCAGGCTGCCGTCGTGCTCGACCTCGACGTGCTGGCCGATTTTCAGTTCCGCCGCCGCGACCGTGCCGTCGGCTTTCTCCTTGCCAGGGGCGACCTTATCGTCCTTGATGCGTACGCCATCGACGATCACGCTGCCGAATCCGGTGACGGTGCCCGACACGGTGGACATGCCGAGCAGCACGGGCGCGGGCGCGGCCGGCGCCGGGGCGGCCGGGGCGCTGGCGCTGCCGCCGCCACAGGCGGCCAGGACGGCGGCGGCGCAGGCGGCGCCGAGCAGGGTACGGGTCACGGTGAGATGTTTCATGCGGTCTCCAGACGAAATTTGGAACGGCCTCAACAGAGGTGATCGTTCGTATAGTGCATCTGGCAATGCCGACTGTAAAGACAAAGGTCGCGCGATGTTGTTTTTGGGCAATATCGCGGACGCGGAGCGCTAGCGCGGCGCACCGGCCGGCGCCACCGCTTCCGGCACGCCGAAAATCTGGCGGTAGCCCACGTACATCGCGCACTGCAGGAACAGCACGAACAGGAAGCCCAGCCAGGTGAGCGCAATGCGGCCGAACGACGAGGCGCCGAACAGCATCATCAGCACCGCGGCCGAGACCATGAAGATGCCGAGCCAGGCCAGCAGCATCACGACGAACACCCGCGCCGAGCGCAGCACCGCGAAGAAGCTGAAGAAGATGGCTTTGCCCGGAGGCATATGCTGCCACAGCGCCAGCGGCGGCGCGAAGCACAGCGCCACCACCGTGGCGATCTGCAGCACGCCGATCAGCAGGATGCCGAGCAGGTCGGACGCCGCCGCGACCGGCGCCACGCCCGGCTTGATGGCTTGCTTGAAGAACTCCTCGCCGATCATCAGCCAGGCGACCAGGCTCAGCACGACCGTGACGGCCAGGTAAGCCAGCCCGATCTTGCACAGGTTCTTCACCCCGGGCTTGCGAAAGCCGGTCAGCAGCACCGCCGGCGTGACGCGCTGGTTGTTCTCGATCAGCAGGCAGGCCTGCATGAAGGCCATGCTGAGCGACGGAATCAGCACCACTGCGGCGATTTGTCCGAGGATCGGGACGGCGCCGATCACCAGGCTGAACAGCACGTTGGCGAACAGCAGCGTTGTCAGCGACCCCGGCTGCTTGCGAAACAGCCCCATGCCTTGCTTGAGCCAGCTCCAGCCTGCGCTTGCGGGAATGGCGCTCATGCCGGCAATCCCGGCGCCGCGGTCGCGATGCGCTCGCGCAGGATGCGCTCGAAGTGGGCCGGGTCGTGCGGCGTCAGCAGTTCGGCCTGGCGCGGCAGGTACAGGTCGTACAGCCGCGACAGCCAGAAGCGCAGCGCGGCGGCGCGCAGCATCGCCTGCCAGCAGGCGCGCTCGGCGTCCGGGAACGGCTGCACCGCGTGATAGGCGTCCAGCATCGCAGTCACGCGCGCCGCGTCGAGCACGCCGCTGGCCTGGTCGATGCACCAGTCGTTGACGGTGACGGCCAGGTCGAACAGCCAGGTGTCGCAGCCGGCGAAGTAGAAATCGAAGAAGCCGGTCAGGCGCTCGCCGTCGAACATCACGTTGTTGCGGAACAGGTCGGCGTGCACCGGGCCGCGCACCAGCTGGCGATACGCCTCGCTGGCGGCGAACTGCTGCTGGAACGCCAGTTCGGCGCTCAGCAATGCGGCATTTTCGGGCGCCAGGTAAGGCAGCACCTGCGGCGTGGCTTCATTCCACCAGTCGAGGCCGCGCAAATTCGGCTGCGTCAGCGGGAAGTCGCGCGCCGCCAGGTGCATCCGCGCCACCATCGCGCCCACCGCGGCGCAGTGCACCGGCTGCGGGTCCATCTGCGAGGCGCCGTCGAGCTTGCTGACGATGGCGGCCGGCTTGCCGTGCAGCGGCACGATCAGCTCGCCCTGTTCGCTGGCCACCGGCGCCGGCACCAGCACGCCGCGTTCGGCCAGGTGGCGCATCAGGTTCAGGTAGAACGGCAGCTGGTCGAAATCGAGGTTCTCGAAAATCGTCAGGACGTATTCGCCCCGCTCGGTGCTGATGAAGAAATTGCTGTTCTCGATGCCGGACGCGATCCCCTTGATCGCCGTGGCTTTACCTAGGGGGAATTGCTCGATCCAGTGGGAGAGGTCGTCCAGGCTGACCGAGGTGAAAACTGCCATGTGCGAGCGTAAGGAAAAGGGTGGTGGGGGAGGGCGCGCGCGCCCCCGCGTGGCTTACTTGACGATGACGGGCGGCGGCGGGGCCGGCGCCAGCACAGGCACTTCGGCGGCGGCGGCGGCTGCTTCGGCGTCGGTCTGCTTCTTCTTGCCGAAGTCGAATTCGAGCACCTTCCACTGCGGCGGACGCAGCTTGCTGCCGGTCAGGTCGGCCTGGTCGTTGACCGAGCCCGGCGTCGGCGCCTTCATCGTGTAGCTGCTCTTGCCGGTGGTCACCTGCACTTCGGTGACGCGCCCGCCGTCGCGTTTTTCGGTGATCTTCTGCTTGCCGCGCTGCTGCGGGGTGATGGTGACCGGGGTGTCGGCGCCTTCCTGGATCTGCTCGAGCTTGGGCGGCGTCGCGGCCGGCGGCGTCTGCTGGGCCTGGATGAGGCTGGCGTGCGCGAGCGTGCCGAGCAGCAAAAATTTCCCAACAGAGGTAGAGCGCGCCATGATGTTTTGCCTAGTCATTCGTTATATGCCATTGTAACAAATCGACACGATCGCCTGTGGAACGTGTCGAATCCGTCCCCATATGGAGAGCATACCGCGTTGTCAATTGTTGCGTTTTCTCCAAGCGGGATTCTGCGATAATGACAGCCGCTTCGCCGCCTGCCGCGGCCCTCATCCATATAGAGCACCATGCAAAATACCCTGCTGTTAGTCGACGGTTCCAGTTACCTGTACCGCGCATACCACGCCCTGCCGGACCTGCGCAGCCCGGAAGGCCATCCGACCGGGGCCATGCACGGCATGGTCAACATGCTGCGCCGCCTGCGCGCCGATTACCCGGCGGCCTACATTGCCTGCGTGTTCGACGCCAAGGGCAAGACCTTCCGCGACGACATGTATCCCGACTACAAGGCCACGCGCGCGGCGATGCCGGACGACCTGCGCCTGCAAATCGAGCCGATCCACGAAGGGGTCAAGCACATGGGCTGGCCGATCCTGATGGTCGAAGGCGTCGAAGCGGACGACGTGATCGGCACCCTGTCGGTCGAAGCGACCAGGCTCGGCATGAACACCATCGTCTCGACCGGCGACAAGGACCTGGCGCAGCTGGTCAACGACAAGGTCATGCTGATCAACACGATGACCAACGAGAAGCTCGACGAAGCGGGCGTGCTGGCCAAGTTCGGCGTGCCGCCGAACCGCATCATCGACTACCTGACCCTGATCGGCGACACCGTCGACAACATCCCCGGCGTGATGAAGTGCGGCCCGAAGACCGCGCTCAAATGGCTGGCCGCGCACGACAGCCTGGAAGGCGTGATGGAGAACCACGCCAAGATCACCGGCGCGGTCGGCGAGAACCTGCGAAGCGCGCTCGCATGGCTGCCGAAAGGGCGCGAGCTGATCACCGTGAAGTGCGACTGCGACCTGGCCGGGCACATGGTGTCGATCACCGAATCGCTGGTCGGCCAGCCGGAGAACCTCGAGGGCCTGAAGGACTTCTTCCAGCGCTACGGCTTCAAGACGCTGCTCAAAGAAATCGTCGGCAGCCCGGACGCCGGCCGCCCGCAAGGCCCGGCGCCGAGTTCGCCCGACCTGTTCGGCGAGCCGCAGCTGGTGCCGCTGATCCGCGGCGAGTACGAAACCGTCACCACCCAGGAGCAGCTGGATAAATGGCTGGCGCTGATCGGCGCGGCGGAGCTGACCTCGGTCGACACCGAGACCACCTCGCTCGAGCCGATGACGGCGCAGATGGTCGGCATCTCGCTGTCGGTCGAAGAAGGCAAGGGCGCCTACATCCCGCTGGCGCACCGCTACGCCGGCGTGCCCGAGCAGCTGCCGCGCGAGCAGGTGCTGGAACAGATGAAGGCCTGGCTGGAAGACCCGGCCAAGCCGAAGCTTGGGCAGAACCTCAAGTACGACAGCCACATCTTCGCCAACCACGGCATCACGCTGCGCGGCATCGTGCACGACACGCTGCTGCAGTCCTATGTGTTCGAGTCGCACAAGCCGCACGACATGGACAACATGGCGCTGCGCCACCTCGGCTACACCACCATCCCGTTCACCGAAGTGTGCGGCAAGGGCGCCGGCCAGATCTGCTTCGACCAGGTCGAGCTGTCGCGCGCGACCGAATATGCCGGCGAAGACTCCGACATCACGCTGCGCCTGCACCACGCGATGAAGGACTCGGTCGAGGGCGAACCGAAGCTGGCCTTCATCTACCGCCAGATCGAGCTGCCGACGTCGGTGGTGCTGCAGAAAATCGAGCGCAACGGCGTGCTGATCGACGCCGCGCTGCTTGACGTGCAGTCGGCAGAACTGGGCAAGCGCATCATGGAGCTCGAGGCCAAGGCGCACGAACTGGCGGGCGGCCCGTTCAACCTCGGCTCGCCCAAGCAGATCGGCGAGATCTTCTTCGGCAAACTGGGACTGCCGGTGGTGAAGAAGACCCCGAGCGGCGCGCCATCGACCGACGAGGAAGTGCTGCAGAAGCTGGCCGAGGATTTCCCGCTGCCGAAGATCCTGCTCGAATACCGCGGCATGTCGAAGCTGAAGTCGACCTACACCGACAAGCTGCCGAAGATGGTCAACCGCGACACCGGCCGCGTGCACACCAACTACGCGCAGGCGGTGGCGGTGACGGGCCGGCTGTCGTCGAACGATCCGAACCTGCAGAACATCCCGATTCGCACAGCGGAAGGGCGGCGCATCCGCGAAGCCTTCATCGCCGGCCCGGGCAACGTGATCGTCTCGGCCGACTATTCGCAGATCGAACTGCGCATCATGGCGCATATCTCCGAGGACGCGGCGATGCTGCGCGCGTTCGCCGAGGGCGAGGACATCCACCGCGCCACCGCCGCCGAGATCTTCGGCGTGGCGCCGGCCGACGTCGACAGCGAGCAGCGGCGCTACGCCAAGGTGATCAACTTCGGCCTGATCTACGGCATGAGCGCGTTCGGCCTGGCCAGCAACCTGGGCGTCGAGCGCGGCGCGGCGCAAAGCTACATCGACAAATACTTCGCGCGCTTCTCCGGCGTGAAGCAGTACATGGACGACACGCGCATGCAGGCCAAGGCACGCGGCTATGTCGAGACGGTGTTCGGACGGCGCCTGTGGCTCCCCGAGATCAACTCGCCGAACGGTCCGCGCCGGCAGGGCGCCGAACGGGCCGCGATCAATGCGCCAATGCAGGGCACCGCCGCCGACCTGATCAAGCTGGCGATGATCGCTGTGCAGGGCTGGATCGAGGCCGAGAAGCTGGGCACGCGCATGATCATGCAGGTGCACGACGAACTGGTGCTCGAGGTCCCGGAGGCCGAACTGGAGCTGGTGAAAGTGAAGCTGCCCGAGCTGATGGCCGGCGTGGCCGAGCTGAAGGTGCCGCTGCTTGCCGAAGTCGGCATCGGCAAGAACTGGGACGAGGCGCACTGAGTCCGCGGGCTGGGTCTGGTCCTGCGGACCTGGCCCTGACCCTTCCCCTCAAATTTTTCTTGTAAACAATCTCAGTCGCTGTTAACTTTACTGTCAAAAACGGTGCATGCATGGCTGTGTTAACCCTCTGTTTCGTAGCGTCCAAACTGCGAAAGAGAGACAACCATGCATGCAGCGAGAATCATACAAGATTTGCTCAGCAAAAAATGCGCGTCTATTCATGCCAAGCGGCGGCATTGTCTGGCGAAGTTGGTGGAGGCTGGGCGAAAGAGCGGACTTAGCCTGCTGAGAATGAGCCGAGCACTCGGCGGCGCATCCGCGCTGCGTCACCGGATTAAGTGCTGCGATCGTTTGCTGAGCAATCCGCACCTGTTAAAGGAGCGCGGCCAAATCTACCGAGCGATGAATGACGGAGTTCTCGCACAACAGAAAAATATCGGCATCATCATTGACTGGTCCGACCTGCGCCCTGATGGCAGCGCCCATTTGCTGCGCGCCGCGGCGATTGTAAAAGGTCGGGCCTTCGTCGTGTATGAGGAAGTACATGCTGGCAAAGACTATGGGGCGTCCAAGGTCCACCGAGAATTCCTCATCAATCTGCGCGCGGTTCTACCGGCACACTGCAAACCAGTACTGGTCACGGACGCGGGCTTTCGCGCGACTTGGTTCAAGTTGGCCAGCGAGCTCGATCTCGATTGGATCGGGCGTATCCGTAATCGCGATCTAGTTCGCGAGGAAGGATCGCGCGAATGGGTCGGTTGCAAGACGTTGTACGCGCGCGCTACTGGTCGACCCAAGACCTTGGGGCGGTTCGCTTATGTCAGAAGCAACCCAACTGCTTGCCGGCTTGTCGCATTCAAGAAGCAATCTAAGGGACGCCATCACCGAACCAAGTTCGGGAAGATTTCACGGAGCACGCAAAGCCTGAAGAATCGATCCGGACAGATCGAGCCGTGGTTGCTCGCAGTGTCAGAGGGCTTGGAACCACTATCGGCGACAAAGATAGTCGCTCTATACTCTGGCCGGATGCAGATCGAACAGACCTTCCGCGACCTAAAGAATGGCAAGTGGGGATTGGGCCTTACCGATAGCCAGACTCAAGAGCTTCCACGTCTAGCAGCACTACTCTTGCTAGGCGCTCTGATTACATACGCTCTTTGGTTGATCGGCCTGGCGGCGAGACAACAGGGTTGTCAGATCGCCTACGGTAGCAAAAAGAAGGCGAGCTCCACCCTTTCGATCATCTCCTTGGCGCGGCACTACCTGAACGAGACCCGACGAATGCTGTTGAAGCGCCAGCTCGACGATGCGTTGTCCGAACTGGCGTCCATGGTCATGAAAGTGGAAATATGAGGGGAAGGCTCAGGACCTGGCCCCATTTTTTGAAGCCAAATTATGCAAGATCTTGCATAATTCCGAAACATTGTGCGCGTTTAACAACGTTGCGTGATCGTATTGACAATGCCAAGCTGTAATTAGTGTAAGCAGTCGTTTCAACGTGGGTTGGCGCACGAATAAGTTGCCGTATGGATAGTAAGGTGTCAGTACAGCTGTGTTGGCTGGGCACCATACAAGACAAGAGGCAACTTCATGACTACACCGACTTCCCGCATCGCCCTGTTCGCATCCACCGCCATCGCCGCAGCCACCCTGGTCGCCTGCGGCGGCGGCGGCAGCAGCCCCGCGCCGGCCCCGACCGCCACCATGGGCACGCTCGGCGTCTCGATGACCGACGCGCCGGCCTGCGGCTTCGACGCCGTCAACGTGACCGTCAACAAGGTGCGCGTGCACCAGAGTTCCACGGCGTCCGACACCGATTCGGGCTGGACCGACATCACGCTGTCGCCGGCCAGGAAAATCAACCTGCTGAACCTGACCAACGGCGTGCTCGAGTCGCTCGGCCAGACCACGCTCGCGCCGGGCCACTACACCCAGCTGCGCCTGGTCCTCGACGCCAACACCGGCAGCGGACTGGCCAACTCGGTCGTCCGCACCGGCAGCACCACCGAAGTCTCGCTGACCACGCCGAGCGCCGTTCAGAGCGGCATCAAGCTGGTGAACGAGTTCGACGTCGTGGCCGGCCAGCGCGTCGACCTGGTGCTCGACTTCAACGCCTGCAAATCGGTCGTCACCACCGGCAACGGCAAGGTCATGCTCAAGCCCGTCGTCAAGGTCGTGCCGACCTCGATCAACGGTATATCCGGCTTTATCAGCCCGGCTCTGCTGGCCAGCCACGTCAGCGTGTCGGCGCAGCAGAACGGCGCGATCGTCAGCGCCACCGTGCCGAGCGCGACCGGCGAGTTCTTCCTGTCGCGCCTGACGCCGGGCAACTACGACGTCGTCATCACCGCCGACGACCGCGCCGCTTCGGTCGTGGCCGCGGTGCCGGTCGCGTCCACCACCAGCACCACAGCGTTGAGCACGGCGGCGGCGCCGATTACCCTGGCCACCAGCACCAGCGCCTCGATCGCCGGCGCCGTGACGATGACGCCGGCCAGCGCCACCGAGCCGGCCTTTGTCGCCGCCAAGCAATCGTTTGCCGCCGGCCCGACGGTCGTCATCAAGTACACCGGCGCCGACCTCAGCACAGGCGCCTACACGCTGGCCAAGCTGCCGGTCGCCGCGCCGCAATACACGGCCTACAGCGCGACCTTGCCGCTGGTGTTCACCCAAAACCTGACCAGCACCCCGGGCGCCGGCAAGTATACGGTGGAGGCGTCGGCCACCGGTTACGCCACCAAGTCGATCACCCCGGTCGATATCACGACGGCGAACCAGGCCGCAGTCAATATCACGCTGACGCCATAACTCCGGCCTGTCCCTCTAAAAAGCCCCGAAATAATTCTTCGGGGCTTTTTTTATTTCTGTGTGTATAATGTTATTAAATAAATGCCAATTTTGAATTTGCAACAATCTAGCCGCTATGTGAGTTTGCGAACGGAAATGTTAGGGCTGATCTATAAGATCGACTCAATGGCAGAGATCCTTGCTGCGGTCGTAGCAAGCTGCCCACTTTACGAAATTTGAGGCTTACCATGAAAACCACGTTCCGTCCCCTCCGCCTGCTTGCAGTGACTTCCATCGCCGCGGCGTTCGTGACCGCCTGCGGCGGCGGCGGCGGTGGCGCGGCCACCAGCCCGGCGCCGGCGCCGGCGCCACCGCCCGCGGCACCGGCGCCGGTGCCAGCTCCCGTGCCGGCCCCAACGCCAGCGCCAGCTCCGGTGCCGACCCAGTCTGCCGATCAGACGCCCGTGCCGACCTGGACCTTCCCTGCAGGCGGCGCGACCACGCCGGCGACCGTGCCGACGTCCGATCCGGTCCCGGTACCGACGCCGGCGCCCCCGCCGAATCCGGGAACGCCGACCGTGCAGTTCGGCACCGTGAAATTCAACCTTTCCGCAGAACCGGCGTGCGGTTTCGATGCCGTCAACGTGACCGTCACCAAGGTGCGCTTCAACATGAACGCCAATGCCGGCCCGAGCGATGCCGGCTGGACTGATATTGCCTTGCAACCTGCGCGCCGCATCGATCTGGCCAAGATGCGCAACGGTTCGCTCGAAGCCCTGGCCACGGCTGCATTGGCGCCGGGCCAGTACGCCCAGGCCCGCCTGGTGCTCGATCCGAACACGAACAACGACTTGACCAACAGCGTGGTGCTGGCTGGCGCGGAATTGCCGCTGTCGACCCAGTCGATCGCGCCGGAAGGCATTTTGCTCGACAAGGGTTTTGATCTGGCCAACGGTCAGACCCTGACCCTGGTGGCCGACTTTGATGCCTGCCGCTCGGTCGTGCCGTTCGCAGGCAGGTTCCTGCTGCGGCCGTACGTCAAGGCGGTACAGACCGTCAAGAACGGCATCAACGGCTACGTCGCCGCCGATTTGCTCGGCTCCAATGTGCTCGTCAGCGCCCAGCAAAATGGCGCCGTGATCCGTTCCACCTTGCCAGATCCGACGACGGGCGAATTCAATCTGTCGCGCCTGAACGTCGGCAATTACGATGTCGTCATCACCGCGAACGGCCGTGCCGCGGCGGTGATCGCGTCGGTGCCGGTGGCATCGGCCGTGAGCACGACGTCGCTCAACGCTCCGTCCACTGCAATCACGCTGCGGCCAAGCACGACGGGCCGGATCGATGCCTCGCTGTTCATGAACCCGGTCAGCGCGGTGCAGACTGCGTTCGGCAGCGCCAAGCAGAAACTGGGCGCCGGCCCGGAGGTGACCATCAACTTCCGCAATGCGGCGCTGGACACCGGTGCGATCCGATTCTCGAACCTGCCGCTGATGAATCCTTGGCTTGCCACCTATGCCGAGGGCAAGCCGCTGGTGTTCGTCGAGCAGACCACCCTGGTTCCGGCACTCGGTTACTACACGGTCTCCGCGTCCGCGCCTGGCTACACCACTGTGAACGAGCTGCCTTTCCCGATCTCTGGGAACTGACGTGAGCGGCGCCCCTTGCCGGGGCGCCGCGTTCCGACTCTCGGGCGCTGATGAGCCGGGCGCCCGGTGCAGTACAATGCCGAGTTGCCGTCATGGCAAATGCGCGTTCACGAGGCTTCAAAATCGACCCGATTCTCCTATCCATCCTGCTGGCGACGACTATCGCCGGCGTGTTTTCCATCACCGCCGCGGCGGTGTTTTCGTTCGCGCTGCTGTCGAAGATGGTCGAGCGCATGGTCAGCCTGTCGGTGGGCATCATGCTGTCGACCTCCTTGCTGCACGCACTGCCCGAAGCGTTCGAATCGAGCGCAGACCCGCGCAGCCTGTTCGCCACCCTGCTGGCCGGGCTGCTGTGCTTTTTCATGCTCGAGAAACTGGCGATCCTGCGCCACTCGCACCATCACGAGGGCGACGGCCACCATCACGCGCACGGGCACGACGCGCGCGAAGCGGGCAAGGCCGGATGGATGATCCTGATCGGCGACGGCATGCACAACTTCACCGACGGCATCCTGATCGCGGCGGCCTTCCTGGCCAATCCGCAGCTTGGGCTGGTGACGGGCTTGGCGATCATCGCGCACGAGATTCCGCAGGAGATCGGCGACTTCATCGTGCTGCTCAACGCTGGCTTCACGCGCAAGCGCGCCTATTTCTTTAATCTGCTGTGCAGCCTGATGGCGGTGGCCGGCGGCCTGCTCGGCTACTTCACGCTGGACAAGGCCAGTGGGCTGATCCCGTATGTGCTGGTGTTTGCCGCGTCGGGTTTCATCTACATCGCCGTCAGCGACCTGATGCCGCAGATGCAGCGCCGCGCCACGGTGCGCGAGTCGGTGCCGCAGGTGCTGCTGATCGGCCTGGGCGTGGTCATCGTGCTGTTCCTGACGGGCGGCCACCGCGCCTGATCCCTGCGGTATGTCATCAGGCAGGCATTTTTGGGCGCTATATTGTTTCTCAATAAAGAACAATAATAAAGGCGACGAAATCATGACACTGATGAATCAGATCGACGGCGTCCGCGCCATGCAGGTGCGCCAGAATTCACGCTATTGCGAGGCGACCGCGCAAATTCCCTCCACGCTGTACGCATACTGGAAGCGCACCGCGCTGTTCGAATTCAAAGGCATCCCGCAGGATGCTTTTTTTCGCCAGCGCCACGGAAGGCCTGCTTGATTTCTTCGACTGCGTGCGCGCCAGCGGCAAGCCGTGCGTTCTCCCCTCTGCCGCCGCCGACTCGGTATGGCATGCCTGGATCGCGCTGGATGCGGCGTCGCTCGAAGCCTTCACTATCAGGCATTTTGGCAGGACGATCCCACACGTGGAGTCCGGGGCGATGGGCGCGGACGGGGATTTTGCCATGGCGAACTGCGTGGTGGCCGCGCGCAGGCTGGAACGGCGTAACCCGTTCATACCCTGCGTTCCGCGGCTTTTCGCGCTGGACGGCTACTTGAAAATGCCCTACGGCTTCGGCTACCGAATTGAGCGGGGTAGGCTCGCCTGCCAGCGCCTCGATCAGCAAGGGCGGCCGGTGGGTAGGTTGTGGTGCCCGGATGGTTTGTCGCTCGCCCAGCTACAGGCGTCCGGCCTGATAGCGGATGCAGATGCCGGCCTGGTAACGGCCGCAGGTGCCGGCCCGGGCGTAAAGCGCTCGAACGCGGATGGCGGCGGGTGCGGAAGCTTCAGCGTCGGAGATGGCGGCAGTTGCGATGGCGGAGGAGGCGGTGGAGGAGACGGTGGAGGGAGCGGCTGCGGAGGAGGGTGCGGGGGAGGTTGCGGCAGCGGCTGAAGATGGGGTCAGGTCCGCCGGACCTGACCCCGGCCGTTCATTCGCCGGTAGCGACCGGGCGCGCCGGGTCCGCGCACCACTCGCTCCACGAGCCCGGATACAGCGCGGCGCCCTGCATGCCGGCCACTTCCAGCGCGAGCAGGTTGTGGCACGCCGTCACGCCCGAGCCGCACTGCATGATGGCCTTCGCCGCGTCATCGATCAGCGGCGCGAAATCGGCCTTCAGCTGAGCTGCGTCCTTGAAGCGGCCGTCGGCCTGCAGGTTGTCCTTGAAGAAGCGGTTCCGCGCGCCCGGAATATGCCCGCCGACGGGGTCGATGGTTTCGTTCTCGCCGCGGAAGCGGTCCGGCGCGCGCGCGTCGATCACCATGCGTTCGCCCGTGCCGATATTGGCCAGCACTTCCGCTGCCGACACGGTCGCCACCAGCGGTTCGCGTTCCGCGATCGAGCCGCGCGCCTTCACCGGCGCCTCGCTCGTCAGCGGCAGCCCAAGCGCCTGCCACGCCGCGATGCCGCCATCGAGCACCGCCACCGCCGGATGCCCGACCCAGCGCAGCAGCCACCACACGCGCGCCGCATACATGCCGCCGTGCGCGTCGCAGGCCACCACCTGGGTGTCGTCGCTGATGCCCCACGCGCGCAGCGTGTCGATCAGCGCGGCGCGCTCCGGCAGCGGATGGCGCCCGCGGAACTGGCCGTCGGCACCGCGCTTCTCGCCCGACAGCGCGTGCTCCATGTCGGCGAACACGGCGCCGGGAATGTGCCCGGCCGCATACGCTTCGCGGCCGGCCGCGAGGTTCATCAGGTCGTGCCGGCAGTCGACCACGACCAGCTTCGGATCGTCGATGCGCGCTGCCAGCTCGCTGGCGGAAATCAGTGTCGTGTTCATAGGGTCCTTACGTCTCGCTTGCAATCGGATCGGTCCTCTCGACCGCGGTGCCGCGGTCGGTGCTGCGGGTATTGTAATAGGTGACGGCCAGGCCCGAGCCGAGAATCACCGCCATGCCGAGCCAGACGTGCCAGTCGAAACGGTCGCCCCACAGCAGCATGCCCCAGACGCTCGAGAAGATGATGCCGGTGTACTGCAGGTTGGCCACCACCAGCGTCTTGCCGGTGCCGTAGGCGCGCGTCATCGCCATCTGCGCCAGCGTGGCCGACACGCCCATGGTCAACATCAGCGCGGCGCCGCGCAGGTCGAGCGCGTGCCAGGTATCGACGGACGGATCGACGACGGTGGTCGCGCTTCCGGCCAGGCCGGCCATCAGGTTCACCACCGAAAAATAGAACACCACGCGGTATTCCGGCTCGCCCAGCAGCGACAGCTTGCGCACCTGCAGGTAGGCCGCTGCGGACAATATTCCGGAGCACAGGGTGGTGATCGCGCCGAGCCACTGGCGCGCTTCGAACGCCGGCTGCAGCACCAGCGTGACGCCGACGAACGACAGCAGGATGGCGCCGACCAGCGGCCATTCGACGTGGTCCTTCGAATGCCACCAGCCGGCGCAGAACAGGAAGGCCGCCATCCAGATCGGCGACATGTAGTTGAGGGTGACGGCGGTGGCCAGCGGCAGCTTGGAAATCCCGAAGAACCACAGCCACAGCGACACCACGCCGACGCAGCCGCGCCACAGGTGGTCCTTGATGTGCACCGTGCGCAGGCTGCCTCGCTGGAAGCGCACCAGCAGCGACAGCATCACCACGCCGATCAGGCCGCGGTACATCACGATTTCGGAAATCGAAAAGGAGGCGGATGCCAGCTTGACGCACGCCCCCATCACGGAAAACAGGAAGGCGGCGGCCAGCATCCACACCGGCGCCATCAGGGTTCCTCGCCCTGCACGTCGATGTTGGCGCGGTACCACTCGTGGAAGTGCTGCATGCCGTCTTCCATCGGCGACTGGTACGGCCCGGTCTCGCTGACGCCTCGCTCCATCAGGATGCGGCGGCCGGCGTCCATGCGCAGGGCGATCTCGTCGTCCTCGACGCAGGTTTCCATGTACGCGGCGCGCTCGGCCTCGATGAAGTCGCGCTCGAACAGCACGATCTCTTCGGGGTAGTAGAACTCGACGACGTTGCGGGTTTTCTGCGGGCCGTCCGGCCACAGGGTCGAGACGATCAGCACGTGCGGATACCACTCGACCATGATGTTCGGGTACAGCGTGAACCAGATCGCGCCGTTTTCGGGCGGCACGCCGCCGCGGAACTTGAGCACCTGCTCCTGCCACTTCTGGTAGATCGGCGAACCCGATTTCTGCAGGCCGCGGTTGACTCCGACCGTCTGCACCGAGTAGTCGCGGCCGAATTCCCAGCGCAGGTCGTCACAGCTGACGAAGCCGCCCAGGCCGGCGTGGAACGGCTCGACGTGGTAGTCCTCGAGGTAGACCTCGATGAAGGTCTTCCAGTTGTAATTGCAGGTCTGCACTTCGACGTGGTCGAACATGTAGCCGGTGAAGTCGAAATCCTTGGTCACCGACAGCTGCGACAGCTTTTCCATGACGTTGTAGCCGTTCTGCTCGAACAGCAGGCCGTTCCAGTTTTGCAGCGGGGTCTTGGATAAATGCAGGCACGGCGTTTCGGGGAAATGCGGCGCGCCGATCAGTTCGCCCTTGAGGTCGTAGGTCCAGCGGTGCAGCGGGCAGACGATGTTGTCGGCATTGCCGCGGCCATTGAACATCAGCGCCTGGCGATGGCGGCAGACGTTCGACAGCACTTCGATGCCGTGCGGATTGCGCACCAGCATGCGGCCTTCTTTCTCGGACGCGAGCGTGGCGAAGTCGCCGACCTCGGGCACCATCAGTTCGTGGCCGACGTAGCGCGGCCCCGACTGGAACAATTGTTGTATCTCGCGCTTCAGCAGCGCTTCGTCAAAATAGACATCTACCGGAAGCTGCGCGTTCGGGCGCGCCAGCTTGGCGTGGGTAGCCAGATCGGACATCCCAACCCCCCTTTAATATGTGCACCGAGCAAAGAAGAGAAAGAATCCAAAGACCAGTATTAGCTTGCGGAAATACGGTATTTCGGACAGAACCGGCGATTATACCGTGGAACGGGCTCTACAGTCGCGGGCCGGCGCGGGAATGTGGTGCGGATCGGTGCAGGTATTGCAGCAAGTACATCGTTTTCATTGGGGAGGGACCGAGTGCGATAAAATGTCCATTTGTGCGCATGCTGCCAAAAGACCAAGCGTCATCACCGAAGCGGTGGATTGATCTAGAATAAGCAATTAGACTCGCCGCCGGCGCACAAGTTGCGCGCGGCCGTTACGAATAAAGCATCTATGGCAAAGAAATTAATGGAAGACGCGGCGCCGGCGCCCGAATCGTTCGAGCAGGCGATGGCCGAGTTGGCGCAACTGGTGACCCGGATGGAGTCGGGCCAGCTGCCGCTCGAGGCATCGGTGGCGGCGTATGCGCGCGGCTCGGAACTCGTCAAGTACTGCGCCGGCCAGCTCGACAAGGTGGAGTCCCAGGTCAAGGTGCTCGAGGGCGACATGCTCAAGCCGTTCGCCGCCGAAGGCATCGACCAGGGCGCCCAATGACGATAGCCGCCTCGTTCGAAGGCTGGATGCAGACGGTGCAGGTGCATGTCGAGGACGCGCTCGACGAGTTCCTGCCGCGCCCGGACGTGGCGCCGGCCAGGCTGCACGAAGCGATGCGCTACACGGTGCTCGGCGGCGGCAAGCGGGTGCGCCCGCTGCTGGTGTTCGCCGCCGGCGGCCTGTTCGGCGCCGAGACCGATGTATTGAAACGCGCCGCGGCGGCGGTCGAAATGATCCACGCGTACTCGCTGGTTCACGACGACATGCCGTGCATGGACGACGACGCCCTGCGCCGCGGCAAGCCGACGGTGCACGTCGCGTACGACGAAGCAACCGCGCTGCTGGTCGGCGACGCGCTGCAGGCGCAGGCCTTCGACGTGCTGTCGCGCGATTACAGCGTGCCGCCCGGACGCCTGGTGTCGATGCTGCGCGTGCTGGCCGGCGCCTCCGGTTCGCTCGGCATGTGCGGCGGCCAGGCGATCGACCTGGACAGTGTCGGCATCGCGCTGAACATCGAGCAGCTTGAGCGCATGCACCAGCTGAAAACCGGCGCCTTGCTGCGCGCGTCCGTGATGCTGGGCGCGCTGGCCGGGCGCGAAGTGAGCGCCGACGAACGGGTTGCGCTGCACGCGTATGCGAACGCGATCGGCCTGGCGTTCCAGGTGGTCGACGACGTGCTCGACGCGACGGCCGATTCGGCCACGCTGGGCAAGACCGCCGGCAAGGACGCGGCCAACGGCAAGCCGACTTACGTGTCCATCCTGGGGCTCGAAGAATCGCAGCGGCTGGCGGAAAAATTGAGGCGTGAAGCGCACGATGCGCTGGCGCCGTTTGGAGAAGGAGCACAGAGGTTGCGCGCACTGGCGGACCTCATCGTGCAGCGGAAAGCGTAAATGAACTTGCTAGAGACAATCAACGATCCGGCCCAGCTGCGCAAGCTGGCGCGCACCCAGCTCACGCCGCTGGCGCACGAGCTGCGCCAGTACCTGCTCGAGTCGGTATCGAAAACCGGCGGCCACCTGTCGTCGAACCTGGGCACGGTGGAGCTGTCGATCGCGCTGCACTACGTGTTCAACACGCCGCACGACCGCATCGTCTGGGACGTCGGCCACCAGACCTATTCGCACAAGATCCTTACTGGCCGGCGCGACCGCATGCACACGCTGCGCCAGTTCGCCGGCCTGTCGGGCTTCCCGAAGCGCGACGAAAGCGAGTACGACACCTTCGGCACCGCGCACTCGTCGACCTCGATTTCGGCCGCGCTGGGGATGGCGCAGGCGGCCAAGATCAAGGGCGAGCACCGCCACGCGATCGCCGTGATCGGCGACGGCTCGATGACGGCCGGCATGGCGTTCGAGGCGCTGAACAACGCCGGCGTCCAGGAGGACGTCGACCTGCTGGTGATCCTGAACGACAATGACATGTCGATCTCGCCGCCGGTCGGCGCGCTGAACCGCTACCTGGCGCGCCTGATGTCGGGCCAGTTCTACGCCGCCGCCAAGTCGGTCGGCAAGACGGTGCTGCCGCCGCCGGTGCGCGAGCTGGCCAAGCGCCTGGAAGAACACGCCAAGGGCATGGTGGTTCCGGCCACGATGTTCGAGGAATTCGGCTTCAATTACATCGGCCCGATCGACGGCCACGACCTCGAATCCCTGATCCCGACGCTGGAAAACATCAAGAAGCTCAAGGGCCCGCAGTTCCTGCACGTCGTGACCAAGAAGGGCCAGGGCTACAAGCTGGCCGAGGCCGAGCCGATCCTGTATCACGGCACCGGCAAGTTCAATCCGTCCGAAGGCATCAAGCCGGCGGCGGCGGGCAAGGTCACCTACACCGAAGTATTCGGCAACTGGCTGTGCGACATGGCGGCGGCCGACAAGCGCCTGGTCGGCATCACGCCGGCGATGCGCGAAGGCTCGGGCATGGTGCGCTTCGAGCAGCAGTACCCTGAACGCTACTTCGACGTCGGCATCGCCGAACAGCACTCGGTGACGTTCGCCGGCGGCCTGGCGACCGAAGGCCTGAAGCCGGTGCTGGCGATCTACTCGACCTTCCTGCAGCGCGGCTACGACCAGCTGATTCACGACGTGGCGCTGCAAAACCTCGACGTGGTGTTCGCGCTCGACCGCGCGGGCCTGGTCGGCGCCGACGGCGCGACCCACGCCGGCAATTACGACCTGGCTTACCTGCGCTGCATCCCGAACATGGTGGTGATGGCGGCGTCGGACGAAAACGAATGCCGCCGCATGCTGACCACCGGCTTCCATTACGACGGTCCGGCCGCGGTGCGCTATCCGCGCGGCGCCGGCATCGGCGCGGTGATCGAAAAAGAGCTGACCTCGATCGAGATCGGCAAGGGCGAGATCAAGCGCCGCGGCGCCAAAGTGGCGATCCTGGCGTTCGGCTCGATGGTGGCGCCGAGCGTCAAGGCCGGCGAAGAGCTCGATGCGACCGTGGCCAACATGCGCTTCGTCAAACCGCTCGACGTCGAGCTGGTCAAGCAGCTGGCGCGCGAGCACGACTATCTGGTGACGGTGGAAGAGGGCTGCGTGATGGGCGGCGCCGGCGCGGCGGTGGCGGAAGCCATGGCCGCCGAAGGTATCGTCAAGCCGATCATGATGCTCGGCTTGCCGGACAAGTTCATCGACCATGGCGACCCGGCGGCCCTGCTGGCCGGCGTCGGGCTCGATGCCAAGGGAATCGCCGCGTCGATTCGCCAGCGCTTTGCCCTGGCCGAGCCACGACTCGTGGTGAACAACAGCTAGCGTCCAAAGGCTGGGGTCAGGTCCGCCGGACCTGACCCCGAACTTAACGCCGCAGTCTCCGTTACCGCTTGCGCTCGTGCTGCCACAGCACGTCGCTGCCGCCGGCAAACCGGTTCAGCACCCGCGCCAGCACGAACATCAGATCCGACAGCCGGTTCACATACTGGCGCGGATGCTCGTTGATCTTCTCCGCCTTCCCAAGCGTGACGATGCTGCGCTCCGCGCGCCTGCATACGGTCCTGCACACGTGCGCGATCGACGCCGCGCGCGACCCCGCCGGCAAAATGAACTCCTTCAGCACCGGCAGGTCCGAGTTGTACTTCTCCAGCATTGCATCGAGCCGCACCACGTGCGCATCGGTGATCAGCTGGAAGCCCGGGATGCACAGCTCGCCGCCGAGGTCGAACAGGTCATGCTGGATGGTCACGAGTTCTTCGCGCAGGTCGGCCGGCATGTCCTCGCACAGCAGCAGCCCGACGAAGCTATTGAGTTCGTCCACATCACCCAGGGTGGCGATGCGCGCGCTGTCCTTCTCGGTGCGGCTGCCGTCGCCCAGCCCGGTAGTGCCGTTGTCGCCCGTGCGCGTCGCGATTTTTGAAAGCCTGTTTCCCATGATATTTTCCTGAAATCGAATAAGCCGAGGATACGGCAAAACGCCATTCCAGTACAATCGACATATGTCCCAGTCCCTCCCCATCGATCCCGAACGCAGGCGTCAAGTCGCGGCAGCCTTGCGCGCGGTCCTGCCCGAACGCTGCGTGCTGTCCGACCCGGAAGACACGCATCCCTACGAGTGCGACGGCCTGGCGGCCTACCGCCAGCTGCCGATGGTGGTCACCTTGCCCGACTCCGAAGAGGAGGTGCTGGCGATCCTGAATATCTGCCGCGAGCTGAAGGTGCCCATCGTGCCGCGCGGCGCCGGCACCGGACTGTCGGGCGGCGCGCTGCCGCTGCATGACGGTGTGGTCATCTCCACCGCGCGCCTGAACCGCATCGTCCGGGTCGAGCCCGACGCCCGCACCGCCGTGGTCCAGCCGGGCGTGCGCAACCTCGCCATCTCCGAAGCGGCCGCGCAGCACGGGCTGTATTACGCGCCCGATCCGTCGTCGCAGATCGCCTGCACCATCGGCGGCAACGTGGCCGAAAACTCGGGCGGCGTCCACTGCCTAAAGTACGGACTGACCGTGCATAACGTGCTGCGCGTGCGCGTGGCCACCATCGACGGCGAGATCATCGAGCTTGGCGGCGAGGCGCTCGACGCGCCGGGCCTGGATCTGCTGGCGGTCTTCATCGGCTCCGAAGGCATGCTCGGCATCGTCACCGAAGTCACCGTCAAGCTGGTGCCCAAGCCGCAGTCGGCGCGCGTGATCATGGCCTCGTTCGACGACGTGGTCACAGGCGGCAACGCGGTGGCCAGCGTGATCGCCGCCGGCATCATCCCCGCCGGCCTCGAAATGATGGATCGCACCTCGGTGCGCATGGTCGAGCCGTTCGTCAAGGCAGGCTACGACACCGACGCCGCCGCCATCCTGCTGTGCGAGGCAGACGGCACCCGGCTCGAAGTGGACGAGGAGATCGAGCGCATGACCGGCGTGCTGCAAGCGGCCGGCGCCAGCGCGATCCAAGTGTCGCAGAGCGAGGCGGAGCGGATGAAGTTCTGGTCCGGCCGCAAGAACGCCTTCCCGGCGGCGGGCCGCATCTCGCCCGACTACTACTGCATGGACGGCACCATCCCGCGCAAGAAACTGGCGCAGGTCCTGACCGGCATCGAGCTGATGGAGGCCGAATACGGCCTGCGCTGCGCCAACGTGTTCCACGCCGGCGACGGCAACCTGCATCCGCTGATCCTGTTCGACGCCAACCAGCCGGGCGAATTCGCGCGCGCCGAAGCTTTCGGCGCCGCCATCCTCGCGCTGTGCGTGGAAGTGGGCGGCACCATCACCGGTGAACATGGCGTGGGCAAGGAGAAGATCGACTCGATGTGCATCCAGTTCGGCAGGGCGGAGCTGGACGCCTTCTTCGCGGTGAAGCGCGCGTTCGACGTGCCTTTCCTGCTCAATCCCGACAAGGCCATCCCGACCCTGAACCGCTGCGCCGAATTCGGCAAGATGCGAGTCAGCGCCGGGCTGCTGCCGTTTGCCGACTTGCCGCGATTTTGACGAGGACATGACAGTGCGGGACATCGAACAATTCAGGGACCGGATCCTCGCGGCCGCGGCCGACAAGCGCAGCCTGCGCATCCGCGGCGGCGGCACCAAGGACTGGTACGGCCAGGCGCTCGATGGCGAGATCCTCGACACGCGCGCATTTTCCGGCATCGTCGACTACGAGCCGACCGAGCTGGTGATCACCGCGCGCAGCGGCACGCCGTTGGCCGAGATCGAAGCGGCGCTGGCCGAGCGCAACCAGATGCTTGCGTTCGAGCCGCCGCACTTTGGCGCCGGCGCCACGTTCGGCGGCGCGATCGCGGCGGGCCTGTCCGGTCCGCGGCGCGCAGCCAGCGGCGCCGTGCGCGACTTCGTGCTCGGCGCGGTGATGATGGACGGGAAGGGCGAGATGCTGACCTTCGGCGGCCAGGTCATGAAGAACGTGGCCGGTTACGACGTGTCGCGCCTGCTGGCCGGCTCGATGGGCACGCTGGGCCTGACGCTGCAGCATTCGGTCAAGGTGCTGCCGCGCCCCGTGCGCGAAGCGACGCTGCGGTTCGAGATGAGCGAGATCGATGCGATCCGTCGCCTGAACGAGTGGGGCGGCCAGCCGCTGCCGATTACGGCGAGCTGCTGGCACAACGGTCAGCTCACCGTGCGCCTGGCTGGCGCGCAGGCCGCGGTGGACGCCGCGGTGCGCGAGTTCGGCGGCGAATCGGTCGGCGAAGGCCGCGCCTTCTGGGCCAGCCTGCGCGAGCAGCAGCACGAATTCTTCAGCGGCGCCGAGAGCCTGTGGCGCCTGTCGGTGCCATCGACCACCGGCGCCATCGTCCTCAAGGGCGAACAGCTGATCGAGTGGGGCGGGGCGCAGCGCTGGCTCAGGGGCGGCGGCTCGGCCCAGGACATACGCGCGGCGGTGACGGCGGTGGGCGGCCACGCCACGCTGTTCCGCGGCGGCGACAAGCGCGTCGGCGTGTTCCAGCCACTGGCGCCGGCCGTCGCGAAGATCCATGAACGGCTCAAGGCGGCATTCGATCCGTCGAACGTATTCAACCCGGGACGGATGTACTGATGCAAACCAATCTCGCCGACTTCATCAAAGGCACGCCCGAGGGCGACGAAGCCGAAGCGATCCTGCGCGCCTGCGTGCATTGCGGCTTCTGCACCGCGACCTGTCCGACCTACCAGATCCTGGGCGACGAACTCGATGGCCCGCGCGGGCGGATTTACTTGATTAAGCAAGTACTTGAAGGCGCCGAGCCGACGCGCAAGACCCAGCTGCACCTGGACCGCTGCCTGACCTGCCGCAATTGCGAGTCGACCTGTCCGTCCGGCGTGAAGTACGGCCGGCTGGTGGACATCGGCCGCAAGGTGGTCGAGCAGCGCGTCGCGCGACCGATCGGCGAGCGCATCACGCGCACGCTTCTGAAGGAGTCGCTGCCGCGCGAATGGATCTTCAAGCCGGCGTTCAAGGCCGGCCAGCTGGTGCGCCCGTTGCTGTCGCGCGACCTGCAGGACAAGCTGCCGCCGACACCCGATGCGGGCGTGTGGCCGAGCCGCGTCCATGCGCGCAAGATGCTGGTGCTCGATGGCTGCGTGCAGCCGTCGATGGCGCCGAACATCAACAGCGCCACGGCGCGCGTGCTCGACGCCGTCGGCGTGCAGCTGGTGGTCGCGCCGAAGGCCGGCTGCTGCGGCGCGCTGCGCTTCCACCTGAACGACCAGGAAGCGGGGCTGAACGACATGCGCCGTAATATCGACGCCTGGTGGCCGATGATTGAACAAGTGGAGGCGATCGTCATGACCGCTTCCGGCTGCGGCGTGACCGTGAAGGAATACGGCCACCTGCTGGCGAACGACAGCGCGTATGCGGAAAGGGCAGCACGCATTTCGGCGCTGACGCGCGACCTGTCGGAAATCATGCCGGAATTCGAAGCGGAGCTGGGCGCGAAGCTGAAGGGGAAGATCGCCAAGCGGGTCGCCTACCATCCGCCGTGCACCCTGCAGCATGGCCAGCAGATCCGCGGCAAGGTCGAAGGCGTGCTGCGCGCGGCCGGCGTCGACGTCACGCTGTGCGCCGACAGCCATCTGTGCTGCGGTTCCGCCGGCACGTATTCGATGCTGCAGCCGGAGCTGTCGCACGAGCTGCGCGACCGCAAGCTGGCCAACCTGACGGCCACCGGCGCCGAGGAAATCGTCTCGGCCAACATTGGCTGCCTGACCCACCTGCAGTCGGGGACCGACATTCCGGTGACGCACTGGATCGAACTGATCGACCGCGCGCTGGCGTAGGAATGGGGTCAGGTCCGCCGGACCTGACCCCGGGTTTGGCGCCGCCGCGTGAACCTCGCCCCGTGTTTAATTCGCCACCTTCGGCGCGATGGAAGCGAGCACCTCATTGAGCAGCACCGTATCGACGGGTTTGGTCAGGTGGTGGTCGATGCCCGCATGGATCGAGTGCTCGCGGTCGTTCTTGCTGCCGTAGCCAGTCACTGCGATCATCGATGCGTCGCGCAATTCGGGAAGTGCGTGCAGTCGCCGCGCCAGTTCATAGCCGCTCATGTCGGGCAGGCCGACATCGAGCAAGCAAGCGTCGGGACAAATCGCGGCCGCGGCGTCGAGCGCCTCCTGCCCTGAAAAGGCGAGGTGGATTGCATGCCCGTCGGCGCCCAGCACCATCCCCAGCGTTTCCGCCGCATCGCGGTTGTCGTCGACAATCAGCAGGCGCAAGCGCGCACCCGCGCGAGGCGCGTTGGGCGCCTCGGATGCTTCCGTCTTGGGCCCTGCCGCCAGCAGCGGCAGCGTCACAACGAATTCGCTGCCCTGTCCTTTGCCTGCGCTGTGCCCGGTGACCGAACCGTCGTGACGCTCGACCAGGCTCTTGACCAGCGCCAGGCCCAGACCCAGGCCGCCGGTGGTGCGGTCGGACGAACGGGCCGCCTGCGAGAACAGTTCGAACGCGTTTTCCAGGGTGGCAGAATCCATGCCGATGCCGTCGTCCTTGACGCTGATGTGCGCGCCTTCGCCATCGCAGCGCAGGCGCAGCGCGATATTGCCGCCGCGCGGCGTGTATTTCGCCGCGTTGTTGAGCAAGTTCGCCAGCACCTGCACCAGCCGCTTGTCGTCGCCCAACGCGAACGCCTGCGCCGGGTCGAGCTGCACGCTGAAATGATGCTGGTTCTGTTCGATCATCGGGCGTGCCTGTTCGACCGCGTCGGCAATCACGCGCTTCAGGTCGAGGCGCGTCATCGACAGCGTCACCAGGCCTTGCGTCACGCGCGAGACGTCGAGCAGGTCGTCGAGCAGGCGGTTCATGTGGCGCGCCTGGCGGTCGATGATGGTGCCGGCCTTGAGCGTGAGCGCGGCGTCAGCCCTGCCCAATGTGAGGATCTGCGCGGCGGCGCTGATCGGCGCCAGCGGGTTGCGCAGCTCGTGCGCCAGCATCGCCAGGAATTCGTCCTTGCGCTGGCTCGCTTCCCTCAGTTCTTCGGTCGTGCGCATGCGCTCGGTGATGTCCGAGACAATGCCGATCAGGCGGTCGGGCCGGTTGTCGGCGCGATAACGGCTGCCATGCACGCTGATCCAGTGGACGCTGCTGTCGTTCCAGATAATGCGGGTGTCGAAACGCAGCGCTCCTTTATTCTGCAGCGCTTCGTGAAATGCCGCCTGCACGTGCGCGCAGTCCTTCGGATGAACGTGCCCGAGCATGATGTCGACGCTCCACGCGGGTGCGCCGTCCGGGTAGCCGAAGCACTGGTCGTGGCGCAGCGTGCGCGTGGCTGTGAGCGATTCGAGGTCCAGGTCCCATTCGCCGATTTCGGTCGCCTCGAGGGTAAATTGCAGGCGCGCCGCCAGTTCGAGCTGGGCTTCGACCGCGCGGCGCACTTCGGAGATGTCGCGCGAGACCGCGAGCAGGCGCTCGACCTGGCCTTCGCGATTGCGGATTGGCGTGACGAGAACGTCCCACCATTTCGGCGTGCCTTTGGCGGTCGGGCAGAACGCGTGGAAGTGTCCTTCTTCCCCGGTCAGCGCGCGGTCCATCGCCGTCTGGACTTGCGCGCGTGCGGCATCGGGCCAGAGGACCGGCCACTTATGGCCGAACACGTTGGTGAAATCGTCGATCTCCATGGCGCACATGCCATTGCGGTTCATCGCAAGCAGGGCGCCGTCGACTTCCATGATCTTGATGCAGTCCGGGCTTTGTTCGAACGCCCAATCCATGTTGATGGAGCCGTCGGTGAACGATTCCTGTGGGTGCTGCGGAAGGGGCGAATCCATGCCTGCTGCTCGATTCTGCTAAACGAATAAGCAGCGACTATACCTGACGAACGCCAATGACGACGCCGGCTTCGCAGGTTTTACCGAAAGGAGTTTTTTGGAATCGCCAGCCGGTTTCGCGACGGTAGCGATGAAGATGGGGTCAGGTCCGCAGGACCTGCCCCCGGCGCTCACGCTGCCAGCAGCTTTTCGATGTCGCCGGTCAGTTCTTCCGGCTTGGTCGATGGCGCGTAGCGCTTGAATACCTTGCCGTCTTTCCCGACCAGGAATTTGGTGAAGTTCCACTTGATCGCTTCGGTGCCGAGCAGGCCGGGCGCATCCTTCTTGAGCTGCTTGAACAGCGGGTGCGCGTCGTCGCCATTGACGTCGACCTTGGAAAACAGCGGGAAGGTCACGCCGTAGTTCTTTTCGCAGAAGGCGCCGATTTCCGCTTCGCTGCCTTTTTCCTGCGCGCCGAACTGGTTGCACGGAAAGCCCAGCACCACGACGCCCTTGTCGCTGAACTGCTTGTAGACTTCCTCGAGCCCCTTGTACTGCGGCGTGAAGCCGCAGTCACTGGCGGTGTTCACGATCAGCAGGACCTTGCCCTTGTATTGCGCCAGGTCGACGGGCGCACCGGCCAGGCTGGTGGCCGAGTAGTCGAAAATGTTCATGGTCAGACGATCCCCAAGTGCTGTGTGCCGGCGGACAGGTCGCGGTTTTTCGCGTCCTTGCCTTCCAATTTTATCGCAAGGCGCAGATCGTTGACCGAGTCGGCGTTGCGCAGCGCGTCTTCGTAGCTGATCTTGTCGGCCTCGTGCAGGTCGAACAGCGCCTGGTCGAAGGTCTGCATGCCCAGCTCGCGCGACTTCTTCATGATCTCCTTGATCTCGTGCACATGGCCCTTGAAAATCAGGTCGGAGATCAGCGGCGAATTGAGCATGATTTCGATCGCCACCACGCGGCCCTTGGACTCCTTGCGCGGTATCAGGCGCTGCGACACCATGCCCTTGAGGTTCAGCGACAGGTCCATCAGCAGCTGGGCGCGGCGCTCTTCGGGGAAGAAGTTGATGATGCGGTCGATCGCCTGGTTCGAGCTGTTGGCGTGCAGCGTGGCCAGGCACAGGTGGCCGGTTTCGGCAAACGCGATCGCGTGCTCCATGGTCTCGCGGTCGCGGATCTCGCCGATCTGGATCACGTCGGGCGCCTGGCGCAGCGAATTTTTCAGCGCCGCCTCGAAGCTGTCGGTGTCGACGCCCACTTCGCGCTGCGTGATTACGCAGTTCTTGTGCGGGTGGACGTATTCGACCGGGTCCTCGATGGTGATGATGTGGCCGTGGCTGTTCTCGTTGCGGTAGCCGACCATCGCCGCCATCGTCGTCGATTTGCCCGAACCTGTGGCGCCGACCATGATCACCAGGCCGCGCTTGGCCATGATGATGTCGGCCAGGACCGGCGGCAGGTCGAGCTCTTCGAGTTTCGGGATGGTGGTGGTGATCACGCGCAGCACCATGCCGACGCAGCTCATCTGCACGAAGGCCGAGACGCGGAAGCGTCCCAGGTCGCCCGGGCTGATCGCGAAGTTCGCTTCCTTGGTCAGCTCGAAGCCGGCGGTCTGTTTGTCGTTCATGATCGACCGCGCCAGGTCGGAGGTGTGCGCGGCGGTCAGCGCCTGGCTCGACACCGGCGTCACCTTGCCGTCGATCTTGATCGCCGGCGGGAAGCCGGCGGTGATGAACAGGTCCGAACCGCCCTTGCTGGTCATCAGCCGGAGCAGGTCGAACATGAATTTTGAAGCCTGGTCGCGTTCCATCGTCGGTCCTGAAAAAATTAGCCGGGGAAGTTATCCGGCGTCTTGGCGGCATTGCGCGCGGCGCCAAGGGAGATGATATTACGCTTGACCAGGTCGGTCAGGTTCTGGTCGAGGGTCTGCATGCCGACATTGCTGCCGGTCTGGATCGCCGAGTACATCTGGGCGATCTTCGCTTCGCGGATCAGGTTGCGGATCGCCGGCGTGCCGATCATGATCTCGTGCGCGGCCACGCGGCCGGAGCCGTCCTTGGTTTTCAGGAGGGTCTGCGAGACTACCGCCTGCAGCGACTCGGACAGCATCGCGCGCACCATCTCTTTTTCGTCGGCCGGGAACACGTCGACGATACGGTCGATGGTCTTGGCGGCGGACGAAGTGTGCAGCGTGCCGAACACCAGGTGGCCGGTTTCCGCGGCGGACAGCGCGAGGCGGATGGTTTCCAGGTCGCGCAGCTCGCCGACCAGGATGCAGTCCGGGTCCTCGCGCAGCGCCGAGCGCAGCGCGTTGTTGAACGACAGCGTGTGCGGGCCCACTTCGCGCTGGTTGATCAGGCACTTCTTCGAGTCGTGCACGAATTCGATCGGGTCTTCGATCGTCAGGATGTGGCCGTACTCGTTTTCGTTGAGGTGGTTGACCATCGCGGCGAGCGTGGTCGACTTGCCCGAGCCGGTCGGGCCGGTGACCAGCACCAGGCCGCGCGGCTTCATCGCCAGATCGGCGAAAATCTTCGGCGCGTTCAGGTCTTCGAGCGACAGGATCTTCGACGGAATTGTCCGCAGCACGGCGGCGGCGCCGCGCTCCTGGTTGAAGGCGTTGACGCGAAAGCGCGCAAGACCCGGGATGGCGAACGAGAAGTCGCACTCGAGCACTTCCTCGTACTGCTTGCGCTGGCCGTCGTTCATGATGTCATAGATCATGCCGTGCACGTCCTTGTGCTCGAGCGGCGGCAGGTTGATGCGGCGCACGTCGCCGTGCACGCGGATCATCGGCGGCAGGCCGGACGACAGGTGCAGGTCGGATGCCTTGTTCTTGACGGAGAAAGCGAGTAATTCGGAGATGTCCATTTATAATCCCTGTGCCGTGGAAGGGCGCGAGTTGCAAGTATGCGCGTGTTGCACCGACTCGGTCCGCTATTAATTGCCCGCTGACAAGATTATGTCCACAATCGCCCACAAACTGCAAGCTGTCGATGCGACAATCCAGGCCGCGATCCAGGCCTCCGGGCGTGATCCGGGAACCGTGAGTTTGCTCGCCGTGTCCAAGACCTTTCCGGCCGACGCCGTGCTCGAGGCGGTCGCCGCCGGCCAGCGCGCGTTCGGCGAAAACTATCTGCAGGAAGGGATCGACAAGATCGCCGCGGTTTCTGCGGCCTTGCCGTGCGAGGCCATCGAATGGCACTTCATCGGCCCGATCCAGAGCAACAAGACGCGGCCCATTGCGGCCAGCTTCGCCTGGGCGCACACGGTGGAGCGACTGAAGGTCGCGCAGCGGCTGTCCGAGCAGCGGCCCGACGGCCTGCCGCCGCTGAACGTCTGTTTGCAAGTGAACATCAGCGGCGAGGCCAGCAAAAGCGGCGTGGCGCCGGAAGATCTGCCGGAACTGGCGCGCCAGGTGGCGGCGCTGCCGCGCCTGAAACTGCGCGGGCTGATGGCGATTCCCGAGCCGGAAACTGACGTGTCAAAACAACGGACGGCGTTCGCGCGGGTGCGCGCCTTGTTCGAACAACTACGCGCCGACGGATTCGACCTCGACACGCTGTCGATGGGGATGTCGGCCGACCTCGAGGCCGCGGTCGCGGAGGGCGCCACCATCGTGCGCGTCGGCAGCGCCATTTTCGGCTCACGCAATTACGACAACAAGGACAAGGCATGAAGATCACGTTCATCGGCGGCGGCAACATGGCGTCGGCGCTCATCGCCGGCCTGGCCGGCCAGCTTACCGCGGGCGAGAACATCCGCGTGGTGGACCCGAACCGCGAGCAGCTGGCGCGGCTGAAGGACAGTTACGGCGTCAGCACGGCGACGCAGGTGGGGCCGGAAGCCGGCGCCAGCGACGTCATCGTGCTGGCGGTGAAGCCGCAGCAGATGCGCGAGGTGGCGGCCGCGCTGCTGCCGCAACTGGCGCAAGGGCGGCCGCTGCTTCTGTCGATCGCGGCCGGCATTCGCGGCGCCGACTTGTCGCGCTGGCTGGGCGGCTACGGCGCGATCGTGCGCACGATGCCCAACACGCCGGCGCTGATCGGGCAGGGCATCACCGGCATGGTGGCGATGGCCGGCGTGAGCGACGCGCAGAAGGCGGCGGCGGGCGACATCATGCGTGCGGTCGGCGCGACGGTGTGGCTGGACGACGAGGCGCTGATCGATCCGGTGACCGCGGTGTCGGGCAGCGGGCCGGCGTACGTGTTTTATTTTATCGAGGCGATGCAGCAGGCCGCCGAGGAGCTCGGGCTGTCGGCGGAGCAGGGCAAGCAGCTGGCGCTGGCGACCTTTGTCGGCGCGGCGCAGCTGGCGGCGCAGTCGCCCGACGAAGTGGCGGTGCTGCGCGAGCGGGTGACGTCGAAGGGCGGCACGACCCATGCGGCCTTGACCAGCATGGAGCAGGCGGGGGTCAAGCAGGCAATCGTGGATGCGGTGAAAGCCGCGGCGGCGCGCGGGCGCGAACTGGGCGAGCAGCTCGGCGCTGACTAATAAGACGGGGCAGGTCCGGCGGACCTGACCCCATGTTTAGCGGCGCAGCAGCGGCAGGACTTTCTTCACCAGCTTCCAGAGACTCAAGCCGGCCGTCAGGATCGGCATCGCGCGCCCCGTGCGGGTGGCGATCATTCCCAGCACCACGCCGGCAATCGTCATCGGCAGCTTCAATCCCGGCCCGGAGCTGACCGGATGCAGCAGCGCCCGCACTTCCGTGGCCGCATCGACCCGCTGGCGCGCGCACTGCGCGATCAGCGCGGCCTGGCGTTCACTGTTGGTCATCGGCGTGCCTTTCCGCTTGAAGGAACTCGATGTCCTTGCGCAGCTCGCCGATGGTGGCCGACAGCAGCGCAGGCTGCGCTTTCATCCCGCTGCGCACCTTGAAGCCGATGCCGATCGCGGACAGGCCGAACGCCAGTCCCAGGCCGAGCACCGCGCCGAGGCGGTGCGTGTCCCAGAACACGATGATGACGAACAGCGCCGCCATCACGATCGCGATCGCGCCCAGGAACAGCGCGGCGATCGCCATCAGCAGGTGGTTGAGCCAGCGCTGCGACTGTTCTTGCATCTCCACCGACGCCAGCTCGAGCCGCGTCTGGAACATCGCGACGAAGGTCGTCGCGATCCTGCCGACCGCTTCGCCGATCGCCATCGATCAGCGCGTGCCGCGCGAGATGGCCACGCCGAGCAGCAGCCCGACCGTGGCGCCGATCGCGATCGATTTCCATGGATTTTCGTGCACGTACTGGTCGGTCGCCTTGGCCGCTTCCCTGGTCTTCTCCACCGCCAGTTCCTGGTAGTGGATCAGGTCGGCCTTGGCGCCGGAAATCGTGCGCTCGAGTTTTTCCTTGGCCGCCTTCAGGTCTTCGCCGGTCAGCGAGCTGTTGCGGATCCAGCTTTCAGCGTCATGGATCACCGATTTCAGGTCGTTCATCAGTTGGTCGCGCGCGCCGGTCTGGGTAGGGATTTTTTCCATCATGGGATAGCCTCGTTGGTTCGTTATTGTTGGAGGGATGATGCCGTGCAATTGGGACAACATTATCCTAATGCATAGTCTAACGCGACTCCGGCAAAAAGGGCCGCACCCAACCAATTGTTGTGGCGGAAGGCGGCGAAACAGCGCATCCGGTCGCGCTCGCGGATCAGGGTGTAGTGATACAGGGCAATGGCTGCGGCGACCGCGACGCCGGCCACGAACCACCAGCGCAGGCCGAGCAGCCAGCCGCAGGCCAGGTCGATCGCCAGCGCGGCGCCGTAGCACAGCATGACGGCGGCGACGTCGAAGCGGCCGAAGGTGATGGCCGAGGTGCGGATGCCGATCTTCAGGTCGTCGTCGCGGTCGACCATGGCATATTCGGTGTCGTAGGCGACGGCCCAGAACACGTTGGCCGCCAGCAGCCACCAGGCCACGGCCGGCACCTGGTCCTGCACCGCGGCGAACGCCATCGGGATGCCGAAGCCGAAGGCGATGCCGAGGTAGGCCTGGGGGATGGCGAAGAAGCGCTTGAAGTAGGGGTAGCTGCCGGCGATGATGACGGCGGCGACCGACAGCTGTTTGGTCAGCGCGTTCAGGGGCAGGATCAGCAGGAACGAGACGATCGCCAGCACGGCGGCGATGACGAGCGCTTCCCACGGCGCGATCTTGCCGCTGGTGAGCGGGCGTTCGGCGGTGCGCTTGACGTGCTTGTCGAAGTCGCGGTCGGCGTAGTCGTTGATGGCGCAGCCGGCCGAGCGCATCAGCGCGGTGCCGACGGTGAAGATCAGCAGCAACTTGACGTCGGGGACGCCGCTCGATGCCAGCCACAGCGCGATCAGCGTGGGCCACAGCAGCAGCAGGATGCCGATCGGCTTGTCGGCGCGGATCAGCTTGAAGTACAGGGCCAGCTTGGTCATTGGAACGGATGAGAATGGGCGATGGCCCGAATTCTACCGGGTTTGCAAGATGGCATCGGTGCGAATCCCGCCGCAAACAAGGGCGGGGTCAGGTACGGCGGACCTGACCCATCTTTCATGCGGCGGCGGCTTCCGGCGCCACCATCTCGACGCCCGGCAGGTCGCACTGCGCCACCGCTTCGCAGATCGCGTCGATCGCCGCGCGCCGCGTGAAGCTCTTGCGCCAGACGATCACCACGCGCCGCGATGGCACCGGCGCGCTGAACGGCACGAAGCTGAGCATGCCGTTCCTGTCCTTCATGTCCGGCACCGACGCGCGCGGCAGCACGGTCAGCCCGATGCCGCTGGCGACCATGTGGCGGATCGTCTCGAGCGACGAGCCTTCGAAGGTGCGCTGCATGCCGTTACCCGGCGTCGAAAAGCGCGCCATCTCGGGACACACCTCGAGCACCTGGTCGCGGAAGCAATGGCCGTTCCCGAGCAGGAGCATGGTCTCCGATTTCAGGTCTTCGGCCGAGACGAACTTGCGCTCGGCCCAGGGATGATGCTTCGGCGTGGCGACCACGAACGGTTCGTCGTACAGCGTCTGCATCGCCATGCCGTGTTCGGGCAGCGGCAGCGCCATGATGGCCGCATCGAGCTCGCCCTGGCGCAGCAGTTCGAGCAGGCGCACGGTGAAGTTCTCCTGCAGGATCAGCGGCATCTGCGGTACGTTGTCGATCAGGTTCTTCACCAGCGGCGGCAGCAGGTAGGGGCCGATCGTGTAGATCACGCCTAGCCGCAGCGGCCCGGCCAGCGGATCCTTGTTCTGCTTGGCCAGCTCCTTGATCGCGGCGGTCTGCTCGAGCACGCGCTCGGCCTGGGCGATGATCTGGGCGCCGAGCGGCGTCACCGACACCTCAGCGCCGCCGCGTTCGAACAGCACCACGCCCAGCTCGTCCTCGAGCTTCTTGATGGCGACGGACAGGGTAGGCTGAGCGACGTAGCAGGCCTCGGCGGCATGCCCGAAATGTCTCGCACGCGCGACGGCAACGATATATTTCAGTTCAGTGAGGGTCATGTCGGGGATTGTTCCTTCAAGAGGGGAAGGGCGCCAATGCCTCCATATTGCCAGATAGTTGCTTTTTAGTCAGCAAAGAAATTATATTTTACCGGAAGGCCAGTCGATATAATCACCGCGAAGGCGGTTCCCTCGCCGCTGCATCTTGAAAGGCGCGCATGTCCACGACTTTTGGCCCGGCCGAAGCGCAGGCTTATATCCACAAACTCCTCACCGTCATGCACCACCAGGGCGGCTCCGACCTGTTCGTCTCTGCCGACTTCCCGCCGTCGATGAAGCACCAGGGCGCGATGAAGCCGCTGAGTCAGCAGAAGCTGTCGGGCGAAGTCACGCGCGCGCTGGCGCTGTCGCTGATGAACGACAAGCAGAAGGCCGAATTCGAAGACCAGATGGAGTGCAATTTCGCCATCTCGCTGCCCAACGTGTGCCGCTTCCGCGTCAACGTCTTCGTCCAGCAGCAGTGCGTGGCGATGGTGGTGCGGACCATCGCGTCCGAAATCCCGAACTTCGAAAAGCTCGACCTGCCGGAAGTGCTGAAGGACGTCATCATGACCAAGCGCGGCCTGGTGCTGGTCGTCGGCGGCACCGGCTCGGGCAAGTCCACCACCCTGGCGGCGATGATCGACTACCGCAACGCCAATTCGGCGGGCCACATCATCACGGTCGAGGACCCGGTCGAATACGTCCACAAGAACAAGGGCTGCCTGATCACCCACCGCGAAGTGGGCGTCGACACCCACTCGTGGCACAACGCGCTGAAGAATACGCTGCGCCAGGCGCCGGACGTGATCCTGATCGGCGAGATCCGCGACACCGAAACGATGGAGCACGCAATCGCGTTCGCCGAGACCGGCCACCTGTGCCTGGGCACCCTGCACGCGAACAACTCCAACCAGACCATGGACCGGATCATCAACTTCTTCCCGGAAGAGCGGCGCAACCAGCTGCTGATGGACCTGTCGTCGAACCTGCGCGCGATCGTCTCGCAGCGGCTGGTGCGCACCGAGGACGGCAAGGGACGCAAGGCGGCGATCGAGATCCTGCTCAACACCGCGACGATCGGCGAGATGATCCTGAAGGGGAATTTCCAGGGCATCAAGGAGATCATGCACAAGTCGCGCGAGCTGGGCATGTGCACGTTTGACCAGGCGTTGTACGAGCTGTATAACAAGGGCTTCATCGGCTACGAGGAGGCGATCCGCAATGCCGACTCGGCCAACGGCCTGCGCCTGCAGATCAAGCTGCGCGGCGACCGCAAGGAGCCCGAGATGGCCGGCAAGACGACCTCGGACGACCTGTCGATGCTGGTGGAGGAAGAGCCGGAGGAGTGATGCAATGAGCCTGCAGGAGCTGGAGGCGGCGATCAACTGGTGGCGCGAGCGCCAGCCGGCGCGCGGCAACGAGCACGCGCTGTCGGCCGAGGTGAAGGTGCTGGCGCGGGTGTATGCGCTGATGATCGTCGGTCACGTCCACGATCTGGAGCTCGACCGGCTCGACGCCGGCGCCAGGCGGCTGCTGCAAACCTGGCGCGACTCGCGGGCGCCAACGACAAACCCGGGGTCAGGTCCGGCGGACCTGACCCCATCTTAGACTGACCCATGTCCGATTTCGAATCCAAGATCTGCACCCGAGACCAACTCAAACAGCGCGTCGCCGCCTTGCCCAAGCCGGTGGTGCTGACCAACGGCGTGTTCGACATCCTGCACCGCGGCCACGTGACCTACCTCGCGCAGGCGCGCGCGCTGGGCGCTTCGCTGGTGGTGGCGGCCAACACCGACGCCTCGGTCAGGCGCCTCGGCAAGGGCGACGACCGGCCGCTGAACACCTGCGCGGACCGCATGGCGGTGCTGGCCGCGCTGGAGTCGGTCAGCCTGGTGGTCGACTTCGACGAAGACACTGCGCTCGAAGTGGTGCGGGAATCGCGCCCCGACATCTACGCCAAGGGCGGCGACTACGACATGACCGCGATCCCCGAAGGGCAGGCGGTGCTGGCCTACGGAGGCCAGGCGGTCGCGATCGACTTCGAGCACGACCGCTCGACGACCAAGCTGCTCACGAAGGTGCGTCAGCAGACTTGAGCGGTCCGGCGACTTGTCGTCGTCGAAAGCATGCCCCAACACTACCTTATCCGTACGTCCAGGCGTAGTTACTGACAGTTCTAACTGTGTAAATTCGACAACAAATTGAAGGCGCCATGAGAGAACAGGCGAGATCGGGTCTCACTGGCATTTGGGATTAGATCTTGGTGTAGCCGGCCTTTACACCGGGGTCTGACCCCAACAGCGGGTCAGACCCTATGCGCCGCCGGCGTAGCAGTTCTGGCGCCACGCCTCGTACACCACCACCGCCACCGTGTTCGACAGGTTCAGGCTGCGGTTGTCGGGACGCATCGGCAGGCGGATGCGCTGCGCCGGCGGGAACGATTCGCGCAGCTCGGGCGCCAGGCCGCGCGTCTCGGCGCCGAACACGAACACGTCGCCCGGCTTGAAGGCCGCGCTGGCGAAGGGCGAGGAGCCGTGGGTGGTCAGCGCGAACATGCGCGCCGGGTCGGGCTGGGTGTCGGCGATGAACGCATCCCAGTTCTTGTGCACTTTCATGGTCGCGTAGTCGTGGTAATCGAGGCCGGCGCGCTTCATCTTGGCGTCGTCGAGCGGGAAGCCGAGCGGCTCGATCAGGTGCAGCTGGGCGCCCGTGTTGGCGCACAGGCGGATGATGTTGCCGGTGTTCGGCGGGATCTCGGGTTCGACCAGGACGACGTGGAACAAGATAATTCTCCTTCTATACAGTTAAATCGGTCAGGGCCCAGGTTAAGTTGACGGTGACATCTATCCGCGGCGTCTGCCCCGGAGACTAGGCGTCCCCGTCGCTCCGGCGGACCTGACCCCTACTTTGGCGGGGTGCGCGCGAACACGAAATTGCTCACGCGCGCCGCGCCGTTCGCCTTGAGCGTGGCGGCCAGTTCGTGCAGCGTGTGGCCGCTGGTCATGACGTCGTCGACCACGCCGACGTGCTGCCCGCGCACCATCGCCAGCGCCTCGGGCGCGACGGCGAAGGCGTGGCGGATGTTCTTGCCGCGCTGGTCAGGCGCCACGCCCGACTGCGCCAGCGTGTCGCGCGCCCTGATCGCCAGACGCGCCGCCAGCGGCACGCCGAGCGAGCGCGCCAGCGGCCGCGCCATCTCGAGCGCCTGGTTGAAGCCGCGCTCGGCCAGCCGCTGGCGGCCGAGGGGAACGGGACACAGCACGTTCGGCAGCGCGAAGCCGCGGCTGTCGATGACCGCATCGCGCAGCACCTGGGCGAACCACGGCGCCAGCGCGAGCTTGCCGCCAAATTTCAGCTGCAGCACCAGCTGGTCGAGCGGCGCCAGGTAATCGGCGCCGGCCACGGTGGCGTCGTAGGCCGGTCGCTCCTTCAGGCAGGCAGCGCATTCGCGCCCCGCGTCCGCGCTGCCGACCGGATTGGCGCAGCGCGCACAGCGCGTCGCCGGCGTGACGAACTGCGCGTGGCAAGGCGGGCAGACCGCGCCTTCGCAGCGCCCGCCGCACAGCGCGCACGACGACGGCAGCAGCGCATGCGCCATCGTGCGCAGCCACTGGCGCGTGCGGTTCGGCATCGGACGCTCCTGGAACGAATGGGGAACAACCATGTACACTGCCGCCATTATCTCATTTCACCGCACGACGCCATGGTTTCCCCCCAATCCTCCTCCAAGATGAGCGCCCCGATCGAACTGTCGCGGGTGCGCCGCCTGTTCGGCCGGCCGGCGCGCATCGCCCCGTCCGACTTCCTGCGCCGCGAGATCGCCGGCCGCATGCACGACCGCCTGGAGCTGGTGAAGATCGCGCCGCAGCGCGTGCTCGACGCCGGCTGCGGTGCCGGCGCCGACCTGGCCGTGCTGCAGAAGGATTATCCGGCGGCCCAGGTGATCGGCGTCGACGCGTCCGCCGTCATGCTGGCCGATGCGCCGGTGTCGGCGGGGAAGGGGCTATTGAGCCGCCTGCTGCCGTCCAAGGCTGGCGTCGACGTGCTGGCCGGCGATTTCGGCGACCTGCCGTTCGGCCCGAACTCGATCGACCTGGTGTGGTCGAACCTGGCGCTGCACTGGCATCCGCAGCCGGACCGCGTGTTCGCCGAATGGCGCCGCGTGCTGCGCGTCGAGGGATTGCTGATGTTTTCCAGCTTCGGCCCGGACACCCTGCGCGAGTTGCGCGCCGCCTTCGCCGAGGCCGACGAGCATCCGCACGCGCTGCCGTTCGTCGACATGCACGATTTCGGCGACCAGCTGGTCGAAGCCGGCTTCTCGACGCCGGTGATGGACATGGAGGCGATCACGGTGACCTACGACAGCACCGCGGCGCTGCTGGCCGACGTCCGCGCACTGGGCGGCAACCCGCTGGCGACGCGCGCGCGCGGGCTGCTGGGCCGGGCGGCGCGTGCCAGGCTGGAACAGGCGCTTGAACGCGGCCGCCGTCCCGACGGCAAGCTGGCGCTGACCTTCGAAGTGATCTACGGCCACGCCTTCCGGCCGGCACCGCGGGTGACGGCAGCCGGGGAAGCCATCGTGCGTTTCCAGCCGCGTCGCTAGATGGAGTAAAGGAAACCTTTTTTCTTGATGGTATTGCTACTCCCTGAGTATAATCAACGACTAATTTTGTCGGCTCCGCCATGGGTGATGAAAAATTCAGCAGTCGTGGCGTCAATATGCATGTGTGGCCGGCAGCCGCAATAGCAAGTGTCGTCGTTCATCGGTGTGCTTTGCTCACTCGTGGTCGATGTCAGTGGTTCCCGTAGTCAGGGAGCCTTTTTGCGCGACGGTATGGGAATGCGGCGAACCGTGTTTGGCTCGCTGACGATAAAAATTATTTTTTATTCTTGGGTGGTTGGGGAAAACATGACATATGCAAAGCGACTTCAAGCCTTGATGCTCGGGTTGGCAATTTCTGCCACCGTCCCGGCGATGGCGGGGCCAGAAGTGACGGGACGTCCGGTCGATTACCAGTTGAACCTGCAGCCTCCCGTGACGCGCATCGCGTCCGAGATCTACGACCTGCACACCTGGATGATGGTCGTCTGCGTGGCCATCTTCGTCGCCGTCTTCGGCGTCATGTTCTATTCGGTGTTCAAGCACCGCCGCTCGCTGGGCCACAAGCCGGCCACCTTCCACGAATCGACCGCCGTCGAAATCGCCTGGACCATCGTCCCGTTCCTGATCGTCATCGGCATGGCGCTGCCGGCGACCAAGACCGTGGTCGCGATGAAGGACACTTCCAACGCCGACATCACCATCAAGGCCACCGGCATGCAGTGGAAATGGGGCTACGATTACCTGAAGGGCGAAGGCGAAGGCATTTCCTTCCTGTCGACCCTGTCGACGCCGCGCTCGCAAGTGGGCGCCCCGGGCGTCGCGCCGACCATGGACCGCACCGAAAACTACCTGCTGGAAGTCGATAACGAAGTCGTCGTGCCGGTCAACAAGAAGGTCCGCATCGTCCTGACCGCCAACGACGTGATCCACGCCTGGATGATCCCGGCCTTCGGCGTCAAGCAGGATGCGATTCCTGGCGCCGTGCGCGATACCTGGTTCAAGTCGGAGAAAATCGGCACCTTCCGCGGCCAATGCGCGGAATTGTGCGGCAAGGAGCACGCCTTCATGCCGATCGTCGTGAAAGTCGTCTCGGACGCGGATTACTCCGCCTGGGTCGCCGGCAAGAAGAAGGAAATGGCGGCGCTGGCCGACGATCCATCGAAAGTCTGGACGATCGACGAACTCAAGACCAAGGGTGAAAAAGTCTACTCGACCAACTGCGCGGTCTGCCACCAGGCCAACGGCAAGGGTGTCCCGAACGCGTTCGCGGCGCTGGACGGCTCGCCGGTCGTGAACGGCCCGAAAGCCGAGCAGATCCACGTGCTGCTCAACGGCAAGAAGAGCGGCAAGTTCCCGTCCGAGATGCCGGCCTGGAAGCAGCTGTCGGATTCGGATATCGCTGCGGTGATCACCTACACCCGCAACACCTGGTCGAACAAGGCCGCGGAAAACATCGTTCAACCAGCCGAAGTCCTGGCTGCACGTAAGTAATCGGGAGTAGAACATGACCACAAGCACCACCATCGATCACGCACACGACCACGCGCACGGTCACGACGATCACGGCGCCCCGCACGGGATCGGCCGCTGGCTGTTCGCCACCAACCACAAGGACATCGGCACGCTGTACCTGTGGTTCGCGCTCGCCATGCTGATGTCGGGCGGCGTCCTGGCGCTGATGATCCGTTCGGAGCTGTTCCATCCGGGCCTGCAGTTCTTCCAGCCGGAGTTCTTCAACCAGCTGACCACGATGCACGGCATCGTGATGGTATTCGGCGCGATCATGCCGGCATTTGTCGGCTTCGCCAACTGGATGATCCCGCTGCAGGTGGGCGCCTCCGACATGGCGTTCGCCCGCATGAACAACTTCTCGTTCTGGCTGCTGCCGCCGGCCGCGATCTTGCTGGCCGTGTCGTTCTTCGTGCCGGGCGGCGCCACCGCCGCCGGCTGGACGCTGTACGCGCCGCTGTCGACCCAGATGGGCCCTGGCATGGACCTGGCCATCTTCGCGCTGCACATCATGGGCGCCTCGTCGATCATGGGCTCGATCAACATCATCGTCACCATCCTGAACATGCGCGCGCCCGGCATGACCCTGATGAAAATGCCGATGTTCTGCTGGACCTGGCTGATCACCGCCTACCTGCTGATCGCGGTGATGCCGGTGCTCGCCGGCGCCATCACCATGACGCTGACCGACCGCCACTTCGGCACCTCGTTCTTCAACGCCGCCGGCGGCGGCGACCCGGTCATGTACCAGCACATTTTCTGGTTCTTCGGCCATCCCGAGGTCTACATCATGATTCTGCCGGCATTCGGCATCGTCTCGCAGATCCTGCCGGCGTTCGCCCGCAAGCCGCTGTTCGGCTACGCGTCGATGGTCTACGCCACCGCGTCGATCGCGATCCTGTCGTTCATTGTCTGGGCCCACCACATGTTCACCACCGGCATGCCGGTGACGTCGCAGCTGTTCTTCATGTACGCTACGATGCTGATCGCGGTGCCAACCGGCGTTAAAGTGTTCAACTGGGTCGCCACGATGTGGAAGGGCTCGATGACCTTCGAAACCCCGATGCTGTTCGCCGTCGGCTTCATCTTCGTGTTCACCATGGGCGGCTTCACCGGCCTGATCCTGGCGGTGACCCCGATCGACATCCAGCTGCAGGACACCTATTACGTCGTCGCGCACTTCCACTACGTGCTGGTGGCCGGTTCGCTGTTTGCGCTGTTCGCCGGCTTCTACTACTGGTCGCCGAAGTGGACCGGCCACATGTACAGCGAATTCCGCGGCAAGATGCACTTCTGGAACTCGCTGATCTGGTTCAACGTGACCTTCTTCCCGATGCACTTCCTGGGCCTGGCCGGCATGCCGCGCCGCTACGCCGACTACCCGGCGCAGTTCACCGACTTCAACGTGGTGGCGACCATCGGCGCCTTTGGTTTCGGCCTGTCGCAGCTGTACTTCCTGCTGTTCGTGGTGATCCCGACCATCCGCGGCGGCGCCAAAGCGCCTGCCAAGCCATGGGATGGCGCCGAAGGCCTGGAGTGGACCGTGCCGAGCCCGGCGCCGTTCCACACTTTCGAGACGCCGCCGCTGGTCAAGTAATTAGTTGAGTAGTCAAGTATCTTGCGATGAATGATCCGAAGAAACCGAACAACGCGAAACTGGGCCTGATCCTTGGCGGGATCGCGCTGTTCTTTTTCGCGATGGTGTTCATCAAGCGCATCTGGCTGTAACGATGGCGACCGAACCGACCGGGCGCCTGAACCGGGCGATGCTCGGCAAGCTGATCGTGGTGGGCGTGTTGATGTTCGGCTTCAGCTACGCGCTGGTGCCGGTGTACCGGCAAATGTGCGAGCTGCTCGGCATCAACGTGCTGACGCAGAAGGACGGCACGGTGCAGCGCCCGGCGAATACCCAGGTCGACACCAGCCGCACCATCACGGTCGAGCTGGACGGCAATGCGCAGGGACCGTGGCGGTTTCGCCCGACCACCCGCAGCATCGACGTCCACCCGGGCGAGCTGGCAACGGTGATGTACGAAGTGGTGAACACGCAGGACCGCACGGTGCAGGCGCAGGCGATACCGAGCTACGCGCCGCAGTCGGCGACGCCGCACTTCAAGAAGGTCGAGTGCTTCTGCTTCAAGCAGCAGACGCTGGGCCCGCGGGAAGCGCGCCAGATGCCGGTGGTGTTCTTCATCGACCCGGCGCTGCCGCGGGAAGTGAAGACGATCACCTTGTCGTACACGTTTTTTGAAGTGGCGGGCGCCGTCGCGGCGAAGTAAGGGGCCGGCATGGACGAACTGAAGCAGGCAGCCGGGCGCAAGGCGTCGTTCGGCGCCACGATGAAGGCGGTGTTCTGGTCGTTTTTCGGAATCCGCAAGCGCAGCGATTACGAGCACGATTCGGCCAACCTGAATCCGCTGCACCTGATCATCGCGGCGCTGCTCGGGGTGGCGCTGTTCATCGGCGTGCTGGTGGTGGTGGTGAAGATCGCAGTCGCAAAATGACATCTGGGTCGGATCAGCTGGTCCGACCCAAGGTTTACAAGCATCAAGAAATTCAACGAATAAAAAGTTTGATTTAGGAGATGAAGATGAGTTCACACAACGCCGCGCCGTACTATTTTGTGCCGGGTCCTTCCAAGTGGCCAATGCTGGCCGGCATGTCGATGCTGGCCACCATGCTTGGTGCGGCCGGCTGGGTCAACGGCGCCAGCTGGGGCCCGATGCTCAACCTCGCCGGCATCGTGTCGACGCTGATCGTGCTGTACTTCTGGTTCGGCGACGCCATCGGCGAATCCGAGTCGGGTAAATACAACGCCCGCATCGACCTGTCGTACCGCTGGTCGATGAGCTGGTTCATCTTCTCCGAGGTGATGTTCTTCGGCGCCTTCTTCGGCGCGCTGTTCTACGCCCGCTCGATCACCCTGCCGTGGCTGGGCGACCTCGATCACAAGATCATCTGGCCCGACTACGCCGCGCACTGGGGCGGCACCGGCCCTGCCGGCACGATCGCACCGTTCCAGACCATGGGCCCGTTCCCGATCCCGACCATCAACACCGCGCTGCTGCTGACCTCGGGCGTGACGCTGACGATCTCGCACCACGCCCTGCGCGCCGGCCACCGCGCCAAGACCGCGTTCTGGCTGTTCGCCACGATCCTGCTAGGCGCGACCTTCATGGGTTTCCAGGCCTACGAATACATGCACGCCTACAGCGAGCTGAACCTGAAGCTGACCTCCGGCATCTACGGCTCCACCTTCTTCATGCTCACCGGCTTCCACGGCTTCCACGTGACGATGGGCGCGATCATGCTGTCGGTGATGCTGTACCGCGTCCTGAAGGGCCACTTCACGCCGGACCACCATTTCGGCTTCGAAGGCGCGGCCTGGTACTGGCACTTCGTCGACGTGGTCTGGCTCGGCCTGTACGTCGTCATTTACTGGATGTAATGGCTGGGCGGCTCTGGCGCCGCCCGCACGAAAAAGCCGCACGCGGGATCGAATCCCCGTGCGGCTTTTTTCTGAAATTCAATTTGGGGTCAGACCCGCTTTTTTGTCGAGAAAAGGGGTGTTGTCCCGTTTTTTAAGCGGGTCTGACCCCAAATAGTTAGAGGGGCAGACCCGGTTGTTTATTGCGGAACGGGGCGTTCTACCGATTTTTATGCGGGTCTGACCCCGGTTAGTACCGCAGGCCGGTGGGGGCGATCCAGCCCATCTTGTAGGCGCCCAGCAGGAGCAGGAACAGGGTGATCGACAGGCCCACGCGCATCGCCAGCGCCTGCACCGTGCGGTTGCTCTTGCCCTTGTCGCGCATCAGGAAGAACAGCGCCACGCCCAGGCTGCTCAGGATCAGGACGAAGGCGAGGGCGATGATGATTTTCATGGCGGAAGAAGTTTGGCAAAGGAATCATTGTAATGCGTAGTTTCAGGTTTCGGCCGATTCCCTTCGTGGCCACTTTGCTGCTGGTGGCGCTCGGCGTCGCCCTCGGCAACTGGCAGGGCCGGCGCGCCGCCGACAAGCTCGCGATCGGACACGCGCTCGCCGCGACAAGCGCGCTGGCGGCGCTGGCGCTCGACCCGTCCGCCGATCCGGCGTCGCTGGCATACCGGCGCGTCAAGGCCACCGGGCAGTTTGTCGCCGCCTGGCCGGTGGCGCTGAACAACCGCCCGCAGGATGGCCGCGCTGGCCTCGTGCTGGTGATGCCGTTCAAGCTCGATGGCTCGCCGCTGCACGTGCTGGTGGCGCGCGGCTGGCTGCCGCGCGACCCGGCCGACGTCAACAAGCTGCCGCCCTTCACCACGCCGTCCGGCACCGTGACCATCGAAGGCGTGGTCAAGCCAACCCTCGGACACCTGATGCAGCTGGGCGAAGCCGGCTCCCTCAAACCGGGCGCGATCGTGCAGAATGTCGACGCGGCCGGATTCGCCGCCGCCAGCGGCCTGCAAGTGGCGCCGTATTACATCGAGCAGACCGGCGACGCCGGCGACAAGCTGGCGCGCAACTGGCCGGCGCCGTCGCTCGGCGTCGAGAAGCACCAGGGGTATCAATTTCAGTGGTATGCGCTGGCCGCGATGGCCGCGCTGTTTTTTATCGTGACGGGATTTCGACGTGGACCAGACTCAAACCAATAAATCGCAACAGGCCCGCGGCCGCTGGAAGCTGCTGGCGGTGCTGGCCGTATGCGCCTCGCCGCTGATTTTCTCTTACCTGACCTACTACGTCATCAAGCCGGCAGGCCGCACCAATTACGGCGACCTGATCGACCCGCGCGCGCATCCGGTCCCGGTGCTGGGCGCCACTTCGCTGGACGGCAAGCCGACCGAGCTCGATGCCTACAAGGGCAAGTGGATCATGCTGAAGGTCGGCCCGTCTGCCTGCGCCAGGGACTGCATGGCCCAGATGTTCGCGATCCGCCAGGTGCGCTCGATGACGGGCAAGGACATGGCGCGCATCGAGCGCGTGTGGCTGGTGACGGACGCCGAACCGATGGAGACGATGCTGATCCGCGAACTCGATGGCGTGCACATGCTGCGCGCGCCGCGCGCGGCCGTGGCCAAATGGCTGCCGCTGGAGAAGGGCGCCACGCTCGACGAATCGATCTTCCTGATCGACCCCCTCGGCAACCTGATGATGCGCTTCCCGCCCGCGCCGGCCGGCGCCACCGAAGCGCAGAAAGTGGAGCACTACGCCAAGGTCAAGAAGGATATTTCGAAACTCCTCAAAGCCTCGGCGATCGGTTAAGCGATGCAGCTGTCGACCCTCGCGCAACTCGCGGTCACCGGACTGCTGGCGGCCAGCCTGCCGCTGGCGATGGTGTGGATGTCCGCGGACGCCAACAAGTACCGCAAGCTGGTCTGGGCCGCTGTATTCCTGACCTTCGACCTGATCGTGTTCGGCGCCTTCACGCGCCTGACCGATTCCGGCCTCGGCTGCCCCGACTGGCCCGGCTGCTACGGCCTGGCCAATCCCTTCCTCGCGCATGAGCAGATCAGCGCGGCCGAAGCGCTGATGCCGACCGGCCCGGTCACCGTGGTCAAGGCCTGGATCGAGATGATCCACCGCTACCTCGCGATGGGCATCGGCGTCCTGATCATGGCGCTGATGGCGAAGGCCTGGCTGCAATGGCGCCGCAGCCGCAACGACGCGTTCGCGCCAGCGCTGCCGACCGCGCTGTTCCTGTTCGTCTGCCTGCAGGGCGCGTTCGGCGCCTGGACCGTGACGATGAAGCTGCAGCCGGTGATCGTCACCATCCACCTGCTGCTCGGCATGGGCCTGCTGGCGATGCTGACCTGGCTGGGCGGACGCGAAGACTACCTGGTCAAGCCACAGCGCGCCGATGCGCATCCCGCTTCGCTCGCCGGCGTGCGCGTGTGGGCGGTGCTGTCGCTCGTGGTCCTGTTCATGCAGATCGCCCTCGGCGGCTGGGTCAGCACCAACTACGCGACCCTGGCCTGCACCGATTTCCCCGCGTGCGGCGGACTGCCGATGGATTACGAGCACGGCTTCACCTTGTGGCGCGAGCTGGGCAAAACCGCCGCGGGACACTACCTGCCGTTCGCCGCGCTCTCCGCGATCCACTGGGTGCACCGCAATTTCGCGCTGGTGGTGGCCGTGGTGCTCGGCTTTACCGCCTGGCGCGCATGGCCGCACGCGGCGCTGCGCTCCACCGCGCGCACCATGGCGATCGTGCTGGCGGCGCAGGCCGCAAGCGGCATCGCCACCGTGTTCCTCAGCTTCCCGCTGGCCATCGCCGTGCTGCATAACGCCGGCGCGGCGCTGCTGGTGCTGCTGGTGACCATGTTAAACTACAAGGTCAAGTACCAACTCGACATCGCGCGCCGCATCCCCTCATGACAAGTCAAACCGCAACACAAAAAACGCGCAAGCCGGCCAACCGCATGGCCCAGTACTGGGCGCTCACCAAGCCGCGCGTGACGCAGCTGGCGGTGTTCTGCGCCGTGATCGGCATGTTCCTCTCGACCGAATCGCTGCCGCCATGGCGCCTGGTGGTCGCCGCCACCATCGGCATCTGGCTGCTGGCCGGCGCCGCCTTCGCCGTCAACTGCCTGGTCGAAGCCGAGATCGACGCGCGCATGGCCCGCACCGCGCGCCGCGCCACCGCGATGGGGGAGCTGACCAAGACCCAGACCATCGTCTTTTCCTCCCTGATCGGCGGCGCCGGCATGGCGGTGCTGTATTTCCTCGTCAACCCGCTGACGATGTGGCTGACCTTCGTCACCTTCGTCGGCTACGCGGTGATCTACACGATGATCCTCAAGCCGGCCACGCCGCAGAACATCGTCATCGGCGGCCTGTCGGGCGCGATGCCGCCGGCGCTGGGCTGGGCCGCGATCGCCAACGACGTGCCGATGCAGGCCTGGCTGCTGGTGCTGATCATTTTTGTGTGGACCCCGCCGCACTTCTGGGCGCTGGCGATGTACCGTCGGGACGACTACGCCAAGTCCGGCCTGCCGATGCTGCCGGTCACCCACGGCATGCAGTTCACCGGCTTCCACGTCTGGCTGTATTCGATCGCGCTGGCCGCCACCACCATGCTGCCGTTCGCGGTGCACATGAGCGGCCTGATTTACCTGGCTGCCGCCGTCGTCCTCAACATCGTCTTCCTGTGGCACTCGTGGCGCGTGTACCGCCACTACACGGATCAAATTGCGCGCAAGGCGTTCACCTGGTCGATCATTTACCTGTCGCTGCTGTTCGCCGCGCTGCTGGTCGACCACTACCTCAAATTCTAAGAATGAAGAAACTGCTCGCGGTATCCGTCCTCGCCGCCGCCATGGCGCTTGGGCTGTCGGCCTGCACCAAGCCGCCCAGCTTCCAGAACACCGACGTGACGGGCCTGCAGTACGCCCATGATTTCGCGCTGACCGACCACACCGGCAAGCCGCGCACCCTGGCCGACTTCAAGGGCAAGGTGGTGCTGGTCTTCTTCGGCTACACGCAGTGTCCAGACGTCTGCCCGACCACGATGGTGGAACTGGCCAACGTGATGAAGGAGCTGGGCCCGCAGGCCGACCAGGTGCAGGTCCTGTTCATCACCGTCGACCCCGAGCGCGACACCCGGGAGCTGCTGTCGCAGTACGTGCCGGCGTTCGACAAGCGCTTCCTCGGCCTGCGCGGCGACGCCGCCGCGACTGCGGCGGTGGCCAAGGAATTCAAGGTGTTCTACGCCAAGGTGCCGGGCAAGGAGCCGGGCAGCTATTCGATGGACCACACCGCCGGCAGCTACGTGTTCGACAAGGACGGCAAGGTGCGCCTGTTCGTGCGCCATGGCGCGGGCGCCGCGCCGATCGTGCATGACCTCAAACAGCTGCTGAACTGATGGAAGCGCGCTTCGGCAAGAACTACGCCCAGCTCGGAACCGTCCTGCTGCTGACCCTCGGCTGCGTGGTGGTGCTGCGTCCCTTCCTGGCGGCGATCCTGTTCGCCGCCGCCGTTGTCATCTCGTCGTGGCCGATGTACCAGCGGCTGCTGGCGCGCATGCGCGGGCGCCGCACGCTGGCCGCGCTGGCGATGACGCTGTCGCTCACGCTGCTGGTGATCATCCCGATCGCGCTGGTCGCCTACAACATGGCCGACGACGTCGCGCGCATCTTCGAGCAGGTCAAGGCCACCATCAACAGCGGCGACGTGACGACGCCGGCGTGGCTCAAGCGGGTGCCGCTGGCCGGCCCGTGGCTGGACCAGTACATCAATGGCCTGGTGGCGAGCCGCGAGCAGATGACCGAGCTGGCCAAGCGCATGCTCGACCCGGCGCGCCATTTCCTCACCGCCGGCGGCCTGATATTGGGCGGCGGCGTGGTCCAGATGAGCATTGCCGCCTTCGTCAGCTTTTTCCTGTACCGCGACGGCGAGCAGCTGATGCGCGTGATCGGCGTGGCGGCGGCGCGCATCTACGGCGAGCGCGCCGCCAAGGTGTCGGTGACGGTCAGCCAGACCGTGCGCGGCGTGATGTACGGCCTGCTCGGCACGGCGCTGGCGCAGGCGGTGGTGGCGGCAATCGGCTTCACGATCGCCGGCGTGCCGGCGGTGCCCTTGCTGGCCGTGATGACCTTCGTGTTCTCGCTGGTGCCGGTCGGCCCGCCGCTGATCTGGGGCGGCGCCGCCGTCTGGCTGTTCGCCCAGGGCTCGTCGGGCTGGGGCATCTTCATGATCGTCTGGGGCGCCGTGCTCATTTCGGGCGTCGACAACGTGGTGCGGCCGATGCTGATCTCGCGCGGCAGCAGCCTGCCGTTCCTGCTGGTGTTCCTCGGCGTGCTGGGCGGCGTGATCGCGTTCGGCTTCGTCGGCATGTTCATCGGCCCGACCCTGCTGGCCGTCGGCTATTCGCTGGTGGACGACTGGACCGCCGTCGCCGCCGACAAGGAAGCGCCGCACGCTGCGGCAGATCAATGAAAGGCTTTCTCGCGGGCATATTCTGAAACCACGCACCTTGGTTTCAGGAGACGCTCGTGGACCTTCAAAAATTCGAGATTATCGTCAATGCAATGCTGGGCTGGAGCGATGAAGCGAAGTCGCCGAGGAAGACGCCCGGCCGTCACGCGGCGCCGGCGCAGTCGCGCTTCGCCGCAGACGACGAGGACGACCTGAACGAGGATGAGCTGGAGCCTGAAGCAGAGATCCCCAGCTTTCCCCGGGCCAGCGCCGCGGCGGAAGTGGACGAAGAAGAGATCGTCGACTAGGTCCGACGACAAGCCTGGTTTAATCGTGGTCGTCGGTGTCGACTTCGCGGTGCAGCTGGGGGATTACCTTCACCAGCACGATGCGCGGACCGTTCATCTTCTTGACCACGATGTCGAACCGCGGGAACTCGATGCGCTGTCCCTGTTTCGGGATGTCGCCCAGCTTGACCATCAACAGGCCGCCGACCGACTCCACCTCGTCCATCCCCATCTCTTCGTTGTTGATGTCGATGCCGAGCGTTCGCTCGAGCGAGAAGATCGGCAGGCTGGCCTTGCCGACCAGCGTGCCGTCTTCCTGGCGCAGCCAGTCGTTTTCGTTGAGGCGAAATTCGTCATGGATCTCGCCCACCATCGCGCCCAGCAGGTTGTCGAGCGTGATGAAGCCGACCGGCCGCTTGCCCTTTTCGCCGATCAGCGCGAAGTGCGGCGCGCCTTCGCGGAAGCGCCTGAACATCTCCTGCGCCTTGGTGCGCGCCGACATCGTCTCGACCGGCCGCAGGTATTGCGCCAGGTCGCCGATCGGACGTCCTGTCTGCTGCGCGAAGAACAGGTCCTTCATGTGGATCACGCCCAGCACGTCCTCGCCGTCGGTATCGAAGTAGGGATAGCGGCTGAAGCGGTTGCGGCGCATCGTCTCGAGGTTGTCCTCCAGCGATTTGCCGGCGTGCAGCGCGATCACTTCGCGGATCGGCCGCATCAGGTCCGACACCGTCAGCTGCGTGAAGTCGAGCGACTGGGCCAGGATATGGCGCTCGTCACGGGTGAATTTTTCGCCGGGCTGGCTGGTGCGCAGGATCAGCTTCAGTTCTTCGTTCGAGTAATGGGCGTCGTGGCCACCCTTGCCATCGAGGCCGGCCATGCGCAGCACCATGTTCGCGCTGCTGTTCAACACCCAGATCGCCGGGTACATCGCCCAGTAAAAGCCGTACAGCGGGATCGCGCTCCACAGGCCGATGATCTCCGGATTGCGGATCGCCAGCGACTTCGGCGCCAGCTCGCCCACCACGATGTGCAGGAACGAGATCATCCCGAACGCGAAGACGAAAGAAACGCCGTGCACCACTTCGGGCGCGGTGATGCCGACGATGGCGAACAGCGGCTCGAGCAGGCGCGCGAAGGCCGGCTCGCCGACCCAGCCCAAGCCCAGCGAGGCGAGGGTGATCCCGAGCTGGCAGGCCGACAGGTAGGCGTCGAGCTGGCTGTGCACCTTCGACAGGATGCGTCCGCGCAGTCCCTGGGTTTTGGCGATCGCCCGCACGCGCGTCTTGCGCAGGGTGACGATGCCGAATTCGGCCGCCACGAAAAATCCGTTCAGTACGACGAGGACGAGGGCAAGCAGGACTAGCAGGACGTTTTGCATATTCTATGGTTGGTATTGGAGGGCGACGCCTGGTCCTGCGGACCCGACCCCATCTTTGCAGCATTGTACAGTTCAGCCGCGATTCAATCCGCCCTGGTGCAGCGCCGACAGGATCGCCTCGACCGCCGGATGCTTGATCTTGCGCTCGTTCGAGATCGCGTAAAACTGCTCGCGCACCTGCGGTACCGGCCCGACCAGCACCGCGCCGAACTGCTCGAAGATGTCGCTCGTCAGCGCCGCCGTCGCGAAGAACAGCCCCAGCCCGCGCCGGCCGAACGTATTGAGCAGCGCGTTGTCCTCGAACTCGCCGACGATATCGGGCCGCACCGCATGCTGCTCGAACCATTCGTCGATTCGCCCGCGGAGGGCATTATTGCGCGTCGGCAGCAGAAACGGCGCGCCGTTCAAACTGGCCGGAAAGTTCCGGGCGTAGATGTCCGCCAGCGCCGGCGCGCCGGCCACGATGGTCGCGCTCTCGAACAGCTGGTGGCTGAACACCTTCAGCGTGGTCCCCGAGCGCACCGCGCGGTCGGTCAGCACCACATCGAGCTTGTGCAGCGCCAGCTCGCCCAGCAGCGCTTCGAACTGGCCCTCGTGGCACACCAGCCGTACCGGGCGATCCAGGTGCATGGTCGCCTCGAGCAGGCGGAAGGCGGTCAGCTTCGGCAGCGAGTCCGAAATGCCGACCGTCAGCCGGGTCTTGTGGCTGTCCGACTCCCCCAGCGCCTCCTGCATCTGCTCGCCGAGCAGGAAGATCTGGTCGGCGTACGCCAGCGCGGTGCGGCCCGATTCGGTCAGCACCAGGCGCCGGCCCTGCTGCGAAAACAGCTGCTTGCCGACCGCCTGCTCCAGCAGCGACAGCTGGGTGCCGACCGTCTGGACGGCCAGCCCGAGTCGCTGCGCCGCGCGCGTCACGCCGCCTTCCTTGGCCACCACCCAGAAGTAGTACAGGTGGCGGAAATTCATCCCGGTGTTTTTCATGATTCCCGTTTTTCAGAAGTATAGGTTCGATTATCTTCGCTTTTTCAATTTGCTGCACGCACCTACACTGAGCGCCATCAACTCAAACAAGAAGGGGAAACAACATGAAGCACTTTCGGGTTTCATTCATCGTCACCGCGCTCTGCCTCGCGGCAGCTGGCTGGTGGGGATATTCGCACACCGGCTGGCCCGGCGCGCTGACCGCGATCGGCGTCGCCGCCATTCTCGGCGTGATGGAAGTGTCGCTGTCGTTCGATAACGCGGTGGTCAACGCCTCGGTGCTCAAGACCTGGGACGAATTCTGGCAGAAGCTGTTCCTCGGCGTCGGCATCATCATCGCGGTGTTCGGCATGCGCCTCCTGTTCCCGCTGGTGATCGTGGCGATGGCCGCGGACCTGGGCCTGATGGACGTGTGGCACCTGGCGCTGAACGATCCGAAGCAGTACTCGGCGCACCTGACCGCGCACCACGCTGAAGTGGCGGCATTCGGCGGCATGTTCCTGCTGCTGGTGTTCCTGAACTTCCTGCTCGACGAAACGAAAGAGATGCACTGGCTTGGCCACGTCGAAGAGAAGATCGGATCGCTCGGCAAGGTGTCGTCGATCTCGGTGATGATCGCGATCGGCGCGCTGATGGGCAGCCTGTCGCTGGTGGGCGAAGCGCAGAAGATGGTGGTGCTGATCTCGGGCCTGTGGGGCATCCTGATCTACGTCGGCGTCGATGCGATCAGCAGCCTGCTGGAGAAGGAAGAGAGCGACGGCAGCAATGTCGGCGAGATGGTCAAGCGCGGCGGCATCGGCGCCTTCCTGTACCTGGAAGTGCTCGACGCATCGTTCAGCTTCGACGGCGTGATCGGCGCCTTTGCGATCACCACCGACGTCGTGATCATCATGCTGGGCCTGGCCATCGGCGCGATGTTCGTCCGCTCGCTGACGGTGTACTTGGTCAAGCAGGGCACGCTCGACGAATTCGTCTACCTGGAGCACGGCGCGCACTACGCCATCGGCATCCTGGCCCTGATCATGTTGGGCAGCATGAAGTACCACATCCCGGAAGTGTTCACGGGTCTGATCGGAGTCGCGTTCATCGTCGCCTCGCTGTGGTCCTCGCTGCGCCACAAGAAGGAAATGAAGCAGCTCGAAGTAGCGGCGTAAGGATTCGCGGCGAACGGCAGAACACCAGTTCGCTGCGTGTGTGGAAGTACCCAGGTGTTCACTTTGATTTACCTACTAGGAGATTCACATCATGGCTATCAGTCTGCAAAAAGGCGGCAACGTCAACCTGAGCAAGGAAGCTCCCGGCCTGAACAAGATGGTCGTCGGCCTCGGATGGGACATTCGCAGCACCGACGGCGCGGCGTTCGACCTCGATGGCGCCATCTTCATGCTCAATAGCGCCGGCAAGGTGCGCTCGGACGCCGACTTCGTCTTCTACAACAACCTGAAGTCGGTCGACGGGTCGGTGACCCACTCCGGCGACAACCGGACCGGCGCCGGTGAAGGCGACGACGAGACCGTGACGATCGACCTGGCCAAGGTGCCGGCCGACGTCGACAAGATCGCCGTCTGCGTCACGATCCACGATGCCGAGGCGCGGCGCCAGAACTTCGGCCAGGTGTCCAAGGCCTTCGTCCGCTGCGTCAATGCGGCCGGCAACAGCGAGATCGCCCGCTACGACCTGTCGGAAGACGGCTCGACCGAAGCGGCAATGATCTTCGGTGAAGTCTATCGCGCCGGCGCCGACTGGAAGTTCCGCGCCATCGGCCAGGGCTTCAAGGGCGGCCTCGGGCCTCTGGCCAAGAACTTCGGCGTGAACGTTTAACGCCCAACCGGTTTGCGGCCCGCGCCCCGTGCGTCGGGCTGCAACAGAATAAGTGCGGCGTCAAACCCGGGCTCAGGTCCGCCGGACCTGACCCCAATACCGGGGGCGCGAATGTCCGCACTTACCGTGCAACTAGCAGCACTCGAAAGGAAGGCTCCAGATGCCAGTGTTTACAGTGACGGGAGACGTCGATCCGTTCCTCCATGTGTCCCTGAAGCGCGGTGACACGATTTACTGCGAATCGGACGCGATGGTGATGATGGAAGCGACGCTCGACCTGAAGGGCAAGATGAAGGGCGGTTTGGGCAGCGCGCTGATGCGCACCTTCGCCAACGGCGAATCGTTCTTTCAGCAGCACATCGAAGCGGTGCGCGGCGACGGCGATTGCCTGCTGTCGCCGACGCTGCCCGGTGCGATGCAGATCGTCGACGTCGGGCCGAGCAACTACATCATCAGCGACGGTGCCTTTGTCGCCGCCAGCGCCGGAGTCGACCTCAAAGTGAAGACCCAAAGCATCGGCAACGCGCTGTTTGCCCAGAGCGGCGGATTTTTCGTCACCGAGACGGGCGGCAGCGGCCAGGTGGCGGTGTCCGGCTTCGGTTCGATGTCGGTGCTCGACGTCGAACCGGGCAAGGACGCCATCATCGACAACTCGCACGTGGTCTGCTGGGACAGCACGCTGCGCTACGAAATCTCGATCACGACCGGTAACAGCGGCGGCTTTCTCGGCAACCTGGTAAACAGCCAGACCAGCGGAGAAGGCGTGGTGCTGCGGTTTTCCGGCCGTGGAAAAGTATATGTCTGTTCGCGCAACCGGGCCGCATTCCGCGCCTGGACCCAGCAGGGTGCGTCGCGCTAACTCAAGGAGAATCACATGTCAGTCAATTTGCAAAAGGGCCAGAAAATCTCGCTCGACAAGGAAGCCGGCGGCACGCTGTCGCGCATCGTCATGGGCTTGGGCTGGGACGCCATCAAGAAGGGCGGCCTGTTCGGCTTCGGCGCCAGGAGCGAAAGCGTCGACCTGGACGCCTCGTGCCTGATGTTCGACGAAGGCGGCAAGACGGTCGACGCGGTCTGGTTCCGCCAGCTGAAAAGCACGGACGGCAGCATCGTCCACACCGGCGACAACCGAACCGGCGCAGGTGACGGAGACGACGAGCAGATCATGGTCGACCTGTCGCGCGTGCCAGGCCACGTCAAGTCGCTGGTGTTCACGGTGAACAGCTTCACCGGCCAGAACTTCGCGCAGGTGCAGAACGCCTACTGCCGCATCGTCAACGCCGCCGACCAGAAGGAAGTGGCGCGCTACGACCTGTCGGTGCAGGGCGCGCACACGGCGCAGATCATGGCCAAGCTGTATCGCCACAACGGCGAATGGAAGATGCACGCGATCGGCGAAAACGGCAGCGGCCGTACCTTCGATGACCTGATGCCGATGATCACCCCGCACCTGTAAGCAGCACCGGAGACCGGTCCCCCGGATCGGTCTCCATTTTTACCGCGTTCCCGTAGTGCCCCTTTGCAGGTCCCGTCAGACGGACCTGCTTTTTTTTGTTTACGCCCCGGGTTTGTCGAAGCCGCTTGACTTCTCCGATAATCATGTTTACTGTATTAGTTAATTAATACAGCAAATACGATGACCACACACACCGCCCAGATTTTCTCGATCGCGCCCGGTTCGTCCGAGCCGATCTACCGCCAGCTGGTCGAGCAGGCGCGCCGCCTGGTCGCCGGCGGCCAGCTCGCGCCCGGCGACGCTATGCCGTCGGTGCGCGACATTGCGCAGACGCTGGCGCTCAATCCCATGACCGTGTCCAAGGCCTACGGCATCCTCGAAATGGAAGGGGTGCTGAACCGCCGCCGCGGCATCGGCATGGTGGTGGCGGACGTGGCGCCGCGCGCGCACAGCGTCGCCAAGCGCGCCGAGCTGCTGCGCCCCACGCTCGAACGCGCCGCCCTCGAAGCGCGCCAGCTCGAACTCGATCCGGAAACCGTCCTCGCCCTGTTCACCAAAATAATGAAAGAGGCATCATGACCGCTCCCATCATCCACGTTTCGTCGATCAGCAAGCGATTCAGCGACAAGACCATCCTCGACCGCCTCGACTGGACCATCGAGCCCGGCCAAGTGGTGGGCCTGCTCGGCCGCAACGGCGCCGGCAAGTCGACCCTGCTCGAGTGCATGCTCGGGCTGCGCGAAGTCGACGCGGGCTCCGTCACCATCTTCGGCGAGGACGTCGCCAACCTGTCGGCCGATGCGCGCGCAAAAATAGGCTACGTGCCGCAGACCCCCGACCTGTTCGACTGGCAGACGCCGAACCAGATGCTGTCCTACTTCCGGTCGCTGTACCCGCACTGGAACACGACCAAGGTCGAGGCGCTGCTGGCGCGCTGGGGCTTCACCGATGCGATGCGCACCCGTCCGATCCGCCAGCTGTCCGGCGGCGAGAAGCAGCGCCTCTCGATCATCCGCGCGCTGGCCCACGATCCGCAATTGCTGATCCTCGACGAGCCGGTATCGGCGCTCGATCCGGTGGGGCGGCGCGACTTCCTGCGCGAGCTGGTCGAACGCGTGATCGAGCGCGATACGACGGTGGTGTTCTCGACCCATATCCTGACCGACCTCGAACGCGTGGCGCTCGATGCGGCCTTCCTCAAGCACGGCCGGATCGTGCTGCAAGGCCCTCTCGACGACCTGCTGGAACGCGCCAACGGCCAGTCGCTGGAAGACCTGTTCGTCGAGGTGACGCAATGATGGCGACCGAACTCAAAGCCTGGGCCGAGATAGTCAGGCAACCGATCCAGCATCGGCGCAGCATGGGTGGTATTGGCAGCCTTGGCCTGACCTGGAGCCTGCTCTTGCTCGCACTGGCGGCGGTGGTCTGCGGCGCGGCGATGCAGCCCTCCCGCGCCCGTGCGGTCGTCATCGCATTCTGCGCCGGCGTTCCGCTGGCGATGCTGTGCCTGATGTGGTGGGTCTACCTGCTGCGATCCATCGCCGAGCAGTGCCGGCCGGTGGCGGGAAGGCTGGTTCCGCGCCTGCGCGAGCGTGCACGCAACGTCACCGTCGCGGCGTGGGGTGCGATAGTCGTTTTGATGGTGCTGGTTTTGGCGCTGCCACTGGGCCATCCCTGGCACATTGCGGCGATCGCCGGTCTTGCCCTGCTCAATTTGAACGGCGTGGTCGCCGTCTGTTGGTTAATGGGCGTCTTGGGGTCGACACTCGGGCATCCGATTGCAGGATGGATGGAGGCGATCTGGAACAGCGACGCGGCGGCGGCGGCCGGCCTGATCGTGGTCGCATTCGAACTGCGCCGCTTCCTGCGCCGCAAGTTCGGCGTATCGCCTCATCTGGCGCAAGCAACTCCAACGCCGCCCCTTGAAGCGATGATCGCCAGGAGTTTGGCGAAGGTGGGACGAGTCGCGCGTTTCTTGCGCCTGGAGCCGCGCGAACGGGGCGATGACAGGCCCTTGTTCATGCGCGTTCTCGGGGGCCAGGGCGACAGCGTGCCTCGTTTCGAGCTCGCGGTGCTGACCGTGGCCTGCGCCGCGCTGGCAGGATGGAGCGCATACAAGGGCGAGGACGCGCATGCGGAACTGCACTTTGTGCGTGGGTCGATTGTGATCGTCCTCCTGGGCATTCAACTGCTTGTCGCTTCGAGCATGCTGACCAGCTTCTCCTCGCGCATCCAGGAACAGGGCCTGGTGCGGCTTGCGGCCGGAGCGCCGAACGCCTCCGAGATGAACCGTATCCTGGCGCGGCACTTCGTCCTTCGCCTGGCGAAGATGTGGTGCGCGTATTCGGCGCTGAGCGTGGCGGCGCTGCTCGTGCTTGGCGCGACGCTGGACGAGACCTTGCGCGCGCTGGCCGTGTGCGCCTTCGGGTTGCCGCTAATGGGTATTCCGCTGTCCGATCATGCGCGCGCTGTCAAGCCGTTACCGACGATCATGGGCGTGTTGGCGGTGGGAGCCGGCGTTTGTGCGTTTCTGGCTGTCTGGGGGGAGGGCAGCATGCATTTGTGGAGTGTCGTGGCGCTGGTGACGGTGTGCGCGGCGGCGGCGTTCGTGGGAATTCGATGGAGGCGCATGGTGCGCGCAGCGCCCGCCTTCCCGGCGCGGCGCGCCTGATAATGGAGGCAGTGCTGAACCGCCTCCGCGGCACTGGCATGGCGGTGGCCGACGTGGCGCCGCGCGCCCATGGCGTCGCCAAGCGCGCCGACCCGCTGCGCCCAACGCTGGAACGTGCCGCCCTCGAAGCGCGCCAGCTCGAACTCGATCCGGAAACCGTCCTCGCCCTGTTCACTAAAATAATGAAATCACCACGACAGCTCCCATTATCCTTTCGGCGAATACGTTCCTTTCACATTATTTGATCCGTCAGCGCAACCCAATGGTGCGGATGCTGGGTGCGGCCGCATTGGAAGCGTAGATTAATTAGCCTGGCCGAATTTTCCTAGTAGAATTGTTTCGGGTCCAAAATAATCAAAAGGTCAAACACAGGAGCGCAAATGCGCGTCGTTTTCATTGCAGCGCTATTTTGTTTTGCCGTCGTTATCGCAGGAAATTGTACCGCGAGCGATATTGTGATCGATGGGAACGCGATAGGCGGTTTGAGAATTGGACAATTCGTTCCGCAGCTCGCAAAAGAACGGGTTTTGCGGCGAGAATGGCAAACAGATGAAAATGGGGATCGCGTCGAACTATTGCGTGCGACTGTGGGCGCAGGCGAGGTCGAAGCTGAAATCTACGATGGTAAAATCTGGCGACTGACCGTGAATAAACCGGGATTGAAGACCCGCGACGGGGTCGGCGTTGGGGACCCAGTGCGGACGTTGTTGCGCAAGAATCGCTCGATCTCGCCGGAAGTCGGAGGAGGTCCAGCTTTATATCTGATTTCAGAGCGTCCGTGTGGAATTGGTTATCTGACGGATGTGGAATTCTCCGATAAGATTCCGTACGATTTGACGAAAGCGACGCTTTTTAAGTATGTCGGATCATCGCATATTGCTCAAGTTTTAGTCGCGGGATGCAATGCAGCTCCCCCTCGTATCAAATAGCTGATTTACGGAGAATCTGGTTGGTAATTCGATTGGCGTCGACGAACATTCGGGCGCGAAGTTGACGCGCATGGTACCTGGGGCGCCCGCGTATGCGAGGCGGCGCCCCCGTCACTCCGGCGGACATGACCCTTGCTTACGGCGCCATCACCTCCAACACCACCGCGTGATGTTCGATCGGCCGGTCGCGCACGCCGGCGAACGAAATGCCGAAATGGACTCCTGGCAGGATCTTGGAGTCGAAACGGTCGCCCTCGTAGTCGAGCGCGAAATGTTCGCTGCCGGCGCGGCTGGTCAGGGTGAATTCGTAGCTGACCTTGCCGGCCCAGATGCACATCGCGCCCTTCGGGCAGCGGCTGTCGGTAAACCGGTCGTAGCGCACCGAGATGGTCGGCGTCAGGGCTAAGACCTGGTTCGGTTCCATCGGATGGCTGCCGCTGCGCAGCGGCTGATCTGCCGCGATGCCGGCGCAGCCGGCCAGGTTGAGCAGGGTAGCGGTGCACCAGAGGCGCGCCCACGAGGATGTTTTTTTCATCATGGGGACATGGTAGCACGATCAAAAATGGGGTCAGGTCCGCAGGACCAGACCCCGACTCCCATGAAAAAGGCGCCCGCAGGCGCCTTTTTGCTGGACTGCGGCTCGCTTACACGAACGCCGACAGCGATCCCTTCATCTTCTTCAGCGCGGCCGCTTCGATCTGGCGAATGCGCTCGGCCGACACGCCGAATTCTTCGGCCAGCGTGTGAAGCGTGGCGCCCGAACCGTCGTCGTTGGCCAGCCAGCGCGCTTCGACGATGCGGCGCGAACGCGGATCGAGCTTGCCCAGCGCCGTCTCCAGCCCTTCCGACTGCAGGCGCGTGACCTGCTCGGCCTCCAGCACCTTGGTCGGTTCCGACAGGTCGGACGACAGGTAGGCGATCGGCGAGAACTTGTCGTCCTCGTCGTCGGTCGGCGCTTCGAGCGCGATGTCGCGGCCCGACAGGCGCGTTTCCATCTCGATCACTTCCTCGCGCTTGACGTCGAGCAGCTTGGCCAGCGCGTCGATCTGGGTCGGCGACATCGCGTCCAGGCCCACCTTGTTGCTGCGCAGGTTGAAGAACAGCTTGCGCTGCGCCTTGGTCGTGGCGACCTTGACCAGGCGCCAGTTCTTCAGGATGTACTCGTGCATCTCGGCCTTGATCCAGTGCATCGCGTACGACACTAGGCGCACGCCCTGGTTCGGGTCGAAACGCTTGACCGCCTTCATCAGGCCGATATTGCCTTCCTGGATCAGGTCGGCGTGCGGCAGGCCATAGCCGAGGTAGCCGCGCGCGATCGACACCACCAGGCGCAGGTGCGACAGCACCAGCTCCTGCGCGGCGGCCAGGTCGTTCTTTTCCTGCAGGCGCTTGGCCAGCGAAATTTCCTGCTCGTGCGTCAGCATCGGCAGGCGGTTCACTGCCGAGATGTAGGCGTCGATGTTGCCGAGATTGCCGGTGAAGCCCAACTCCAACGCACGGGTGCCGGTCGGGACCAGTGCGGAGTGTGCGGACATTGTCGTCATGTGGTTGCCTCGTCTATGGGTGCAGCATGTTGTACTTCCGGATGCGGGCGGTGGGTCGTCGATTTCCCCGCCTTGCGCGCATAGTTTAGCACTCTCTTGTGGAGAGTGCCAATCGACCGAAGCTATGGCCGCGATAGCCTGAATATTGCCGCATGGAATCTATTCGGCGGGCAGCCACCACTGTAGTGGACTGCGCCGATAAGTTGTTGATTACGCACAGAATAGCGCGCAAGGAGGAGCGGTTCTGTTCGTTCACGCACTTGCGTCGGGGAACGGGGCGGTCGCGCGGATCCGCCCGTTGCGATCAGTTCAGCCGCGCCAGGTGGCGCTGGACCGACAGGATCGCGCCGGCCAGCCCCAGTCCCGCGCTGACCGCGAGCAGGGCGGCGACGCCGGCCGGCCCCAGCGGGATCAGCTGGAACTCGCTGGCGTACAGCCGCGCGAATTCCGCGATCGCCACGTTCAGCGGGCGCAGCGTCAGCGCCACCGCACCCAGCGCCACCGCGCCGGCGCACATGCCCAGCAGGGCGCCGGTGTAATAGAACGGCCGGTGGATGAACACGTCGGTCGCGCCGATCAGCTTGGACACCGCGATCTCGTCGCGCTGGGTCAGCACCTGCAGGCGGATGGTGTTGAACACGACGGCGATGACGACCATGCCGAGCGTGACGGCCAGCAGCAGCAGCGCCAGGCGCAGCACGCCGAGCAGCGCGGCAAGACGCTTGACCCAGGCCGAATCGACCTGCACCGTGTCCACGCCAGGCAGCGCGCGCAGCTGATCGGCCAGCGCATCGACCTGGCCGGCGTCGGCCGCGCTCTTGAAGCCGTCGAGCTTCATCACGTAACCGTCCGGCAGCGGATTTTCGCCCAAGGTGCCCAGCACGTCGGTCAGGCCGCTCTTGGCCTTGAGCGACTCGAGCGCCTGCTCGCGCGGCACGAAGGTGATCTTGGCCTTGTTCGCATGGAGGATCTGGCGCAGCGACGGCGCCAGCGCCAGCGCCTGTTCACGCGTGGCCTGCGGCTTGACGAACAAGCTGATTTCGGGATCGACCGACAACTGCTCCGACATGGGCCGCACGTTGTCGAGCAGGGTCAGGCCGGCGAACGGCAGCGCCAGCGCGATCGCCACCACGACGACGTTGAACAGGAAGCTGCCCGGCGCCTTGCGCACGTTGCCGAGCGCCGCGCGCAGCGCGAAGCGGTGTTGCCGCAGCCAGCCCTTCATGCCGCACCTCCGGATACCAGCGAGCCATGATCGAGATGGATCACGCGGCCGGCCGCGTCGAGCACCTGCTCGTCGTGGGTCGAGATCAGGCAGGTCACGCCGACCGAGTGGAAGGCGCGCAGCGCGTCGAGCACCTTGTCGGCGGCGACGCGATCGAGATTGGCGGTCGGCTCGTCGGCCAGGATGATCTGCGGACGGTTGACGATGGCGCGGGCGATCGCCACGCGTTGCTGCTCGCCGCCGGACAGTTCGAGCGGCAGCGCCTTGGCGCGATCGAGCAGGCCGACCTTGTCGAGCGCGGCGCGGGCGCGCTGCTCGGCCTCGGACTTCGAGGCGCCCATCACCAGCAGGGGCAGCATGGTGTTTGCCAGGATGTGGCGGTCGTTGAGCAGTTTCTGCTGCTGGAAAATCAGGCCGAGGTTACGGCGCAGGAAAGGCACGCCTTCGCGCCGCAGCTTGCCGATGTCCTGGCCGTTGACCAGGATCGCGCCGGCGCTCGGGCGCTCGATCGCGGCGATCATCTTCAGCAGGGTCGACTTGCCGGCGCCGGACGGGCCGGCCAGGTAAACCAGTTCGCCTTTGGCGATATTGAGGGACACGTCGCGCAGGGCGACGGCGTGGGCGGAATACTGTTTCGAGACAGACTGGAATTCGATCATGTGTGGTTATCCGAGCAGCGCTTCGACGAATTCGTCCGCCTTGAACGGCTGCAGGTCTTCGATTTTCTCGCCGATGCCGATGAAGTACACCGGCACCGGGCGGGTGCGCGCGATCGCGGCCAGCACGCCGCCCTTGGCGGTGCCGTCTAGCTTGGTGATCACCAGGCCGGTCAGGTCCAGCGCGTCGTCGAAGGCCTTGACCTGCGCCAGCGCGTTCTGGCCGGTGTTGCCGTCGATGACCAGCAGGACTTCGTGCGGCGCGCCGTCCATGCCCTTGCCGATCACGCGCTTGATCTTCTTCAGTTCTTCCATCAGGTGCAGCTGGGTGGGCAGGCGGCCGGCGGTATCGACCATCACCACGTCCATGCCGCGCGCCTTGCCCGACTGCACCGCGTCGAACGCCACCGCGGCCGGGTCGCCCGAGGCCTGCGAGATGACGGTGACGTTATTGCGCTGGCCCCAGACCATCAGCTGCTCGCGCGCGGCGGCGCGGAAGGTGTCGCCGGCGGCCAGCAGCACCGACTGGTCGTACTTCTGCATATGCTTGGCGAGCTTGCCGATGGTGGTGGTCTTGCCGGCGCCGTTCACGCCCGAGATCATCATCACCAGCGGCACATGGCGGCCCAGTTCGAGCGGCTTTTCCAGGGGGCGCAGCAGGTCGATCATCAGCACCTTCAGTGCGGCCTTGACGGCGGCCGCGTCGAGCAGCTTGTCTTCCTTGACCTTGCGGCGCAGGCCGTCGAGCAGGAACTGGGTCGCGTCCATGCCGGCGTCGGCCATCAGCAGCGCCGATTCCAGTTCCTCGTACAAGTCCTCGTCGATGCGCGCGCCGACGAACAGCAGCGACAGGTTCGACGAGGTCTTCGACAGGCCGGCCTTCAGGCGCTCCATCCACGACGACCTGCGCTCCGCTTCGGACACCGGGCGTTCGGCGGTTTCGGCGATCACTTCCTGCACCGGCGCCGCGGGCGCGACGAAGGTCGAGGTCGAGCCGTAGCGGCGCGAGGACGCGGTAGCCGGGGTCTGGTCCTGCGGACCTGACCCCATCGGGGGTGTGGACGGTGGCGTCACCGCGGGCTGCGGCGCTGGAGGTGCTGTCTCCGGGACAGCCTGCTTCTTCTTGAAAAAACTGAACATTGGTATGAGGGGGCGGGCGCTGCATGCACATGGCCGGCAAGGCCGGCCACGACGAATCGATTGGCCGATATTTTACCAGAGCAGGGCGGCGGCGCCGCGCGAGTCTTGTTTAAGCTGCAATCGCGCCGGCGCGCTGGGCGCGCCAGCGCGCGACCGCGGCGGGAATCGTCGCCAGGTCGAGCACCGCGCCCGGGCCGAGATGACGGCGCGCCAGTTCGACGCCGGCGCCGCCGTTCCACACTTCGACCTGCTCGCCCAGCCGGCTGCGCAGTTCGTTGATGTTCTCGACCGCGGAGCGTGGCGTGCTGACGCCGGAGAACGACAGCGCGACGATGTCGGCGCGCTGGCTGCGCGCCGCCTCGACGATTTCGCCCAGCGGCGTCTGCACGCCGAGCGAGACGCAGTGAGCGCCTTCGAGCGCCAGCAGCGCTTCGGCCATCAGCAGGCCGAGGCCATGGCGCTCCTGCGGCACGGTCGTCAGCAGCACCCGCGGCGACGCGGCCGCGTGGCTCGCCTGCTGGGTCGCGGCGGCGATCGCGGCGCGCATCACCGTTTGCAGGATCTCGGAAAACAGGTGCTCCTCGAATACAGCCACTTCGCCGCGCGCCCATGCGGTGCCGACGGCCGTGGTCAGCGGCGCCACCAGTTCGAGCACGCAGCGCTGAAGTCCCATCAAGAGCATCGATTGCGACAGGCGCTGGCGCAGTTCGGCCAGCTTGTGCGCCTTGAGCAGGTCGATGCAGGCACGGATCTCGGGGTCCTCCAGGCCGCGCACCGGCGCCGCGCTGCCAGGCTTGGCGCCCAGCTCGGCCAGTTCATCGGCGCCGAGCGCCATGATCTTGCCGGGCCGGTAGCCCTGGTCGAGCAGGCGCTTGACCAGCGACAGGCGCTGCACCTGATCGGGCGGATAGACGCGTTCGCCGTTCGCATCGCGCTGCGGCTGGGGAAAGCCGTAGCGTCGTTCCCAGACCCGCAGCGTTTCCTTGGCGACACCGATATCGCGTTCGACATCACTAATGCTGAAAAGAATGGCAGGGGTGGCGGCGTTTGACATGGCGGGTTCTTTTTTTAGCAGATAGCTCTAATTGTGCAGGACATTTGCGCGGAATAACAGTATTTCATATTCTACTTTAACTAACAGTTAGTTAGACAAAACTGTGGTGTATTTCCAAAAAGAATTTAGTCAACGGGTGTGCGCCCAAATTCGAAAAAACATCGCACCGGTGAATCCAGTTTGACAATACCGGCGTATAAACTCCTGTCAGTAAATTTGTCCACGACAAACTGTGGACACCATTGATTATTTCACGTATTTTGCGTGGTAAATATGAATTGTCCAAGACAAATAGTGGAAATAGGACGGAGACTTCATGAAAATCGCAGTCGTAGGGGCGGGGATCGCGGGCTTGTCGTGCGCATACCGGCTAGTGCAGGCCGGGGCCGACGTCACATTGTTTGAAGCAGGCAAGTATTTCGGCGGTCACAGCAACACCGTCGACATCAGCCTGGACGGACACACGTTCGGCGTGGACACGGGATTCCTGGTGTTCAACGACCGCACCTATCCGCAGCTCATCGCGCTGTTCGCCGAACTCGGGGTCGAGACCGCGCCGAGCGACATGTCGTTTTCGGTCAGGCTGCCGCGGGCGAATGGCCGCTCGCTGGAATGGGCCGGCGCCAATCTGGACACGGTTTTCGCCCAGCGCGCCAACCTGCTCGACATGCGCTTCCTGCGGATGGTGCGCGACATCCTGCGCTTCAATCGCGAGGGCGCCGCGCTGGCCAGGAACGAAGCGGCGATGCCGGACATGGCGCTGGGCGCCTGGCTCGACGCGCATGGCTACAGCGCGCAGTTTCGCGACTGGTACCTGCTGCCGATGGCCGCCTGCATCTGGTCCTGCCCATCCGACCAGATGCTGGCGTTTCCGCTGGCGACCTTCGTGCGCTTCTGTCACAACCACGGCCTGCTGCAGGTAAGCGACCGTCCGCAGTGGCGCACCGTGAAGGGCGGATCGCGCAATTACGTCGACAAACTGCTGGCCGCGATTCCGGCGCGCCGCCTGGACGCCCCTGTGCATTCAGTGCAGCGCGGCGCCGCGGGTCCGCGCCCGGTGCGGATCGAGACCGCCGCCGGAGTCGAATATTTCGACCATGTCGTCCTGGCCTGCCACAGCGACCAGGCGCTCGCGCTGTTGTGTGATGCGCGCGCCGACGAACGCGCGCCGCTTGCGGCGATCCGCTACCAGCCGAACCGCGCCGTGCTGCATACCGATGCGAGCTGCCTGCCGGCGCGGCGCAAAGCCTGGTCGGCCTGGAACTACCAGAGCGGCGCCGGCGCCGCGCCGCAAGTGTGCGTGCACTACCTGCTCAATATGCTGCAGCCGCTGCCCTGCGAGACGCCGGTGATCGTCTCGCTCAATCCGGTCGACGCGCCCGATCCGGCCTGCGTGCTGGGCGAATTCGATTACGCCCATCCGGTGTTCGACCGCGCCGCGGTGGCGGCCCAGGGCGCTATCGCAGCCCTGCAGGGCGTTCAGAACACCTGGTTCGCCGGCGCCTGGACCGGTTACGGCTTCCACGAGGACGGGCTCAAGTCCGGCCTCGCTGTCGCCGCATCGCTCGCTACGCTGATGGAGGCACAGCAGGATGCTGCAGCGTGATGCCGCCAATGCCTGCCCGCAGTTGTGCTTCGGGCAGATTCGCCACAAGCGCCTGCGCCCCGCGCTCAACGCGTTCGAGTACCGCGCCTATTATCTGCGCCTGCCGCTGCGCAGCATGGCCGCAGGGCAGCCGCACTGCGCGCTGTTCTCGCGCAACCGCTTCAACCTGCTGTCGTTTCACGACGCGGACCACGGCGACGGCGAAACCGGCCTGGTCGAGTGGATCGACGCACTGCTGGCAAAGGAAGGCGTGCATGACGCCGATGGCGAGGTCTGGCTGCAGGCCATGCCGCGCGTACTGGGCTTCGTGTTCAACCCGGTCTCGTTCTGGTTCTGCCATCGCGCCAGCGGCGAGCTGCGCGCGGTGCTGTGCGACGTGCGCAACACCTTCGGCGAGCGGCATTTTTATTTGCTCGACGACGGCTTCGAGATCCCGAATGGCGGCGAAATGGTGGCGCGCAAGCTGTTTCACGTGTCGCCGTTCCTGCCGGTGGAAGGAGCTTATCGCTTCCGCTTCATGCGCGTGATGCGCCCCCGCGGCGGCGCGCTCGCCGAGCACACCGTGGCCGCGATCGATTATGAAGACGCCGAAGGGCTGGTGCTTCAGACCAGCGTGTCGGGCATTGCCGCGCCGGTCAGCGTCGCCAGCGTCGCCAACGCATTTCTGCTCTATCCGCTGCTCACGTTCGGCGTCGTCGTGCGCATCCATTTGCAGGCGGCGCGCCTCTGGCTCAAGCGCGTGCCTTTCCGTTCGAAACCCCTACCGCCCCAACAAAAGGTGACCCGATGACCTCCATGCAGAAATTCGCACCAGCCGATTCGCCCGCCCGTGCCGTGCCGCCGCCCGCGGCCGCCCGCATCATCCTGAAAATGCTCGAGTCGCTGCGCCACGGCGCGCTGGCCCTGCGCACGCCCGATGGCGCCAGCCGCCACTACGGCGACCAGTCCGCGCCGGCCGCGCTGGAGCTGAAGAACTGGAACCTGTTCACCGCGTCGATGCGCTCCGGCGACATCGGCTTCGCGCAAAGCTACATCGACGGCGACTGGAGCACCAACAACCTGCCCGGCCTGATCGAACTGCTGGCGCGCAATCGCGCGGAGATGGAGTCGCTGGTGTACGGCAGCTGGTGGGGCAGCCTGGCTTACCGCATCCGCCATCTGCTGAACCGCAACAGCAAGGCGGGCAGCCGCAAGAACATCCACGCGCATTACGACATCGGCAACCAGTTCTACAAGCTGTGGCTCGATCCGTCGATGACCTATTCGAGCGCGCTGTTCACGGCGGAGTCCGGGTCTGACCTCGAACTGGCGCAGGTGGCGAAATACCGGCGCATCCTCGACCAGCTCGACCTGGCGCCCGGCGCGCGGGTGCTCGAAATCGGCTGCGGCTGGGGCGGATTTGCGGAAATGGCCGCGCGCGGCGCCGGCGCTCACGTGACCGCGCTGACGCTGTCGGCCGAGCAGCTGGCGTACGCCCGCGAGCGGATGATCAATGGCGGCCTGGCGGAACAGGTCGACCTGCGCCTGTGCGACTACCGCGACAGCAGCGGCCAGTACGACGCGGTCGCCTCGATCGAGATGTTCGAGGCGGTGGGCGAGAGCTACTGGCCGAGCTACTTCGAGTGCGTCGCGCGCAGCCTGAAGCCGGGCGGGCGCGCCTGCATCCAGACCATCGTCATCGCCGACGAACTGTTCGAGCGCTATCGCAAGGGCACCGATTTCATCCAGCAGTTCATTTTTCCCGGCGGGATGCTGCCGTCGCCATCGGTATTCGAGCGCCTGGCAAGCCAGCATGGCCTGCGCGTGGTCGACCGGCTCGGGTTCGGCACCGACTACGCCGACACGCTGGCCGCGTGGCGGCGCGCCTTCCACGCGAAGCTCGACGCGGTGCGCGCCCAAGGCTTCGACGAGACTTTCATCCGCACCTGGGAGTTCTACCTGTGCTACTGCGAGGCGGCGTTCAGGGCGCGCAACACGGACGTCATGCACTTCACGCTGGTGAAGGAGGGCGCGTGATGCGGCGGCTGATTGCGATGGTCGCGCTGGCATGTTCGGCCGCGCTGGCGCAGGCCGCGCCGGCTCATATCGAAGCGGCGCTCCCGCACGCGCGCCTGGCCGGCTCCGGCGCCTACACCTACTTCGCCTTGAAGATCTACACGGCCGACCTGTGGGTGGGCGAGCAGGGCTATCGCCTCGATGCGCCGTTCGCCCTCGACCTGCGTTACGCGCGCAAGCTGTACGGCAAGAAGATCGCCGAGGCGAGCGCGGAGCAGATGGAGAAGATCGGCGCCGGCACGCCCGCCGAGCGCAAGGTATGGCTGCAGAAGATGCTGGCGATGTTCCCCGATGTCGCGGAGGGCAGCCACATCACCGGCGTATTCGCGCCGGGCGCCGGCGCGCAGTTCTACTTCGACGGGAAGCCGCTGGGCCGCATCGATGACCCAGACTTCGCGCGCGCGTTCTCCGGCATCTGGCTGGATCCGGCCACCACCGCGCCGGAACTGCGCGCGGCCCTGCTGAAACAGGCTGCGCCGCGATGAAACCGCTCGGGCTGCCGAACCTGCTGTGCTACGGCGCGTTCGGGCTCCCGCTGGCGATGGTCGCGCTGCCGATCTACGTCTACCTGCCGCAGTTCTATGCGGCGCGCGCCGGGCTGCCGCTGGCGCTGATCGGCGCCTTGCTGCTCGCCGCGCGCATCGGCGCCGCCTTCATCGATCCGCTGTTAGGGTGGTGGATCGCGCGCGGCCGCGGCGCATATCCGCGCTTCGTCATGATCGCGCTGGCGCCGCTGCTGGGGGGCTTCATCGGCCTGTTCAACCCGCCGCCGATGGGCGCCGGCGCCACGCTGGCTTGGTTCGGCGCCACGCTGATGCTGGTCTACTTCGGTTTCGGCCTGGCGAGCATCGCGCACCAGAGCTGGGGGGCGGCGCTGACGGGCGCGCCGGCGCAACGCGCGCGCGTGACAGGCGTGCGCGAAGCGTGCGCCCTGGCCGGTGTGGTGCTGGCCGCCGCGGTCACCGCGACGGCCGGCTATGGCGGCTTGTCGATCGCCTTCGCCGCGGCGCTGGCGGCGGGGGCGTTGCTGCTGCTGGCGAAAGCCTGCAGGCCAGCGCGCGCATCGGCCGCGGTTCCGCACTGGTGCGAGCTGGCGCTGCCGTTCCGGCAGCCGCGCTTCCGCGCGCTGTTCGCGGTGCTGATCGTAAACGGCGTGGCGTCGGCGATTCCCGCCACGCTCTTCCTGTTCTTTGCCGCCGACCGCCTGCGCCTGGGGGCCCTTTCCGGACTGTTCCTGATCCTGTATTTCTGTGCCGCCGCGCTGTCGATGCCCTTGTGGATCGCGCTGGCGCGGCGCTTTGGCGAGGCGCGCGCATGGGCCGGCGCGATGCTGGCCTCCGCGCTGGTGTTCGTCTGGGCGTTCGGGCTGTCGCCAGGCGCCGCTTTCGCGTTCGGCACGATTTGCATCCTGTCGGGTCTGGCGCTGGGCGCCGAACTGGCATTGCCGCCGGCCCTGCTGGCCGGGGTCATTGCGGGGGCCGGCCACGGCGGCGCGCGGGAAGCAGCCTATTTCGGCGTCTGGAACTGGGGCGTGCAGCTCACGCTGGCGCTGGCCGCGGGGATCGCCTTGCCCTTGCTGGGATGGTTCGGCTACCAGCCTGGAATGCCGGGCGCGGAGACCGAGCTGGCGGCGGCGTACGCGCTGCTGCCGTGTGCATTGAAACTGGCGGCGGCTTCGATGCTGTGGCGCGCGCCCCTGAGAGACTGTTAAAAAAGGACCACCATGAAAATCATCGCCACCCTCGCTATCGCCGCGCTGTGCGCCGGCTGTTCGGCGCCGATGCCGGACCAATATGCCGCCCAGCAGCCGCGCCTCGACATCCAGCGCTACTTTAACGGCACGCTGGATGCCCATGGCATGTTCCAGGACCGCTCCGGCGCCGTGGTCAAACGCTTCGTCGTCGTGATGCGCTGCCAGTGGCAGGGCGACACCGGCACGCTGGACGAAGACTTCACCTATTCGGATGGCACGAAGCAGAAGCGCGTCTGGACCCTGCGCAAGACCGGCGACGGCAGCTTCACCGCGACCGCCGCCGACGTCGTGGGCACCGCGCATGGGGTCGCGTCCGGCAACGCGCTGCGCTGGAAGTACGTGCTGGCGCAACCGGTCGGCGACAAGGTCTACAACGTCGACATGGAGGACTGGATGTTCCTGATCGACGACAAGGTCATGCTGAACCGGACCGCGATGAGCAAATTCGGCGTGAGCCTGGGCAGTGTGACGCTGTCGTTTTCGAAACGATGAACCCGCGCATTCCCGATTGGACCGGCCGGCGCGTGTGGGTGATCGGCGCGTCGACCGGCATCGGCGCGGCCTGCGCGCGGCAGCTGTTGCGGCTCGGCGCCCGCGTGGCGCTGTCGGCCCGCAATGCCGAAGCGCTGGAGCAGGAGGCGGCGTTGTCGGCCCATGCGCTCGCCGCGCCGCTGGACGTGACCGACCACGCCAGCATATTGCGTGCGCGCGACGCGATCGTCGCGACGTGGGATGGCATCGACCTGGTGCTGGTGGTAGCCGGCGGTTACAACGAGATGCGCGCCGACAGTTTCGACCTGGCGGCGGCGAACCGGATGATCGACCTGAACCTGCGGGGGGTTTTCAACTGCCTCGATGCGGCGCTTCCCATCCTGCTCCGCCAGGGAGCGGGCGGGGTGGGCGTCGTTGCCTCGGTCGCGGGATATGGCGGCCTGCCGAAGGCGCTGGTGTACGGGCCGACCAAAGCCGCGCTGATCAACCTGACCGAGTCGCTGTTCCTGGACTTGCGCCCGCGCGGCATCGCCGTCTACCAAATCAATCCCGGCTTTGTCGACACGCCGCTGACGGCCAACAACGATTTCGCCATGCCTGCTTTAATGAGCGCGGAGGACGCCGCCGCCGAAATGATCGCCGGGATCGAACGTGGCCACTTCCATATTCACTTCCCGAAGCGCTTCACCAACAGCATGCGGCTCGCGCGGCTGCTGCCGTACCGATTGTATTTCTGGTTGATTCACAAGGTGACTGGCTTATGAACTACGAGCACGAACTCGAAACCCTGGTGCGGTTTTACGAACAGTTGAACGAAGCGTCGCTGGCGCAGCTGCCGGCGATTTACGCGCGCGACGCGCGGTTCAAGGATCCGTTCAATGACGTGCGCGGCATCGACCCGATCGTCGCGATTTTTCGGCACATGTACCGGCAAGTCGACGATCCGCGGTTTGTGGTCCACAACCGCGCGCAGCAAGGCGCCGAAGCGTTCCTGGTATGGGACTTCACGTTCCGGATGAAGCGATTCTCGAAGGGGCCCCAGTGCATTCGCGGAGCGTCGCACATCGTATTCGATGCGGCCGGGGCGGTGGCAGTGCACCGCGACTACTGGGACGCGGCCGAGGAGCTCTACGAAAAGCTGCCCGTGCTGGGAGGTTTGATGCGCTGGCTAAAACGGGCAGCAACTCGCTAAGGCACGGCGGCGCAGGCAAGCAATCCGGGAACAGAGCAATTTTACAAATATGTGCAAAATTGACACCATTTCCACAGGAGCAACGTATACACTATCTGCAGAAAAATTGTCCACGACAATTTAGTTGCAGATACGAATTTATCAAAGTTAATCGTTAAGTTGGCGAGATTGTCCAAGACGCTGCAATGCAATATCAAGGTGGGGGCGATGAGGCGCGAAGTGGTTGTCGTATCGATGGAGGGGGCATGCCGCCGCCAGGTTGCGTGTTGCTCCACCCGCAGGGGCAGAAGGCCGCATGCAGCCGCATGAAACCGGGGGGCGCGCCGGGCCGCAACTGTGCTTCGGACACGTGCGCCACAAGCGCCTGCGCCCGGTCCCCAACGAGTTCGAGTACCGAGCCTATTACGTGCGCCTGCCGCTGCGCAGCCTGGACGCGAACGCGCCGAGCTGCGCGCTGTTTTCGCGCAACCGCTTCAATCTGCTGTCGTTTCACGACCGCGATCATGGCGACGGCGCCACCGGCCTGGTCGAATGGATAGACGCGCTGCTCGAGAGGGAAGGGGTGACGGATGCCGACGGCGAAATCTGGCTGCAGGCGATGCCGCGCGTGCTCGGATTCGTGTTCAATCCGGTCTCGTTCTGGTTCTGCCACCGCGCCAGCGGTGAGTTGCGCGCGGTGCTGTGCGACGTGCGCAACACGCACGGCGAGCGCCATTTCTATTTTCTCGACGACGGCTTCGAGATTCCCAATGGCGGCGAAATGAAGGCGCGCAAGCTGCTTCACGTGTCGCCGTTCAGCGCCGTCGAAGGCGCTTACCGTTTTCGCTTCATGCGCGTGATGCGCTCGCGCGGCGGTGCGCTGACCGAGCACACGCTCGCTGCGATCGACTATGAGGACGCCGGCGGGACGGTGCTGCAAACCAGCGTGTCGGGGGCCGGCGCGCCGATCGGCAACGCCGCCGTGGCCGCGGCCTTTTTCAAGTATCCCCTGCTGACGCTAGGCGTGGTCGCGCGCTTTCACCTGCAGGCATTGCGCCTGTGGCTCAAGCGCGTGCCATGGCATTCGAAGCCGCCGCCGCCGCCGGACAATATCAGCCGGTGACGCCGGCGGCGGTTTTGAGCGCATTCGCGCGGATCGTGTCCAGCGTCGCGCCGGGCGTGATCAGGTTGCCGTCGTAGCGCAGCTCGATCAGCGCCGGCAGCGATTGCGTGCGCGTGTGTTCCAGCGCGCGCGCGAAAGCCGGACCGAATTCCTCGGTCGCCGTGACGACTTCGCCGTGCGCGCCATAGGCTGTCGCCAGCGCCGCGAAATCGGGATTGTGCAGCGTGGTGCCCGATACCCGGCCCGGATAATCGCGCTCCTGGTGCATGCGGATCGTGCCGAACATGCTGTTGTTGAAGACGATGATGATCACGCCGGCCTTGTACTGCACCGCCGTCGCCAGCTCCTGCCCGTTCATCATGAACTCGCCGTCGCCGGCGAAGGTGACCACCGTGCGTTGCGGGTCGATGATCTTGGCGGCGACGCCGGCCGGCACGCCGTAACCCATCGCGCCGCTGGTCGGCGCCAGCTGCGTGCGCATGCCTCCGTAGCGGAAGAAGCGGTGCGCCCAGGTGGCGTAGTTGCCGGCGCCGTTGGTGATGATGGTGTCCTTGGGCGCGGCGGCCTGCAGCTGCTGCACCAGCTGCCACAGGTCGAGCGGGGCGCCGCCGTCCTTGAAGATCGGCGGCTGCAGCTGCCACGCCGCGTAGTCGGCCCTCGCCTCGGCGACCGTGCCGCGCCATGCGTCCGCGTTCACCGGCGCCATCGCGGCCAGCATCGCCGCTGCCTGCGGCGCGCCGCTGTTGATCATCAGGTCGGCCTGGTACACGCTGCCCAGTTCCTCGGCGGCGGGGTGGATGTGCACCAGCTTCTGCCGCGGCACCGGCGATGCGATCAGCGAATAGCCGCTGGTGGTCATCTCGCCCAGGCGCGGGCCGAAGGCGATCAGCAGGTCGGCGTTTTTCACGCGCGCGGCCAGCTTGGGATTGATGCCGATGCCGACGTCGCCCACGTAGTTCGGATGCTCGTTGTCGAGCAAATCCTGGAAGCGGAATGCGCATCCGACCGGCAGTGCGTTCGCTTCGGCGAAGCGCTGCACGTCGGCGCAGGCTTGCGCGTTCCAGGTGCCGCCGCCGAGCAGCAGCAGGGGATTCTTCGCCGCGGCCAGCATGGTGCGCAGCGTGTCGATCTGCGCGGCCGACGGCGAGGCCTGCACCGGCTGATAGCGGCGCGCGTCCGCCGTTTCGGCCATCGAGATCAGCATGTCCTCGGGCAGCGCCAGCACCACCGGGCCGGGCCGGCCGCTGGTGGCGACCTGGAAGGCGCGCGCGATGTATTCCGGGATGCGGTCGGCGCGATCGATCTGCGCGACCCACTTGGCCATCTGGCCGAACATGCGGCGGTAGTCGATCTCCTGGAACGCCTCGCGGTCCATGAAGTCGAGGCCGACCTGGCCGATGAACAGAATCATCGGCGTCGAGTCCTGGAACGCGGTATGCACGCCGATCGACGCGTTGGTGGCGCCGGGGCCGCGCGTGACGAAGCAGATGCCCGGCTGGCCGGTCATCTTGCCGTAGGCCTCGGCCATGAACGCGGCGCCGCCTTCCTGGCGGTTGATGATGAAGCGGATGCTCGAATCGTGCAGCGCGTCGAGCACGTCGAGGTAGCTCTCCCCCGGCACGCCGAAGGCGGTGTCGACGCCGTGGATCTTCAGTGCGTCGACCAGGATCTGGCCGCCGGTGCGGGATGGTTGGGTCATGTGGGGGCCTCGATGAATGAAATCACGTGCGGCCATTCTAAGCGAGCCGTTCTGGCCGGGCTTTTGAAATGGCGACACCAACTTTCAGAATCGGCCAGCTTCGCTGCGACAGAAAGTGACGTCGGGCCCGTACTCAAAATCTATAGCAATAAATTTTCTTTTGACATACTATCTGCGAGTTGTTAAATCATAATTATTTATTAAGGGTAATCTTGAAAAAACTGACAGTTGTAGCGGCGATCGCGATCACAATCTTGTCCACCGGATGTGCGAGTGTCGGAAATGAGGCTCTACGCAAGGAGTCGGAAACCTCGATGTCCACGAAAATGACGGAAGGTCGTACCAGCAAAGCGGAAGTCCGCGGAATGTTCGGCTCGCCCCTGAAAACGACATTCACGGACGGCGGATTGGAAATCTGGAACTACGAGTTTTCTAACGTTTCGCTGGACGCGGTGAGCTATGTGCCGATCGTCAATCTTTTCGGCGCCACTGCGAGCGGGAAGAAGAAGGAACTGGTTGTGCTGTTCGATCAGGGCGGGATCGTAAAGCGGTATTCGATGAGCGAATCCGATGTAAAACAGAAGACTGGGCTATTCAATCAATAAATCGAACGATCGAATCAATCAGGGCTCGCCTACGCGAGCCTTTTTGATGTTGGTCGTCCGATCGGAGCAATCCGTCGATGCCTACACCAGTTCCCTGAAAGTCGTCTGCAGCGGGTACAATGGCGCCGTGATGCAGGCCAGGACAGCCGCTGGCTGGCGCGTAATGCGTCGGCGGGAGGAAGGTCCGGACTCCATAGAGCAGGGTGACGGTTAACGGCCGTCCGCTGAAAGCCGCAAGGTATAAGGCGAGGAATAGGGCCACAGAGACGAGCGTATTAAGTTACGGTGAAACGCGGTAACCTCCACCTGGAGCAATCCCAAATAGGCACGCGTTGAGGCGGCTCGCGGAGCGTGCGGGTAGGGAGCTTGAGCGCCTGAGCAATCAGGCGCCTAGAGGAATGGCTGTCATAGCGGGTGCTCGCAAGGGCATCCGCCGTAACAAAATCCGGCCTACCGGCCTGCTTCACACTTATTCAGGGGTCTGGTCCCGCGGACCTGACCCTCTTCAGAGTCGAGGTGTACGTTGACACACTACGTCCTCGCCCTCGACCAGGGCACCACCAGCTCGCGCGCCATCCTGTTCGACCACGCCGGCCGCCTGTGCGGCTGCGCCCAGCAAGAATACCCCCAGCATTTCCCACGGCCCGGATGGGTCGAGCACGACCCCGCCGACATCTGGGAGAGCCAGCTCGCCTGCGCGCGCCAGGTGCTGCGCGAGTGCGGCGCGACGGCCGCGCAGGTGGCCGCCATCGGCATCGCCAACCAGCGCGAAACGACCGTGCTGTGGGACCGCAAGACCGGCCACGCGATTGCGCCGGCCATCGTCTGGCAGGACCGGCGCACCGCCGACGCCTGCGAGCGGCTGCGCGCGGAAGGCCACGCAACGATGATCCAGCAGGCCACCGGGCTGGAGCTGGACGCCTACTTCTCCGCCACCAAGCTGGCCTGGCTGCTCGATCACGTCGACGGCGCCCGCGAACGCGCGCTGCGCGGCGAACTGGCCTTCGGCACGGTCGACAGCTGGCTCGCGTTCAAGCTGACCGGGCGCCACGTCACCGATGCCGGCAACGCCTCGCGCACGATGCTATTCAATATCCACGACCTGCGCTGGGACGAGCGGCTGCTGGCGCTGTTCGACATTCCCGCCGCGCTGCTGCCGGAAGTCGTCGCCAGCTCCGAAGTGATCGGGCAGGCCGATGCGGCGTGGTTCGGCGCCCCGATTCCGGTGGCCGGCATCGCGGGAGACCAGCAGGCGGCGACCTTCGGCCAGGCTTGCTGGAAGCCGGGCATGGTCAAGAACACTTACGGCACCGGATGCTTCATGCTGATGCACGCAGGGCCGAAGGCGCCGGAATCGCATCACCGCCTGCTGGCGACGGTCGGCTGGCAGGCCGGAGGCGCCACCGACTATCTGCTCGAAGGCAGCGTGTTCATGGGCGGCGCCACGGTGCAGTGGCTGCGCGACGGCCTCGGCATCATCGAAAAATCGTCGGACGTCGAGGCCCTCGCGCTCAGCGTCCCGGACAACGGCGGCGTGTTCCTGGTGCCGGCGTTCGCCGGACTCGGCGCGCCGCACTGGGACCCGTACGCGCGCGGCACGCTGGTCGGCATGACCCGGGGAAGCGGCCGGGGACACATCGCGCGCGCGGCGCTCGAGGCGATCGCCTTCCAGAGCGCGGAGCTATTGGATGCGATGCGGAAGGATGCGGCGGTGCCGGTGCGCGAGGTCAGGGCCGACGGCGGCGCCGCGCGCAACGACTTGCTGATGCAATTCCAGGCCGACCTGCTTGGCGTGCCGGTGGTGCGCCCGCATGTGACCGAGACGACGGCGCTGGGCGCCGCATGGCTGGCCGGCCTGGCGGTGGGATTCTGGGCGTCGCAAGAGGAAGCCGGCGCGCAATGGCGGGCGGAGCGGCGCTTCGAGCCCGCGATGGCGGCAGGCCGCCGTCAGGAACTGATGGCGACGTGGGCGAGGGCGGTCGAACGTTCGCGCGGGTGGGCTGCCCCGGCCCGCGCGGATGCGTGATTAGTGAATGCCGAGCGCGCGCTTGACGGCGGTCGCGCCGTTGCCCACTTCCTGCACGGTCTTCATCAGCTTCGCCTTGTCGACGCCGAGCGCAGTCGTCCAGTAGCCGACTTCGAATTCTTCATGCAGGTAGATGCAGCGGTCGACGGAGGTCTGGGTATCGATGGTCTGGTTCATGATGTGGCCTCGTAAAGTGCGGCGGTTGTTGGTGACTGCAGAATCGCACGCACTTTGAAGCGCTACCGTTAGCTGCCGTACGCACATCGCAAAAAGTGGTGCTTTTCGCAGCGCCTCAAAACCCAATCCGCGACTTGCCCGGCCCGGCCTTGAACCGCACATCCTCCGCCTTCCTGGCGGCCCGCAGCCACCGCGTAGCCCAGCGCGTCGAGCAGCGTCTTGCGCATGTCGCGCGGCGACACGCCCGCCAGCCGCTCGGCCACAGCGCCATCGAGCCTGGCCGCGAACTTCGCCAGCTTCAGCTCGCGCAGCAGCGCCGCGTACATGCCTTGGGCGATCGCGGCCGCCTGCTCCGGCGTCGGCGCCGGCACCTCGTACACCGCCATCCGGTTCAGCAGCGGCGCAGGAATGCCCTCGGTGCGGTTGGCCGTCAGGATCCAGAAAATCTGGCTGGCGTCGATCTCGACGTCGATGTACTCGTCGCGAAACGCCCGCGCCGTCTCCGGCTCGAGCAGCTGGTATAGCGCCGCCAGCGGATCGGACTGCGAGGAGCCGCTGGCCTTTTCCACCTCATCGAGCACCACCACCGGATTGGCGTACTGCCCGCGCACCAGCCGCTCGGCCACCTTGCCGCACTTGGCGCCCTTCCAGCTGGCCGAACTGCCGGTGATGACGAAGCCGGCCGACAGCGCGTTCATGCTGATCAGCTCGTACTCGGTCTGCAGCGCCCGCGCCAGGCGCCGCGCGAAATGGGTCTTGCCGACGCCGGGGTCGCCCAGCAGAAGGATCGGCATCACGTTGAAGCCGCCGTCGCCGGCGTGCGCCAGCCCCAGGTAGCGGGTCAGGTCGTCCACCACTTCCGCGAAATTGGGACACTCCTCGGCCAGCGGCGCCAGCGCGCCGGTCGACGACGGCGTGGTGACGAAGCGCTCGGCGCCGGTGTCGAGCATGCGCTCGTAGAACGCTTCGAGCTCGGGCGCGCGGCCCTTGCTGCGTTCGAGCGCGCCTTCGACGTCGGCCAGGTCGTACAGCGCGCGGGTGCGGGCCAGGGTGATGCTCACGGCAAGTCTCCTTCCACGGCCGGCGTCGTCGAATCGCGCCGGCTTTCGCTTGAATCGTACCCCGGACCGCGGCCGCGCGCAATTTGGCCGCGTGCGCGGCCGTGTTGCATTTATTGAACTGCTGAAATTTATTTTTCGTTATGTATTAGGGGAAATAGGCGTGAATACAGATGAGGTGACACATTAAGGCTCTTTGATAAGTGCCTAATTTATCGACATATTTTTACCTGAGCCGACTTCAGGGAAGTGCGCTAAGTCCTTGACTTCATTGGCAAATTTCATATTTTCCTACTGGAAATCGCTTGACCATGAGATTTGCATCCTCTAAAGTGGGCAACTGTGTGGAAAAGTGTAGTTTTGTGGGAGAAAAAATGAGCTCCCGACGCGCAAACTAAACCGCTTCATCAAACTCTAAATCAGGTAAAACCGTGTTCCAAGGCGCGTCCGCAATCAACCTCGATGCCAAAGGCAGGATGTCTATCCCTGCCAAGCACCGTGACGCACTCGCAGTTCAGTGCGAAGGACGCCTCACGCTCACCAAACACCCGGATGGCTGCCTGTTGTTCTTCCCGCGCCCGGTGTGGGAATCGCACCGCGAACAAATCGCCGCCTGGCCGATGTCGGCCAAGGCCTGGCAACGCATTTTCCTCGGTAACGCCTGCGACGTCGAGATGGATTCGGCCGGCCGCGTGCTGATCTCGCCGGAACTGCGCGCCGCGGTCGGCCTGTCCAAGGACGTGATGCTGCTCGGCATGGGCACGCATTTCGAGATCTGGGACGCCGCCAAGCTCGACGCCAGCGAAGAAGTCGCCGTCGCCGGCGGCATGCCCGATGTCCTTTCCAATTTCTCCTTCTAGGACGCCGCGATGACCGAAGTGGCGGCGCCCGAGTTCCAGCACCAGACGGTGCTGCTCGATGAAGCGGTCGATGCACTCGACCTGGCCGGCGCGCGCGCCGACGGCACTTATATAGACGGCACCTTCGGCCGCGGCGGCCACAGCCGCCTGATCCTGTCGAAACTGGGCGCCAAGGGGCGCCTGTTCGGCTTCGACAAGGACCTGCAGGCGATCGCCACGGCCGAGCAAATCACCGATCCGCGCTTCACCATCGTGCACGACAGTTTCGCGACCATGCAGTCCGCGCTGCGCGAGCGCGGTGTCGACCAGGTCGACGGCATCCTGCTCGACCTCGGCATCTCGTCGCCGCAGGTGGACGACGCGGCGCGCGGTTTCAGCTTCCGCAACGACGGCCCGCTCGACATGCGCATGGACACCACGCGAGGCATGTCCGCGGCGCAATGGCTGGCCATTGAAACCGAACAACAACTGGAAAAGGTGATACGCGATTATGGGGAAGAACGGTTTGCTTTTCAGATTGCAAAGGCGATTGTTGCTCGCCGGGCAGTCGAACCAATTTCAAGCACACGACAGCTTGCCGCTATCGTGGCAGGCGCGGTCAAGACTCGGGAAAAAGGCAAGGATCCGGCCACCCGCACCTTTCAGGCTATCCGGATTTTCATCAATCAGGAGCTTGAAGACCTCGCGGCAGGCCTGAACGCGGCCTACGCCATGCTGGCGCCCGGCGCGCGCATGGCCGTGATCAGCTTCCACTCGCTGGAAGACCGCATCGTCAAGCAGTTCTTCGCCTCCAAGGTCAAGGTCGAGCAGCCGGACCGGCGCCTGCCGATCAAGGCGGTCGACCTGCCGCAGCCGCTGATGAAACTGATCGGCAAGTCCAAGCCGTCCGACGCCGAAATCGCCGCCAATCCGCGCGCCCGTTCGGCCGTGATGCGTGTGGCCGAACGCCTGCCGGCGAAAGGCGCACAATGAACGGCAAGATCAACCTGGTCCTGCTCGCCGCGCTGGTGCTGTGCGGCCTGTCGGTGGTGAAGGCGCAGTACATCGCGCGCCATCTGTTCATCGACCTCGAGACGATGCAGCAGCAGGCGCGCCAGCTCGACATCGACTGGGCCCAGCTCCAGCTCGACCAGTCCACGCTGGGCAAGAACGCGCGCATCGAGCAGATCGCGCGCACCGAATTGAACATGGCGCCGCTGACCCCGGCGCGCACGCAGTACCTGACGGAAGGCGCCAAATGAAGAGCGGCGTGAACTCGCGCGTGGCCGCCTCGAAAGGCGTGGCCTTTTCGAAAAGCCCGGTGCTGGCGGTCCGCCTGCCGACCTGGCGTTCGCGCGTGGTGCTGTTCGTGATGTTCGCCGCCTTCGCGGCGCTGGCCGGGCGCGCCCTGTGGCTGCAGGCCGTGTCGACCCAGTTCCTGCAAAAGCAGGGCAAGAGCCGCTACGAATTCACGCTGGCGCTGCCGGCCACGCGCGGCAAGATCATGGACCGCAACGGCCAGGTGCTGGCCTCGTCGATCCCCGTCAAGGCGGTGTGGGCCAATCCCGACGACGTGCTGCGCGAGCCGCCGGAGAAGCTGCGCGCGCTGGCCAAGCTGCTGGAAATGACCGAGCCTGAGCTGCGCAAGAAGCTCGATTCGGACCGCACCTTCGTGTACCTGAAGCGCCAGGTCGAGATGGACGTCATCGAGCAGATCAAGAAGCTCGACATCGAAGGCCTCGACACCCGCAAGGAATACAAGCGCTTCTACCCGCAGGGCGAAGTGATGACCCACATGGTCGGCTTCACCAACGTCGAGGACGTGGGCCAGGAGAGCATGGAGCTGGCGCAGCAGAAGACCCTGGTCGGTGCTCCGGGCAGCCGCCGCGTGATCAAGGACCGCCTCGGCCACATCGTCGAAGACGTCGGCCTGTCGAAAGATCCGCACGACGGCCAGGACCTGACCCTGTCGGTCGACAGCAAGCTGCAGTACATCGCCTTCAACAGCATCAAGGAGGCGGTCGAGAAGTTCCACGCCAAGGCCGGCGCCGCGGTGGTGCTGGACGTGCACACCGGCGAGGTGCTGGCGCTGGCCAACTGGCCGACCTACAACCCGAACGACCGCAGCAAGCTGAATGGCGAGCAGCTGCGCAACCGCGTCATCACCGACACCTTCGAACCTGGCTCGACCCTCAAGCCGTTCACCGTGGCGCTGGCGCTCGACACCAACCGCGTCAAGCCGACCACCATGTTCGACACCGGCAACGGCCGCATGATCGTCGGCGACCGCACGATTCGCGACACCCATCCGCACGGCACCATCGACGTATCGACCATCATCCAGAAGTCGTCGAACATCGGCGTGTCGAAGATGGCGCTGGCGATGCCGTCGCAGGAAATGTGGGAGATGTTCACCAAGTCCGGCTTCGGCCAGGCGCCGCGTTTCGGCTTTCCCGGCGCCGTCGCCGGCCGCGTGCGTCCGTACAAGTCCTGGCGCCCGGTCGAGCAGGCCAACATGTCGTTTGGCCAGGGCATCTCGGTGTCGCTGCTGCAGCTGGCGCGCTCCTACATGATCTTCGCGCGCGACGGCGACATCATTCCGCTGTCGTTCCAGAAGGTCAGCGACAAGCCGGTCGGCCAGCAGGTCATCTCGCCGAAGACCGCCGCCGAAATGCGCGTCATGCTCGAATCCGTGGTCGGCCCGGGCGGCACCGCGTCGCTGGCGCAGGTGCCCGGCTACCGCGTCGGCGGCAAGACCGGCACCGCGCAGAAGGTCATTAACGGCCGCTACTCGCAGACCCACTACATCGGCTCGTTCGCCGGCATCGCGCCGATGTCGAACCCGCGCTTCATCATCGCCGTGATGGTCGACGATCCGGCCGGCGCCCTCCATACCGGCGGCAGCGTCGCCGCGCCGACGTTTGCCGCGCTGGCCGCCAACGCGCTGCGCGCAGCCAACGTGCCGCCCGATTCGTCGGTCACCGAGATCATCATTCCCGAGCATCCGCTCGAGGACTAGGACGCCATGACCCATACCGACACCTGCCAGTGGATTCGCCAGGCCGCGCCGAACGGCCGGCTCGCGTCCGACTCGCGCCGCGTCAATGCCGGCGACGTGTTCTTCGCCTATCCGGGCGATGCGGGCGACGGCCGCGCATTCATCGGCGCCGCGGTCAGGCAAGGCGCCGCCGCGGTGGTGTACGATCCGCGCGGCTTCGAATGGAATCCGGAATGGACCCTGCCGCACCTGGCGGTGGCCGACCTGAAAAAGAACGCCGGCCCGATCGCTCACGCCTGCCACGCGATGCCTGACCGCGGCATGTTTGCGGTCGGCGTCACCGGCACCAACGGCAAGACCTCGTGCGCCGTGTGGCTGGGCCAGGCGATGTCGCGCCTGGGCGACGTCACCGCCGTCATCGGCACCCTTGGTGTCGGCGTGTTCAAGGGCCGCACCGAACCGAATTTCGACGTGACCGGCTACACCACGCCGGACGCCGTGCTGCTGGCCGAAAAGCTGGCCGAAGTGCGCGACGCCGGCGCCACCGCGCTGGCGATCGAAGTGTCGTCGATCGGCCTGGAGCAGGGCCGCGCGCTGGGCATGCATTTCGACGTCGCGCTGTTTACCAACCTGACCCGCGACCACCTCGACTTCCACGGCGACATGGAGGCCTACGAGGCGGCCAAGCTGAAACTGTTCGAGTGGCCCGGCCTGAAGGCGGCCGTGATCAACCTCGACGACCCGGCCGGCCTGCGCATCGTCGCGCACCTGAAGGCGCGCGCCGCCGGCGTCGCGCTGATCGGCTACACGCTGCAGGATGCCGCGCTGCAGCCGGACATCGAAGGCGTCGCCATGCTGCGCGCCTCGCAGTTCAAGAGCCGCCACGCCGGCACCGATTTCCATCTCGACTCGCCGTACGGCGGCGCCACGGTCAAGACCCACCTGGTCGGCCATTTCAACATGAGCAATGCGCTGGCGGTGTTCGGCGCGCTGATGGCAAAGGGCGTCGCCTTGCGCGCCGCGGTCGACGCGCTCGACGCGCTGACGCCGGCGCCGGGCCGCATGCAGCAGGTCGGCGGCCAGGAAGCGCCGATGGTCGTGATCGACTACGCGCACACGCCGGACGCGCTGGAGAAAACCCTGCTGGCGCTGCGCCAGGTGGCCGATGAACGCGGCGGCCAGCTGTGGTGCGTGTTCGGCTGCGGCGGCGACCGCGATCCGGGCAAGCGCCCGCAGATGGGCGCCATCTCGCAGATCGCCGAGCACGTGCTGGTCACCTCCGACAATCCGCGCAGCGAAGAGCCGGCCGCGATCATCGCCGAAATCGTCGCGGGCATGGACGCCGCCCACCCGACATCGACTTACCAGGCGATCGAAGACCGCGCCGCGGCGATCCTGTCGGCCGTCAAGCACGCCGCCAAGGTCGACGTGATCCTGCTGGCCGGGAAGGGCCATGAGCCTTACCAGGAAATCAAGGGCCGCAAAATGACGTTTTCCGACGCCGACCACGCCGCGCTGGCGCTGGCCGCGCGCGTCACCATGATGAGGACACACTGATGCGCGCATCGCTGGCACAACTGGTCGCCTCGCTCACGGGAGCGCGCATGACGAAGAACGTCGCCTTCGAGGGCGTCTCGACCGACAGCCGCACGCTCAAGGCGGGCGAGCTGTTCGTCGCGCTGCGCGGCGAGAACTTCGACGGCCACGACTTCCTGCCGACCATCGCGCAGCAGGGCGTCGGCGCGGTGATCGCCGAGCAGCTGCCGGAAGGCTGGAACCTGCCGGCCATCGTGGTGCCGAACACCCTCACCGCGCTGGGCCAGGTCGGCCACTTCTGGCGCGAGAAATTCGCCATCCCGGTCATCGGCGTCACAGGCAGCAACGGCAAGACCACGGTCAAGGAAATGATCGCGTCCATCCTCGCGCAGGCTTACGGCGAAGACGGCCGGCTGGCCACGCGCGGCAACCTGAATAACGAAATCGGCGTGCCGCTGACGCTGATGCGCCTGCTGCCCGAGCACAAGGCCGCCGTCATCGAACTGGGCATGAACCATCCCGGCGAGATCGCGCGCCTGGCCGCCATCGCCGCGCCGACCGTCGCCCTGGTCAACAACGCCCAGCGCGAGCACCAGGAATTCATGCACACCGTGGAAGCGGTGGCGCTGGAGAACGGCGCCGCCCTGTCCGCGCTGCCGAGAAGCGGCACCGCGGTCTATCCGGCCGACGACACCTATACACCGCTGTGGGAAAAGCTGGCCGACCAGCGCCGCACCATCACCTTCGGCCTCGACGCCACCGCCGACGTCTGCTGCAACCACACCGCGAACGCCTTCGGCAGCGACCTGCTGGTGACCGCGCGCATCGACGGCAAGGCGCCGTACCAGTTCCCGGTCAAGCTGGCCGCGGCCGGCGTGCACAACGTGCGCAACGCGCTCGCCGCGATCGCCTGCGCGCTGGGCGCCGGCATCGAACAGGAAGCCATCGTGCGCGGCCTCGAATCCTTCGCGCCGGTGAACGGCCGCCTGCAGCACAAGCGCGCACGGAACGGTGCAGCAGTTATCGATGACAGCTACAATGCGAACCCCGATTCGGTACGCGCGGCGATCGACGTGCTGGCGCAAGCCGCGCAGCCGCGCATCCTGGTGCTGGGCGACATGGGCGAAGTCGGCACGCAGGGACAGCAGTTTCACGAAGAAATCGGCGCCTACGCCGCCAGCCGCGGCATCGACGCGGTGCTGGTGACGGGTGAACTGACGCGCCACATGGTGGGCGCGGGCGCCACGCATTTTGAACAGTTTGACGAGTTATTGGCAGCACTGGATACAGCACTGGGCAGTAAATCTGACGCGACTGTGTTGGTGAAGGGCTCGCGTTTCATGAAGATGGAACGCGTGGTCCAGCACCTGACTGGAACACACAACACTGGCAAGGAAGCCCACTAACATGCTGCTCTGGCTCGCACAATTCTTTCAGCAGGACCTCGGTCCGCTTCGGATCTTCAACTTCATCACCTTCCGTGCGGTGTTCGCCACCATTACCGCGGTGGTGATCGGCCTGGGCGCCGGCCCGTTCGTGATCCGCTGGCTGACCCGCATGAAGGTCGGCCAGGCGGTGCGCACCTACGGTCCCGAAACCCACCTGGCCAAGCACGGCACCCCGACCATGGGCGGCGTCCTGATCCTGATCTCGATCGGCGTGTCGACCATCCTGTGGTGCGATTTCTCCAACCGCCTGATCTGGCCGGTGCTGGTCGTCACCCTCGGCTTCGGCGCCATCGGCTGGGCCGACGACTACCGCAAGGTGGTCTACAAGGACCCGGAAGGCATGCGCTCGGGCGAGAAGTATTTCTGGATGTCGCTGATCGGCGTCGCCGCGGCCTTCTACCTGGCGTTCTCGGTGTCTGCGCCGACCCCGATCAAGGTATGGGAACTGTTCTACGCGTGGGTGCGCTCGGGCTTCTCGATGTCGCTGCCGCCCAAGGCCGACCTGATCGTCCCGTTCGTGAAAACCATCAGCTACCCGCTGGGCGTGTGGGGTTTCATCGCGCTGACCTACTGCGTCATCGTCGGCACCTCGAACGCGGTGAACTTCACCGACGGCCTCGATGGCCTGGCAATCATGCCGACCGTGATGGTCGGCTCGGCGCTCGGCCTGTTCGCCTACCTGACCGGTTCGGCGACCTACTCGAAATACCTGTTCATTCCGCACATCCCGGGCGCCGGCGAACTGCTGATCTTCTGCGGCGCGATGGCCGGCGCCGGCCTGGCCTTCCTTTGGTATAACGCGCACCCCGCGCAGATGTTCATGGGCGACGTCGGCGCGCTGGCGCTGGGCGGCGCGCTCGGCACCATCGCCGTCATCGTGCGCCAGGAGATCGTCCTGTTCATCATGGGCGGCGTGTTCGTCGCCGAGACCCTGTCGGTGATCATCCAGGTGTCGTGGTTCAAGTTCACCAAGAAGCGTTACGGCACCGGGCGGCGCGTGTTCCGCATGGCGCCGCTGCACCACCATTTCGAACAACTGGGCATGAAAGAGACCAAGGTTGTCGTGCGATTCTGGATCGTCACGATGATGCTGGTCCTGGTCGGCCTGTCCACCTTGAAGTTGCGCTAATGAGCTACGCGGGCAAACAGGCACTGGTGCTGGGACTCGGCGAGTCCGGGCTGGCAATGGCGCAATGGCTGGCCCGTTGCGGCGCCGCCGTGCGCGTGGCCGACACCCGCACCGAGCCGCAACGCCTGCATGCGCTGCGCATGGCCGTGCCGACCGTCGAATTCTTCTGTGGCGAATTCACCGACGCGCTGCTCGACGGCGTCGATTTCGTCACCCTCAGCCCGGGCCTGGCGCCGCAGCGCGAACTGCGCACCATCGTGCCGACCGCGCGCGCACTGGGCATTCCGGTGTGGGGCGAGATCGAACTGTTCGCCCAGGCGCTGGCGCAGCTGAAGGAAGACCGCGGCTACGCGCCGAAAGTCATCGCCATCACCGGCACCAACGGCAAGACCACCGTCACGAGCCTCACCGGCCTGCTGTGCCAGCGCGCCGGCCTGTCGACCCGCGTGGCGGGGAATATCAGTCCGGCCGCGCTCGACGTGCTGCGCGAATGCCTCGACGCCGATGAATTGCCGCAGGCGTGGATCCTCGAGCTGTCCAGCTTCCAGCTGCATTCGACGTTCAGCCTGGAGGCCGATGCGGCCACCGTGCTCAATATCACCCAGGACCACCTCGACTGGCACGGCGACATGACCTCGTACGCCGCCGACAAGGCGCGCATCTTCGGCAAGCGCACGGTGCGCGTGCTCAATCGCGACGACGACGTCGTGATGCGCATGGCCGCGCCGGGCACGCCGGACGTCAGCTTCGGCGCCACCGCGCCGACCGTGCCGGGCGACTTCGGCCTGGTCGCCGAGCGCGGCGTGCTGTGGCTGACCCACGCCGTTGCTGGCGAAGAGAGCGAACAGAAACGCAAGAAGGGCGCCTTGCCGGAGCCGGTCGAAGTGATCGTCAACCGCCTGATGCCGTCGGACGCGCTGCACATTCGCGGCGTGCACAACGCCACTAACGCGCTGGCCGCGCTGGCGCTGTGCCGCGCGATCGGCCTGCCGATGGCCCAGCTGCTGCACGGCCTGCGCGAATACAAGGGCGAGCCGCACCGGGTCGAGCTGGTCGCCAGCATCGACGGCGTCGACTACTACGACGACAGCAAGGGCACCAATGTTGGCGCTACCGTCGCCGCGCTGGTCGGCCTGGGCAAGGCCTTCGGCGGCGAATCGCAAAAGATCGTGCTGGTCGCAGGCGGCGACGGCAAGGGCCAGGACTTCGCGCCGCTGGCCGAGCCGTGCGCGCGCTACGTGCGTACCGTGGTGCTGATCGGGCGCGATGCGCCGAAACTGCGCGAGGCGCTCGAGCCGTCCGGCGTCGAGCTGATCGACTGCCGCACCTTGCCGGACGCGGTGCAGCGCGCCGCCGCGGCGGCGCAAAGCGGCGACGCCGTGCTGCTGTCGCCGGCCTGCGCCAGCCTGGACATGTTCACCAACTACGCGCACCGCGCCCAGGTGTTCGTCGATGCCGTGCGCGAACTCGCTCTGTCGAAAGGCCAGGAGATCTGATGGCCTTCCAGATTCCATTCAAATTCTCCGGCTCCGCGTCCGACGCGCTGGTGAGCAGCCGCGCGCGCGCGTCGAAGATGATGGAATACGACCAGCCGCTGGTCTGGGTCACCCTGCTGCTGATGCTGTTCGGGATGGTGATGGTGTATTCGGCTTCGATTTCGCTGCCCGATTCGCCAAAGTTCGCCGCCTATAAAAACACATACTTCCTGCAGCGCCAGGCGGCCTTCATCGCCGTGTCGCTGATCGCGGGATTGTTCGTTTTCCGCGTCAAGGTCGCCACCTGGCAGCGCCTCGCGCCGTGGCTGTTCGGCGTCACGCTGGTCCTGCTGGCGCTGGTGTTCGTGCCTGGCCTGGGCGTGAGCGTGAACGGCGGCCGCCGCTGGATCAACCTGATCGTGTTCAAGCCGCAGCCGTCCGAGATCATGAAAGTGGTGGCGGTGCTGTACGCGGCCGACTACACGGTGCGCAAGCAGCAGTACATGCACAAGCTGACCAAGGGCTTCCTGCCGATGGCCGGCGCGATCGGCCTGGTCGGCCTGTTGCTGCTGCTCGAGCCGGACCTGGGCGCCTTCGGCGTGATCGTCTGCATCGCCATGGGCATCCTGTTCCTGGGCGGGATCAACGCGATCTGGTTCGGCGGCATCGGCGCCGTGCTGGTCGTGATCTTCAGCACCATCATCGCGCTGTCGCCGTTCCGCCGCGCGCGCATGTTCGCCTACCTCGACCCGTGGCAGGAAGACAATGCGCTGAACAAGGCTTACCAGCTGACCCACTCGCTGATCGCCTTCGGCCGCGGCGAGCTGTTTGGCGTGGGACTGGGCGGCAGCGTCGAAAAACTCCACTACCTGCCCGAAGCGCACACCGACTTCCTGCTCGCCGTGATCGGCGAGGAGCTGGGCCTGATGGGCGTCCTGATCACCATCGCGATGTTCTACTGGCTGGTCAAGCGCGCCTTCGACATCGGCCGCCAGGCCATCGCCATCGACCAGACCTTCGCCGGCCTCACCGCCAAGGGCATCGGCATCTGGATCGGCGTGCAGACCTTCATCAACATGGGCGTGAACCTGGGCCTGCTGCCGACCAAAGGCCTGACCCTGCCGCTGATGTCCTACGGCGGCACCGGCGTATTCATCAACTGCGTCGGCCTGGCGATCCTGCTGCGCATCGATTACGAAAACCGGGTGATGATGCGCGGAGGCCGCCCATGAAGCGCCTGATGATCATGGCGGCCGGCACCGGCGGGCATATCTTCCCGGGCATCGCGATCGCGCAGACGATGCGCGCGCGCGGCTGGGAAGTCACGTGGCTGGGCACCGCGCTCGGCATGGAGCAGGACCTGGTGCCGAAACACGGCATCGAGATGGACACGATCGATTTTTCGGGCATGCGCGGCAAGGGCCTGCAGCACACCCTGTCCGGCGCCTTCAAGCTCACAACCAGCTTCGCTTCCTGCCTGCGCTTCATCGCGCGCCGCAAGCCGAGCGTGGTGCTGGGCATGGGCGGCTACGTCTGCGTGCCGGGCGGGCTGATGGCGCGCCTGCGCCGTGTGCCGCTGGCGCTGGTCAATGCCGACGCCGCGCTGCTGTTGTCGAACAAGACGCTGACGCCGCTGGCGCAGCGCGTGATGTTCGGCTTCCCGGCCGATTTCGGCCGCGCCGCCGGCAAGGCCAGCGTCACCGGCAACCCGGTGCGCAAGGAGATCCTCGATGTCGAGTCGCCGCAGACCCGCTTCAACGGCCGCGAAGGCGCCTTGAGGATCCTGGTGGTCGGCGGCAGCCTGGGCGCCAAGGCGCTCAACGACGCGGTGCCGGCGGCGCTGGCGCTGATCCCGGAAGCGACGCGTCCGACGGTCACCCACCAGTCGGGCAAGAAGAACATCGAAGCATTGGAAAAGTCGTACAAGGACGCGGGCGTCGCCGCCAACGTGGTCGCCTTCATCGACTACATGGCGGCGGCGTACGCCGAAGCCGACGTGGTGATCTGCCGCGCCGGCGCGATCACCATGTCGGAGCTGACCGCGGCCGGCGTGGCCAGCGTGCTGGTGCCGTTCGTCGCCAGCACCACCAGCCACCAGCGCGACAACGCGCAGTGGGCGCAGACCCAGCACGCGGCGATCCACCTGCCGCAGAACGAATTGAACGCGGCCCGGCTGGCCGAGCTGCTTGGCGGCCTGTCGCGCGGCGAATGCCGCGACATGGCGCTGGCGGCGCATGCCGTCGGCAAGCGCGACGCCAACGAGGCGATCGCGGACATTCTGGAACAATTGGCGGGACCGAATTCATGAAACACAAGATCAAGAACATTCACTTCGTCGGCATCGGCGGCAGCGGCATGAGCGGCATCGCCGAAGTGCTGCTCAACCTGGGCTACAAGGTGTCCGGCTCGGACCTGGGCAGCAATGCCGCGACGGTGCGCCTGGAATCCCTGGGCGCCAAGGTCACGCTGGGCCACGACGCGGCCAACGTGGCCGGCGTCGACGCCGTCGTCACCTCGACCGCGGTGAACGAAGCCAATCCCGAAGTGGTGGCCGCGCGCGCCGCGATGATCCCGATCGTGCCGCGCGCGATCATGCTGGGCGAACTGATGCGCCTGAAGCGCGGCATCGCGATCGCCGGCACCCACGGCAAAACCACCACCACCAGCCTGGTCGCGTCGGTGCTGGCCGCCGGCGACCTCGATCCGACCTTCGTCATCGGCGGCAAGCTGACCAGCGCCGGCGCCAACGCCAAGCTGGGCACCGGCGAATACATCGTGGTCGAGGCGGACGAATCGGACGCTTCGTTCCTGAACCTGGCGCCGATGATCGAAGTGATCACCAACATCGACGCCGATCACATGGACACCTACGAGCACGACTTCGAAAAGCTGAAGATGGCGTTCGTGCACTTTACCCATCGCCTGCCGTTCTACGGCCGCGCCATGCTGTGCATCGACGATCCGCACGTGGCGGCGATCATCCCGCACGTGACCAAGCCGGTGACCACCTACGGCTTCTCGGCGCTGGCCCAGGTGCGCGCGATCAACGCCCGCGCCGACGGCCTGCAGATGCGCTTCACCGTGGTCCAGCAAGGCTACCCGGACACCGACTTCGTGCTGAACCAGCCCGGCCTGCACAACGTCGCCAACGCCTGCTCGGCGATCGCGATCGCGCGCGAAATCGGCATCGAAGACAGCGCCACCCAGCGCGGCCTCGAAGGCTTCAACGGCGTCGGCCGCCGCTTCACCCGCTACGGCGACGTCGCCATTCCGGGCGGCGGCAGCTTTACCCTGGTCGATGATTTCGGCCACCACCCGATCGAAACCGAAGTCACGCTGGCGGCCGCGCGCGGCGCCTATCCGGGCCGCCGTATCGTGCTGGCGTTTCAGCCGCACCGCTTCAGCCGCACGCGCGACCTGTTCGAAGACTTCGTCAAGGTGCTGTCGACGCCGGACGTGCTGGTGCTGGCCGACGTCTACGCCGCCGGCGAAGCGCCGATCGCCGCCGCCGACGGCCGCGCCCTGGCGCGCGCGCTGCGCGTGGGCGGCAAGATCGAGCCGATCTTCGTCGAATCGATCGCCGACATGCCCGACACCATCATGAACGCGGTGCGCGACGGCGACGTCGTGATCACCATGGGCGCCGGCTCGATTTCCGGCATCCCGAACAAACTCACTTCTTACGCAAAGGCCTGACCGTGAGCGCTCCTTCCAACATTGACGTCAAGGCACTCGGCAAGGTCGGCGTGCTGTTCGGCGGCCGCTCCGCCGAGCGCGACGTCTCGATCATGTCCGGCACCGGCGTGCTGGCCGCGCTGCAAAGCCGCGGCGTCGACGCCCATGCCTTCGACCCAGCCCAGCGCAGCCTGGCCGAGCTGGCCGCGGAGAAATTCGACCGCGTGTTCATCGCGCTGCACGGCCGCTTCGGCGAAGACGGCAGCCTGCAGGGCGCGCTCGAACAGCTCGGCATTCCGTACACCGGCAGCGGCGTGATGACCAGCGCCGTCGCGATGGACAAGATCACCACCAAGGTGATCTGGCTGATGCACGGCCTGCCGACGCCGAAGTACGCCACCCTCGAAGCGGGCGCCGACCTGGCCAAAGTGGCGGCCGACCTGGGCCTGCCGCTGATCGTCAAGCCGCCGCTCGAAGGCTCGACCATCGGCATCACCAAGGTCAACGCCGCCGGCGAGTTCCAGGCCGCCTACGACCTGGCCGCGAAATACGACGAGTTGGTGCTGGCCGAGGAATTCGTCACCGGCCGCGAGTTCACCGTGACCGTGCTCGGTCGCGGCAAGGATGCGCGCGCGCTGCCGATCGTCGAGATCGTCGCACCGCAGGGCAATTACGATTACCAGAACAAGTACTTCACCGACGACGTGAAATACCTTTGCCCGGCGCCGCTCGATGCGGCGATGGCGGCCGAGATGTCGCGCATCGCGCTCGCGGCCTACCGCGCGCTGGGATGCGAGGGCTGGGGCCGCGTCGACGTGCTGCTGCGCGCCTCCGACAACCGTCCGTTCCTGCTCGAAGCGAATACTTCGCCGGGCATGACGACGCACTCGCTGGTGCCGATGGCGGCGCGCGCCGACGGCATCAGTTACGAAGATTTGTGCCTCGAGATCGTCGCGTCGGCACGTTTGAAAATGGTAAAGGCATAACAAGATGTGGCAGGACGCCCGCGCTCTGAACGCAACCGCCAACGGCCTGATGGCCGGGGTGGTGCTCGCGTGCATAGCCTCCGGCGTGTGGTGGGTGTCGCAGCGCCCGATGTTCACCCTGAAGACGGTGCGCGTCGAGAGCATGTACGACATGGAACTGAAACGGGTGAGCGAACTGACGGTGCGCGCCGGCGTGCTGGGCAAGATCAAGGGAAATTTTTTCACCACCAACCTGGAGCAGGTGCGCACGGCGTTCGAAGCGGTGCCCTGGGTGCGGCGCGCGCAGGTGCGGCGCGAGTGGCCGGACCAGCTGATTGTGTCGGTCGAGGAGCATGAGCCGCTCGGCACGTGGGGCGAGGACGGACGCCTGCTGTCGGTCAAGGGCGACGTGTTCACCGCCAACCTGGCCGAGGCCGACGAGGATCATGCGCTGCCGCAGTTCGACGGTCCCGACGGCAGCGAGAAGGAAGTGCTGGCGCGGTTCGCCGAGCTGCGTTCCTGGTTCGCGCCGGTGCAGCTGGTGCCGGAAGCATTGAGCCTGTCCACGCGTTATGCGTGGACGGTGACGCTCGATAACGGCATGCAGGTGGCGCTGGGCCGCGAGAAGGATCACACCACCTTGCGCGACCGCGTGCAGCGGCTGGTGAAGATTTATCCGCAGCTGGCCGCGCGCGTGCAAAGCATCGAATCGATCGACATGCGTTACCAGAACGGGCTGGCGCTGGCGGCGGCGGGACTGAAAATTCCGAAAGATGGAAGCAAGCCTGTGAAGGCCGTCGCAAAAATGATTACCACAACAACCAAGAAAACCAGCAAGCACTAGGCCCCTGCAAAATGACAAAAGACGCTAAAAACCTGATCGTCGGACTCGATATCGGCACCTCGAAAGTGGTGGCCGTGGTGGCCGAAGTGATGTCCGACGGACGCCATGAAGTCATCGGACTGGGCCAGCACGAGTCGCGCGGCCTGAAAAAGGGCGTGGTGGTGAACATCGAGGCGACGGTCGAATCGATCCAGCGCGCGCTCGAAGAAGCCGAGCTGATGGCCGACTGCAAGATCCGCAACGTCTACGCCGGCATCGCGGGCAGCCATATCCGCTCGTTCAATTCGAGCGGCATGGTCGCGATCAAGGACAAGGAAGTCACCTCGACCGACGTGGCGCGCGTGATCGAAACGGCCAAGGCCGTGAACATCCCGACCGACCAGCAGCTGCTGCACACCGTGCCGCAGGAGTTCATCGTCGACAGCCAGGAAGACGTGCGCGAGCCGATCGGCATGAGCGGCATCCGCCTCGAAGTGCGGGTGCACATCGTCACCGGCGCGGTGTCGGCGGTGCAGAACATCGTCAAGTGCGTGCGCCGCTGCGGCCTGGAAGTGTCGGACCTGATCCTGCAGCCGATGGCCTCGGCCGACGCGGTGCTGACGGCCGACGAGAAAGAGCTGGGCGTGGTCCTGATCGACATCGGCGGCGGCACCACCGACATTGCGGTGTTCTCGGACGGCGCGATCCGCCACACGGCGGTGATTCCGATCGCCGGCGACCAGATCACCAACGACGTCGCGATGGCGCTGCGCACGCCGACGTCGGAAGCGGAAGAAATCAAGATCCGCTACGGCGTCGCCAAGCAGGTGCTTGCCGATCCGGGCGAGACGCTGGAAGTGCCGGGCCTGGGCGACCGCGGTCCGCGCAACCTGTCGCGCCAGGCGCTGGCGGCGGTGATCGAGCCGCGCGTCGAAGAGCTGTTCGCGATGGTGCACCAGGTGGTGCGCGAGTCCGGCTACGAGGGCGTGCTCTCGTCGGGCATCGTGCTCACCGGCGGCACCGCGATCATGCCGGGCATGGTCGAAATGGCCGAAGACATTTTCCTCAAGCCGGCGCGCCTCGGCACGCCGGACTACCGCGGCCAGCTGGCCGACGTGGTGCGCAGCCCGCGCTACGCGACGGTCCTCGGGCTGCTGCTCGAGGCGAAGAAACAGTACCTGCGCGGTCACATCGTGACGCGCCAGGACGGCTCGGTGAAGGCGGTGTGGCAGCGGATGAAAGAGTGGTTTTTAGGGAATTTCTAGGCGGGGCGGGGCGGTACAGGCAGGCGGTTCGGGTTCGGGTTCGGCAGCAAAAAATTTGAACACATTTTATTTATTTAACTGAAGTCGCGGTTTTCAATCTCCAGGTTTCATGCCAATGCTATGAGTCCTGGCGCTTGGAAACGGCAATTTGATTAGGAGTTTCATCATGGAGTTCGATATGGTCGACAACGCAGCACTGGGTACTATCATCAAGGTCGTCGGCGTCGGCGGCGCGGGCGGCAACGCGGTTCAGCACATGATCAACAAGGGCGTGTCCGGCGTTGAATTCATCGCGGCGAACACCGATGCGCAGGCACTGGCCGCTTCCAGCGCGCACAACGTGATCCAGATCGGCGAGTCCGGCCTCGGCGCCGGGATGAAGCCGTCGGTCGGCCGCCAGCTGGCCGAAGAATCGCGTGCCCGCATCGAAGACTCGTTGCGCGGCGCGCACATGGTCTTCATCGCTGCCGGCATGGGCGGCGGCACCGGCACCGGCGCCGCGCCGATCGTCGCCGAAATCGCCAAGCAGATGGGCGCTCTGACGGTGGCCGTGGTGTCGAAGCCGTTCTCGTACGAAGGCCAGAAGTGCATGGACATCGCCGAGGCGGGCCTGGACGAACTGACCAAGCACGTCGACTCGCTGATCATCATCCTCAACGAAAAGCTGGAAGACATCTACGAAGATGAATCCATGCTGGACTGGATGAAGCACGCCGACGATGTGCTGAACAACGCGGTTGCGGGTATCGCCGAAATCATCAACGTGCCGGGCCACATCAACGTCGACTTCAACGACGTCAAGACCATCATGGGCGAGCAGGGCAAGGCCATGATGGGCACTGCGACCGCGTCGGGCGTGGACCGCGCGCGCATCGCCGCCGAGCAGGCAGTCGCTTCGCCGCTGCTGGACGGGATCGACCTGTCGGGCGCGCGCGGCGTGCTGGTCAACGTGACCGCCAGCCGTGGCCTGAAGGGCAAGGAAATCAAGGAAGTCATGGCCGCGGTGCGCGCGTTCGCGGCGCCGGATGCGTCGATCGCGCAGGGCATCGCGTACGACGACAACATGGGCGACGACATCCGCGTGACCGTGGTGGCGACGGGCCTGGGCAAAGCCAAGAAGGCGATGCAGCTGGTTCAGCAGCCGATGAAGATGACCGGCACCCACAACACGCCGCTGATGGCGTCGGCCGCCGGCCTGCACGCGTCGGCCGGCATCACGATGGGTTCGGCCTCGGTCGGCCATGACGCAGGCATGAAGCAGCCGGCCGTGTGGCGCCGCGAGCAGGCATCCGAACAGGTGCAGGCGATGCAGCGTAACGGCGTCGAGACGTACGACATCCCGGCCTTCCTGCGCAAGCAAGCCGACTAAGAGCACGCGCCGCGCCCCGGGGGGGACGCGATCGCATGAAAAGAAGGGACCTGTCCGCGAGGGCGGGTCCTTTTTATTTGTCGATTAATGTTGCGGCAGGTGAATTATGCGATATATTGCATAATTGCAACGATGTCCGGAAACTCACCGAAGAGAGAGCCATGACTCCAACCCTGTTTTCGCGCGCCCGCCTGCTGGCCGCGTCCTTGCTGCTGTTCGTCTCGTTCAGCGCCTCCGCGGCGGTTCCCGGCGCCGGAGATACGCCGCCCGACCGCATAGGAACCTCGTTCGACGGCGACCCCGTACTGCTGTCCAAATACAAGGGCAGCGCGGTGGTGGTTTCGTTCTGGGCCACGTGGTGTCCGTACTGCCTGAAGGAGCTGCCGATCCTCGATGGCATCCAGCGTGTCGGCAAAGAGCGCGTGCACGTGATCGCGGTGAATACCGAGGACCGCGATGTATTCCGAAGGGTTCGGCGCCTGCTGGACGGGAAGCTCGCCATCGACCTCGTGTACGACCCGGGCGAGACCGCGCAAGCGGCGTTTGGCGTCAAGGGCATCCCGCACATGGTGATCATCGGCCGCGACGGCAAGATCGTCGCCGTGCACCGCGGCTACGGCGAATCGAGCCTTGATGCCATCACCGCGGATATCAACCGCGCGATCGGCGCAGCGCCGGCCGGCGGGGCGCCGTAAGCCCGCCGCCTGCAAGAAAATCCGGGATCAGGCATACTGCTGTCACTTCCACAATCTGATCCCAGGAGTCTTGAATGACCATCAAAATCGGCGACAAACTGCCAGAAGGCACGCTGGCTGAATTCATCGAAACCGAAACCGAAGGCTGCTCGCTCGGCCCGAATAAATTCTCAGTGACCGAACTGGCCAAGGGCAAGAAGATCGCGATCTTCGGCCTGCCGGGCGCTTACACCCCGACCTGCTCCGCACAGCACGTGCCAGGCTACGTCGCCAACGCCGACGCCTTGAAGGCCAAGGGCGTCGACGAAATCTGGTGCATCTCGGTCAATGACGCTTTCGTCATGGGCGCGTGGGGCCGCGACCAGAAAGCCACCGGCATTGTTCGCATGATGGCCGACGGTAATGGCGACTACAGCAAGGCGCTGGGCCTGGACGCCGACTTCTCGAAGCACGGCATGGGCACGCGCTCGCAGCGCTACTCGATGCTGGTCGAAGACGGCGTCGTCAAGCAGCTCAACGTCGAAGGCAAGGGTTTCGAAGTGTCGAACGCCGAAACCATGCTGGCGCAACTGGCCTAAGCCTTTTTCGCAGCGACACCAGGACGGCGCCGCGGCGCCGTTTTTCGTTTTACCGAGATCGTTTCATGGAACAGACACTGACCACCGCGCGTAGCGCAAACCTGCGCAGCATCTACATGATGCTGGCCGCCGTGACCCTGTTCTCGGCGATGGACACCGTGATGAAACTGCTGTCGGAGCACTATCCGGCGATGCAGGTGGCGTCCCTGCGCGCGCTGGTATCGCTGCCACTGGTGTGCGCCTACGTCGCCTGGCGCGGCGCCTTCGCCACCGCCCTCAACATCCGCTGGAACATGCACCTGGCGCGCGCGGCGATGGGCGTGACGATGCTGGCGCTGTTCGCGTTTGGCCTGCAGACGCTGTCGCTGGCCGAAGCCTATTCGATCTTCTTCATCGCGCCGGCCCTGATCACCGCGCTGTCGGTGTTGTTCCTGAAAGAGCGCGTCAACCCCGCGCGCTGGGCCGCCATCGTGGTCGGCATGGCCGGCGTGCTGGTGGTGCTGCGCCCGAGCGCGGCGGGCTTCTTCACCCTGGGCGGGCTGGCCATCCTGGGCGCCGCGACGATGTACGCGATCTCCGCGGTCACCGCGCGCATCCTGTCGCGCACCGACCGCAGCGAGCACCTGGTGCTGTCGCTGATCGTGATGATGTCGATCGGCGCCACGGCGCTGGCGGCGCCGAACTGGGTGCCGGTCCGCGCCAGCGACACGATGCTGCTGTGCGTGCTGGCGGTCAGCGGCTTCCTTGGCCAACTGGCCATCACCGAGGCGTTCGGCTCCGGCGAAGCGTCCAAGGTGGCGCCGTTCGAGTATGCGGCGCTGGCCTGGGGAGTCGGTTTCGACTGGCTGCTGTGGCACACGCTGCCCGACCGCTACACCCTGATCGGTGCCGCGATCATCATCGCCAGCGGCCTGTACCTGATCCGCCACGAAGGCGGGCACGCCGAAGCCGAGCATCCGTAGAGCAGCTATAATCGCCGGATGCTCAAACAAAGAACCATCAAACAGCTGGTACGCACGATCGGCGTCGGCCTGCATTCCGGCACCAAGGTCGAACTGACGTTGCGCCCGGCGGCGGTCGACACCGGCATCGTGTTTCGCCGCGTCGACCTCGACCCGGTGGTCGAATTTCCGGCCAGCGCCGGCGTGGTGGGCGACACCCGCATGGCCTCGGTCCTGATCAAGGACGAGGCGCGCGTATCGACCGTCGAACACCTGATGTCGGCCTGCGCCGGCCTCGGGATCGACAACCTGTACGTCGACGTGTCGGCCGAAGAGATCCCGATCATGGACGGCTCGGCCTCGTCCTTCGTATTCCTGCTGCAGCAGGCCGGCGTGCAGGAGCAGGGCGCTGCCAAGAAATTCATCCGCGTGCTGAAGGACGTCGAAGTGCGCCACGGGACCGGCGACAACGAGAAGTGGGCGCGCCTGTCGCCGCACGACGGGTTCAAGCTGGACTTCTACATCGAATTCAACCACCCGGCGGTGGACGGCACCACTCAGCGCGCGCTGGTCGATTTCGGCGACGTGTCATATGTGCACGACGTGGCGCGCGCGCGCACCTTCGGCTTCATGCAGGACGTGGAAAGCCTGCGCGGCATGGGCCTGGCGCGCGGCGGCTCGCTGGAAAACGCCATCGTGATGGACGAATACCGCATCCTCAATTCGGACGGACTGCGCTACGAAGACGAATTCGTGCGCCACAAGATCCTCGACGCGATCGGCGATTTGTACCTGGTGGGGCATCCGCTGCTGGCCAGCTATCACGCGCACAAGTCGGGGCACGCGCTCAACAACCAGCTGCTGCTGGCGCTGCTGGAGCGGCCGGACGCGTACGAAATCGTCTCGTTCGACGCGCCGGGCAGCGCGCCGGCCTCGTATGTGCGCCAGATGGCGCGCGAGTGGGCGCTGACTTAAAGCTGGGGGTTGGGCCCCGATACCATTGAGTTGACTTGAATTCAAGCCGCGGCGCCAAGCCCGGGGTCAGGTCCGGCGGACCTGACCCCGTGTATTGACGCCGGCGCTCGAAGCAGCGCCGCGTGTCCGATAGCTTCACTTGAAGGCGTCAGGGGGAGACCCCGGATTAAATCAGCGGCGCCTGGCCGCCATCGCCTTGATCGCCGCTATCAGCTTGGCGTTGGCCGGCGTGTCCGGCAGCGTCTCGCCCAGCTCCGCAAACGCATCGACCGCCGTCTTCGGAAAGTCCAGCTGGCGCGTGTGCACGACCGGCGCGATGCTGCGCGTGACCTGCACCTTCAGCTTGATGTTGTTAATCTGCCACCCGCGCTTCATCAGCGCCGCCTGCAGCTTGGGCAGCTGCTGCTTCAGCTTGGCCGCCACCGCCGAGGTCGGCGTGGCCAGCACCAGCTGCGCATCCTCGAACGACAGCACGTCGCAACTGGCGAACATCGGCGGCAGCGCGTCGGCGCAATCCTTCTGCAGCCGCCCCATGCGCATCGCGGTCGGCAACAGGCTTGCCATCCGGGCATTGGCGCCGAGAAAGTCCGTCGCGCCGATCGAAGTCTGGCGCGATTTGGTCCCGTAGATGTGGCCGGAAAATTGATTGGAAGTAGTAAACCGCATGAGCCGCAAGATATCACAGGCGGCCTCGGCTTGCGGCGGAATGTCGGGAAAGGGTCAGAATGGCAACTTTCTTTTCCCGCCGTACTTGTTATCCAACCGTATATCCCCAAGTGTGGCCGGATCGCATGATAAAATCACCCTCTTTTTGCCATAGGCGGGCTCCGGACGATATCTTTTTGATATCATTCCAGCTCTTTTTCGCGGCGCATTTTTAAGAATTCAAAGCATGTCCTTACTGACCCAGATTTTCGGTAGCCGCAACCAGCGGCTGCTCAAGCAATACAAAAAGACAGTTGCCCAGATCAATGCGCTCGAACCGCAGATGGAAGCGCTGTCCGATGCCGAACTCCAGGCGATGACGCCCGATTTCAAAAAGCGTGTCGCCGCCGGCGCCTCGCTCGACGACCTGCTGCCGGAAGCGTTCGCGGTGTGCCGCGAGGCGGCCAAGCGTGTGCTCAAGATGCGCCACTTCGACGTCCAGCTGATCGGCGGCATGGTGCTCCATTACGGCAAAATCGCCGAGATGGGCACCGGCGAGGGCAAGACGCTGATGGCGACCCTGCCGACCTACCTGAACGCGCTGTCCGACAAGGGCGTGCACGTCATCACCGTCAACGATTACCTGGCGCAGCGCGACGCCGAGTGGATGGGCCGCCTGTACGGCTGGCTGGGCCTGACCACCGGCGTGAACCTGTCGCAGATGGACCACGACACCAAGCAGCAGGCCTACGCGTCCGACATCACCTACGGCACCAACAACGAATTCGGCTTCGACTACCTGCGCGACAACATGGTCTACGAAGCGCGCGAGCGCGTGCAGCGCAGCCTGAACTTCGCCGTGGTCGACGAAGTGGACTCGATCCTGATCGACGAAGCGCGCACCCCGCTGATCATCTCCGGCCAGGCCGAGAACCACACGGACCTGTACCACAAGATCAATGCGGTGCCGGGCATGCTGACCCTGCAGATCGGCGAAGAGACGCCGGACGGCAAGGGCGTGGTCGAAGTCCCCGGCGACTACACCAAGGACGAGAAGGCGCACACCGTGCTGCTGACCGAGGCGGGCCACGAGCACGCCGAAGCGATCCTCACCAACATGGGCCTGCTGCCGCCTGGCGCCTCGCTGTACGACGCCGCCAACATCACCCTGATCCATCACCTGTACGCGGCGCTGCGCGCCCACGCGCTGTACCACAAGGACACGCACTACGTGGTGCAGAACGATGAAGTGGTGATCGTCGACGAATTCACCGGCCGCCTGATGACCGGGCGCCGCTGGTCCGACGGCCTGCACCAGGCAGTCGAAGCGAAAGAGGGCGTACGCATCCAGAACGAGAACCAGACCCTGGCCTCGATCACGTTCCAGAACTACTTCCGCATGTACAGCAAGCTGTCGGGCATGACCGGCACCGCCGACACCGAAGCCTACGAGTTCCAGGAGATCTACGGCCTCGAGACCGTGGTGATTCCGCCGAACCGTCCGTCCAAGCGTATCGACCGCCAGGACCAGGTGTACAAATCGGCCGACGAGAAATACGGCGCGATGCTGGCCGATATCCGCGACTGCTACGAGCGCGGCCAGCCGGTCCTGGTCGGCACCACGTCGATCGAGAACTCCGAGCTGCTGTCGGGGATCCTGACCAAGGCCAACCTCGAACACAACGTCCTGAACGCGAAGCAGCACGCGCGCGAAGCGGAAATCATCGCGCAGGCCGGCCGTCCGAAGATGATCACCATCGCCACCAACATGGCGGGCCGCGGCACCGACATCGTCCTGGGCGGTAACGTCGAGAAGCAGATCCAGCTGATTGAAGCCAATCCCGACCTGACAGACGCCGACAAGGCCGCGCAATCGGCCAAGCTGACCGACGAATGGCAGTCGCTGCACGACCACGTGGTCGGCGCCGGCGGCCTGCACATCATCGGCACCGAGCGCCATGAATCGCGCCGCGTCGACAACCAGCTGCGTGGACGTGCCGCGCGCCAGGGCGATCCGGGATCGTCGCGCTTCTACCTGTCGCTGGACGACGCGCTGCTGCGCATCTTCGCCGGCGACCGCGTGCGCGCCATCATGGACCGCCTGAAGATGCCGGAAGGCGAACCGATCGAGGCGGGCATCGTGTCGCGCTCGATCGAATCGGCGCAGCGCAAGGTCGAGGCGCGCAACTTCGACATCCGCAAGCAGCTGCTCGAATACGACGACGTCGCCAACGACCAGCGCAAGGTGATCTACACCCAGCGTAACGAGCTGCTCGAGACGACCGACATTTCGGAACTGATCGCATCGCTGCGCGTCGGCGTGTTCACCGACGTGGTGCGCGCCTTCGTGCCGGCCGAGTCAGTCGAAGAGCAGTGGGACATTCCGTCGCTCGAGAAGGTGCTGGCGAACGACTGGAGCCTGGCCGTTCCGCTGACCGAGATGCTGGCGGCCGACCAGAACCTCACCGACGACGACATCCTGGAAAAAGTGATCGAGGCGGCCGACGCGTCGTACGACGCCAAGATCGCTATCGTCGGCAAGGATTCGTTCGGCAGCTTCGAGCGCAACGTGATGCTGCAGAGCGTAGACTCGCACTGGCGCGAGCACCTCGCCGCGCTGGACCACCTGCGCCAGGGTATCCACCTGCGCGGTTATGCGCAGAAGAACCCGAAGCAGGAGTACAAGCGCGAAGCGTTCGAACTGTTCGGCAGCATGCTCGACCAGATCAAGAACGAAGTGATCCGCATGGTCATGACGGTGCGCATCCAGTCGCGCGAGGAAGTCGAGGCGGCGGAAGCGGCGATGGCCGCGCAGCAGGCGCACATCGAAAACGTCAGCTACCAGCACGCCGACTTCAACCCTGACGCGGCGCCGGAAGACCTGCTGGCGCCAGTGGCGGCGGCTGCGGACGACGGCACCACCTACATGGGCATGAAGGTCGGCCGCAACGATCCTTGCCCTTGCGGCAGCGGCAAGAAGTTCAAGCAGTGCCACGGCAAGCTGGCGTAACTGCCGGCAGCGCAGTCACTGCAAACGAAGCGGCAGGGTGAAAGCCCCGCCGCTTTTTTTACGTTCGGGCCGGGGAGGCATACATGGCGTTACGATGGATTCTGCCGGGCGGCGCGCTGACGCTGGCGGCGGCGGTTGCCTCGGCGTCGTCCGCGCTCGGCCCGGCCGCGCAGCGGGGCGTCGCCGACGGGCGATCCGAATTCCGTGCGGTGTTCTGTCAGCTGATGCAGCGCGACCATCCGGGCGCCGGCTGCAACGACTGGCTGCGGCGCTTTCCGGACGAAGCAGCGCCTGCGGCGGTTGCTCCGGCGACCAGCCACGCGCCCGCGGTAAACGTCGTGATCGTGGGCGGACTGTTCAGCGAATGCCTGCCGGCCGGTTTCACCTTCGGCGATGCGACGCTGCGGCTGCGCGCCGGCGGCTATCGCGTCAGCCATGCGCCGGTCAAGGGACGGGCCGGCGCCGACGTCAATGCCGCGATCATCCGAGGGCACGTGGCGCGGGAACGGGCGGCGGTTCCTGGCGTGCCGCTGGTGATCGTCGCCTACTCGAAAGGTGTCGCCGACACCATGACCGCGCTGGCGGCGTATCCCGAGCTGGCCGGCAGCGTCGCCGCGTTCATCAGCGTGGCGGGTGTGGTCAACGGCTCGAGCGCCGCCGACAAGTCGCAGCGGCTGTATGGCGTTACCGCCGGCTTGCTGCCCTACGCGCGCTGCCCCGGCGGCGATGGCGGGGAAGTGCGCACCCTGACGCACGACTACCGGCGTGCCTGGCTCGCGACGCACCGATTGCCGGCCGCGCCCTTGTATTTTTCCATTGTGGGCCTGCCGGCTCCGGAGCGGGTCTCGTCCGTGTTTTCCGTGTTCCGGCACGGCCTGGCGCGCATCGATGCGCGTAACGACGGCCAGATGATCTATGCAGACGCTATCCTGCCGCGCAGTGAATTGCTCGGCTACGCCAACGCCGACCATTTCGCCATCGCCTTGCCGATGGCGGGCGCGCGCCTGCTGGGCGTCAACCGCAATGATTTTCCGCGCCCCCAGCTGATCGAGGCGGCGGTCCGCGTCGCCGAGGCGCGCCTGCGGGCACGCGCCCCGCGCTAACGCTACGCCTGGCGCACGCCTGGTCCGAACAGCTTCTCTTCGTGCCACAGCGTGACGAACAGCGTCATCACCACCGGCCCGATGAACAGTCCCACCAGGCCCATGGTCTCGACGCCGCCGAGGATCCCGAACAGCACCGCCAGGAACGGCAGCTTGGTCGCGCTGCCGATGATGGTGGGCCGCACGAAGTGGTCGGCGATGAACAGCACGATGACGCCGGCGGCAAACACCGCCAGCGCGGCGCCGGTATGGCCGCCCGCCACCAGGATGCCGGACACGATCAGGAACGCGATCGGCGCGCCGAACGGGATGATCGCCAGGATGCCGGTCGCGGCGCCCCACAGCACCGCCGACGGCACGCCGGCGAACGCGTACACGATCCCCAGCAGCAGGCCTTCGGCCAGTCCGACCAGCACCAGTCCGTTGACGGTGGCGCGGATCGCCGTCGGCACCTTGGTCGCATACAGCTCCCAGCGCGCGCGGCCGACGCAGTGGCTGCCGATCGCGTCCATCTGGCGCACCAGCGCCGGCCCGTCCTTGTAGAAGAAGAACAGCGCGACGAAGGCGAAGCCGATGTCGATCAGCCGGTGCAGCAGGTGCGCGCCGAAATTGCGCAGCAGTTCGCTGGCGGTGTGCAGGCGGCCCACCGAGCCGTCCTGCAGCAGGTGCGCCATGCCGTGCGGCTGGCTCAGGGTATTGGTCCACCATTCGAAGATCGCCGGTCCCGCCATCGGGATGCGCGCCACCCACGCCGGCGCCGCCAGCCCGTTGGTGTTGGCTTCCGCGATGAAGGCCGCCAGCGCCGGCGCCTGGTGCGCCACTTCGGCCAGGCCGACGGCCAGCGGCACCAGGAACAGCAGCGCGCTGGCCACAGTCGCGATCAGCGCCGCCGGGATCGAGCGGTCCCCGCACGCGCGCAAGGCGCGCTCGAACAGCGGCCAGGTCGCGATGCACAGGATCGCGGCCCATACCAGCGGCAGGAAGAAGCGCTGCGTGACGAACGCGGCGAACAGGATGATCGCCAGCGAAAAACAGGTGCTGAGGATGTCGCGCTGGGTTTCACTCATCGGAGCGCTCCGTCATCAAGGGCGGGCCTGGCCAGGCTCGCTGACGATGCGCCAGGTGGTCGGCATGTCGACCGGCTTGCCGTTGACCAGCGCCGGCATGTAAGCGCAGTGCTCCATCGCCGCGAGCAGCGCCTGGTCATAAGCCGGAACCTGGCTCGGTTTGACCAGCGCCAGGTCGGCGACCTTGCCGTCGGCCTTGACGACGAAGCGGATCGACAGTTCGAACGGACGCTCGCCGCGCACCACGTCTTCCGGATAATCCGGCAGCACGCAGCGGCTCTCGATACGGCGCGCCTGCAGTGCCGGCGGCGCGCTCGGCGCCTTCGGTGCATTGAAAGCCGGCAGGGCGATCTGTTTGCCGTTGATGCGCAAGACCCCGCCGCGGAACTCGATGTCGGACACCAGCACATCTTTCTCGATGCGCGCGAAGCCGCCGCCCACCATTTTGCCGATGACGATGTCGTTGATGCTCTGCGCGATCTGGGCGACCGATTGCGGATTCGCGACGCCGCCTTTTGCCTGGGCGCTGGCCTGTTTCTCCGCGACGTTGGCGGCGATGTCCCGCACCATCGCGACCGGTACCCGCACGTTGAAACGGGCGACGATCTTCTTGATCAGCGCCGGAATCGTGGCGAGATCCGCTTCGTTTGCGCCTTCGACGGTCACGCGGCCCTTGAGGATGGCTGTGTTGCCTTTGTAGCCGGCGCTCAGTTCATCGATTTCGAAGGCCGCGCCGCGCTGGATCACGGCCTTGCCCAAGCTCTTGAAGATGGGCTGCATGGCGGCGAGTTGCTGCTCGGGCGTCGCCGCGCTGGCCTGGGCTTTTTCGCCCAGCGCCTTCATCTCCGCAATCGTCGCCTTGTCGATGTTCGTCATGCGCATGGCGAACTTGACGTTGTCGACCTTCTGTTCCATCGCGCTGATGGCCTTGACGCTGAAGCCGTAGGCCATGTCGACCGACTTCGGCCGCTCGATCAGGTCGCCGTGGAACCGGATATCCTCCAGCGCCACCCTGGTGCCGTCTTTCTTGACGTCGATCTGCACGCTGGCGATGCTCGCCTCGCTGGTGCCGAACCAGATATCGCCGAAGCCGCGTTTCTGCTTTGCGGTCAGGGTGATATCGCGCACGGCGACGTGTGCGTCCTTGTCTTCGAAGACCATCGACGGCCACGAACCATGGGTCGTCGCGTTGCGGCTTGCCTTGTCGAGCGAGACTTTCAGCGTCAGCGGCGCCCATTCGTAGTTCTCGCCCGCTTCGCTGGTGTAATGCAGCGGCGCCAGCGTGCCCACGTAATCGTAGCGGCCATTGGCGACCGGCAGCCGCGCCAGCGTCCATGGACGCTCGCTGCCGAATACCGTTTTCAGTTTCTGCGCCGTCTCCGGCCCGTGACGGAACTCGGCGATCGCATCGAGGCGCTCGCGCATCGGCAGCCTGGCTTTGTCCGCAGCCTGCAACTCGCGCATCATCGACGTCATCGCGTCCATCACGGCCGACGGTTTGACCACGGGCCGGTTCGGCGCATCGGCAGCGTGGACAGGCATGCCGGCGAGCGCGACGGCGAGGGTGCTGCTCAGGACGAGAGTTTTCATGGGAAATTATATGTTTGAAAATGTTTTCTATTATCAACTACGTGTTTCTAAAAGTCATCAAGGTATTCGTTAAAGTTAATTGCCACCGCACAAAAGTGTTGGCCTGCGGGAGCAGCATCGCGCTTCTGCGGGGCTGCTGGCGGTACAATATCGGATTCAAATTTTTACGCTAGGGAATCCCATGGCCGTCAACTCCCCGCTCCCCGTCGCCGCCAGCCTCAAGCCGGTCGCCGGCATTGAAATCGGCTTTGCCGAAGCCGGCATCAAGAAGCCGAACCGCAAGGACGTGCTGGTGATGCGCCTGGCGCCCGGAGCGACCGTGGCCGGCGTGTTCACCACCAACCGCTTCTGCGCCGCGCCGGTGCAGGTCAGCAAGGCGAACCTGGCGGCGGTGAACGCCGGCGGCGCGCCGATCCGCGCGCTGGTGGTCAATACGGGCAACGCCAACGCCGGCACCGGCGAGACCGGCCTGGCCAAGGCGCACGAAACCTGCGCCGCGCTGGCCAGGCTGCTCGGCTGCGAGCCGCAGCAGGTGCTGCCGTTCTCCACCGGCGTGATCCTCGAGCCGCTGCCGGTCGAGAAGATCGTCGCCGGCCTGCCCGCGGCCATCGCCAACCTGAAGGCCGACAACTGGTTCAACGCGGCCGAAGCCATCATGACCACCGACACCCAGCCGAAAGCGGCATCGCGCACGGTGACCATCGGCGGCCACGAAGTGACGATGACCGGCATCAGCAAGGGCGCCGGCATGATCAAGCCGAACATGGCGACCATGCTGGGCTACCTTGCGTTCGACGCGAAAGTCGCGCAGCCGGTGCTCGACCAGCTGGTGCGCCACGCCGCCGACCAGTCGTTCAACTGCATCACCATCGACGGCGACACCTCGACCAACGACTCGTTCATCCTGATCGCCACCGGCGCCGGATCGCTGGAGATCGACAGCCTCGAGAGCGCCGATTACGCCGCGCTGCGTGACGCCGTCACCGATATCTCGCGCAACCTGGCGCAGCAGATCATCCGCGACGGCGAAGGCGCCACCAAGTTCATGACCATCACGGTGGAAGAAGGCGCGTCTGTCGAAGAGTGCCGCAAGATCGCCTACTCGATCGCCCACTCGCCGCTGGTCAAGACCGCGTTCTTCGCGTCGGATCCTAACCTGGGCCGCATCCTGGCCGCGATCGGCTATGCCGGCGTGGACGACCTCGATGTCAGCAAGCTCAATCTGTACCTCGACGACGTGTGGGTCGCCAAGAACGGCGGCCGCAATCCGGACTACCAGGAAGCGGACGGCCAGCGCGTGATGAAGCAGAGCGAGATCCTCACCCGCGTCACGCTCGGCCGCGGCACTGCGTCGGCCACCGTGTGGACCTGCGACCTGTCGCACGAATACGTGACCATCAACGCGGACTACCGCTCGTAAGAAGATGACGCCGCTCGAACAGTTGCTCCAGCGCGCCGAAGCACTGCTTCTGCGCGTGGAAGGCGTGCTGCCGCCTGCCGTCCCGCGCGAGCCGGACTGGAAGCGCAGCTTCGCGTTCCGCTGGAAGAAGCGGGGCGGCCACGGCTACCTGCAGCCGGTCGCGCACGTCGCGGCTATCACCTTGTCGGACCTGCACAACATCGGCACGCAGAAGCAGCAGATCGAGCAGAACACGCGGCAGTTCGTGCAGAAGCGCCCGGCCAACAACGTGCTGTTGACGGGCGCGCGCGGCACCGGCAAGTCGTCGCTGATCAAGGCCTGCCTGAACCAGTTCGCCGGCGACGGACTGCGCCTGATCGAAGTCGACAAGGCCGACCTGGCCGAGCTGACCGACATCGTCGACCTGGTCGCCGGCCGGCCTGAACGCTTCATCGTATTCTGCGACGACCTGTCGTTCGAGGAAGGCGAGAGCGGCTACAAGGCGCTGAAGGTGGCGCTCGACGGCAGCATCTCGGCGCAGTCCGACAACGTGCTCATTTACGCCACCTCGAACCGCCGCCACCTGATGCCGGAGCGGATGTCGGACAACGCCGGCTACACCAGCGACGACAATGGCGACCTGCACCCGGGCGAGACGGTCGAAGAGAAGATATCGCTGTCGGAGCGCTTCGGCCTGTGGCTGTCGTTCTATCCGTTCAAGCAGGACGACTACCTCGACATCGTCGCGCACTGGCTGGGCAGCTTCGGCTGCGACGCCGCGCAGGTCGAGGCGGCGCGGGCCGAGGCGCTGCGCTGGGCGCTGCAGCGCGGCTCGCGTTCGGGCCGCGTGGCGTGGCAGTTCGCCAAGGACTACGCGGGCAAGCTGCAAGGGCAGGGCGCATGAGTGATGTGAAGGCGGGCCCGATCGATGTCGTGGTCGGGATCCTGATGAAGCCGAACGGCGACGTGCTGCTCGGCCAGCGTCCCGAAGGCAAGCCGTACGCCGGCTACTGGGAATTCCCCGGCGGGAAAGTCGAAGCGGGCGAAGCGCTGTTCGCGGCGCTGCAGCGTGAATTCGTCGAAGAACTGGGACTGCACGTGGATAGCGCCGAGGAATGGTGCGGCGTCGAACACGTGTACGAGCACGCGCACGTGCGCCTGCATTTTTTCATCAGCCGAGCATGGCGCGGCGAAGCGCAAAGCCTGGAGGGGCAGGCTTTTGCGTGGCAGGGCACGGTCGGCGTCGCGCCGCTGCTGCCGGCAACCATCCCCCTGCTTGAATGGCTGGACCAGCTGCGGTACCCGACCTACCCGTCGGAGACTGCGTCGGCCGACGCTGCGGCGACCCCGCCGGCAAGCGCGTAGGCCGCTCTATAAATCTGTACAAGGATCTCTGTGAAAATCATCGTCTTGGGTAGTGGCGTCATCGGCACCACGTCCGCATATTACCTGGCCAAGGCCGGGCACGAAGTCACCGTCATCGACCGCCAGCCGGCGGCCGGACTCGAAACCTCCTTTGCCAACGCCGGCGAAGTCTCGCCGGGCTACGCCTCGCCGTGGGCCGGCCCGGGCGTGCCGGCGAAGGCCGTCAAATGGCTGCTGATGCAGCACAGCCCACTGGTGGTGCGCCCGGCGCTCGACCCGCAGATGTGGCGCTGGATGTTCCAGATGCTGGCCAACTGCAACCACAAGAGCTATGAGGTCAACAAGGGCCGCATGGTGCGCCTGGCCGAGTACTCGCGCGACTGCCTGGTGCAGCTGCGCGCCGACACCGGCATCGCCTACGACGAGCGCAGCCAGGGCACGCTGCAGCTGTTCCGCACCCAGAAGCAGCTCGATGGCGCGGCCGGCGACATCGCGGTGCTGGACCAGTACAAGGTGCCGTACTCGGTGCTCGATCCGGAGGGCTGTGAGAAGGCCGAGCCGGCGCTGTCGATCGTGCGCGGCAAATTCGTCGGCGGCCTGCAGCTGCCGGGCGACGAGACCGGCGACTGCTTCAAGTTCACCCAGCGCCTGGCCGAAATGGCCAAGGAACTCGGCGTCAAGTTCCGCCAGGGCGTCGACATCCAGCGCCTGACCGTGGAAGGCGACAAGATCACCGGCGTGGTGACCTCGATGGGCGAGCTGAAGGCCGATTCCTTCGTGCTGGCGCTGGGCAGCTATTCGCCGCTGCTGGCGAAGCAGATCGGCATCCGCATTCCGGTGTATCCGGTCAAGGGCTATTCGATCACGGTGCCGATCGTCGATGCGGCCGGCGCGCCGGAATCGACGGTGATGGACGAGACGTTCAAGGTGGCGATCACGCGCCTGGGCGACCGCATTCGCGTCGGCGGCACGGCGGAAATCGCCGGCTACGACCTGACCTTGCGCAAGGCGCGCCGCGACACGCTGGAGCACTCGGTGACCGACCTGTTCCCGCGCGGCGGCGACACCAGCAAGGCCGAATTCTGGTGCGGCCTGCGGCCGATGACGCCGGACGGCACGCCGGTGATCGGGCCGACGCCTTACCGCAACCTGTTCCTCAACACCGGCCACGGCACGCTGGGCTGGACCATGGCGTGCGGATCGGGCCGCGTGCTGGCCGACCTGGTGTCGGGACGCCAGCCGGAGATCGGGCTGGAAGGGCTGTTCATGGATCGCTACGGCAGCGGCAACAAGCCGATCTTCGTGCCGCAGGGCGTGACGGCTTAAAGCAACACCTGGGTCTGACCCCGCGGGGTCAGACCCTTGCTATTCGTCGGCCAGCGGATCGTCAAGCGGGTCGGTCGGCGCGCCGCCGGGAATCACGAACTTCTCTTCGGCCCAGGCGCCCAGGTCGATCTGTTTGCAGCGCTCCGAGCAGAACGGGCGGTACTTGTTGGCCTCGGTCCATTCGACCTTCTTGGCGCAGGTGGGGCAGGCTACTACTGGCATGGCAAATCACTCACTTCTTTAAAAATTGCACAGCGTGAGTTCGAACGGTACGTCGTCTTCCAGCGGCTTCGGTTTCAGGTCGCCGCCCTGGCTCGTGAAGCGAACCCACAGCATGTATTTGTTGGCGGATATTTCCGGGATCGCGCCCAGGTTCTCGTCCAGGCTCAAGCGCAGCATCTGGTAGACCTTACCTTGCAGCATTTGCTGGTAGCTGCCGGCGTTGGCGATCATCTTGACCGGCCCGCCGGAGTCGCGCAGCAGGCGCAGCACCAGGGCCAGCGCGTCGAACAGCGGCGCCAGCGGCGCGAACCAGGCGACGATGTCATTGTAACGCTGCTCGGACGGACGCTTCTGCCACGCGTAATACGAGGGCAGGTCGAATTCGCAGGCGCCGCCCGGAATGATGGTGCGGCCGCGGATGCTCATCAGCCATTCGTTGTCGCGCACGTTCTGGCCGGTCTTGCCCTGCGCCGCGACCAGGTTGGCGCTGACGGTTTCCAGTTCGCCGAGCACGGCGTCGAGCATTTCGGGGACCACATTCGGATTGGAACGGTAGCTCAGCAGGCTCTGCTTCTGGCGCTCGAGCTCCTGCAGCAGGTCAGACTTGAGGTCGGCGCGGCCGGCCACTTCCAGCATGTCGAAAATAGTGGACAGCGCGACGTGGTGCTGCATCGCGTGTTCCTGGTGAACAAAGAACTTGAATTTCTCGTACAAATCTTCCAGCCGCAATAACGTGCGTATGCGCTCGTTGAAAGGGTATTCGTAGACGATCAAAATGACATCCCTTTTCTTATAGGCCGGAGAAGAATCACGTGATTCTGAACCAGTCGACGCAAAATTACAAATTCTCCAATGGTAAATCTGTCATTCTGGACGACATTGTAATGTATTGCCGGTGCAACGCTTCCACTTGCGGCGCCAAAGCACCAATTCCGTCGTCGTTGACGATCACGTCGTCGGCCGCGGCCAGCCGCTGCGCGCGCGTGACCTGCGCCGCCATGATCTCGCGGACTTGCGCTTCTTGCAAGCCATTGCGCGCCATCACGCGGGCGATCTGCATCTCCTCGGGACAGTCGATCGCCAGCACGCGCGCGACCCGGTCGCGCCAGTTGCCCGATTCGATCAGCAGGGGCACGACGAAAATGACGTAGGCGCCGGTCGCCGCAGCGGCTTCGCTCTCGGCGGCGGCGCGGATCAGCGGATGCAGGATCGCTTCCAGACGTTGCTTGGCGGGCGGGTCGGAAAATACCAGGGCGCGCATCGCGGCGCGGTCGAGGGCGCCGTCGGGGGTGACGAAGGCGGGGCCGAATTCGGCGCCGATCGCGGCCATCGCCGGCCCGCCTGGCGCGGTCATCGCGTGGGCGATCAGGTCGGTGTCGACCACCGAAGCGCCTAGCGCGGCGAACATGTTGGCCACGGTGGTCTTGCCGCAGCCGATGCCGCCGGTCAGTCCGATCTGTAATAGTGGGCCGTGCGCCTTGTCCATGATGTCCTCGCCGGCCCGGGTAGCGTCAGCCGAAAAACTGGTGCGAGTAAGCGGTGATCTGCGGCCCGCACAGCAGCGCGATCATGCCGGCCGCGGCCAGGTAGGGGCCGAACGGGATCGGGTTCTCGCGCCGGTGCTTGGCGAACAGGATCAGGCAGATGCCGACCACCGCGCCGACCACCGACGACAGCAGCACGATCGCCGGCAGCATCTGCCAGCCCAGCCAGGCGCCGAGCGCGGCGAGCAGCTTGAAGTCGCCGTAGCCCATGCCCTCCTTGCCGGTGGCGAGCTTGAACAGCCAGTACACCGCCCACAGCACCAGGTAGCCGGCGGCCGCGCCGATCACCGCGTCCTGCAGCGGCACGAAGGTGGCGTTGAGGTTGACCAGCAGGCCGGCCCACAGCAGCGGGAAGGTCAGGTCGTCGGGCAGCAGCTGGGTGTCGTAGTCGATCGCCGTCATCGCCAGCAGCGCCCAGCCGAAGCCGAGCGTGGCGAGGCCGGCCCAGCCGCTGCCGAATTTCCAGATCAAGAGGGCCGACAGCAGGCCGGTGAACAGTTCGATGGCCGGATAGCGGATCGAGATCGGCGCCTTGCACGCGCTGCACTTGCCGCCCAGCGCGATGTAGCTGACCACCGGGATGTTTTCCAGCGCCGTGATATGGTGGCCGCAATGCGGGCAGGCCGAGCGCGGCACCATCAGGTTGAAGTTGTCTTGGTGCGGCAGTTCCTTGCCGCTCTCGTGCGCGACGTAATTGTCGGAGTCGCGCTGCATCATCTTCGGCATGCGGTAGATGACGACGTTGAGGAAACTGCCGATCAACAGGCCGAACAGGCCGGCGGCCAGGGTCGCGCCCAGCGAGCCGGGGGCGGCAAACAATAGGGTTTCCAAAAGAATAACGCTCCAGTGTGTGACGAAAGGCCCGTGCCGATGCCGATATGTTGCATCTCAGGAAGATTACGAATCATAGACGCGTTCCGCGCGAATATGCAAATCAATACCGCTAAATTGCGCCCGTCAGCGGCTTGATGTGGATCAAAGATATGTTAATGGCAAACCGACAAACTGCAAGGGCAGGGCAATTTCGGCGCCCGGTTGGAAAGGAGCGGCCATGTCGTACAAGACCATCGTCGTCCATGTCGACCAGTCGCGGCACGCCGACGGCCGCATCCGCGTCGCGGCCGCGCTGGCGGCCCGCCACGGCGCGCACCTGGTCGGCGCAGCGACCACCGGGATGTCGAGCCTGATCTACCACGGCGCCAACGTCGACATCGCGCGCACCGCGCTGGCGCCCCAGCTCGACCAGCTGATGGTGCGCGCCAACGATGCGCTCGACCGCTTCGACGCCATCGCCGGCGCGATCGACGGCCTGTCGTTCGAGCGTCGTCTGGTCGACGACGACGCCGCTGCCGGCCTGGCGGTGCAGGCGCGCTACGCCGACGCCTTGGTCATTAGCCAGTTCGATCCCGACGATCCGGTGGCGCGCATCGATCCCGAACTGCCCGCGTTCGTCATGCTCAATAGCGCCGGCCCGGTGCTGATCGTGCCCTTCTCCGGCGCGCCCGCCGCGGTGGGCGACGAGGTGCTGACTGCGTGGGACGAGAGCATCCCGGCGCGGCGCGCCATCGGCAGCGCCTTGCCGGTGCTGAAGGCCGCGCGCAAAGTGTGGCTGGCGGTGTTCAACACTGGCGAGCTGCCGCGCCTGGCCGGCGCCGACATCGCGCTGTTCCTGGCGCGCCACGGCGTCAACGTCGAAGTGCTGCGCGCCGAAACCCAGGGCGGCGTCGGCAGCGCGCTGCTGTCGCTGGCGACCGACCGCGGCGCCGACCTGCTCGTCATGGGCGGCTACGGCCACACGCGCTTTCGCGAAGTGCTGATCGGCGGGCCGACCGAAGCCATCCTCGCAAGCATGACCATTCCCGTCTTGATGTCCCATTAGGAGGCACACATGTACAAGCGAATCCTGGTACCCACCGACGGATCGGAGCTCGCCGCTCAGGCCGTCGCCGCGGCGATCGACTACGCGCGCGCCAGCGGCGCGGTGGTGGTCGCGTTCTCGGTCGCGCAGCCGTACCCGATCCTGCCGGCGGTGGACGGCGCGATGATGATCGATCCCGGCATCGACAGCAAGGAGCTGCAGCAGATCGCGCAGCAGTCGGTGGACGAGGTGGCGCGCGCGGCAAAGGACGGCGGCGTCGCCTGCGAGACGCACACGGCGATGTCGTTCCTGCCGTACGAGGAGATCATCCGCGCCGCCGAGGAGTACCGCTGCGACGTGATCTTCATTGCCTCGCACGGGCGGCGCGGCTTGTCGCGCCTGCTCGCCGGCAGCCAGACGCAGAAGGTACTGGCGTATTCGCGCGTGCCGGTGCTGGTGCTGCGGCCGGAGCTGCCGGCCGCATGACGCCGGCTAGGGGTACAATCCCGGAAACGGAGAACCCCATGAAAATCAGCTCACTCGCCCTGGCCGTGGTCCTTGGATTCGCGGCCATGTCAGCATCCGCGCACGCCAAGCTCGAGGCGTCGGAACCGAAGGCGTCCAGCGTCCTGGCGCAAGCGCCGGCGCGCATCCGCCTGCAGTTCAACGAGTCGATCGAACCGGCCTTCAGCAAAGTCGCGCTGACCAATGTACAGGGAACCGAGATCGCGGTGAAGGCAGTGGCCGACAACGACAACCGCAAGGCGCTTGCCGTATCGGTGCCGGCCTTGCGCGCGGGCGAGTACCGCGTCCGATGGACGGCGATGGGCCATGACGGCCACAAGACGAAGGGCGAATTCAGCTTCACCGTCAAATAGATGATCGCCGCCACGGTGATCCTCAACCTGGCCGTGGCGATCGCAGTCGGGGCCTGCCTGCTCGGCCTGTTCCTGGCGCGCGACATGAGCGACTGGGCTGCATCACGTCGCCGCCGCGTTCGCGCGATTGCGCTGGCGGCTACTGTCGCGGCGCTGCTGGCAAGCGCGGTCCTGCTGTGGATCGAGGCCGCGATGATGTCCGAGACGCCGCTGATGGAAGCCTTGCCCGCGGTCTTGTCGATGCTGACCCAAACCCACTACGGCGTCGCCTGGAAAATCGGCGCGGCTTCCTTGACGGCGGCGGCATTGGCCTTGGGGTCAGGTCCGCCGGACCTGACCCCGGGCTTTAGTCGCAGCGCTCTGCTCGCACTGGCAGCCTTCCTGTACTCGCGCAGCATGGTGAGTCACGCAGCCGCCGATGGCGACATCAGCCTCACGATCGCCGTCGACTGGATCCACCTGATGGCGATCAGCGCGTGGTCCGGCGAAGTGATCGTCGCCGGCCTTGCGTCGCTGGCCGGCGAGGGCCCGCGGACCAGCGTGACTGACCATGTGAGGGCGCTGTCGTCATCGGCAACCGTCGCGCTTGCAGTGGTCGTCGCGACGGGCGCATACAGCGCATGGCATAACGTGGGATCTTCCGCCTACCTGGGCGGCAGTCCTTACGGCGCCACGCTGCTGGTGAAGCTGGCGTGCGTGGCCGCGGCGGTCGGGCTGGGCGCCTTCAACCGCTTCTTAGTGATGCCGTCGGTGCTTGCCGGCGGATCCGCGCGCCGATTCCTGCTCGTGCTGCGCGTCGAAGGCGCCGTGCTGATGGTGGTGCTGGTGCTGGCCGCGATACTCAGTTCGACGCCTCCGCCATTGGGGTGAGGCGTGTGAACCCGCTGGCCGCTATCCGCACCGCGGCGGTGCGGCGTCCCAGCGGCTACTTGAGCTTGACGTCCTCGGCCTTCGCTTCCTCCATCGCCTCCGGCTCGAGTTCCTCGGCCGAGGTGTTCAGGTGGACGAATAGTCCCCACGCGGCGAGCATGATGCCGACGGCGACGAGGATGCTGGCGGCGTAGGGGAGATGGGTGGGATTCTCGTGAATCGCCTTGAACGTGGCGACCAGTCCTTCGACCGCCAGTGCTACCACAACGACGACAAAAAAACGCGACAGGAAGCGCCGCACCCGAGTCGGCGCGCTGATATCGGTGTTGCGGATGACTTCTTCCTCAACGATGGTCTCGGCGATCTGCAGTGCGACGACGCCGGCGGCCAGCAGTCCCATCGCCTCGATGACCATCAGCGCCGCAGCGCCGGTCGTGCCGCCGGCAAAGGCATCCCATCCCATGCGGGCGGAAATCACGATGAGCATCAGCGCGGCGCCTGCGAACAGGAACGCCATCAGCGCGTGCACGGAGCTGAACATGACAGTGAGTATTTTCATCCGCCCATGTTGCCATAACTGAGCAGTGGACCGGCGCACGCCCGCACCTTCGCCACGTCGCTAATGGCCGCGTGATTGGCCTTTTTGCCGGCGTAATTCTTCTGCAATGAGGATGGCGAACGACGCGGCAACCTTCATCTGGTCGCTGTCGATCGGATCGTTGCGGGCGAATTCCACGGTCAGCACGCCATAACAATCTCGCTCACTGGTTTTTAGGGGAACCATCAAGAAGGCGCGCAAACTGTCCTCTCGCCACGAAGTTTCCAAAGGGCCGACATAGGTCGACAAGTTTCCCTTGTGTACGAATGGCTGAAATTTCTCGTTATGACCGGTTTCGAACGATAAGGCATGCGGAAAGTCCAGCGAGGCGCAGGCCAGGGCCTTGCAAGTGAACGGAAACCCGAAGCGAGGAACGTAGTGCATTAGCTGCTGCCGATAGGTGGCGCTGGCTACAATGTCTTGTAAGCGCTCCGATTTTTTGCCGGAGATGGCCGCATTGGTGGTTTTCAGCTCTGCCTCGTCCGGCAGCCAGACGCACACGCGTTGCGCATGAAACTTCGAAAATGCGGCTTCGACCAAGGGCAGCGCGCGCTCGAGGAAACTCAGGTCGTCCGTGGCGCGACTTTCGAGCATTTGCCAAACTTCGCCGCCGATCATGTCGCGGGATCGCTGATGGTTGAATTCCCGCCAGTGGTCCCAGAAAAGGTAAGTCACGGCCAGGATGAACGCGACGTGCCTGGCCATTTTTTGTATTTCGCTTTTGGGTTCAAGGATCCCGTGCGCAAGCCGGTCAGAGCCGACAAGTTCGCCGACCACTTCGATCGTCAACAGAAGGAGAGACAGGAAAAGGACGGAGACGGCGCCCACCCGAAGTGCGCGACGGGCGTATTCCTTGACCGGCCAATATCCCCAAAAATACAGCGCGATGGGAGAAAATGCGAAAGCCTGGCGCAACGCCAGGCGGGCTTGATGAATGAGTGCGCGCTGGTGTTCGCCAGGGTCAATTTTATTCGGCGGGGCGGGTGGCGGCGGATGTTCGGTGCGCGGCGCCCCGGATGGATGAGTTACGGGCTTGTCCCCGGACTCGGCGGCGTCGTGATCGGAGGACACGTAGCAGCGTCAAACGGGCTGGAATCGATCACTCAGCGCTTCTGCACACGAAAATTGTGCCACGCCCTTTTGAACTCTTTCCAGCCCAGGGTGACACGCGTGTGAGATTGTTCGCCGCCGGCGTGCTCGCTTTCACACTCTGAAACCTCACGTTTATTTTCGGAAATGCCTTCGACTCTGCTGCGGCTCAGCTTGTATTGAGTTTCCGTTTCCATATGCGTATCCCATTGTGGCCAAAATCGCAAGCAACATGCGACTCTGCGAAACCACTATACGCCGTTTGATAGCACTGCGCCCCGCTGTGTAACATCAATCCTGTGGCGTATCAACGCCGCTTCCGGCCAAGGGAATCTGGCGGCATCGGAAAGCTTTCGATGCCGCCCTTGTGGCTTACACAACCGAACCGAGCTTGAAGATCGGCAGGTACATCGCGATCACCAGGCCGCCGATCAGCACGCCCAGGATCACCATGATCATCGGCTCCATCAGCGCCGACAGCGCGGCGACAGCCTCGTCGACTTCCTCTTCGAAGAAATCGGCGACCTTGCCCAGCATGGAGTCGAGCGCGCCCGACTCTTCGCCGATCGCCACCATCTGCGTCACCAGGCTGGGGAACACGTTGGCGTTCTGCATGGCCACGGTCAGGCTGGTGCCGGTGCTCACTTCGCTCTGGATCTTTCGCGTCGCGTCGAGGTAGACCACGTTGCCGGCCGCGCCGCCGACCGAATCGAGCGCTTCGACCAGCGGCACGCCGGCCGCGAACATGGTCGCCAGCGTGCGCGTCCAGCGCGCGATCGCCGCCTTGCGGATCACCGCGCCGAAGATCGGCGCCCTGAGCAGCGTGACGTCCATGAAACGCTGCACCTTGGGCGAACGCTGCCAGGCCTGGAAGAAGAAATAGATCGCCGCGCCGAGGCTGCCGAAGATCATCCACCACCAGGCGACGAAGAATTCGGAGATCGCCATCACCACCAGGGTGGGCGTCGGCAGGTCGGCGCCGAAGCTGGCGAACACCTGCTTGAACGCCGGCACCACCCAGATCATGATCACCGCGGTGACGATGAAGGCGATCGCCAAGATCGAGATCGGGTAGGTCAGGGCCGACTTGATCTTGCCCTTGATCGCCAGCGTCTTTTCCTTGTAGACGGCGAGGCGGGTCAGCAGGTCTTCCAGGATACCGGCCTGCTCGCCGGCGCCGACCAGGTTGCAGAACAGCGGGTCGAAGTACAGCGGGTATTTGCGGAACGCGTTGTTCAGGCTGGTGCCGGTCTCGATGTCGTTGCGCAGGTCCATGATCAGCTTGGCCATCGACGGGTTCGAGTGGCCCTTGCCGACGATGTCGAACGACTGCAGCAGCGGCACGCCGGCCTTCATCATGGTCGCCAGCTGGCGCGTGAACAGCGCGATGTCCTTGCCGGTGATCTTCTTGCCGCTGCGGTAGACCTTCTTCTTGATCTTGGTGACCATCACGCCCTGGCGGCGCAGGGTGACGTTGACCACGGCTTCGCCCCCGGCGCGCAGCTCGCCGCGCACGGTCTTGCCGGACTTGTCCTTGCCTTCCCAGGCATAGACATTTTCCTTGACCTGGGCCAGGCCGGCTTTCGATGTTGAGCTTGCCATTGAGTTTCCTATTCGTTAGTGCAGCCAAGCACTTCTTCGAGGCTGGTGAGGCCCTGCTTGACTTTCATCAGGCCGGACCGGCGCAGCGACTTGACGCCCTCCGCCTCCGACTGCGCGGCAATCTCCATCGAGTTGCCATGCGCCAGAATGAGTTTTTCGATGGCGGGCGTGATCGGCATGATCTGGTAGATGCCAACCCGTCCCTTGTAGCCGCCGCCGAGGCAGCGCTCGCAGCCGACCGGGCCGTACGGCTTCCAGTCGCCTTCCAGTTCTTCCGCGCGGAAGCCGGCGGCCAGCAGGATGTCGCGGCTGGTGTCGAGCGGCTTCTTGCAGGTGCACAGGCGGCGCGCCAGGCGCTGCGCGGTGATCATGATGACCGACGAGGCGATATTGAACGGCGCCACGCCCATGTTCATCAGGCGCGTCAGGGTCGACGGCGCGTCGTTGGTGTGCAAGGTCGAAAACACCATGTGGCCGGTCTGCGCGGCCTTGATCGCGATGTCGGCGGTCTCCAGGTCGCGGATCTCGCCGACCATGATGATGTCCGGATCCTGGCGCAGGAAGGATTTCAAGGCGACCGGGAAGGTCAGGCCGGCACGGTCGTTGACGTTGACCTGGTTCACGCCTGGCAGGTTGATCTCGGCCGGGTCTTCCGCGGTCGAGATGTTGATGCCCGGCTTGTTGATCACGTTCAGGCAGGTGTACAGCGACACCGTCTTGCCCGAGCCGGTCGGACCGGTCACCAGCACCATGCCGTAAGGGCGCTGGATCGCCTCGAGCAGCAGCTCCTTCTGGTCCGGGTCGTAGCCGAGCGCGTCGATGCCCATCTGGGCCTGGGTCGCGTCGAGAATACGCATCACGGTCTTCTCGCCGAACAGGGTCGGCAGGGTCGAGACGCGGAAGTCGATCGTCTTGACCGGCGACAGCACCAGGCGCATGCGGCCGTCCTGCGGCACGCGCTTTTCCGAGATGTCGAGCTTGGCCAGCACCTTGATGCGCGAGACCAGCTTGTCGCGGATCGTGATCGGCGGCTGGGCGTGTTCGCGCAGCACGCCGTCGACGCGCAGGCGGATCCGGTAGAACTTTTCGAACGGCTCGAAGTGGATGTCGGACGCGCCCAGGTTGATCGCGTCCATCAGGATCTTGTTGAGGAACTTGACGATCGGCGCGTCTTCGATTTCGTTGGCCGTGTCCGCCGCCACCGTGACCGGCGCGTCCTCGGCAAACTCGATGTCCTGGTCCTCGCCGGCCATTTCCTGAAGGCTCTGCTCGGCGCTCTTGCCCAGGCTGGCCAGCAGTGCGATCAGCGCGTCGTGCGGCACGATCACCGGCTCGACCGACGCCTCGCTCTGGAACTTGATCTGGTCGAGCGCCTGGTTGTTGGTCGGGTCCGAAATCGCCACCGACATCTTGTTGCCGCGCTTGGCCAGGGCGATCACGCGCTGCGCCTGCATCAGCTTGTCGTCGATCGCCTTCGGCGGCAGCAGCGCCACATTGAAGGCCTGCAGATCCATCATCGGATAGCCGAAGGTCTCGGCGCAGAACACCGCCAGCGAACGCGCGTCGATCAGGCCGCTGGTGACGAGGCTGTCGATGAACTGCACCTTGTCGGTCGCCGCTTTCTTCTGCAGCGTGTCGGCCTGCGCCGCGGTCAGGCGCCCCGCCTGGGTCAGCGCGCGCGCCAATCCCGACATCGGAGTGCCTGAAGCGGGGTTCGAAATCACAGCTGCCATATGCGCGCGGGGTGAGGGAAGGACGTTGAAAATTCGCCATCACCATCGGGAAATGGGGCGAAACTGCCTTGGATGATGCCTCCGAGCACTACTTTTGTAAAGCGTTTGTCGCAGGCAGGAGGCATGCATACCACGTAGACGAAATGGCACGCACCGGCTTGGTGCATTTAATGATGCCGTTTATGCCCTGCCGGCCGTTTCAGTTTGACCACCTTGATCGACTGGTTCTGCACCTGCACCACCTCGATGACGCAGTTCGCCGTCTTCAGGCTGATCGCCGCCTCGGGGATTTCCTGCAGCAGCTCGAGCATCAGGCCATTCAGCGTCTTCGGGCCATCCAGCGGGAAATTTAGCCCTAATTGCTTATTGATGTCGCGCAGCGGCGTCGACCCTTCCAGCAGGGCTTCGCCGTGCGCGTCCCAGCCGAAGGTTTCGCTGCGCGAGGCGCCCGGCACCGAGGTGGTGAATTCGCCGATCATTTCCTCGATGATGTCGTCGAGCGTCACCAGGCCCTGCACCTCGCCGTACTCGTCGACGATGATGCCGAGGCGTTCCTTGTTTTCCTGAAAATACTGCAGCTGCGTAAACACGCCGGTTTCGACCGGGATGAAGTACGGCGCGCTGAGCAGCTCGCGGAAGTGCTCGACCGTCAGCTCCTCGGCCTGGTTCAGGAGCGCCACCGCCTTGCGCACATGCAAAATGCCGACGATCTGGTTGATCTCGCCTTCGTAGACCGGCAGCTTGTTGTGATAGCAGGTGGTCAGCTGGTGCTTGATTTCCTCGACCGGCACGGCCAGGTTCAGCGCCTCGACCTGGGCGCGCGGGGTCATGATGTCCTCGACCGAAATGGTTTCCAGGTCGAACAGGTTGAGCAGGATGCTCTTGTGCTTCTGCGGAATGAAGTTGCCGCCTTCCAGCACGATCGAGCGCAGTTCCTCGGGCGACAGGCGGTGCTGGTGGATGTCGTTGCCGGATTTGATGCGCAGCAGCTTGAGCACCACCTTGACGAACAGGTTGACGAACCAGATCACCGGCTTGGCCGCGGCCATCAGCGGCTTGAGGAAGACGCTGGTGGCCAGCGAGATTTTTTCCGGGTAGGTCGCGCCGATCACCTTCGGCGAAATTTCGGCGAACACGATCAGCAGGAAGGCCACGACGGCGGTGGCGATCGTCAAGACGCTCTCGTCATGGCCGAAGAACAGGATCGCAATGGTGGTCACCAGCGCGGTGGCCATCGCGTTGATCAGCGTGTTGGCGATCAGCACCAGCGACAGCAGCTTGTCGGTGCGCTCGAGCAGCCACAGCGTCGTGATGGCGCCGCGGTTGCCGCGTTTGGCGAGGTGGCGCAGGCGATATTTGTTGGCCGCCATCAGCGCCGTTTCCGCCATGGCGAAAAACGCCGAGCAAAGGATCAGGACGGCGAGGGCCAGCACCAGGGCCCATATGGGCACGTTGTTCAAGGCTCACCGCCAGGAGGAAGGCAAAGTAATGCAGGGTGCATCGACAGCGGGCCGGGCCCAGGATGGCGCGGCGAAATGCTGCCGCAGAGCTTGGAATTCTACGGCTCCCGCGCTTTCCTTGCAAGTTTGTCCAGTGTGGGGCTAGCCGTTCCACCAGTGCGAGGTCGTCCCGTGCGCCGGCAATCTGGCCTGGCTCACCTCATGGATGACGCCGGCCGCCAGCGCCTGCTCGGCGGTGTACAGCCGCGCATTGCCGAACAGGTGAGTGCGGATGTCTTCCTGCTCGGCGTTGCCGTGCGTGGCCTCTTCGTAGATGCTGGCGTAGCGCTCGGCATCGAAGTCCAGGCACTCGCGCCATTCGGAGACGCGGGAATGGTCGGCGGCGACCAGGTTGCCGAAGCCCCAGTTGAGCGGATGGACCAGGAAGCGCGAGCCCGGGCAGGCGCGCCGCCTGGTTCCGGCCAAAAAGATCACCACCGCGATCGATTCGATGTTGCCCATGTTGTGGGTGGTCAACGGAACCGGCAGCGACTTGAGGAAGTAGTACAGCGCGAAGCCGGCGGTCATGTTGCCGCCCTCGGAGGAGAAGTGCAGCTCGATTTCGCTGGCGCCCGCCTGCAGGGCCTGCAGGCACAAATTGCGCACGGTGCAGGCCGAGCCGTGATTGATGGGCCCGATGAAATGAACGATGTGTAACGCCATGAAAACTCCCGGATTGCAATCATTCCCACAATAGCAAATCCGGGCTCCGGCTGGCGTCTTGCTGACCTAGCTGCCCCGATAGGTCGAGTACGACCACGGCGTCACCACCAGCGGCACGTGGTAGTTCTGGTCGGCGTGGGCGATGCCGAAGGCGATCGTGACCTGGTCGACGAAGCGCGGCTCGGGCAGCGCGACGCCCTGGGCGGCGAAATAGTCGCCCGCGGCGAACACCAGCTCGTATTTGCCGGCCGCCATCGTGTCGCCTTCGAGCAGCGGGGTGGCGCAGCGGCCGTCGGCGTTGGTGGTGTCGGTCTTGACCAGCGTGCGCGCGCCGCCGTCGAGGCGGTACAGCTCGACGCGCACGCCGGCGCCCGGCTTGCCCTGGGTGGTGTCGAGGACGTGGGTACTGAGTTTGCCCATGGTTTATTCCTATATGTCGGTTATCGCCGCGATCATATACCAAGGTGTTGCGAACATTATATGATGGTGAATATGAGCACCTATGACAATTACCCCCGCGACCTGGCCGGCTACGGCCGCAATCCACCCCATCCGGCCTGGCCCGGGCAGGCGCGCATCGCGCTGCAGTTCGTGCTCAACTACGAGGAAGGCGGCGAGAACAATGTGCTGCACGGCGATCCCGCCTCCGAGACCTTTCTTTCCGAAATCATCGGCGCCCAGGCCTTCCCGATGCGCCACATGAGCATGGAGTCGCTGTACGAATACGGCTCGCGGGCCGGCCTGTGGCGGCTGCTGCGCATGTTCGAGCAGCGCAAGATGCCGCTGACCATCTTCGGGGTCGCCATGGCGCTCAAGCGCAATCCGGACGCGGTCGCCGCGTTTCGCGAGCTGGGCCACGAGATTGCCTGCCACGGCCTGAAATGGATCTCCTACCAGAATGTCGATGAGGCGACCGAGCGCGCCCACATGGCCGAGGCGGTGCAGATCATGCGCGCGCTGACCGGGGAAGCGCCGCTGGGCTGGTACACCGGGCGCGACTCGCCCAATACGCGCCGGCTGGTGGTCGAGCACGGCGGCTTCGCCTACGACGCCGACAATTACGGCGACGACCTGCCGTTCTGGGAGCGGGTGACGACCAGCGACGGCGCCGTCAAGCCGCAGCTGGTGGTGCCGTACACGCTCGACTCGAACGACATGCGCTTCGCTGCGATGCAGGGTTTTAACAGTGGCACGCAGTTCTTCGACTATTTGAAAGACTCGTTCGACACGCTGTACGCCGAGGGCGACCCGGACGGACTGAACCAGCCGAAGATGCTGTCGATCGGCCTGCACTGCCGCATCGTCGGCCGGCCGGGACGGGCGGCGGCGCTGGCGCGCTTCCTCGACTATGTGCAGTCGCACGACAAAGTGTGGGTCGCGCGCCGGATCGACATCGCCAACCACTGGAAAGCCGTGCACCCGTTCTGAATTATGCAAAATTCCGCATAATTTATGCGAAATCCGATATAACCGACATCGTAAAACTAATATATGAGGGTGGATCGCCGGTGTTAACCTAGTAAGCTGGGAGAAAACCGAGGCAAGCATGTCAGATCCAATTCGTTTTTATTATCAGGGCAAGGTCCGCGAGCTCGGCAACGTGGCGCCCACCCGCACGGTTCTGCAGCATCTGCGCGAGGATTTGCACTGCACCGGCACCAAGGAAGGTTGCGCCGAAGGCGACTGCGGCGCCTGCACGGTGGTCATCGGCTCGCTGGAGGACGGCGAAGTGTCGTTGAAGGCGGTCAACTCCTGCATCCAGTTCGCCGCCACGCTCGACGGCAGGGCCCTGTTCTCGGTCGAAGACATGCAGCAGCCCGACGGCGCGCTGCACCCGGTCCAGCAGGCGCTGGTCGAATGCCACGGCTCCCAGTGCGGCTTCTGCACTCCCGGCTTCGTGATGTCCCTGTGGGGCATGTACCTGAAACACGAAGGCAGGCAGCCGACCCGCTGCCAGGTCGACGACGCCCTGTCCGGCAACCTGTGCCGCTGCACCGGCTACCGCCCGATCATCGACGCCGCCTACCGCATGGGCGAACTGCCGCGCGTCGAATTCGACCGCGCCGCCCTCGCCGAACAACTGACCGCGCTCAAGCGCGATACGATGGCCGTCTACAGCGCCGCCGGCGCCACCTTCTACGCGCCGCGCACCCTCGACGAGCTGGCGCAAGTGCGCGCCGCGCAGCCGAAGGCGCTGCTGCTGGCCGGCTCCACCGACATCGGCCTGTGGGTCACCAAGCAGTTGCGCGACGTTAGCGACATCATCTATCTCGGCCACGTCGACGAACTGAAAACCATCACCGAATCGGCCGGCATGATCGAAGTGGGCGCCGGCGCCACGCTGGAAGACGCCTACGCCGCCATCTGCAAGCACTACCCCGGGCAGCTGACCGAGATGGCGCAGCGCTTCGCGTCGCTGCCGATCCGCAACGCCGGCACCCTGGGCGGCAACGTCGCCAACGGCTCGCCGATCGGAGACTCGATGCCGTGGCTGATCGCCCTCGGCGCCGAACTGGTGCTGCGCGGCCCGGACGGCGTGCGCGCCATGCCGCTGGAAGACTTCTACCTCGGCTACCAGCAGAAGGACCTGAAAGCCGGCGAATTCGTGCAGGCCGTGCGCGTGCCGATGCCCAAGGCCGGCGTGCAGTTCCGCACTTACAAGCTGGCCAAGCGCTTCGACCAGGATATCTCCGCGGTGTGCGCCGCGTTCGCGTTCCGCATCGATGGCGACGTTATAGCGGACACCCGCATCGCCTTCGGCGGCATGGCCGCGACTCCGAAGCGCGCCGCGCAGACCGAAGCCCTGCTGGCCGGCCGCGCCTGGACCGAAGACACATTGAAGCAAGCGATGGCGATGCTGGCGCAGGATTACGCGCCGCTGTCCGACATGCGCGCCTCGAGCGCCTACCGGATGAAAGCCGCGCAAAACCTGCTGCGCCGTTACTGGTTCGAGACGCGCAGCGCGCAGCCGCTGGCGGCGGGCGCGGTCAACGCGTTCGCCATGCGCGCTGAAGGAGAAGCAGCATGAGCGAAGCGGATACCCCCGTCGTCAAGCCCTGGAGCGCCGTCGGCGTTCCGCGCGCCCACGAATCTGCCGCGCTGCACGTGCTCGGCCAGGCCACCTACACCGACGACATACCGGAAGTGCAGGGCACCTTGCATGGCGCGCTGGGCCTGTCGGCCAAGCCGCACGCGCGCATCGTCTCGATCGACCTGGCCAAGGTGCGCGCGGCCGCCGGCGTGGTCGGCGTGTTCGCCGTCGGCGACATCCCCGGCACCAACGACTGCGGCCCGATCATCCATGACGACCCGATCTTCGCCGACGGCGTGGTGATGTACGTCGGCCAGCCGATCTTCATCGTCGTCGCCGAAACCCACAACCAGGCCCGCCGCGCCGCGCGCCTGGCCGACGTGGTCTACGAAGAACTGCCGGCGATCCTGACTCCGCAGGCCGCCAAGGCCGCGCAGTCCTACGTGCTGCCGCCGATGCGCCTGGCGCGCGGCGACTACCAGGCCGCGTTCGAACGCGCGCCGCACTCGGTCAAGGGCGAGCTGTACGTCGGCGGCCAGGAGCAGTTTTATCTGGAGGGCCAGATCGCCTACGCCGTGCCGAAGGAGGACAAGGGCATGCTGGTGCTGTGCTCGACCCAGCACCCGAGCGAGATGCAGCACGTCGTCGCGCACGCGCTCGGCGTCCACTCGCACAACATCACGGTCGAATGCCGGCGCATGGGCGGCGGCTTCGGCGGCAAGGAATCGCAGTCGGCGCTGTGGTGCGCCGCCGCCGCCATCGCCGCGGCAAAGCTCAAGCGCCCGGTCAAGCTGCGCGCCGACCGCGACGACGACATGCTCGTCACCGGCAAGCGCCACTGCTTCCACTACGAATACGAAGTCGGCTACGGCGACGACGGCCGCATCGTCGCCGCCAAGGTCGACATGGTCACCCGCGCCGGCTATTCGGCCGACCTGTCCGGCCCCGTCGCCACGCGCGCCGTCTGCCACTTCGACAATACCTATTACCTGTCCGACGTCGACATCCGCGCCGCGTGCGGCAAGACCAACACGCAATCGAACACCGCCTTCCGCGGCTTCGGCGGGCCGCAAGGCGCCATCGCGATCGAATACGTGATCGACGAAATCGCCCGCAACCTGGGACGCGACGCGCTCGACATCCGCCGCGTCAACTTCTACGGCGACGACACGCGCAACGTCACGCCCTACGGCCAGGTCGTGGTCGACAACGTCATCGGCGCCATCGCCACCGAGCTGGAAGCGTCGAGCGATTACCGCGCGCGGCGCCGTGCGATCGACGCCTTCAACGCCGCCAGCCCGGTGCTCAAAAAAGGCCTCGCATTCACGCCCGTCAAATTCGGCATCGCCTTCAACGTAACGCACCTGAACCAGGCCGGCGCGCTGGTGCACGTGTACGTGGACGGTTCGATCCTGGTCAACCACGGCGGCACCGAGATGGGACAGGGCATCAACACCAAGGTGATGCAGGTCGTCGCGCACGAACTGGGCGTCGACATGGCGCACGTGCGCGCCACCGCCACCGACACCAGCAAGGTCGCCAACACCTCGGCCACCGCCGCATCGACCGGCGCGGACCTGAACGGCAAGGCCGCGCAGGACGCCGCGCGCCAGATCCGGGAACGTTTGGCCGCCTACGCGGTCAAACTGTATGGAGGCGAGGTCGGGCAAGTGCGCTTCGCCGCCGACATCGTCCACGTCAATGGCCACGAAGTGCGCTTCCCGGAACTGGTGCAGAAAGCCTACCTGGCGCGCGTGCAGTTGTGGTCCGACGGCTTCTACGCCACGCCAAACCTGCACTGGGACCCGAAAACCATGAGCGGCAATCCGTTCTCCTACTTCGCTTACGGCGCCGCGGTGGCCGAAGTGGTGGTGGACACGCTGACCGGCGAATGGAAACTGCTGCGCGCCGACGCGCTGTACGACGCCGGAAACTCGCTCAACCCGGCCATCGACATCGGCCAGGTCGAAGGCGCCTTCATCCAGGGCATGGGCTGGCTCACGACCGAGGAGCTATGGTGGAACGACGGCGGCAAGCTAATGACGCATGCGCCGTCCACTTACAAGATTCCCGGCGTGTCGGACTGCCCGGAAGACTTCCGCGTCAAGCTATTCAAGAACAGCAACGTCTCCGACAGCATCCACCGCTCAAAAGCGGTGGGCGAGCCGCCGCTGCTGTTGCCGTTCTCGGTGTTCTTCGCGATCCGCGACGCGGTGTCGGCGGTCGGCGGCCACAAGGTCAATCCGCCGTTGAATTCCCCGGCCACCAGCGAAGAAATCATCAAATCGATCGCCGCCGTCGAAGCGGCCGTGGGCGCGTGATGGACGAATGGCGCCTGGCCAGCACCACGCCGGCAGTACTGGTGACGGTCGCCATCGGCGAAGGCTCGGTCCCGCGCGGATCCGGCACCCGCATGATGGTCACGCAAGCGGGCCTGGCCGGCACGGTCGGCGGCGGGCACCTCGAACTGCGCGCCATCGAAATCGGCCGCGCCATGCTGGTTGACGGCCGTGCGCGCCACTTCGAGCGGTTCGCGCTCGGCCCCAGCCTCGGCCAATGCTGCGGCGGAGTGGTGCACCTGGCGTTCGAACTGGCCGACCCTGAACAAGCGGCTTTGCTGGAGGCGCGCCGCGACAGCGACAGCTGGCGATTGAGCGCGCTCGATGGCGCTCCTGATACCGCGTTGTTCGACGCTGATGGCAAGCATTTGGCGGGCTCGAATGCGCCGGTGTTCGCGCGCACCCGCGGCACCCACGTAATGCAGGAGCAGGACGGCCGCCGCTGGCTGGTCGCGCAGGTTGAAGCGCCGCGCGCTCACCTGGTGCTGTTCGGCGCCGGCCATGTCGGCGCCGCCGTCGTGCGCGCGATGGCGCACCTTCCGTGCACCGTCACCTGGGTCGACGAACGCGACGACCTGTTCCCCGAACACGTACCCGACAACGTGCGCATCGAAGCGACCGATGCGCCCGAAGACGTGGTGGCCAGCGCGCCGGCCGGCGCCAGCTATCTCGTCATGACGCACTCCCACGCGCTCGACCAGCGCCTGGCCGAAGCGATCCTCGCGCGGCCGCAGGTCGGCTGGTTCGGCCTGATCGGTTCGCACACCAAGCGCAAGCAGTTCGAACACCGGCTGCGCGCGCGCGGCCTCGACCCGGCCCGCATCGACGCGATGGCATGCCCGATCGGCCTGCCCGGCATCACCGGCAAGGAACCGGCGGTGATCGCCGCGTCGGTGTCGGCGCAGTTGCTGATGCTGTGGGAAGCGGCCGCGCGGCTCGACGCTGGCGCACCGCCCATTAGACTGGTAGGCTCCTGCTGACCGTAACAAGAAAGACCCTGATGTCCACTGTAATGCCAAGCCTGCGGGCCTATCGTGCCAGCCTGCTGCACTTCCACGCCGATCCGGCGTTCGCCGAACATGCCTATTCGTGGCATGAGGACGGACTGCTGCTGGTCGACGGCGACAAGATCCACGCCGCCGGCGACTACGCGCAACTGGCGCCGACCTTGCCCCAAGGCGTCGAAGTCGCGGACTACCGCGGCAAGCTGATCGTCCCCGGCTTCATCGACACCCACCTGCATTTCCCGCAGACCGACATGATCGCCTCGCCGGCGCCCGGTCTCTTGCCCTGGCTCGAGACCTACACCTTCCCGACCGAGCGCCAGTTTTCCGACCCGGCGCACGGGCGCGAGGTGGCCGAGTTCTTCCTCGACCAGCTGCTGCGCAGCGGGACCACCACCGCGATGGTCTACTGCACCGTGCACAAGGAATCGGTCGACGCATTTTTCGAAGCGAGCGAAGCGCGCGGCCTGCGCATGGTGGCGGGCAAAGTCCTGATGGACCGCAACTGCCCCGAGTTCCTTGCCGATACGGCGGAGGGCGGGGCGCGCGACAGCGAAGAGCTGATCCGCAAATGGCACAAGCGCGGGCGTTCGCTGTACGCGCTGACGCCGCGTTTCGCGCCGACGTCCTCCGAGGCGCAGCTGACCCTGACGGGCGAGCTGGCGCGCGCCTATCCGGACACCTTCATCCAGACCCACGTGTCGGAGAACCGCGACGAGTGCGAATGGGTCAAGTCGCTGTTCCCGCCCTCGCGCAGCTACCTCGACGTGTACGACCACTACGGCCTGCTGCGCCCGCGCGCCTTCTTCGGCCACTGCATCTGGCTCGACGACCAGGATTTCGCGCGCATGGCCGAGACGCAGTCGGCAGCGGCGGTGTGCCCGACCTCCAACCTGTTCCTCGGCAGCGGCCTGTTCGATTTCGAGCGCGCCGACGTGGCGCGCGTGCCCTTGTCGCTGGCGTCGGACGTGGGCGCCGGCACCTCGTTCTGCATGCTGCAGACGATGAACGAGGCGTACAAGGTGGCACGCATGAAGGGCAGCTACTTGCCGGCGCTGCGAATGTTCTTTCTGGCGACGCTGGGCGCGGCGCGCGCGATGCAGCTGGAAGGGACGATCGGCAATTTCGCGGCGGGGACCGAGGCCGACTTCATCGTGCTCGATCCGCAGGCGACGCCGCTGCTGGCGCGCCGCAGCGGGGAACTGAGTAATTTGGAGGAGCTGCTGTTTGCGCTGGCATTGCTTGGGGACGATCGGGCGATCGCCGCGACGTATTCAGGCGGCAGGATGGTTCACCAGCGATAGCGTCCAAGGCGGGGTCAGGTCCCGTTGGACCTGACCCCAGGTGTTGGGCCGCGGCTTAGGCCAGCGTCTCGATCAGGTCGAGCAGCTTGACGTGGTCCAGCGGCTTGTTGAGAAAGGCGGTCGCGCCCTGGCGCAGCGCCCAGACGCGGTCCGAATCCATGTCCTTGCTGGTCAACAGGATCACCGGGATATGCCAGGTGGTCTCGTCGTTGGTGATCGCGCGCGTGGCCTGGAAACCGTTCAGGCCCGGCATGACGATGTCCATGATGATCAGGTCCGGCAGCTCGCTCTTGGCCTTGGCGACCGCTTCCTCGCCGTCGTTGGCCATGATGACGCGGTGCCCTTCCTTGGTCAGCAGGGCGTTCAGGACCAGCCGCTGCGACAGGGAATCGTCCACTACTAATATTTTTTGATTGGCCATGGCAGTGTGGGTCAGGTTGCGGATGTCGGGGAGGGCGCCTGCTGCTCGGCCGCTTTTTCTTCCGGCAGGTAGCGCCAGTAGAACGCATGCGGCTGCATCGAGAATTCGTCCTGCAGCTCCTTGCAGATCATCGACTCGGCCAGGTACAGCGCCTTCAGATTGGTGGTCCGGCTCAGCGTCACGTATACGCGCAGCGTCCTGGTCTGCGTCGAATTGTGCAGCTCCATGTCGGTCACGTCGATTTCCATGCCGCGCAGCTTTTTCTTGATGTGCTTGGCCACATCGCGCTTCACGGCTTTGAACAGCTCCGGACTGAGGAACCTGGCGTTCGACATGAATTAAAGCCCCGATCGAATGACGAAAAGTGGAAGGCGCGCGTCTGGGCGGCGCATTCACCAGTAGATATGATGTGTTGTCCGTCGTCAACCCGTCGGGGTCAAGGAAGGCGCAAATTTCGTCCGCGCACGGGCGTCGGACTCGGACATATTATAACGCGCAACGGCGATAAATGGTTCTAAAAAGCAACATCGGGCGGCGTGTTGCAAACTAGGCATGAAGGCTATAAAGTAGCCGCGCAGCACGCACAAACTTCACCGAGAGAACATCGAATGCACAAGACATTAAGCGGCGCCATGGTCGCCCTGGCCCTGGCGGGCTTCGCCGTCGACGCGGGCGCCAAGGGTCCTGCCACGGGCAACGAAGCGGCCACGGCGCACTATTTTGCCAGCCTGGTCGGCGGTCACGATCCGAAACTGGCCGAACTGACGATGTTCTTTTCGCAAATGCCGAAGGGCGGCGACCTGCACCATCACTATTCCGGCGCGCTGTACGCCGAGCAGTACGTCGATTTCCTCGACAAGCAGGGCTTTTGCGTCAACAAGACCACCTACCGCATCGAAACCAGCAAGGCCGTGATCGAGGCCGAGCGCGCGCTGCCGGCCGGCCAGCGCAACTGCCTGTCATCAAGCGAAGTGTATGCCGACGACGCCGCCTACCGCGAGCTGCTGCAGCGCTGGTCCTCCAAGGACTTCCGCAACCACGGCGCGGTGCAGCCGCCGCCGGACCGCCAGTTCTTCCAGACTTTCGGCTACTTCGGCCCGGTGTCGAACGCCAACTTCAACGACGGCCTGCAAACCCTCAAGCAGCGCGCCATCGCCGAAAACGTCGGCTACATCGAAACGATGTTCAAGATGGCGCCGTTTTCCACCGACCCGAAATTCGACGCCTTCGCCTGGCAGGCCGGGGACGACGCGGCCCTCACCGAACTGATGCGTATCCAGCTCGCCCAGCTGAACCAGGATGCCGGATTCCAGCGCAGGATCGACGACTATGTGGCCAGCGTCGCGCAAGCCGCGGCCGGCATCGACGACGCCAACTTCACCATGCGCTACCAGACCTACGTGTTGCGCCTGCTCGCGCCCTCGCAGGTGTTTTCGTCGATGGTGGCCGGCTTCAAGGCGGCCGGCCAGAGCGAGCTGATCGTCGGCGTCAACATCGTCGGCCAGGAAAGCCAGATGGTGTCGATGCGCGACTACACGCTGCACATGAAGATGTTCCAGTTCCTGAAATTACAATATCCGAACGTCAAGGTCGCGCTGCATGCGGGCGAGCTGGCGCTGGGCGACGTGGCCCCGGAAGGCCTGAAGTTCCACATCGACCAGGCGCTGGCGCTGGGCCGCGCCGACCGCATCGGCCACGGCATCGACCTGGCGCACGAGAGCAACGTGCTGGGCATTATGAAAAAGATGCGCGAGGCCGACATCCCGGTCGAGATCAACCTGACCAGCAACGACTTCATCAACGGCGTGCGCGGCGAGAACCATCCGGTGACGCTGTACCGCAAGCATGGCGTGCCCTTCGTCATCTCGACCGACGATGCGGGCGTGACGCGCCACGACCTGTCGAACGAGTACATGCTGTTTGCCAGCCGCTACCGTCCCGACTACGCCGAGGTGAAGAAGCTGTCGTACAACAGCGTGCGCTACGCCTTCCTGCCGGAGGCGCAGAAGCAGCGGCTGAAGCGCCAGCTCGATCAGCGCTTCAGCAAGTTCGAAGCCGACATCGCGGTGCTCGACCGCGAAGCTGCGCGCACCCGCCGCTGAGCGCGTCGGCGCAATCCGGGGCCTGGTCCTGCGGACCCGGCCCCATTTTCGGCCGCGCCGCGTCCATACAGCCCTTCCGAAAAGATGGACAAAGCCACAACTTTGTGGTCATCCCGCTACACAATTCGCACTGCCATAGCGCCTTTTTAATATTTCCCAGTGAAACGATTTCACTGGGGAATGCAGCCCTTATAATCGCGCCTTGACGCTCCTGCCACCTGTTGTCGGTGGTCACGACAAGAAACACGGACATTTCGCGTCATTTATATTTTTGGCATATAAATATTGAAATGAAATGGTATTTGTCAACAATGTGCCCTTAATGCATAGTTGTTGAGCAACTTGCCGATAGTGTTCAGTTGGCAACTTTAATGGGTGCAGGTCGTTAATAAGATCATGTCATGCCGGTGTCACGCGAGGGCGATACGCTCCGCTGCGCCGCGCAGGGCCTTGACCGGAAAAGTTCTTTTTTGCCGCAGGTGTGTGTAGCTTGCAGATGTCGTATTCACAATAACACTCTAGGGAGTTCTTAATGCAATCCGCTTTTCATCAACAACCTAAGCTGCGTCTGAGCCTGATCGCTCTGGCATGCCAGCTGGCGTGCGTGAGCCTGTCGGCCAATGCGCAAGAAGTCTCGGCGACCGCGCCGAAAGCTGAAGTTGTCATTACCGGCAAAAAGCTGGGTATGGGTCTGATGGTCACGGAAGATGCGCCAAAAGCGCGCTCCACCATCACTGCAGAGGAACTCGAGAAGCAGCGCCCAACCGGCAACGCGTACGAAGCCCTGGAGATGCTCCCATCGGTCAACAGCTACAACTACGACGCCACCGGCCTGTTCGGCGGCGGCCTGTCGCTGCGCGGCTTCAACAGCGACCAGATCGGCGCCACCATCAACGGCGTGCCGGTCAACGACTCGGGTAACTTCGCTGTCTACCCGCAAGAATACGTCGACCAGGAAAACACCTGCTCGCAGTTCGTCACCCAAGGCTCCACCGACGTCGATTCGCCGCAGGTTGGCGCATCGGGCGGTAACTTCGGCATCGTCACCTGCAAGCCGGAGAACGTCCAGCGCGTGCGCATGATGCAAACCATCGGCCAGTTGGCCATGCACAAGACCTTCGTGCGCTTCGACACCGGCCTGTTCAGCGACAAGCGCTCGAAAGCCTTCATTTCGTACTCGAACGCCGAGACCGACAAGTGGAAGGGCTACGGCACCGGTCACCGCGAACACATCGACGCCGGCTTCAGCTACGAGTGGGATCGCTTCAACTACATCGCCGCCACCTTGCTGTGGAACGATGCAAAGAACAACAGCATCAACAACCTGACGCTGAGCGAAATCAATAACAACGGCTACTTCTACGATACCTCGCCAACCTTCGTCGGCCACCTGACCCCGGTCAAGGGCACCGTGCAGAAGGAAGCGACCCAGACGCCGCCGTACTACGGCCTGTTCAACAACCCATTCCGCAATGGCATCTTCTCGGCAACGGCAAAGTTCCGCCTGGCTGAGGGCACCGATATCAAGATCATTCCTTACTACTGGTATGGCTTCGGCAACGGCGGCATCCAGCAGCGCGCCCAGTCGGAAGCCGCGTTCCTGAACCGCGCCACCAACAAGAACACCGCGACGGTGGACCTGAACGGCGACGGCGACACCCTCGACACCGTGCTGGTCGCCAACGCGTCGGTCACCCGCACCCAGCGTCCTGGCGTCACCACCTCGGTCACCCACACCATCGGCAACAACGAACTGCTGGCCGGTTTCTGGTACGAGAAGGCCACCCACCAGCAGACCGGCCCGATGGTCAAGGTCAACCAGGATGGCACCTACGACTGGTGGCTGCAGCAGGACAAGATCGTGCGTCCTGACGGCACCCCGTTCGAGAGCCGCGACAACCGCACCATCTCGACTGCTTACCAGGGCTTCGTGCAGGACACCATCAGCATGTTGGACGACAAGGCGCTGGTCAACATCGGCCTGCGCACGCCGCACATCAAGCGTGATTTCACGAACTACGCCAGCGAAGGCAATCAGAACGCGACGTACCAGATGGTCAAGACCTACAAGACCATCCTGCCGCAGTTCGGCGCCCGCTACAAGATCACCAACGACGACCAGGTGTTCATCAGCGTCGCCAAGAACATGAAGGCGCCACCGAACTTCGTGTTCTCGAACGTCGGCACCAACGTCAAGATCATCAATGGTTCGCCAGTACTGGCCGGCGACGTGCGTGAAGAGACCTCGTGGAACACCGATATCGGCTACCGTCACCAGGATAACCGCTTCATCGCCACGTTCACCGCTTTCGGCGTGAACTTCAAGAACCGCCAGGCGACGGCGTTCGATCCAGTGGCCAATGCGTCGATCTACACCAACGTAGGCGATGTGAAGACCAAGGGTTTCGAGATCGAAATGAACAACATGCCGATCAACGGCTGGGCGCTGTATGGTTCGTTCGGTTACCTGAAGAGCGAAATCCAGAACAACATGCAGATCGTGGCTGCAACGCCTACGCTGACCGGCATTCTGCCGACGGCCGGCAAGGAACTGCCTAACTCGCCGCGCCTGAAGGCCGGCCTGTCGCTCGAGTACTCGCAGAACGCATTCTGGGCTCGCGTCAAGGCCAAGTCGACCAGCGAACAGCAGTCGACCCTGGTGAACGACGAGAAGGCGCCTGGTTACACCACGTTCGGTGTCGACGCTGGTTACACCTTCGCCAACTACGGCCTGCTGAAGCGTCCGAAGCTGACTTTCAACTTCAGCAACATCACCAACAAGCAGTACCGCAATCCGTCGTCGACCGCGATCACCAACACCACGCCATTCCCGGGTGCTGTGACCTCGACCGGCACGCTGCGCTACTACCTGGGCGCCCCGCGCTTCGCGTCGGTCACCCTGTCGGTGGACATCTAAGATTGTTCCCTGCCGCGTGGCGCCAGCCGTATCGGCGCCATGCGGAACAGTGCATAATCCAACAGGCCTTCGGGCCTGTTTTTCATTTCCGATTAACTAAGTACTTACAAACCATGATCTTGCGTTCCCCAATTACCGCGATTGCAATGGCCGTATCGCTGGCGCTGGCCGGCTGCGCCGCGCGCGCGCCGGCGCCGGCCGCTCCGGTCGAGATCAACCTGGTCGGCCTGAACGACTTCCACGGCCACCTTGAAGCGAGCAAGTTCACTTACAAGAGCGCGGCCGACGGCAAGGAAGTGACCACCACGGCCGGCGGCATCGACAACATCGCCGCGGCGCTGCAGGCATTTCGCAAGGAAGACAAGGACCTGCTGCTGGTCGGCGCCGGCGACCTGGTTGGCGCCAGCCCCGCGATGTCGTCGATGTGGGCTGACGAGCCGAGCGTCGACGCGCTGGGCATGCTGGGACTGCGCGTGTCCTCGGTCGGCAACCATGAATTTGACCAGGGCCGCGTGGAGCTGATGCGCAAGCAGACTGGCGGCTGCGCCACGGCGGCGCAGCCGGCCAAGGCTTGCAAGTACGCGCCCGACTTTCGCGGCGCGCGCTACACCTACCTGGCGTCGAACGTGATCGACAATGGCACCGGCCGTCCGTTCTTCCCAGCCTATTCGATCCAGACCGTGAAGGGCGTGAAGATCGCCTTCATCGGCGCCGTGCTGAAAGACACCGCGTCGGTGGTGGTGGCGTCGAGCATCGCCGGCCTGTCCTTCATCGACGAAGCGGAGGCGATCAACAAGGCGGCTGTTGAAGCGCGCGCGCAGGGCGCGACCGCGTTCGTGGTGCTGATCCACGAAGGCGGCAGCACGCCCGAGCCGTTCGACCAGCCCGATTGCAGCCAGCTCAAGGGCCCGATCGTCGGCATCTCGCGCAAGCTCGATCCGGCGATCCGCCTGATCGTCAGCGGCCACACCCACAAGGGCTTCCAGTGCAAGGTCGACGGCCGCACGATCACCCAGGCGCAGATGGGCGGCCACGTCCTCTCGCGCATCAAGCTGAAGGTCGATCCGGCCAGCGGCGCGGTGCAGGACGTCAGCGTGCGCAACGTGCCGGTGCTGGCGAACCAGTATCCGGCCGATCCGGCCGTATCGGCCTTCCTGGCGTCGGTCAAGGCGCGCAGCACGGCGGCGCTGGCGCGCCCGGTCGCGCGCGTGGCCTCGAAGAGCGTCGGGCGCAAGGCGAATACCGCAGGCGAGACGCCGCTGGGCGACCTGATCGCCGACGCCATCGTCGAAGCCACCCGCGCGCAGGGCGTGCAGGTCGGCTTCATGAACGTCGGCGGCATGCGCGCCGACTTCGACGCCGGCGACAACCTGGTTGCGACCTTCGGCCAGGCGCAGGTCGTGCTGCCGTTCTCGAACACGCTGGTGGTGATGGACATGACCGGCGCGCAGATCCGCGGCCTGCTCGAACAGCAGTTCCTGCGGCCTGGCGACCACGATGGGCATTCGATGCTGCAGGTATCGAGCGGCCTGCGCTACCAGTGGGACGATACGCGGCCACGGGGCAGCAAGGTGGTCCCGGGCAGCATCCGCATCGACGGCGCGCCGCTCGACGACCGGAAGACCTACCGCGTGGTGGCCAACAACTTCCTGGCCGAAGGCGGAGACGGTTACCCGATGTTCGCCAGCGCGACCAACAAGAAGGACACCAACATCATCGACCTGGACGCCTTCATCGGCTTGCTGGTCAAAAAAGAACGCGAAGGCGCGGCGGCATCGTTGGCCGCGCCGGCCCCTCGTATCGAACGCATCAAATAAGGAAAAGCGAACATGAAAAAACTGGCTTGTGTACTCGCGCTGGCAAGCGCATTCGTTTCCGTCGACGCCCTCGCATGGGGCAACGACGGCCACCGCGCCGTCGGCGCCATCGCCGACAAACTGATCAAGGGCAGCAACGCCGAGAAGCAGGTCGCGGCGCTGCTGCAGCCGGGCGAAAGCCTGGAGTCGGTCGCCAACTGGGCCGACTGCGTCAAGGGCAATTACTGCGGTCCGCAGACGCCGGAAATGGTTGCTTACGTGGCGGCCAATCCGAAGGCGAGCGAATACCACTACACCGACGTGCCGTTCCAGAAGGACCACTACCATGACGGCGACGTCGGAACCGCGCCGGAAGACATCGTGCAGACGCTCAAGCAGGCCATCGCCGTCCTGCAGGGCAAGACCGATCCGGCGCTCAACCCGCACAACTTCAGCAAGCGCCAAGCGCTGCTGCTGATCACCCACATGACCGGCGACATCCACCAGCCGCTGCACGTGGGCGCGGCCTTCGTTGGCGCCGACGGCAAGTTCGTCGTGCCGAACAAGCACACCGACGTTGACACCGTGGCGATCTTCGATTCGCGCGGCGGCAACAACTTCCTGATGGACGATGAAAAGGTCGCCACCATGGGCAAGCAGATCGAAGGCGAGAACCCGAAGCCGCGCGAAGGCGTGCCGCGCGCGCTGACCAAGCCGTTCCACTCGTACTGGGATTCGACCTCGGTCGATTACGCGATGCGCCGCATCGGCACCCGCACGCCGGAGAAGTTCGCGGAGGCTGTCATCGCCAGCAATCCGGGCGTGGTCAAGAACAGCGGCGATCCGGTGACCTGGCCGTACCAGTGGGCCGACGACGCGCTGGTGGTGTCGAAGCTTGCCTACGCCGACGTCACCCTCGGACCCGGCAACCGCCAGGTCAGCAAGAAGGGCGACGTCTACTACAACTGGAACATCGAAGTGCCGGCCAACTATCCGGTGCCGAGTTCCGCGATCGCCAAGACCCAGCTGATCAAGGGCGGCTACCACCTGGCCGCACTGCTGCAAGCCATCTGGCCTAACTGATGAAGCGCACGCTGATCGGCGGGCTGGCGTTCTGTGCCAGCGTGGCGGCGACCGCGCAGACCTTGCCGCTGTGGGAAGCAGGTGTGGTCGCTGCCGCCGTCACCTCGCCGGCCTATCCGGGCGCGACGGAACGAACCAACCGTGCGCTGGCGCTGCCATTTTTCGTCTATCGCGGCGAGGTGATCCGCACCGACCAGGGCGGCATCGGCGCCCGCGTGGTGCACACGGACCGGGTCGATTTCGATGTCGGCTTTGCAGGGTCGTTGCCATCGCATGATGTGGCGGTGCGCGACGGGATGCCCGACCTCGGGCTTCTGGTCGAATTCGGCCCCCGCCTGAAATACCTGATCGCCAACCCCACGCCGAGCAGCCGCCTGCGCATCGAACTGCCGCTGCGCGCGGTGTTCGAAGTGCATGCGGGCGTGCGGCGCCAAGGCACCACATTCGAGCCGCGGCTGGTGTGGGACACGCGCGAGAACGGCAGCCCGTTCGGCTACGACGTGAGCCTGGGCGCGGTGTTTGGCGACCGCGGCATCAATCGCTACCTGTACGACGTGGCGCCGCAGTATGCCACCGCCGCGCGGCCCGCGTACAGTGCCTCCGGTGGGCTGATGCTGCTGCGCGCGGGCACGTCGGTCAGTTATCGTTTCCGCCCGGATGTGAGGGTGTATGCCTACGCGCGCGAGGAGAGCTACGCCGGTTCTGCTAATTTGGACAGCCCGTTGGTCAAGGGCCGCAATGGCGCCTCGTTCGGCGTCGGCGTACGCTGGACGCTGGGCCGGTCGGAACGGGATTCCGTCAGCGCGCAATAAACGATGATAAAAAAATGGCGCCGATGGCGCCATTTTTTTGCGTATGGGGTCTGACCCGCACTTCGGGTCAGCCCCGGTGTTTAGCGCGATTTGACGAACGGCTTGCCGATCGCTTTCGGCGCTACCGACTTGGCCATCAGGCCGGCCAGCACGATGACGGTGACGACGTACGGAATCATCTGGATCAGCGAGCCCGGGATGCGGCCCACGCCCGGCAGGTCGACGCCTTCCATCTGGATCTGCACGGCGCTGAAGAAGCCGAACATGATGCAGCCGAGCGCCGTGAACATCGGGCGCCAGTTGCCGAACACGAGCGCGGTCAGGGCCAGGTAGCCGGCGCCGGCCGACATGTCGCGCAAGAAGAAGCCACTCTGCACGATCGCCAGGTAGGCACCCGAGAAGGAGCACAGCACGCCAGCGATCAGCATCGCGATGTAGCGGGTCGCTTCGACATTGACGCCGGCCGCGTCGGCCGCGTGCGGGTTCTCGCCGCAGGCGCGCAGGCGCAGGCCGAAGCGGCTGTGGTAGACCACCCAGTGCACCAGCGGCACCAGCGCGAACGCCAGGTACACCAGCACCGAATGGCCGCCGATCACGTGGCCGTAGAGCCAGCCGATGAAGGGAACGTTTTCCAGCGCGGCGGTGCCCGGCAGGACCACGTCGAACAGGCGCGCCTGGCCGAGGTCCGGCGTGCGTCCGCCCTGCTGGTAGAAGAACTGCGCGAGCACGAAGGTCAGCCCGCTCATCGCGATGTTGATGGCAATGCCCGCGACCAGCTGGTTGCCTTTTTGCGTGATGCTGACGAATGCCTGCACCATCGCCAACGCGGCCGACACGGCAACGCCTGCCGCAACGCCGTACCAGACGTTCTGGGTGGTGAAGGCGACGGCGGCCGAGGCGAACGCGCTGGCCAGGATCTTGCCTTCCAGGGCCAGGTCGATCACGCCGCTGCGTTCGGCGAACAGGCCCGCCATCGCGGCAAACATCAGCACCGGCGCATTGCGGATGGTCGAGACCACGATGCTGGCTAAATGGAGATCTTCAAACATGGCTTATCCTTTCTTGCCGACGTTGATCAGTTTCAGGATCGCCGGCGCGTAGAAGTTCTCCATCGCGCCGCAGAACAGGATGATCAGGCCCTGGATGAAAATGAAGGTCTCCTGCGGGATGTTCGGCTTTTCCAGCGACAAGTCGAATCCGCCCTGGATCAGCGCGCCGAACAGCACCGCCGACAGGAAGATGCCGACCGGATGCTGGCGCCCCATCAGCGCGATCGCAATGCCGACGAAACCGGCGCCGGCGGGGAAGTTCAGCGACAGGTAATGGGTGGAGCCCATGATCGAGTTGACCGCGGCGAGGCCGGCCAGCGCGCCCGACACCAGCATCGCGACGATGATCATGCGGCTGATCTTCACGCCGGCGTAGTGCGCCGCGTGCTGATTGAGGCCGGTGGCGCGCAGCTGGTATCCCCACGACGAGCGCCACACCATCACGCCGTACACCACCAGCGCGAAGATCGCGAGCAGGAAGCTGATGTTCAGCGGGGTGTCGCCCAGGATCGGGAAAAACTGGTTCAGGCGCGGCATTTCGGCGGCGGCGGCGAACACGCGGCTGGCCGGATTCTGCTGGCCTTCCGGGATCAGGTACTTGACGATGATGAAGTTCATCAGGCTGGCGCAGATGAAGTTGAACATGATGGTGGTGACCACCACGTGGCTGCCGCGCTTGGCCTGCAGGTAGCCCGGGATGAAGGCCCAGGCGGCGCCGAACAGCGCGGCGCCCACCATGCCGGCCGGGATCAGGAGCCAGCCGGGCAGGGTGCCGTCGAGGGCGAGCATGGCCAGCGTCAGACCCAGGCCGCCGAAATACATCTGGCCTTCGCTGCCGATGTTGAACAGGCCGGCCTTCATCGCGATCGACACGGCCAGGCCGGTAAAGATGAACGTGGAGGCGTAGAACAGGGTGTAGCTCAGGCCTTCCGGATTGATGATCGCGCTGTTGATCAGGATGCCCATCGACTCGGTCGGACTCTCGCCGAGCAGGTGGATCACCAATGCGGCGACCAGCAGCGCCGACAGCAGGTTCAGGAGGGGCAGGACGACCGCGGTGGCCCAGCGTGGAAGTTCAGTCGTTTTCATGAGGTATGCATCCCGCCCATCAGCAAGCCGATGCGGGTGGTGTCAAATTCTTCGATGTTCAATTCGCCGGTGATGCGGCCGCCCGACATGACGATGATGCGGTCGGCCAGCGCGCGCACTTCTTCCAGTTCGACCGAGACCAGCAGGATCGCGACGCCTTCGTCGCGCATCTTCAGCAGCTGGGTGTGGATCGACTCGATGGTGCCGATGTCGACGCCGCGGGTCGGCTGCCCGACCAGCATCAGCTTCGGCGCCGCCGACACTTCGCGCGCGATCACCACCTTCTGCTGGTTGCCGCCCGAGAGCAGGCCGATGCGCAGGTCCGGATTGGCCGGGCGCACATCGAAGGCCTTGAGCAGGCCGGCGCAGCGCCTGGCGATGGCGCCGAAATCGAACAGGCCCCAGCGGTTCTTCACCCGGTCCTGGTAGCCGAACACGGTGTTCTGCTCGACCGAGAAATCCTTGATCACGCCGTCGCGCAGGCGGTCTTCCGGCACATGGCCGATGCCCAGGTTGCGGAACGTGGCGGGCAGGCCGTCGGCGTCGTGGCGGCCGGCGAAGGGCAGCGCCTTGCCCAGCATCTCGACCTTGCCCGACGTCGGCAGGCGCATGCCCGACAGGATCTCCATCAATTCGCTCTGGCCGTTGCCGGACACGCCGGCGATGGCGACGATCTCGCCGGCGCGCAGCGTGAAGCCGATGTCGGCCAGCAGGCGCACGCCGTCCTTGTCCTTCAATTGAAGGTCCGAGACCGCGAGCACCGGCGCGCCCGGCTTGAACGGCGCGCGCGGCAGTTCGCTCTGGATCGGGCGGCCGACCATCATGTTGGCCAGTTCTTCTTTCGATGTGGTCGCGGTGGCGACGGCGCCGACCACGCGGCCGGCACGCATCACCGTCACCTGGTCGGTGATCTCCATGATCTCGCCCAGCTTGTGGGTGATCAGGATGATGGTTTTGCCCTGCTCCTTGAACAGGCGCAGGATCTCGAACAGCGACGCGGTTTCCTGCGCGGTCAGCACCGCGGTCGGCTCGTCGAGGATCAGGATGTTGGCGCTGCGGTAGATCTGCTTGAGGATCTCGACGCGCTGCTGCGCGCCGACCGACAGGTCGTGAATGGTCGCCAGCGGATCGACGTCGAGGCGGTAGCGCGTGCAGATTTCGCGCAGCTTCGCTTCGGTGGCGGCGCGGTGCGCGGCCAGGCGGAAGCCGCCCTCGGTGCCGAGCATGACGTTATCGAGCACGGTCATGTTCTCGACCAGCATGAAGTGCTGGTGCACCATGCCGATGCCCAGCGCGATCGCCTCGTGGCTGGTGCGGATATTGCGCGGCTCGCCGTCGATCAGCAGCTGTCCGCTGTCGGCATTGTAGTAGCCGTACAGGATGCTCATGAGGGTCGACTTGCCGGCGCCGTTCTCGCCGATCACGCCATGGATCGAACCTTTGGCGATGGAAAAGCTGACGTCGGCGTTCGCCTGCACCGGGCCGAAGGCCTTGCATATATTGCGAAATTCTACGGCTGGCTGCATAGCGAATCAGTAGGTAAGGGTAAATGCATCAAAAACGCGCCGGACCGGGCTGGCCGGTGCGGCGCGCTTTCAGTTAATACAAAAAAATCAGACCGGGCAGCTGCTCTTTTCGCGGTAGTCGATCACCTTGATCTTGCCGCTGATGATGCCTGCCTTGGCTTCGTTGACCTTCTTCTCGATCTCCGGCGAGACCACGTTGCGGTTGTCCTTGTCGAGCGCCCAATCAACGCCGCCTTCTTTCAGGCCGCGGTAGGTCACGCCCGGTTTCCAGGTGCCGTTCTTGACCGACATGAAGGAGTCGTAGATGGCGCCGTCGACGCGCTTGACCATCGAGGTCAGCATCGTGCCCGGGTGGAGGTAGTTCTGGTTCGAGTCGACGCCGATCGCCAGCTTGCCTTTTTCCTTCGCGGTCTGCAGCGTGCCCATGCCGCTGCCGCCGGCAACGGCGAACACCACGTCGACGCCGCGATCGAACTGCGCGCGCGCCAGCTCACCGCCCTTGGCCGGATCGTTCCAGGCCGCGCTGGTGGTGCCCACCATGTTCTGCAGGACTTCGACTTTCGGGTTGTTGGCCTTGGCGCCCTGTGTGTAGCCGCAGGCGAAGGCGCGGATCAGCGGGATGTCCATCCCGCCGACGAAGCCGAGCTTCTTGGACTTCGACGCCATCGATGCCGCCACGCCGACCAGGTAGGAGCCTTCTTCTTCGCGGAACAGCACGGAATTGATGTTGTTGCCCTTGGCGACGCTGTCGATCAACACGAATTTCACGTTCGGGAATTCCGCCGCGACCTTCTGCACTGCCTGCGTCTGCGAGAAGCCGATCGCCGCGATCAGGTCGAGCTTCTTGCGCGCGAGGCCGCGCAGCACCTGCTCGGCCTGGGTGTCGCTGCTCGCCTGCGCTTCGATGTAGTTGATCTTCGTCTCCGCCTTGAAGCGGTTGGCGCCTTCGAAGGCGGACTGGTTGAACGACTTGTCGAATTTGCCGCCGGCGTCATAAACGATACCCAGTTTCGGGTCGGCAGCCGAGGCACTGGCAGCGACGCACAGCGCCGCGATCGTGATACTAAGTTGCTTTAATTTCATGAAGGCTCCTGGAATATCGATATTGTACCCGGCGCAACGGCTGCGTTGGGAGGGACTGTGTAGCTTAATAGTAACTAAACAGGCAAAGCCAGCGATTCCACGTCGCCGACACGGATTGTGTCAGGCCTGAGCGCGAGAAGTAGTTACCGATTGTATCGAGTGTAATTCCAGTATGAACTATGCATCAATGGCAATATGTATGGCAAATACGATTTTTCTTGATGATTTATATTTTTGCGAAATATATTGGAACAAACCCCGGGGTCTGACCCCAATATTTCGGAAGTGGCATAGGAAGGGTCTGACAGTGTGGCTTCCAAGGGGCTGATCCGGTCGGGTCAAACCCGGGTGCTCAGATCTGGTGCGCGACCGGGTTGAGGATGTTGAGGAAGGCGCGCACGACAGGCGCGTCGTCCTGCGTGGTGTAGGCGATGTACAGGTTGGCCGACGGCGGGTCGGTCTTGATCGGCAAGAAGATCACGCCCGGCCAGCCGATCCGGCTGGTGGTCTCGGGCATCAGCGCCACGCCCAGGCCGGCGCCCACCATCGCCAGCAGCGTCTGCGGCTCGGTCGCTTCCTGGAAGATCGACGGCTGGAAGCCGGCGTCGACGCAGCACTGGATCAGGTAGCGCGGGAACGCCGACTTGTCGAGCGCCAGCGTCAGCATCGGCTGGTCGGCAATGTCGATCAGCTCCACGTGACCCTTCACCGCCAGCGGATGGTGCTCGTTGACCGCTACGCACACGTTCTCGCGGAAGCACAGTTCCTGGCGCAGGTTATCGTGTTTGAGTTCGTCCGGATCGAGCCGCGGCTCGCGCCAGAAGCCGACGTCGATCTGCTTGGCGCGCAGCGCCTCGTACTGCACGTTCGGCCCCGACTCGTGCAGGGTCCACGTCACGCGCGGGAACTTGGTCTGGAATTCTTCGAGCAGGCTGGGGATCGGCCCCCACATCGCAGAGCCGACGATGCCCACGCGCAGGCGCCCGACTTCGCCGCGGTCGATCTGGCGGATCGTGTCGATCGTCATGCGCATGCGCCCCAGCAGGTCGGACGCCTCGGCCATCAGCGCCTTGCCGGCCACGGTCAGCTCGAACGTGCGGGTGGTGCGCGCGAACAGCTTCACCCCAAGCTCGCTCTCGAGCTTCATGATTTGCTGCGACAGCGGCGGCTGCGAAATGTGCAGCCGTTCGGCCGCGCGGCTGAAGCTCTTTTCTTCTGCGACGGCGAGGAAGTATTTCAGCTGTTTCAGGTCGATGGACATGGACGGGTTCTCAGATCGGTTGCAGGCCAGGCAGGTCGTGCAGCGCGATGGCGAGGCGCGCGCCGACGACCGCGTTGTGCTTGACCAGCGCGATGTTCGTGGCCAGGCTGCGTCCACCGGTCAGCTCCTTGATGCGCGCCAGCAGGAACGGCGTCACCGACTTCCCGGTCACGCCGCGCTGTCCCGCCTCGGCCAGCGCTTGGCCGGTGATGCGGTCGATTTCTTCCTTCGGCATCGCGAACGCTTCCGGCACCGGATTGGCGACCACCACGCCGCCGGCCAGGCCCAGCGCCCACTTGGTCTGGATGAACGCGGCCTGCTCCAGCGCGCCGTCCATCTGGAAGTCGGCCTTGAAGCCGCTCTCGCGCGTGAAGAAGGCGGGGAAGCCCGGCTGGCCGACGCCGATCACGGGCACGCCGTGGGTTTCCAGGTATTCGAGCGTCAGGCCGATGTCGAGGATCGATTTGACGCCGGCGCACACCACCGCCACGCTGGTGCGCGCCAGTTCCTGCAGGTCTGCCGAGATGTCGAAGCTGGTCTCGGCGCCGCGGTGCACGCCGCCGATGCCGCCGGTGACGAACACCTTGATGCCGGCCAGCGCCGCGCAGATCATGGTCGCGGCCACGGTGGTGGCGCCCAGCCGGTGCGAGGCGACGACGAAGGGCAGGTCGCGCCGGCTCACCTTCATCGCGTCCGGCGAGGTGCCCAGCTGTTCGAGCTGTTCCGCGGAGAGGCCGATGCAGATCTTCCCGCCGATGATCGCGATGGTGGCCGGCACGGCGCCCGCGTCGCGGATCAACTGCTCGACTTCGCGCGCCATCTGGACGTTCTGCGGATACGGCATGCCGTGCGAGATGATGGTCGATTCGAGCGCCACGACGGGCTTTCCGGCTGCGCGCGCTGCCGCCACTTCGGGCGAGAACAAGAGGAACTGCTGCATGGTCATTCTTGGTAAAGGGCGTTGAACGGTTGCGGCGCGACGCCGCCGAAGCTGTGGATCTCGTCGAGGCTGTCGATGTCCAGGTAAGGGCAGACCGTCTCCTCGCATTCAAGCGTCATGGCCGACAGCTTCAGGCCGCGCCGGCACGCCAGCTCGAGGTCTTCGCTGCCCTGGAACAGCGACCAGCACACGGCCGCCGCGAAAGCATCGCCGGCGCCGGTGACGTCGACGATGCGCGCCTCGGGCGCTTCGAGCTTGTTCACGCCGTCGGCGCGGCTATATACAACGCCCTTGCCGCCGCGCGTGACGATGACGTCCTGCGCGCCTTGCTCGCGCACCAGCGCGCAGGCGGCGGCGAGGTCGGCGTCGGTGACGATCTTCCTGCCGATGCGGGTCTCCAGTTCGCCGTGGTTCAGGATCAGCAGGCGCACGCCATGCAGGTCGAGCGGCAGGCGCGCCATTTTCGGCTGCGACACCGCCACCACGACCAGCGGCGCCGCGCCGTGCGCCGCCTCGGCGATCAGCGCGGCCACCGTGTCGAGCGGCAGGTTCAGGTCGGCGATGGTCAGCGCGGGCAGGGCGGAAGGCGCGCGCTCGGCCAGGAAGGCCGGCGTGAGCGCGTCATACAGCGCCATGTCGGCCAGCGCGACCAGCATTTCGCCGTGATCGTCCAGCACCGCGGTATAGGTGCCGCTGCAGGTGTTTTCGAGCTTGAGCGTGCCTCGCGTGTCGATCCCGGCCGCCTCGGCGTGCGCCAGCAGCGCGCGGCCCGACGAGTCGCTGCCGATCGCGGTGGTCAGCGCGACCGGGGCGCCGAGACGCGCCAGGTTCTCGGCGATGTTGCGCGCCACGCCGCCGAACGACTCGTCCTGGCGCGCCGGATTCGAGGTGCCCATCGTCAGCGTGCCCAGCGAACGCAGTTTGCGATCGAGGTTGGCCGCGCCGACGCAGGCGATCGGCCGCTTCCCCGGCAGGACATACGCGCGCCCGAGCAGGCGCCGCTCGCGGATCAGGCCCGCGATATGGCCGGCCACCGCGGAGCGCGACAGCCGCAACTGCACCGCCAGGTCCTGCTGGGAGATGAAAGGGTTCGCACGAATCAGCTCGTACAACTGGTCTTTTTTCGACGGCTCGGTCACGGGACGCTTTTCAAAAACATTTGTTTTTGATGGTAGACAGTTGTTGAATTGATGTCAATCACTGATCGCTTCCCGGTCGGAGTGGGGTGGTCCGTGCTGTCGCGCCGGGCCAACGGAGTGCGCCGATTTATATCGAGTATATATAAATAGCGAAGAAAAAGGGTATTTGCCATACATATCCAACTTCATGCATAGTTATAATACTAGGCTGGCCTCACGTGCCCGCGCCTTCCACCCTGATTGAAGCTCCTCTCACCGAACAAGGAAATCGCATGTCCAACAACACCCCATTCGAAGCCGCCGATTTGATCCGCGCGCGCAAGCCTGGATTCACGCCGCGCGTGGCGATGATCCTGGGTTCCGGACTGGGCGTGCTGGCCGAGCAGATGACCGACGCCGTGTCGATCGGCTTCGACGAACTGCCTGGCTTCCCGATCAGCACGGTGCACGGCCACGCCGGCGAACTGGTGCTCGGCACCCTGGCCGGCGTCGACGTCGTCTGCATGAAAGGCCGCGGCCACTTCTACGAGGGCTACGGCATGGGCGTGATGACGTCGGCCGTGCGCACCATGAAGCTGCTCGGCTGCGAGATGCTGTTCGTGACCAACGCCGCCGGATCGCTGCGCACCGAAGTCGACGCCGGCAGCCTGGTCGCGCTGACCGACCATATCAACTGGCTGCCAGGCACGCCGATGATCGGCCCGAACGACGACCGCTTCGGCCCGCGCTTCTTCAGCATGGCCAACGCCTACGACGCCGACATCCGCGGGCTGGTCAAGCAGACCGCCGCCGACAAGGGCATCACCCTGCACGAAGGCGTGTTCATCGCCTACCCGGGCCCGAACTTCGAGACCGCCGCCGAGATCCGCGCGATGGCCAAGCTGGGCGCCGACGTGGTCGGCATGTCAGTGGTGCCGGAAGTCGTCTCGGCCCGCCACTGTGGGCTGAAGGTCACCGGCGTGTCGGTCATCACCAACCTGGCCGAAGGCATGTCGCCATTCCCGCTGTCGCATGAGCAGACCCTGAAGTACGCCGCGATCGGCGCCAAGGACCTGGTCACCCTGATTCTCGCGTTCCTGGAAAACGTGGCCAAGACGCCGCGCGCCGACGCCTGATCGTCACACACTAACGAGGCATACCATGTCCCGCGCATTCATACTTTTGCTTGACTCCTTCGGCCTGGGCGCCGCGCCCGACGCCGACAAATTCGGCGACACCGGCGCGAATACCTTCGGCCACATCGCCAGCTGGGCCTTTGACTCCGGCAAGCCGATGTCGCTGCCCAACCTCGAGCGCCTCGGCCTGGCCGCCGCGGCCCACATCGCCTGCGGCGAATGGGCGGCCGGCTTCAACCAGCGCGACGGCTTCACCGGCGCGTACGGCGTCGCGCACGAGCAGTCGACCGGCAAGGACACCCAGAGCGGCCACTGGGAAATCGCCGGCGTGCCGGTCAATTTCGACTGGGGCTATTTCCCGCGCACCGTGCCGTCGTTCCCGGCGGAGCTGACCGACAAGCTCAAGGAAATCACCGGCGTGCCGGGCTTCCTGGGCGACTGCCACGCGTCCGGCACCGACATCATCAACAAGCACGGCGACGAGCATGTCGCCACCGGCAAGCCGATCATCTACACCTCGGGCGACTCGGTGATGCAGATCGCCGCGCACGAAGAGTCGTTCGGCCTGGATCGCCTGTACGCGGTCTGCGAAGCGGCCTACGAACTGGTCAAGCCGTACAACATCGGCCGCGTGATCGCGCGTCCCTTCCTGGGCGAGAACGGCAACTACCGCCGCACCAGCAACCGCCACGACTACGCCGTGCCGCCGCCGGCGCCGACCCTGCTCGACCACGTGAAGAACGAAGGCGGCGAAGTGATCGGCCTGGGCAAGATCAGCGACATCTTCGCCGCGCAGGGCATCTCGCGCGTGGTCAAGGGCGCCGACAACATGGCGCTCTTCGACGCGCTGCTGAAAGTGGCCGACGAGGCGGGCGACAAGTCGCTCACGTTCGTGAACTTCGTCGACTTCGACCAGGCCTTCGGCCACCGCCGCGACATCGCCGGCTACTCGAACGCGCTCCACGAGATGGACGCGCGGCTGCCGGAATTCATCGCCAAGCTCAAGGAAGGCGACCTGGTGGTGATCACCGCCGACCATGGCTGCGATCCGAGCTGGCCTGGTTCGGATCACACGCGCGAGCACATTCCAATGATTTTCTTCGGCCCTGGCGTAGCGTCGCGCGCGCTGCCGGTTTCCAAAACGTTCTCCGACATCGGCGCAACGCTGGCCAAACACCTGGGCGTCAAACCTCTCTCCAACGGAACACCTCTGCTATGACCCAACCACACGATTTCAAACGCAATGAGGCCGTTGGCCTCGATCTCGGCTGGGTCAACCAGATCAAGGTCAACCGCAATGCCGCCGACCGCCGCGCCGCCAGCCTGGCGAATCGCCGCACGGTGAAGAAGGAATACCAGGCCGCGTGGCTGGTCCAGGCGATCAAGTGCATCGACCTGACCACCCTCGGCGGCGACGACACGCCGGGCCGCGTCGAGCGCCTGTGCATGAAGGCGATGCGTCCGCTGCGCACCGACCTGGTCGAAGCGCTGGGCGTGCAGGGCCTGACCACCGGCGCCGTCTGCGTGTACCACGAGATGATCCAGCCGGCGGTCAAGATCCTGAAGGGCCGCTTGCCGATCGCCGCGGTGTCGACCGCTTTCCCTGCCGGCCTGGCCAGCATGGAAACCAAGGTGCGCGAGATCGAACTGTCGGTCGCCGCCGGCGCCACCGAAATCGACATCGTCATCACCCGCCAGCACGTCTTGAACGGTAACTGGCAAGCGCTGTACGACGAGATGGTCGCCTACCGCCAGGCTTGCGGCGACGCCCACGTCAAGGCGATTCTCGCGACGGGTGACCTGGTCACGCTGGAAAACGTCGCCAAGGCGTCGTGGGTCTGCATGATGGCGGGCTCGGACTTCATCAAGACCTCGACCGGCAAGGAAGGCGTCAACGCCACCATCCCGGTCGCGCTGACGATGGTGCGCGCGATCCGCGAATACCACGAGCAGACCGGCTTCCAGGTTGGCTTCAAGCCGGCCGGCGGCGTCAGCTCGGCCAAGGGCGCGCTGCAGTACCTGTCGCTGATGAAGGAAGAACTGGGCCGCGACTGGCTCGAGCCGCACCTGTTCCGCATTGGCGCATCGAGCCTGCTGACCGACATCGAACGCCAGCTCGAACACTACGTCACCGGCAATTACTCGGCGAATCACCGCCACGCGCAACCATAAATACCAACGGATTCGTCATGCCAACTATCAACGAGATTCTCACTACCATGGATTACGGCCCAGCCCCGGAAAGCACCAAAGAAGCGCAAGCCTGGCTGGACCAGCATGGCCGCAAATTCGGCCTGTTCATCGACAACGCATGGACAGAGGCGTCCGACACCTTCGCCTCGACCAACCCTGCCGACGGCAAGGAACTGGCGCAGCTGACCCAGGCCACGTCGGCCGACGTCGACCGCGCCGTCGAGGCGGCGCGCCGCGCCCAGCCGGGCTGGGTCGCGCTGGGCGGCCATGGCCGTGCGCGCGTGCTGTACGCGCTGGCACGCCTGCTGCAAAAGCATTCGCGCCTGTTCGCGGTCATCGAAACGCTCGACAACGGCAAGACGATCCGCGAAACCCGCGACGCCGACCTGCCGCTGGCCGCGCGCCACTTCTACCATCACGCCGGCTGGGCCCAGCTGCAGTCGGAAGAATTCGCCGACTACCGCGCCGTCGGCGTGGTTGGCCAGATCGTCCCCTGGAACTTCCCGCTGCTGATGCTGGCGTGGAAAATCGCGCCGGCGCTGGCCGCCGGTAACACCATCGTCTTCAAGCCGGCCGAATTCACTTCGCTGACCGCGCTGCTGTTCGCCGAGATCTGCGTGCAGGCCGGCGTGCCGGCCGGCGTCGTCAACATCGTGACCGGCGACGGCAGCGTGGGCGAAGCGATCGTCAACCATGCGGGCATCGACAAGCTGGCCTTCACCGGTTCGACCGAAGTGGGCCGCATCATCCGCAAGGCCACCGCGGGCAGCGGCAAGAAGCTGTCGCTGGAACTGGGCGGCAAGTCGCCGTTCATCGTGTTCGAAGACTCAGACCTCGACGCGGCCGTCGAAGGCCTGGTCGACTCGATCTGGTTCAACCAGGGCCAGGTCTGCTGCGCCGGCTCGCGCCTGCTGATCCAGGAATCGGTCGAAGAGCGATTCCTCGCCAAGGTCCGCGCGCGCATGGACAACCTGCGCGTCGGCTCGCCGCTCGACAAGTCGATGGACGTCGGCGCGCTGGTCGATCCGATCCAGCAGCAGCGCATCCACGCGCTGGTCGAATCGGCCCGCGAAGAAGGCTGCACCGTGTACCAGCCGTCGTGCGGCATGCCGGAAGCCGGCTCGTGGTACCTGCCGACCCTGATCACCGGCGCTTCGACTTCGGCCGCCGTAGCGCAAGCCGAGATCTTCGGACCGGTGCTGGTCGCCATGAGCTTCCGCACTCCGGCTGAAGCAGTCCAGCTGGCCAACAACACCGTGTACGGCCTGGCCGCATGCGTGTGGTCCGAGTCGATCAGCCTCGCGCTCGACATCGCGCCGCAGATCAAGGCCGGCGTCGTGTGGATCAACACGGCCAACCAGTTCGACGCCGCATGCGGCTTCGGCGGCTACCGCGAATCGGGCTTCGGCCGCGAAGGCGGCAAGGAAGGAATGTACGAGTACATGACCGCGCTGTCGGAAGACGCGCGTCCGGCGCTGCCGGTGGTCGAAGCCAAGGGCAAGGTCAAGTCGTCGGAGTCGGGCAACCCGTTCGCGGTCGACCGCACCGCCAAGCTGTACATCGGCGGCAAGCAGGCACGCCCAGACGGCGCCTACAGCCGTGCGATCTCCGGCGCCGACGGCTCCTTCCTGGCCGATGTCGGCGAAGGCAACCGCAAGGACATCCGCAATGCTGTCGAAGCCGCGCACAAGGCGACCGGCTGGACCAAGGCCACCGCGCACAACCGCGCGCAGGTGCTGTACTACATCGCCGAAAACCTCGCGATCCGCGCCGACGAATTCGCCGCGCGCCTGGCCGCGATGACCGGTTCGAAGAATCCTGAGAAGGAAGTGCAGGCATCGATCGAGCGCCTGTTCTACTACGCCGCGTGGGCCGACAAGTACGACGGCCTGGCGCACCAGCCGCCGATGCACGGCATCACCGTCGCGCTGAACGAGCCGGTCGGTGTGATCGGCATCATCTGCCCGAACGAAGCGCCGCTGCTGGGCTTCATCTCGCTGGTCGCTCCTGCAATCGCATTGGGCAACCGCGTGATCGTGGTGCCGTCGGAAGCGCATCCGTTGGCTGCGACCGACCTGTACCAGGTGCTCGATACGTCCGACCTGCCAGGCGGTGTGCTGAACATTGTGACCGGCAGCGCCGACGAACTGGCGCGTACGCTGGCGTCGCACTCGGATGTCGACGCGGTGTGGCGCCACGACGGCTCGGCCGAGGGCTGCGCCGAAGTCGAGCGCCTGTCGGCCGAATCGCTCAAGCGCACCTGGGTAAGCGGCGGCAAGGGCCGCGACTGGTACAGCGCCAAGCAGGCCGGCGGCCGCGCGGTGCTGGCGCATGCCAGCCAGGTCAAGAACGTCTGGATCCCTTACGGCGTTTAAATAAACAAGCGGGGTCAGACCCCCTTGTTCAAATACCGAAGGGCGGCCCGCCGGCATGAAAATGCGGTCCGATTTGTTTGGCCACGTTTGTTTTAATACCCGAGGGCGGCCCGCCCGTACAAAAAACGGGTCTGACCCGGTGTTCAGGAATGCAGCCTGATACCGGGTTTCTTATTGAAAGCGAGAATTTATGTTTTTGAATCAAGAGATCATCCGTAAAAAGCGCAACGGCGAAGCCCTGACCGCGCAGGAGATCCAGTCCTTCGTCGCCGGCATCACCACCGGCGCGACCACCGAAGGCCAGATCGCGGCGCTCGCGATGGCCGTCTATTTCAAGGACATGAACATGGACGAGCGCGTCGCCTTCACGCTGGCGATGCGCGACTCGGGCCAGGTCCTGGAATGGCGCTCGCTCGACCTGCCAGGTCCGGTCGTCGACAAGCATTCGACCGGCGGCGTCGGCGACGTGGTGTCGCTGATGCTCGGGCCGATGATCGCCGCATGCGGCGGCTTCGTGCCGATGATCTCGGGACGCGGCCTGGGCCACACCGGCGGCACGCTCGACAAGTTCGATTCGATTCCCGGCTACAGCACCGTGCCCGATCCGGCGCTGTTCCGCAAGGTCGTGCGCGAAGTAGGCGTGGCCATCATCGGCCAGACCGCAGAACTGGCGCCGGCCGACAAGCGCTTCTACAGCATCCGCGACACCACCGCCACCGTCGAATCGGTCGCGATGATCACCGGCTCGATCCTGTCGAAGAAGCTGTCGGCCGGCCTCGACGCGCTGGTGATGGATGTGAAAGTCGGCACCGGCGCCTTCATGCCGACCTTCGACAAATCGGTCGAACTGGCCGAGAGCATCGTCAACGTCGGCAACGGCGCAGGCACCCGCACCTCGGCCATCCTGACCGACATGAACGAGTCCCTCGGACCGGTCGCCGGCAACGCGCTGGAAGTGCGCCTGGCGATGGATTACCTGACCGGCAAGTCGCGCCCTGCGCGCCTGCACGAAGTGACGATGGCGCTGTGCGCCGAGATGCTCGTGCTGGGCAAGCTGGCGGCCAACGACACCGAAGCGCGCGCCAAGCTGCAGGCCGGCCTTGATTCGGGCGAAGCGGCCGAGCGCTTCTCGCGCATGGTCGCCGCGCTGGGCGGCCCGGCCGACCTGGTCGATCGTCCCGACGCCTACCTGGAAACCGCGCCAGTCATCGTGCCGGTCCCCGCGCTGCAAGCCGGCTTCGCCACCGCGACCGACTGCCGTTCGCTGGGCCTCGCGGTGGTCAGCCTGGGCGGCGGCCGCCGTCGTCCGGAAGACCCGATCGATTTCGCCGTCGGCCTGACGGGCCTGGCGGAACTGGGCCGGCAGGTCGCCGTCGGCGAGCCGCTGGCGATGGTCCACGCGCGCACGCAGCAAGCCGCCGAACAGGCGGTGCGCGAAGTGCAGGCCGCGTACCAGATCGGCGCCGTCAAGGCCGCGCCGAACCCGATCACGTATCGCACCATTCGTCCGTAAAAGGCACACCATGAAATACGCAAAACTGATCGACGAAGCCCGCGCCGCGCGCGAGCTGGCCTACACGCCGTACTCGAACTTCCAGGTGGGCGCCGCCCTCGAATGCAAGGACGGGCGGGTGTTCCGCGGCTGTAACGTCGAAAACGCGTCCTACGGCCTGTGCAACTGCGCCGAGCGCACCGCATTCTTCAGCGCGATCGCGCACGGCTACAAGCCTGGCGACTTCACGGCGCTGGCCGTGATCGGCGCGACCGACGGCCCGATCGCCCCGTGCGGCGCCTGCCGCCAGGTGGTGCTCGAATTGGGCGGCAACGACTTGCCGGTCATTCTCACCAACCTCAATGGCGACCTGCTCGAAACCACCGCCGCGGCCCAACTGCCCAACGCGTTCGGCGGCTGGGACCTGAAGAAGTAAGTTGAAGAAGACGATCGACGTCCAGGCCGCGGTGGCCATCGCGGCAAGCGAAGCCATCGCCGCCAAGTCGCAGGGCACCTTCGGCGTCGGCGGCGTGCTGCTGGACCAGTTCGGCAACGTGCTCAAGTCGGTGCCGAACAACGTGGTCCGCGACGGCCTTGTATTCGATCCCACCGCGCATGGCGAGCGCCAGCTGATCGACTGGTATTTCGCCGAGCGCGCCAAGGGCCGCAAGCTGCCGCAGCCCTCCGAAATCACGCTGGTCACCTCGCTCGATCCGTGCGCGATGTGCAGCGGCGCGATCCTGGCGGCCGGTTTCAACGTCGTCGTCGCGGCCAACGATCCGGATGCGGGCGTCAACCACGACCGCAGCGCCGCCTTTCCATCGTTGCCGCCCAATCTGCGCGAGGCCGCCGCGGCGGCGTTCTCGTATCCGGCCGTGCTGGGATTTTCCGAGTACGCGCGCGAAGGATCGGGCGCCATGCCCAAGTCCTTCTTCATCGGCAAGACCATCGCCGAGCCGACCCAGGCATTGTGTGCGCTGGCGATCGAGGCGACCTCGGACAAGGTGCAGGCGTTCGTCTCGGCCGACGTCGCACCCGAAGCGCTGATGGATCCGGCCACCTTGCCGTCGTCGCATCCGCTGGTGCGCAAGCTCAAGTCGCTGTATCCGAACGCGCTGGCCTACCGCTGCGCGCCGCACCGGCCGGACGCCGGCCTGGCGCCGTTCCTGCGCGAAGCGATCGAGCAGGATGTGCGCAACGGCGGGGAGGGCGACTGCGCCGCGCTGCTCGACAGCTTCGGCAACCTGCTGCTGTGCGTGCCGGGCCGGCGCGCGCAGTCGGCCATCTGCACCGCCTTCATGGAATGCACGCGCCAGTATGCGCAGCTGCGCTACAAGCTGATGCTCGGTGCGAATGCCGAAATGCGCGAGACGGTCAGGCGCCACCTGGCGCATCCGAAGGAGGGCACGTTCGTGTTCGCGCGCGGACCGGGCGCGGACGCGCAAAGCTTCATGGACTTGGGCGCGTATGGCTCGACGATGGAAGGACCGCTGCCGCCGAATAATCCGGCGCAGTTTCAGTATGTGCTGCCGCGGATCGCCGAGGAAGAACTGCACGCGCTGTGCAATGCGATGCCGCCGCTGTACAGCGAGACTATCAAGATTCGGCCGGTGCAGGTGGCGGACCCTGAACTTGTCAAAGTCATCGCCGTATGAACACATGGGGTCAGGTCCGGCGGACCTGACCCCGTCTTTGTTGCCGCCGCTTGCCTAAGCCGGCGCTCCCAGCAGATTCGCGTCGCGCGCCAGCCGCCACTTGCCGTCCTCCTGCTTGCGCAAAATCGACAGCGTATGCCCGCTGCGCTGCATCGGCGTATTGCCGTGCTTCGACGTGATGGTCACCGACAAGCGCGTGCGGCACCAGGCAAAATCGCCCGCCACCTCGATCTCTTCGATCTCGCTGTGCGATTCGATCGCGTGCGTCGACAGCATGCCGCGCAGTCCTTGCTCGAACGCTTCGCGCCCATGCATGGCCGGCTGTCCGGCCACCAGGAACACCACGTCGGGCGTCATCAGGTCCAGCACCGTGTCGACGTCGCCCTGGCGCGTGGCACGCAGCCAGGTGTCGATCAGCTCGCGTATCGCCTGTTCATCCGTATTCATGATGCCTCCTTACGCCGCCTTCGGATCGGCCTGCATCATCCCGACGATGTTCCCGTCCGGGTCCTTGATGTAGGCCAGCCAGCCGATGCCCGGCACCGCCATCTTCGGCACCGCCACCTGCGCGCCGGCGCCGGTCGCCTTGGCCGCCGCCGCATCGACGTCGTCCACGCCGACCGTACACACGAACGCGTTCACCGGCGCCATGTCCGCGGCCGGCGGTCCGCGCCGGGGCAGCAGGCCGCCATTGATGCCGGGCTGGTCGTCCGGCCCGGTGTGGATCATCCAGTAATCGCCGCCTTCCCACTTGTGGAAAGCCCAGCCGAACAGCGCCGAATAAAAATCCATCAGCGCCTGCGGATTGGATGCCTGGATTTCGAAATGCATGGGACGTGACATGGGGTTCTCCTCGGTTATTGCTGCCAGGGGTCGTAGGTGCCGATACTCCAGATGTGCTGCTCGAGGTCGCGGCAGGTGAATCCGCGCCCGCCGTATTCCTCGTCCACGATGTCGATGACGATCGTGGCGCCGGCGTCGACCGCGCGCCGGTACGCCGCGTCCGCATCGGCGACGACGAGATAGGTGGTCTGGGTTTCCGAGCCGCCGATGTCCTCCGGCTGCACCACCAGCGGGCCGTATGCGCCCTCGTTGCTGGCCGAGCCGAGCATGATCATCCCGCGGCCGAGCGCCAGCTGCGCGTGCGCGATGGTGTCGTTCGGTCCCGGCACCACCAGTTGCCGCGTGAAGCCGAACACCGCGCATAGCCAGTCGATCGCGCGCGCGGCGTCCCGGTAGCGCAGGCAGGGGATCAGGGTGGAGCCGGTACTGCTGGGGTCTGGTGGCATCGCGCGCTCCCGGGAAATGGCCAATTCACTATCTCATGGTAAGCCATTTTCCGGATTGCGCTACATCTGCTGGAACAGGTGCGCGTGGTTGCGGCTCACTTCCAGCTCTTGCGGGAAGTCGCGCACCTTGAGCATCTGGCGGCCGCGCAGGTCGCGCGTGACGGAGGCGATCGCGTCGACCCGCACCAGCGTCGAGCGGTGGATGCGCCAGAACTCGTCGGGATCGAGTTCGTCGGCCAGCTCCTTCAGCGTTTTACGGATCAGCAGCTCGGCCTGCGCGGTCTGCACCCGCGTGTATTTTTCGTCGGACTGGAAGAACAGGATTTCGCGCGTGCTGACCATGCGCAGGCTGCCGCCGACCTGGGCCTGGATCCAGCGCAGGTAGGCCGGCTTCGCGGCGCCGCCGCCAGTGTGCAGCGCGGCGGTCAGCTCGGCCAGCTTTGCGCCGATGTCCTGCGGCGCCGATGCGAGGCGCTGGCGCAGCCGCGCGCAGGTGGTTTCGAGCCGCGCCGCCGTCACCGGCTTGAGCAGGTAATCCATCGCGCCCTGCTCGAAGGCGTCGATCGCGTACTGGTCGTAAGCGGTGACGAACACGATGTGGCAGCGGCTGTACAGCTGGCGCGCCGCGTCGATGCCCGACAGGCCCGGCATGCGGATGTCGAGAAACACGATGTCGGGCGCATGCTCGGCGGCCATCGCCACCGCTTCCATGCCGTTGGCCGCCTCGCCGACTATCTCCAGCGCCGGCCATGCTTCGGAGAGGCGCGCGCGCAGCTGGTCGCGCATCGGCGCCTCGTCGTCGGCGATCAGTGCGCGCACCATCACGCGCCTTCCATCATCGAGTAGGGTACGCGCACCGAGGCCAGGGTCCCGCCTTCGGCCGGCGCCTCGATCACCAGTTCGGCGCTGGCGCCGTACAGCAGGCGCAGTCGCTCGCGGATATTGGCCAGGCCGACACCTTCGTCCGACAGCGGATTGAAGCCGGCGCCGTTGTCGCGCACGTCCACGTGCAGGGTCGCATGCTCGACGTGCGCCGCGACTTCGATGCGGCCGCCGTCGATCTTCGGCTCCAGCCCGTGCTTGATCGCGTTCTCGATCAGGATCAGCAGCATCATCGGCGGGAACGGCGCGCTGCCGAGGAAATCGGGAACGCTGAACTGCACCGCCAGCCGTTCCTTCATGCGCGCCTGCATGATGGCCAGGTAGGCGCGCGACAGCTCGACCTGCTTGCCCAGCGTGCCGCCGCCGTTGCTGCGCATCTGCGGCAAGGTCGCGCGCAGGTAGTCGATCAGGTGCGCATGGATGCGCGCGGCCTCGGGCGGATCGGTCTCGATCAGCTGGCCGATCAGGGCCAGGGTGTTGAACAGGAAGTGCGGCTCGACCTGCGCCTGCAGGGTCGCCATCTGTGCCTCGGTCAGCTTGCGTTCGACGGTTGCGGCGTCGGCCTTGCGGTCGGCGGCCGCGGCGTCCAGTTCGGCCTTGCGCTTGCCGCCGGCAAGCACCTTGATGGCGAACGAGACGAAGATGAACCAGACGGCCGCTTCGGGCGCCTGCAGCATGCCGAATCCGACCAGCGCGAACGCCCAGATGATCAGCAGCTGGCGCCACTCGACCACTGCGACCCAGTCGAAGAAGCGCCACCAGGTTGCCTTGGCCACGTCGGCCGCTTCGCGCAGCAGGTCGATTCCGCGGTTGAGGTGCGATGCGCTCATGATCAGTCCTTGTTGCGCCGTGTGTTGATCACGATCGCGGCCACGGCCAGCTTGACGATCATGAAGAAGATGAACAGGCAAATCGCCAGCGGCAGGATGGTGAGCACCAGGGCCAGCATGACGCAGGCGGCCAGCAGCTGGGGCCAGGACATCCGGCCGACCGCGCGCGCTCCCTGGCGCACGGCGTGCATCAGGGAGCGGCCGATCTCGTCCAGCAGTTCGTTCAGCGACGCGAATGTGGCGTTTTTCATACGGATGCTCCAGGGGTGGGTTGTCGATGACTGGACTTTAGCAAGTGCTCGCGGCGAATGACATGCCGGTCCGATGAAGCGCGCAAACCATGGGATAAACGGTGTTCCGGGCCGATTAATGGGGCGGCGGGGGCGCCGTTCGGCGTGTTTCGATCTGTGAATGATAATTTATTACGGGTAACAAGATGCTATATAATTTGTACCAAATATACATACGTGACTTGTCCTCATGAATTCAGCGGTTCGCGATCTCATTTCTGTCAGCTTGCCATCCGATCCAGCCGCCGCTGTCATTTCGCCGCGCCGCGGCGAATTTGAGGACGCGCAGTACGAAGCCGCCTTCAACCAACGCCAGCTGGAGAAAATCGGGCCGCAGCTGCGCTCCACGCTGCTGTTCTGTTCCTGTTTCTACGTTGCCTTCAGCCTCACCGATTTCAGCGTGCTCGGCTACGGCGGCGACGCCGGCCTGCTGTTGCTTGCGCGCCTGCTGGTGGCGCTGACCGCGGGCGCCGGATGCGTCCTCAGTTACCTCCGGCCGCAATCGGTCTCGGCGACCCGGCTGGCCGCCTGCGCCACCGAAATCGTCGGCCTGCTCGCGTTCCAGCTGGTCGTCGTGTACCGGCCGAACGAAATCGCCTGGCATGCGATGTCGATGGCGCTGATGCTCATCGTGGTCTACCTGTATATCCCGAATCGGCTGATGTATTCGTTCGCGATTGCGCTGACCGCCACGGCCGGATTCATCGCGATCGTGCTGACGATGGGCAGGCTGAACGCGTCGGAACTGCTGACGATGTCGATGCTGCTGTTGTTGGCCAATGCCTTCGGCTCCGTCGCCGCGCGCCGTTATCAAATCGTGTGGCGCGAGGAGTACCGCGTCCAGTCGGTGCTGCACCAGATGTCGCTCCACGATACGCTGACCGGCTGCTTCAACCGCAACTACCTGCAGCAGGACCTGCTGGAGTCCGAACTGGCGCGCGCCCAGCGCTTCAAGCTGAACCTGACCGTCATCATGTGCGACCTCGATCATTTCAAGCAGGTCAACGACAAGCATGGACACCTCGGCGGCGACCTGGTGCTGGCCCATTTCGGCCGCCTGCTGACCGGCATGACGCGCGCGCGCATCGACAGCGTGGTGCGCTACGGCGGCGAGGAATTCCTGCTGGTGCTGCCCGAAACCACGCTGGAGGGCGGCGTGATGCTGGCCGAACGCCTGCGCGCCGCGCTCGCCGGCTCCGTGATCCTGCCCGGCGCCAGCATCACCGCCAGCATCGGCGTCGCGTCGGTGGACTTCGCCGTCGATGCGCCCAAAACGCTGCGCGAACTGATTTCGGCGGCGGACCGCCTGCTGTACGAAGCGAAGAACGGCGGCCGCAACCAGGTCAGGTCGTAGCTTTCCAGTGGCGCCGCAGCAGCCCGTAGAACACCGTATCGCACACTTCGCCGCCGACGATCCAGCGTTCCGGCATGTAGCCCTCGCGCTGAAATCCCAGCCGCTCCAGCACGCGCGCCGAAGCGGCATTGCGCGGGTCGATGTCCGCCTCCACCCGGTTCAGGTCGAGCCGGTCGAATCCGAATCCGAGCAGGGCGCGCACCGCTTCGCCGGCGTAGCCCTTGCCCCAGTGCGCGCGGGCGAGCGAATAGCCGATGTCGCAGCGCCGATTCTGCTCGCTGAACGCCCACAGCGCGGCCTGGCCGACAAGCATGCCGCTCGCCTGAACCACGATGCCGACACGAAGCGCCGTCCCGCTGGCCAGGTTTTCGGCGCCTTTGACCAGGTAGTCATCGGCCTGTTCCATCGTGGTCCACGGCGAACCGGCGCCGTAGCGCATCACCTCGGGATCGGAAAATATCTCGTACATCGCGGGCGCGTCCTCCGGCGTCAGAAGGCGCAGCGCCAGCCGCTCGGTAGCGATGGTCCCGATGTCAAACACTGGCATTGCTGTCTCCCTTTGGTTTGATGGCGACCGCGCACAGCACCATCTCGACGATCATTTGCTCGGCGTCGTCGAAGTCTTTGCGCGCGAGCTGCTTGCGGTTCAGGACCAGCGCCATCTGCGCCGAAAAGTCGGCGTACGACTGCGTCATGGCCCAGATCGCGAACAGCAGGTGGGTCGCGTTGACGGGCGCGATGCGGCCTTCGGCGATCCAGCGTTCGAACACCTCGATGTCCTTGCGCACCAGCGGCACCACGCGATCGCGGATCTGCTCGCCGTACAGCGGCGCGCCGCTGATGACCTCCATCGCATACACGCGCGACCCGAGCGGATGCTCGCGCGAGAAGCGCAGCTTGGCCTGCACGTAGGCGCGCAGCATGTCGCTCGGCTCCTGCGCCGGATCGGCCAGCAGGTCCATGCGCGTGAGCCATTCGTCCAGCACGTCGTCCAGCACGCGCTGGTACAGCGCCTGCTTGGTCGGGAAGTAATACATCAGGTTCTGCTTCGACAGCCCGGCGTTGTCGGCCACGGTGGCGATCGACGTCCCTTCGTAGCCGCATTCGGCGAACACGCGCACCGCTTCGGCCACGATGTCGGCCTCCAGCTTGTCGCGATTGAGCGTCTGCCGCTTGATCTTGGTGATGGTCATGAGGCCTTCATCGATTTGAGGAAGTCGATCAGCGCGGGCGAGTCGCCGGCGTAGGCGACGTTGAAGCGGAACCAGACCGATTCCGATGGCCGCAGCATGAAAAATTCGTTCGGCGACAGCAGGATGCCGGCCTTGAGCGCCTGGTCGGCGATCACTTTGCCGTTCCATTCCGACGTCGGCGCGCATTGCCAGCCGGCGCTGACGAACATGCCGCCGCGCGGCTTCGCGATCGGCGCCATGCCCGCCTCGAGCAGCCGTTCGGTCGTGCGTTCCCGCGCCGATTTCAGCTGGTCGACCAGCTTTTCCACCATCCGCTTGTAAGGCCGCGCCGACACCGCGTGGTACACGGCGCGCTCGTTGATTTCGGACGTGGTCAGGCCGGCCAGCATCTTCACGCGCAGCAGTTCCGGCACCAGCGAATTGGACGCGCAGATCGAGCCGACCCGCAGCACCGGCGACAGCGTCTTGGAGAAGCTGCCGACCCGGATCACGCGGCGCAGCCCGTCCATCGCCGCCAGCGACGCTTCGCCGGGCGCCGCCAGTTCGCGGTAGATGTCGTCCTCGACCAGCCAGAAGTCGAACTGCTCGGCCACCCCCAGCAGCCGGTGCGCCTGCGCCTGCGGCAGCGAGGTGCCGAGCGGGTTTTGCAGCACCGTGTTGACGAACATGAGCTTGGGCTGGGCCGCGGCGGCGCGCGCCGTCAGCACGGCGAAATCGATGCCGTCGGCGCCGCGGGGGATGCCCACCGGGATGCAGCCATGGTGGCGGATCAGCGAGGTCAGGTTGCTGTAGCCGGGATCTTCGACGAACACCGTGTCGCCCGGCTTGGTCAGGGTGCGCAGGATCAGGTCGAAGGCGTGGGTCGCGCCATGCGTCAGCAGCACCTGGTCCGGTTCGGCCGCGAACAGGTCCTCGGTGAGCGTGGTCGCCAGGTGCTGGCGCAGGGTAGGGAAGCCGAGCGGATGGCCGTAGCCGCGCAGGCGGTTGGCCGGGATCTTCATCGCGTGGCGCACCGCGTCGAGGATGGTGGTCTCGCCGTACCACTCGGGCGGCAGCCAGCCGGCGCCCACCGGCAGCGCGTCCGATACGCCCGAATACAGGTCCGGCGTGAGCGCGTCGATCGCGGTCGGCGAAGCCGCCAGCGCCAATGCCGGCGCTGCCGCCGTTTCGCTGCGCGCGACAAAAAAGCCGGAACCACGGCGCGACGAAAGCAGTCCAACATTGAGCAGCCGGTCGTACGATTCGACCACCGTGAACGTGCTGACGCCATTCGACTTTGCGAATTGGCGCACCGACGGCATCTTGGTCCCTACCCGTAATTCCCGACGGTTTACCATCTGCGCGATCGCTGCCACAATCTGATCGACCAGGCTGCCTCTTTTCGAGCGGTCGATCGCCAGCACCGGCCAGGCCGCCGGCCCATTTCCAGCAGGAATATTTTCAGCATCCGCCATCGAGTGTCCCTATTGCTGCATTGCGCAAAACTGTACTGCCCGCATTACCGATACGGTTGGCCGCTTTTGCCGTTTGTGTATATGTGCCAGTGGTAATCTGCTGACTATTATTGCACCATCATTTTGCCAACTGGTAAATAATTTTTTTAGCCGTCAAAATCTTTGGAGAGTCGAATGAACGAATCCCGCCCAGCATCGATGTCCTCATTCTGGATGCCGTTCACCAACAACCGCGACTTCAAGGCCAACCCGCGCCTGCTGGTCTCGGCTGAAGGCATGTACTACAAGGACGTCGACGGCAACAGCGTGCTCGACGGCACCGCCGGCCTGTGGTGCGTGCCGTGCGGCCACGCCCAGCCGAAAATCGTCTCGGCCGTGCGCGAGATGATCGGCCAGCTCGACTTCGCCCCGACTTTCCAGATGGGCCACCCGGCCGCCTTCGACCTGGCGGAGCGCCTGATGGAATACAGCGGCCGCAAGTTCGGCCACGTCTTCTACACCAACTCCGGCTCCGAGGCGGTCGACACGGCGCTGAAGATGGCGCTGGCCTACCACCGCGCGCGCGGCGAGGGCACACGCACCCGCCTGATCGGCCGCGAGCGCGGCTACCACGGCGTCGGCTTCGGCGGCCTGTCGGTCGGCGGCATCGGCGGCAACCGCAAGAGCTTCGGCCCGCTGCTGCCCGGCGTCGACCACCTGCCGCACACCCACAACCTCGAACAGAACGCCTGGACCCGCGGCGAGCCTGAACACGGCATGAACCTGGCCGACGAACTCGAACGCCTGGTCGCGCTGCACGACGCCTCCAACATCGCCGCCGTCATCGTCGAACCGGTCGCCGGATCGACGGGCGTGCTGGTGCCGCCGAAAGGCTACCTGAAGCGCCTGCGCGAGCTGTGCACCAAGCACGGCATCCTGCTGATCTTCGATGAAGTCATCACCGGCTTCGGCCGCCTGACCACGCCGTTCGCCGCCGACTACTTCGACGTCGAGCCGGACATGATGACCACCGCAAAAGGCCTGACCAACGGCGTGATCCCGATGGGCGCGGTGTTCAGCAAGCAGCATATCCACGACGCGTTCATGGACGCGCCGCCGGGCATCGAACTGTTCCACGGCTATACCTACTCGGGCCACCCGGTCGCCTGCGCCGCGGCGCTGGCCACGCTGGACGTGTTCGAAGAGCAGAACATCCTCGGCCGCGCCCAGGAAGTGCAGCAGTACTGGGCCGACGCGGTGCACTCGCTCAAGGGCCTGCCGCACGTGATCGACATCCGCACCATCGGCCTGATCGCCGGCATCGAACTGGCGCCGATTCCCGGCAAGCCTGGCGTGCGCGCCTTCACCGCCTTCAAGCAGGCCTTCGCCGACGGCATCCTGATTCGCACCACGGGCGACATCATCGCCCTGTCGCCGCCGCTCATCATCGACAAGCAGCACATCGACGAATTGTTCGGCAAGCTCGCCACCGTATTGAAAAACCTCGACTGACCGAAAGCACACAATGAGCAACCTCGACACCATCACCCACTTCATCGGCGGCCACAAGGTCGATACCACCAGCGGCCGTTACGCCGACGTGTTCAATCCGGCTGTCGGCGAGCCATGCGCGCGCGTCGCGCTGGGCACCGCCGACGAAGTCGATGCCGCCGTCGCCGCCGCGTCGGCCGCGTTCCCGGCCTGGTCCAACACGCCGCCGCTGGCGCGCGCCCGCGTTCTGTTCAAGTACCTGCAGCTGTGCCAGCAGCACACCGACGAATTCGCCGCGATGCTCACGCGCGAACACGGCAAGACCTTCTCCGACGCCCAGGGCGAAGTCGCGCGCGGCATCGAGATCGTCGAATTCGCGGTCGGCATTCCGCAGCTGCTCAAAGGCGAGTTCACCGACCAGATCGCGCGCGGCATCGACGCCTGGGCGATGCGCCAGCCGCTCGGCGTGGTGGCCGGCATCACCCCGTTCAACTTCCCGGTGATGGTGCCGATGTGGATGTTCCCGGTCGCTATCGCCTGCGGCAACACCTTCATCCTCAAGCCGTCCGAGCGCGATCCGTCGCCGTCGCTGCTGCACGCCAGGCTGCTCAAGGAAGCCGGCCTGCCGGACGGCGTGTTCAACGTCATCCAGGGCGACAAGGTCACCGTCGACGCGCTGCTCGATCACCGCGACGTGCAGGCGATCAGCTTCGTCGGCTCCACCCCGATCGCCGAATACATCTACGCGCGCGGCAGCGCAATGGGTAAGCGCGTGCAGGCGCTGGGCGGCGCCAAGAACCACATGGTCGTCATGCCCGACGCCGACATGGAGATGACGGTCGACGCGCTGATGGGCGCAGCCTACGGCTCGGCCGGCGAGCGCTGCATGGCGATCTCGGTGGTGGTCGCGATCGGCGACGCCGGCGACAAGCTGGCCGACGCACTGGCAAAGCGCACCGGCGCACTGAAAATCAGCGACGGCATGGAGCATGGCGCCGAAATGGGGCCGGTGGTCACCAGCGCCGCCAAGCAGCGCATCGAAAAACTGATCGGCGAAGGCGTCGAGCAGGGCGCGACCCTGCTGGTCGATGGCCGCAACTTCAAGGTGCCGGGACGCGAGAACGGATTCTTCGTCGGCGGCACGCTGTTCGACCACGTCACGCCCGACATGACCATCTATAAAGAAGAAATCTTCGGACCGGTGCTGTGCATGATGCGCCTGCCGGACGTGGGCAGCGCGGTAGAGCTGATCAACGCCAACGAGTACGGCAACGGTGTGGCGATCTACACCCGCGACGGCGGCGTGGCGCGCGAGTTCGTGCGCCAGATCCAGGTCGGCATGGTCGGCGTCAACGTGCCGCTGCCGGTGCCGATGGCCTTCAACAGCTTCGGCGGCTGGAAGCGCAGCATGTTCGGCGACCACCACGCCTACGGCCCAGAGGGCGTGCGCTTCTACACGCGCCACAAGGCCGTGATGCAGCGCTGGCCGAACACCGCGAGCTCGGGCGCGGAATTTGCTTTTCCTCAGATGAAGTAGATAGTACGGGTCTGACCCATCGGGGACTGGGCGTCCCCGTCAGACCCCGGTTCTCGCATAAATATAAGACACCAGGGATGCACATGATCGACTCACTGAAACACCTGCCGCGCACCAGCGTGGCCGACGGCTCGTTGGCGGAGCAGTTCACCGACCTCGCGCCGCCGCTGACTAGCCGCCAGGCGGCGATCGAAGCGGCACGCTGCCTGTACTGCTACGACGCGCCATGCACGCGCATCTGCCCGACCGAAATCGACGTCGCCAGCTTCATCCGCAATATCCACGACGGCAACATCCACGGCGCCGCGGCAGGCATCCTCAAGCAGAACATCCTGGGTGGCAGCTGCTCGCGCGTCTGCCCGACCGAAATCCTGTGCGAGGACGCCTGCGTGCGCAATCACGACGAAGAAGGCCAGCCGGTCAAGATCGGCCTGCTGCAGCGTCACGCGCTCGATCACGCCAGCTTTGCCGAGCACCCGTTCCAGCGCGCCGCATCGACCGGCAAAGTGATCGCCATCGTCGGCGCCGGCCCGGCCGGCCTGTCGTGCGCGCACCGCCTGACAATGCTGGGCAACGACGTCGTCATCTTCGAGGCGCGCGAGAAATCGGGCGGCCTGAATGAATACGGCATCGCCAAGTACAAACTCACCGGCGACTTCGCGCAGCGGGAAGTCGACTTCCTGCTGTCGATCGGCGGTATCGAGGTGCGCCACGGCTTCAGGCTGGGCGAGAACCTCACGCTGGCCGAATTGCACAGCCAGTACGACGCCGTGTTCCTCGGCCTGGGCCTGAACGCCAGCCGCGAGCTGGGCCTGACCGGCGAAAACGCACCGGGCCTGATGGCCGCGGTGGACTACATCGCCACGCTGCGCCAGGCCGAAGACCTGTCTGCGCTGCCGGTGCCGCGCCGCGCGATCGTGATCGGCGCCGGCAATACCGCGATCGACATGGCGGTGCAGATCAAGCGCCTCGGCGCCGAGGACGTGACCCTGGTGTACCGCCGCGGCTTCGAGTCGATGACCGCGACCCACCACGAGCAGGACATCGCCAAGACTAACTACGTGCGCATGCGCACCTGGGCCGCGCCGCTGGAAGTGCTGCTGGACGAATCGGGCAATGTGCGCGGCATGCGCTTCGAAGAGACGCGCATGGACAACGGCCGCCTGGCCGGCACCGGCGCCTTCATCGAGATCGCCGCCGACGCCGTGTTCAAGGCGATCGGCCAAAGCATGGATACGGCAGGCCTGTCCGACCCGATGGCGCAGCAGCTCGAGCGCAAGGGCGACAAGATCAATGTCGATGGCCACTTCCGCACTGCGGTTGCAGGCGTCTACGCCGGCGGCGACTGCGTCGCGCCGGGGCAGGACCTGACGGTGCAGGCGGTACAGCACGGCAAACTCGCGGCACACGCGATTCACAACGACATCCAGACCAAAGCGGGGGCAGCATGGCCGACCTGAGCATCGATTTCTGCGGCATCAAATCGCCCAACCCATTCTGGCTGGCGTCGGCGCCGCCGACCGACAAAGCCTACAACGTGGTGCGCGCCTTCGAAGCAGGGTGGGGCGGCGTCGTGTGGAAGACGCTGGGCGAAGACCCGGCCGCGGTCAACGTGTCGTCGCGCTATTCGGCGCACTACGGCAAGAACCGCGAAGTCCTCGGCTTCAACAACATCGAGCTGATCACCGACCGCAGCCTGGAGATCAACCTGCGCGAAATCACCCAGGTCAAAAAAGACTGGCCGGACCGCGCGATGATCGTCTCGCTGATGCTGCCGTGCGAAGAAGCACTGTGGGCCGAGATCCTGCCGAAGGTGGAAGCGACCGGCGCCGACGGCATCGAGCTCAATTTCGGCTGCCCGCACGGCATGCCGGAGCGCGGCATGGGCGCGGCAGTCGGCCAGGTGCCGGAATACGTCGAGATGGTTACGCGCTGGTGCAAGAAGCACTCGAAGCTGCCCGTCATCGTCAAGCTCACGCCGAACATCACCGACGTGCGCGCCCCGGCGCGAGCGGCCAAGGCCGGCGGCGCCGACGCGGTCTCGCTGATCAACACGATCAACTCGATCACCCACCTCGACCTCGACCGCATGGTGGCGTTCCCGGTGGTGGGCAACGCCAGCACCCACGGCGGGTACTGCGGTTCGGCGGTCAAGCCGATCGCGCTGAACATGGTGGCCGAGATCGCGCGCGACCCGCAGACCGCGGGCCTGCCGATTTCCGGCATCGGCGGCATCGGCAACTGGCGCGACGCGGCCGAATTCATCGCGCTGGGCGCCGGCTCGGTGCAGGTCTGTACGGCGGCGATGCTGCATGGCTTCCGCATCGTCGAGGAGATGAAGGACGGCCTGTCGCGCTGGATGGACGAGAAGGGCTACAAAACCATCGAGGACTTCACGCGCAAGGCGGTGCCGAACACCACCGACTGGAAATACCTGGACATGAACTACCAGGTGATCGCGCAGATCGACCAGGACAAGTGCATCAAGTGCGGCAAGTGCTACGTGGCCTGCGAAGACACCTCGCACCAGTCGATCGCCCAGCTGATCGATGCGGCCGGCGTGCGCACGTACGAGGTGATCAGGTCGGAGTGCGTGGGCTGCAACCTGTGCGAGATCACCTGCCCGGTGGAAGCCTGCATCACGATGGTGCCGCAGGAGACCGGCAAGGCGTACATGAACTGGACGCAGGACGCGCGCAATCCGCACCGAGTGGCATAAAGAAATGGGGTCAGGTCCGCGGGACCAGCCCCCGCTTTGAGCTACACTCACGCTGCGATCAACAAGATGGAGCCACCACAGTGAGCGAACAAAACGGCAGCACGCATCTCTGGAACGAAGACCTGGCCCCGACCACGGCGGCGCAGCGTACCTGGCGCTGGTATCACTTCGCCGCGCTGTGGGTCGGCATGGTCATGTGCATTCCCGCGTACACCCTGTCCGCCAGCCTGATCGAAGCCGGCATGTCCGGCTACCAGGCGGTGCTGACGGTATTCCTGGCCAACGCCATCGTGCTGCTGCCAATGCTGGCCATCGGCCACGCAGGCACCAAGTACGGCATTCCCTACGCGGTGCTGGCGCGATCCTCGTTCGGCACCACCGGCGCGCGGATCCCGGCGCTGATGCGCGCGATTGTCGCCTGCGGCTGGTACGGCATCCAGACCTGGTTCGGCGGCAGCATGATCTACACGCTGCTCGGCGTGATGATGGGCCACGAAATCGGCGGCGACAAGTTGCCTGGCCTTGGCATCAATGGCGCACAGCTGGCGTGCTTCCTCGCGTTCTGGGCTGTCCAGTTCTACTACATCGTGCACGGCATGGATTCGATCCGCAAGCTCGAAACCTATACCGCGCCGCTGAAGATCCTGATCTGCTTCGTGCTGCTCGGCTGGGTCCACAACAAGGCCGGCGGCTTCGGGCCGCTGCTCGAGGCGCCGTCGCAATTCGTCGCCGGCGGCAAAAAGGCCGGCCAGTTCTGGTCGACCTTCTGGCCGTCGCTGACGGCGATGGTGGGCTTCTGGGCCACGCTGGCGCTGAACATCCCCGACTTCACCCGCTTCGCCAAGTCGCAGCGTGACCAGCTTGTGGGCCAGTCGGTCGGCCTGCCGGTGCCCATGGGCCTTCTCGCTGCCCTCGCGGTGATCGTCACCTCGGCCACCGTCGTTTTGTATGGCAAGGCGATCTGGGATCCGGTCGACCTGGCCAGCCGCATGACCGGCGGCGCCGTGCTGATCGCGCTGATCGTGCTGCTGGTCGACACCGTTAGCGTGAACCTGGCGGCCAACCTGGTCGGCCCGGCCTACGACTTCTCGGCGCTGGCGCCGAAGCACATCTCGTACCGCACCGGCGGCTACATGACCGCGGGTATCGCGCTGGTCATGATGCCGTGGAAGATCCTCGAGACCACCCAGGGCTACATCTTCACCTGGCTGATCGGCTACTCCGCGCTGCTCGGGCCGATCGCAGGCATCCTGATCATCGACTACTACATGATCCGCAAGACCGAGCTCGATGTGCGCGCACTGTACCGCCACGACGGCATCTACTCGTACGGCAACGGCTGGAACATGGCCGCCATCGTCGCCTTCGTCGCCGGCGTGCTGCCGAATATTCCCGGCTTCCTGAACGCCGCCTTCCCGGCGTCGTTTCCGTCGGTGGGCGAGGGCTTCAAGCTGGTTTACACGTATGCCTGGTTCGTCGGCATCGCAATTTCCGCGCTGGTGTACGGCGTCATGATGAAGGGGCGCGCGCGCCCCGCCATGGCCGTTGCACAGGGCTAGTTCTGGTTTAGTCTGGAGGATCACATGAGCATCTTCATCCGCGGTGGAACCGTGGTCAACGCCGACCGCGCATTCAAGGCCGACGTCATTTGCGAGGGCGACAAGATCGTCGCCGTCGGCGAAAACCTCGACCCGCCTTCCGGTGCGACCGTCATCGATGCGCACGGCCAGTACGTCATGCCGGGCGGGATCGACACCCACACGCACATGCAGCTGCCGTTCATGGGCACCGTTACCGCCGACGATTTCTTTACCGGCACCGCGGCGGCCGTAGGCGGCGGCACCACGACGATCATGGACTTCGTCATCCCCGCGCCGCAGCAGTCGCTGATCGAGGCGTATCACACCTGGCGCGGCTGGGCGGAAAAATCCGCGTGCGACTACACCTTCCACGTCGCGGTGACCTGGTGGGACGAATCGGTGCACGCCGACATGGGCACGCTGGTGCGCGATCACGGCGTGAACAGCTTCAAGCACTTCATGGCGTACAAGAACGCCATCATGGCCGACGACGAAACGCTGGTGCACAGCTTCTCGCGCGCGCTGGAATTGGGCGCGATCCCGACGGTGCATGCGGAGAACGGCGAGCTGGTATTCCAGCTGCAGCAGGACCTGCTCAAGAAGGGCATCACCGGACCGGAGGCGCATCCGCTGTCGCGCCCGCCGGAGGTGGAGGCCGAAGCGGCCAACCGCGCCATCGCGATCGCCAACGTACTCGGCACGCCGGTGTACATCGTGCACGTGTCGTGCGCCGAGTCGCTGGATGCGATTTCGCGCGCCCGCGCCAAAGGGCAGCGCGTGTACGGCGAGGCGCTGGCCGGCCACCTGGTCATTGACGACAGCGTGTACCAGAGCGCGGACAAGGAGTACGCGCGCGCCCACGTGATGAGCCCACCGTTCCGCAGCAAGCACCACCAGGCCGCGCTGTGGCAGGGCCTGCGCGGCGGGAACCTGCATACCACCGCGACCGATCACTGCACCTTCTGCGCCGAGCAGAAGGCGGCCGGCAAGGACGATTTCACGCGCATCCCGAACGGCTGCGGCGGCGTCGAGGACCGCATGTCGGTGGTGTGGGATGAGGGCGTCAACAATGGCCTGCTGACGCCTTCCGAGTTCGTGCGGGTCACGTCCACCAACGCGGCGCAGATTTTCAATATGTATCCGCGCAAGGGCGTCGTGGCGCCGGGCGCCGACGCCGACATCGTGGTGTGGGATCCGGAAGGGACCCGCACGATATCGGCCAGGACGCAGTTCGCCAAGGGCGGCTTCAACGTGTTCGAGGGCCGCACCGTGCGCGGCATCCCGACGTACACGGTGGCCGCCGGCAAAGTGGTGTTCGAGCGCGGGGAGCTGCGCGCCGTCGAAGGCGCCGGCCGCCACATCGATCGTCCCGCATTCACCGCAACCAGCGCAGCCTGAACGAAGAGAGTAAAAACATGAACGAACTGCGAATTAATGGAAGCCGCCTGTGGTCGTCGCTGATGGAGCTGGCGCGGATCGGCGCCACGCCGAAAGGCGGCGTCAAGCGCCTGGCGCTGACTGACCTGGACCGCCAGGGTCGCGACCTGGTCGTCGGCTGGGCGCGCGAGGCCGGCCTGTCGATTACCGTCGACCAGATCGGCAACGTGTTCATGCGCCGCGAAGGAACCAACCCGTCGCTGCCGCCTGTCGTCACCGGCAGCCATATCGACACGCAGCCGACCGGCGGCAAGTTCGACGGCAACTACGGCGTGCTGGCCGGCCTCGAAGTCGTGCGCACGCTGAACGACCTGAAGATCCAGACCGAGGCGCCGATCGAAGTCGCGTTCTGGACCAACGAGGAAGGCTCGCGCTTCGTGCCGGTGATGATGGGCTCGGGCGTGTTCTGCGGCGCGTTCTCGCTGGAGACGGCGTACGCGGCGAAGGACACCGAAGGCCTGACGGTGAAGGACGAACTGGCGCGGATCGGCTACATGGGCGAGCAGGTGCCGGGCGACCATCCGATCGGCGCTTATTTTGAGACGCACATCGAGCAGGGACCGGTGCTGGAGGACGCCGACAAAGTGATCGGCGTGGTGCCGGCGGTGATGGGCCTGTCGTGGTACGACTGCGTGGTGACCGGCATGGAGGCGCACGCGGGGCCGACGCCGATGGGACTGCGCAAGGACGCGCTGCAGGTATCGACGCGCATCATGCAGGAAGTGGTGCAGATCGCGAACCGCTATCCGCCGTACGGCCGCGGCACGGTGGGCATGGTGCAGGTGTTCCCGAACAGCCGCAACGTGATTCCGGGCGAAGTTAAATTCAGCATCGACCTGCGCAACGTGAACGACGAGCTGCTCAACACGATGCACGAGGAGATGCTGGCGTTTATCGAGAAGACGCGCAGCGAGAGCGGCCTTCAGATCAGCATCGAGCGCGTGTCTTACTATCCGCCTTGCCCGTTCCATCCGGACTGCGTCGGCGCGGTACGCGCGGCGACCGAGAAGCTGGGATATTCGACAATGGATGTCGTCTCGGGCGCCGGCCACGATGCGATCTACGCGGCGCGGCTTGCGCCGGCCGGGATGATCTTCGTGCCTTGCAAGGACGGCATCAGCCACAACGAGATCGAGGACGCCAAGTCGGATCACCTGGAGGCGGGGTGCAATGTGCTGTTATTGGCGATGCTGGAACGGGCGAAGGTCGTCGCCGGCTGATCGAAGATGGGGTCAGGTCCGCCGGACCTGACCCCGGTTTTGCCGGCGCCGCGCATTCAGAACGAAGTCTCGCGCTCCGGCGTGGCGCTGATGTTGTGAATCGAGAGATCTGCGCCGTTGAATTCCTGTTCGGCGTCGAGGCGCAGGCCGACCGCCAGCTTAATTAGTCCATAGACCGCGTATCCGCCGCCGGCGGCGATCGCGATCCCCAGCGCGGTGCCGGCAAGCTGCGACAGGAAGGACACGCCGCCAAGCCCGCCCAGCGCCTTGCTGCCGAAGATGCCCGCCGCCAGGCCGCCCCAGGCGCCGCACAAGCCGTGGAGCGGCCACACGCCCAGCACGTCGTCGATCTTCCATTTGTTCTGGGTCCAGGTGAACATCAGGACGAAGATGGCGCCCGCAACCGCGCCGGTAGCCAGCGCGCCGAGCGGATGCATCAGGTCCGAGCCCGCGCACACCGCGACCAGGCCGGCCAGCGGCCCATTGTAGGCGAAGCCCGGATCGTTCCGGCCCATCAGCAGCGCCGTCAGCGTGCCGCCGGTGAGCGCCATTAGCGAGTTTACGGCCACCAGCCCGTTCATCTTGTCGAGCGTCTGGGCGCTCATCACGTTGAAGCCGAACCAGCCGACGGTCAGAATCCACGCGCCCAGCGCAAGGAAGGGGATCGACGATGGCGGGTGCGCGGCGATCTTGCCGTCCTTGGTGTAGCGCCCGCGCCGCGCGCCCAGCAGCAGGATCGCCGGCAACGCGACCCAGCCGCCGACCGCATGTACGACCACCGATCCGGCGAAGTCGTGGAACTCGGCGCCGAACAGCGACTGCAGCGCGGCCTGCACGCCGAAGCGGTGGTTCCAGGCGATGCCCTCGAACAGCGGGTAGATCAGGCCGACCAGCAGCGCCGTGGCCATCATCTGCGGATGGAATTTCGCACGCTCGGCGATGCCGCCCGAGACGATCGCCGGAATCGCCGCGGCGAACGTCAGCAGGAAGAAGAACTTGACCAGCTCGTAGCCGTTCTTCGCGACCAGGGTGTCGGTCGCGCCAAGGAAGTTGACGCCGTAGGCGATGCTGTAGCCGACGAAGAAGTAGGCGATGGTGGAAATCGCAAAGTCCGCGAGGATCTTCACCAGCGCGTTGACCTGATTCTTCTTGCGCACCGTGCCGAGCTCGAGGAAGGCGAAGCCAGCGTGCATCGCCAGGATCATGATTCCGCCGAGCAGGATGAAGAGCGCGTCGGCACCTGTTTTGTATCCGTCCATCCAAAACTCCCTGAAAATGTGCAGCTTATTGTCGATGCATTGGTACAGAGCAAAAAACGTGCCATTTAGGTGCGGGGCGGTGCCTGATCTGTTCGCGCTTATGCACCGCCTATGACCAAATATGCACCAATTTGGTGCGGCATGTTGCCTTGATGGCGTCAGCGATAACTGACAGCCGCACCCGCCTCCGTCCGATGAGAACGCCCTCGTAATGTTGTTAGGCTTGCCACTTTGACCTAACCACACGAGGGATACAATGCGAGCGCTCACTTACCACGGCAGTCTTGACGTCAAGGTCGATACGGTTCCCGATCCAAAAATCGTTGAGCAGGACGACGTAATCCTGAAGGTCACCGCCACCGCGATCTGCGGATCGGACCTGCACATGTACCGCGGGAAGATCCCGGCGATGAAGAGCGGCGACATTCTCGGCCACGAGTTCATGGGAGAGGTGGTCGAAACCGGCTCCCAGGTGACCAGGCTTCAGAAGGGTGACCGCGTGGTGGTGCCGTTCGTGATCGCCTGCGGGAGCTGCTTTTTCTGCGACATGGACCTGTACTCGGCGTGCGAAACGACCAATCCCGACCGCGGCGCGATCATGAACAAGAAGAGCCTGCGCTCCGGCGCCGCGCTGTTCGGCTTCAGCCACCTGTACGGCGGCGTGCCGGGCGGGCAGGCCGAGTACGTGCGCGTGCCGAAGGCGAACGTCGGGCCGATCAAGATTCCCAAGAACCTGGCCGACGAACAGGTGCTGTTCTTGAGCGACATCCTGCCGACCGGCTACCAGGCCGTGCTCAACACCGGCGTGGGCAAGGGTGGCAGCCTGGCGATTTTCGGCGCCGGCCCGGTCGGGCAGATGGCGGCGGCCAGCGCGCGCATGCTCGGCATCGAGAAGATCTTCATGGTCGACCATCACAAGTTCCGCCTCGATTTTGCATGCAAGACCTACGGCGTGGTGCCGATCAATTTCGAAGACTGCGACGCCGCCGACTTCATCCTGCAGGCGACCGACGGACGTGGCGTCGACGGCGTGGTCGACGCGGTGGGTTTCGAGGCCAAGGGCAGCAAGGTCGAAACGGTGTTGACCGACTTGAAGCTGGAAGGCAGCAGCGGCAAGGCGCTGCGCCAGTGCATCGCGGCGGTGCGGCGCGGCGGGACGATCAGCGTGCCGGGCGTGTACGCCGGCTTCATCCACGGCTTCCTGTTCGGCGACATCTTCGAAAAGGGCATCGGGATCAAGGCGGGGCAGACGCACGTGCAGAAGCACATGCCGGAGCTGCTCAAGGCGATCGAGGAGGGCAAGCTACATCCGAACGCGATCATCTCGCACCGGCTCAAGCTGGAGCAGGCGGCCGAGGGCTACAAGATGTTCGACAAGAAGGAAGACGACTGCCGCAAGGTCGTGATGACGCCGTAGCGTCAACTGCGGGGACTCGGCGTCCCCGTCGCTCCGCCGGACCTGACCCCAGGGGTTAGGCCGCGGCGCGGAACGAACCGAAGAAATCGAGCAGCACGCGCGCCGCGATATCGGCATCGTCCGCCGTCATGGTCTCGAGCCGGTTGTGGCTGATGCCGCCGTTGCCGCAGCGCGTGAACAGCATCGCGACGTCGGTCATCTTGGCCATCGCCATCGCATCGTGTCCCGCACCCGACGGCAGGTCGTAGCGTGGCAATCCCGCGCGTTCCACCGCAGCGCCCAGTTGATCCATCATCCAGGGCGCGCATGGCGCCGCAGCCGCCGACACGACCTGTTTTACGCTCGCTTCGACCTGACGGCGCGCACAGATCGTGGCGATCGAATCGAGCACCTCCTTCGCCGCCGCCAGCCGCACCGCGTCATCGGCCGCGCGAATATCCAGCGACAGTTTGCAGTGCCCCGGAATCACGTTGACCGACCCATTCGGCACTTCAAGCTGGCCGACCGTGCCGACCAGCGACGCGCCCTGGCTGCAGCGCTGTTCCACCATCAGCACGATTTCCGCTGCAGCAGCAGCAGCGTCTTTGCGCATGTTCATCGGCGTGGTGCCGGCATGGCTCGCAAGCCCGGTCAGTTCGACCAGGTAGCGCGAGCTGCCAGCGATCGCAGTGACGACGCCCAGCGCAAGCCCATGCTCCAGCAGCACCGGCCCCTGTTCGATATGCACCTCGACGAATCCCAGCACGTCTGCCGGATTGCGCGCGATCGCGGCGATGGCGCCCACGTCATGACCCGCGCCTGCCAGCGCGTCGCGCATGGTCGTGCCATCGGCGTCGACCGCATCGAGCAGCGCCATGTCGAACTGGCCGGTGATCGCGTTACTGCCCAGGAAAGTGCTCTTGAAGCGCACGCCTTCCTCTTCGGCGAATCCGATGACTTCGAGGTGGAACGGCAGCCGTTCGCCACGCGCGTGCAGGTGGCGCACGATCGCCAGCGGCAGAAGGATGCCGAGCCGGCCGTCGTACTTGCCGCCGTCGCGCACCGTGTCGTAATGAGAACCGGTGAGCAGGGTCTTCGCTCCAGGCACGTCGGACAGGTAGCGGCCGACCACATTGCCGACCGCGTCGATGTGCGCCTCCATGCCGGCTTCGCGCATCCACTCCATCAGCTGGCTGGCGGTGCGCCGGTGCGCCGGCGTCATGTACGAGCAGGTGAGGCCGTCGTCGGCATCGCTCCATGCGCCGATGACTTCGGACCATTGCATGATTTGCGGGCCGAATTCCAGCTGCACATCCAGCAGCACGTTGATGCGGATCTCGGCGATGCGGTGAATCTGGCGCAGGCATTCGGCCATCTCGTCGGCGCGCTGGTTTTTCAGGCGGCGCGTGAAGGTGGCGATGATCGTTTCGCGGGTGAGGCCTTCGCCGGTCGGGCCTTTCACCGCGAGGATGAACGGAAAGCCGAATTTGACGTTGTAGTCGGCGTTGAGCTTGTGCAGCGTTGCATACTCCTCGGCGCTGCACAGGTTCAGGCCGGATTTGGCCTGCTCGCTGGTGGATTCCTGCGTCAGCTCGCCGGCGATGGCGGCCTTGCCCGCGAGTTCAGGGTGCGCGCGGATCAGGCCGAGTTGCTCGTCCACGGTGGCGTCGGAAACCGCCGCCTGCAGCGCCAGCTTGAGCGCGGCCACGGTGGCGAACGGCCGCTGCGCCGCGGCGCGCTGGGGAATCCACGGCGAGTGTTCGTAAATGCCGTGCAGGGCGGCGACGAAGGCGGCTTCGTCGCAGTTATTGAGTTCGGAAAGTGTCGTCATGATGATGTGATGATATCGCTTCAAGAGGCTCGATTCATACGCCGCGCCATATACGGCGGATCATTTCTGCAGCGCCTTGGCCGCGGCGCTGACCTGGTCGCGCAGCCATTTGTGCTCGGGCGACTGGTGCACGCGCTCGTGCCACAGCTGGTAGAAGCGCATCGGCGGGAACTTGATTGGCACGGCAAAGCTTTTCAGCGGCAGCGTCTTCTCGTAATAGCGCAGGAACTGGCGGCCGGTTGTCAGCACCAGGTCGGTCTGGGTCAGCATGTACGGGATCAGGCCGAAATAGGGCGACTCCACCGCGACGTTGCGCTGCATGCCCTGGCGGTCGAGGAAGGCGTCGATCACGCCCAGGTAGCCGGGCACCATCTGCGCCGGCGCCACGTGCGGCAGCGCGAGGTATTCCTCGACCGTCATCGCATCTGGCGCGGTGCGCTTGGCATACGGGCAGTCGGCGCGCATTGTGCACACGATGGGGTCTTCGAACAGCTTGGAGATGTGCAGGTGCGCGGGCGGCTCGTCCCAGTTGGCGATCACCAGGTCCATGTCGCCGTCCGACAGCATGCGCAGGTAATCGACGCCGGGTCCGAGGCTGTGGATCACCACGCGGCTGTTGGGCGAGCCGCGCCGCAGCGCCGCCACCACGTTCGGCAGGAACTGGCTGTCGAGGTAATCGGGCGCGGCGATGTGGAAGGTGCGCGCTTCTTCCTGCGGCACAAACGGCGACTTCTTCACGAACAGGCTTTCGGTCTCGTCGAGGATGCGCTTGGCCGGCTTGAGCAGGCTTTCGCCGTGCTGGGTCGGCACCATGCCGCGCGCGCCGCGCACCAGCAGCGGATCGCCGGTCAATTCGCGCAGCTTGCGCAGCGACGCCGAAATCGAAGGCTGCGGCTGATTGAGCTTGAGCGCCACGCGCGAGACGTTTTTCTCGACCAGCAGCAGGTACAGGATGCGGATCAGGTGCAGGTCGAGGTGCTGGGGAAGGCTGGACATGTTGAGTATATGAAAACGAATATGTCGAATATACGTCATTTTTCATGACGTGGGGAGCGAATCAGGCTATCTTCCACACACTCCCGCCACTGTTTTCGTCGCATCTGCAACCAGGAACCCCATGGAAGTTTTCGGCTATCTGACCCCCTATATCCTCGATTGGCTCAACCTCGTCGTGCGCTGGCTGCACGTCATCACCGGCATCGCCTGGATCGGCGCCTCGTTCTACTTCGTCTGGCTCGATAACACGATCCGTCCGCCGGCGCCCGGCTCCGAGCTGGCGAAGAAGGGCGTGTCGGGCGAACTGTGGGCGGTGCACGGCGGCGGCTTCTACAACCCGCAGAAGTACCTGGTGGCGCCGGCGGAACTGCCGAAGGAACTGCACTGGTTCAAGTGGGAGGCGTATTCCACCTGGCTGTCCGGTTTCGCGCTGCTTACCATCGTCTACTACTTCAACGCGCAGGCGATGATGGTCGATAAGTCGGTGGCCGACCTGTCGTCGCTGCAGGCGGTCGGCATTGGCCTTGGCAGCCTGCTGGTCGGCTGGACTGTGTACGACCTGCTGTGCCGCTCGAAACTGGGCCAGCACGACCTCGCGTTCGGCGTGGTGATGTTCGCCTTCCTGGTCGCCAGCGCGTGGGTGCTGAACAAATACCTGAGCGGGCGCGCGGCCTACATCCACGTCGGCGCGATGATCGGCACGATCATGGTGGCCAATGTGCTGATGCTGATCATTCCCGGCCAGCGCAGGATGGTGGCGGCAATGGCGGCCGGCGGCAAGCCCGATCCGATCCACGGCCTGCGCGCCAAGCAGCGCAGCGTCCACAATAACTACTTCACGCTGCCGGTGCTGTTCATCATGATCAGCAATCACTACGCGATGACCTACCGCCACGAGCACGCGTGGGCCGTGCTCGCGGCGATCATGGCGGCGGGCGTGTTGATCCGCCACTTCTTCAACCTGCGCCACAAGGGCCGCACCGAATACGTCTGGCCGGCTGCCGGCGTGGCGCTGCTGCTGGCGCTGGCCATCGCGATCGCCCCGAAGGCGCCGGCGGCCGCGCCGGCGACGCAGTTCGCCCAGGTGCAGTCGATCGTCATGCAACGCTGCGCGGCGTGCCACTCCGATCATCCGACCCAGCCCGGCTTCGCCACTGCGCCGGCCGGGATTGCGCTGAACACGCCGGAGGGAATCCACCAGAACGCGGCAAAAATCTACCAGCAGGCGGTGCAGCTGAAGGCGATGCCGCTGGCGAACTTGACCAACATGACCGACGCCGAGCGCGCGCAAATCGGCGCCTGGTTCGAAGCCGGCGCCAAATAAGGACTGACATGCAAGCACAAGAAAAACTCACCAGCTGGATCGACGCCCACTTCGACGAGGAAGTCGCGTTCCTGCAGAAGGTGATCCAGATCCCGACCGACACGCCGCCGGGGAACAACGCGCCGCACGCCGACGCGGTGGCCGATATGGTCGCCGGCTTCGGCTGGAGCGCCGAGAAGCACGCGGTGCCTGCGCAGGCGGTGCACGACTACGGCATGGAAAGCATCACCAACCTGATTGTGCGCCGTCCCTACGCTGCCGGAGGGCCGACCATCGCGCTGAATGCGCATGGCGACGTGGTGCCGCCGGGCGAGGGCTGGACCAGGCCGCCGTACGGCGGCGCGATCGAGGACGGCTTCATCTACGGCCGCGCGGCGGCGGTGTCGAAGTGCGACTTCGCGACCTTCATCTTCGCCGTGCGCGCGCTCGAAGCGGCCGGCATTCCGCTCAAGGGCGGAGTGGAGCTGCACTTCACCTACGACGAGGAATTCGGCGGCCTGCTGGGGCCGGGCTGGCTGCTGGAGCAGAAGCTGACCAGGCCGGACTTCGTCATCGCGGCCGGCTTCAGCTACAACATCGTCACCGCGCACAACGCCTGCCTGCAGCTCGAAGTGACGGTGCACGGCAAGTCGGGCCACGGCGCGATGCCGGAGACGGGCCACGACGCCCTGCAGGCGGCCACGCGCATCCTGAATGCGATCTACAACGAGCTGCCGGAACTGAAGAAGATCAAGTCGAAGGTGGCCGGCATCGATTCGCCGACCATGCTGGTCGGCCGCATCGATGGCGGCACCAACACCAACGTGGTGCCGGGGAAGGTGGTGCTGAAGCTGGACCGCCGCATGATTCCGGACGAAGACCCGGTGGAAGTCGAGGCGCACGTGCGCGCGCTGATCGAGAACGCGGTGGCCGGCCAGCCCGGCATCAGAGTCGAGATCAAGCGCCTGCTGCTGTCGCACGCGCTGCGGCCGCTGCCGGGATCGGACAAGCTGGTGGCGAGCCTGCAGAAGAACGGCCGCGCCGTGATCGGCGAAGAGATCGCGGCGCAGGGCACGCCGCTGTATGCGGACGCGCGCCTGTACGGCGAGCACGGGATTCCGGCGGTGCTGTACGGCGCCGGTCCGCGCACGGTGCCCGAGTCGAACGCGAAGAAGGCGGACGAGCGGTTGGCGCTGGACGATTTGCGCAAGGCGACCAAGGTGGTGGCGCTGACGCTGCTGGATTTCCTCGCGGCCTGACACTCGGCACCCGCCGGGCGCCCGGACGCATCCAATGGCGCCGCGTGCGCCTTTTTCTTCGGCCACATCGGCTGCGCGGCTTTCGCGTCGGCAAATTACAACATCTACAACAAAATTTTTCAGATCAGTTATCAAATCCCGTATAATTTTTAACAGGAAATTTTAAGTGCTTAAACAAAACATCTGATGATCTTTCGGCACTGACTTTTCTTAGGTCGTCTTCGCGCTTCGCTTAACAACAACCGAACTCTGATCCTTGAGGGAATAAGATGCAAGAAAAACAATTAAAGCTCGCCATCGCGGCAATCGGTGTGGTCGCAGCTGCTCAGGCAGCAGCTGCGCCGATCAGCGTCAGCCAGACGGTCACGCTCAACAACCTGATGAATTCGAACACCGCGGTACTGGGGTTCGACCTCAATCCCTTCCTTGTCAGCAATGGCGTGTCTGCCGACCGCGTCATCGGCGGCTCGGTTGTCGTGCACGGTTTCTCCGAGGCGAGCTACGGCGCGCCGCAAGCGACCCCTTACAGCGGCTACCTCAACGAAGGCTCGTCCAACCGCACCGTCTACGGCTCGTATTATTCGCCGGGTTATTCGTCGTGCAGCTGGTGGGGCGGCTGCTACTATTCACCAGGCTACACCAGCTATTTCTCCTACGCCGTGACCGACAGCACCATGGTCCGCTACCGCGATATCGCCCACATCGACAATGTCGCCGACACGATGACCGTCTCGGTCGGCGGGGCCTCCGATACCGCCGTCGCGAGCGAGCACAGCGCATCGGCGAACGGCTACGGCAATTACCAGTATGTGACGAACGTCTGCAATTATGATTATTATGGCAATTGCGGCAATCAGACCTACTACAGCCGCGAACGCGACACCTACGAAGCCGTGTTCGGCGCGCTCGACGCCACCGTGCTGTTCGACGCGGCCGGACTGAGCGACCTGACGGCTGACGGCCTGGTCAACGTCACCATGCAAGCGCTCGGCCAGTTCCATCTCGATTCGATCACCTTCCAGCTCGACGTCGCAGACCAGGTGGCGCCGAACGCCGTGCCGGAGCCGGTTTCGGGGCTGTTGCTGGCAGGCGGCGCCGCCGCGCTGGCGCTGGCGCGCCGCCGTCGCAAGAAGTAAGCCGATGAGCGCGTTGGCCCTCAATCCGGACGCGAAGATCCGAATTGAAACGATCGCCTCCGGATGCCCAGTGCTGGTGATCGACGATTTTTACGCCGACCCCATGGCGGTGCGCGCGTTGGCGCTGGGGAGCGGGTACGACTCGTCGCTTGCCTACTATCCGGGCGTGCACGCTCCGATCGAGCCGCGAACGCTGCAGCCATTGTTCGAGTCGCTCACGCAGATCCTCGCGGCGCTGGGCAGTGGCGAGGCCGACCCCGGCTCGATCGATTCCGATTTTTCGCTGGTGACCACGCCGGCCAGCGAAATGCTGTCCAACCAGAAGCACCCCCACGTCGACGGCGTTCCGCTGGCCGGCGTGCTGTACCTCAATCCCGACTACGAAATCGGCACCAGTTTTTTTCGCCATCGCCCGCTCGGCCTGGCGTTCTTGCGTACCGACGCCGAAATTGCCGCGTATACCGCTTGGCTCAGTGCCGAGGGCGAGCGGACCCAGCCGAAAACCTACGCGGTCGCCGACGACGAGACCTGGGAGCATCTGTACACGACACAGGGCAAGTTCAACCGCCTGGTCATGTACCCCGGGATCGCCTTCCATTCGATCGCGATGCAGGACGTCGCCAGGAATATGTCGCTGAGCAGTGCGCGGCTGACCCAGCGTTTTTTTGTCAAGCGCGTCACCGCCCCTGCGCGCTGACCGGAAAGGCCTTCCCGTGGTTCCCTATCGTTCTATCCTCATCGTCGGCGGCGGCACCGCCGGCTGGATGGCTGCCGCCTACTTGCAGCGTATCCTGGGCAACAATCCGGACGCGCCGGTGGCGATCCGGCTGGTCGAGTCGGCCGACATCGGCACCATCGGGGTCGGCGAGGCGACCGTGCCGACCTTGCGCAACATGATGCGCGTGCTCGATATCCCGGAAACCATGCTGTTCAGCGACGCCGATGCCACCTTGAAAAATGGCATCCGCTTCGTCGGCTGGCGCCACGGCGGTGATGCGGTATCGGACAGCTACGACCACCCGTTCGATCCGCCGCAGGTGATGGAGGGATACTCGACTATCGCGCATTGGCTGAACCTGAAGCAGCGCGGCATGACGGACCGGCCGTATGCCGAGGCCGGCACGGTACAGACCGCGCTGTTCGACAAGGACCTGTCGCCGAAACTGATGAATTCGCCACCGTTCGAGGCGCCGGTCAGCTACGCCTACCATCTCGACGCGGTCAAGCTGGCGGGCGTACTGATGCGCGTGGCCACGCAACGCGGCGTGCAGCACACCATTGGCAAAGTTGAGAAAGTCGATGTGAACGAGCAGGGCATCGAGGCGGTTCACCTGGAGGACGGTCAGCGCCTGGCCGCCGACTTGTTCGTCGATTGCACCGGGTTCGCCTCCATTCTGAACGGCAAGGCCTTGGGCGTGCCTTGGGTGTCGTACAGCGATACCTTGTTGTGCGACCGCGCCGTCGCCTGTCCGGTCGCGCATTCCGATCCGAATGCGCCGCTGCGCAGCTACACCAGGGCCACCGCGCAGGACTCGGGCTGGACTTGGGAGATCGACCTGCAATCGCGGCGCGGCACCGGCTACGTCTATTCCTCGGCCCATTGTTCCGACGCCGAGGCGCTCGCCACGCTCAGGCGCCTGCATGGCGATGCCGTGCCGCTGGCCGAACCGCGTTTCCTGAAAATGCGCATCGGCCACCAGGCCCGCATGTGGGAGAAGAATTGCCTGTCGCTCGGCCTGGCCAGCGGCTTCATCGAGCCGCTCGAGTCGACCGGCATCTACCTGGTCGAACACGCGCTTCAACTGTTCATCGATTTTCTTCCGGCGCGCGCGGGGGCGACCCATGGACAGGCCAAGTACAACGAATTGATGAGCGACCTGTACGACGAGCTGCACGACTTCATCCTGCTGCACTACGTGATTTCGATGCGTTCGGATACGCCCTTCTGGCGCGCCTACACCCAGCAGGTGAAGATTCCGGCGCGCTTGCAGGCCTTGCTCGACCTGTGGGACGAGAAGCTGCCGCACGCCACGGATTTGCAGCGCAAGATGTCGCTGTTTGGCGCCGCCAACTACTTCTTCATCCTGGCGGGCATGAACCGGCTGCCTGCGCATGGGATCGGCCAATCGTATTACATCGACCCCAAGCTCAGCCGCGGCGTGCTCGATTACGTCGCCACGGTACGCGGCATGGCGGCGCAACAGTCGCCGACCATGCGCGATTACGCGCGCAAAGTGAGCGCCGCGGTGCGTAACGCGCCGCGCAGCTGACTGCGCCGCCACGGAGGGCGGCGATCGCTGCGCCTTCGAAACCGCGATCGGTCAAACAATGGGGGATGCCGGGTGGATCTGCCCCGATGTCCGTCACTTGCAGCGGCCCCGCACCCCGGTCGCCAAGCCGTCATCGCCACGCCCGAAAATCTGCTGGTAGGTCTCCCCGGTCGCTGGTACCGCCAGCACGGGACGCCTGCTTTTCCAGCTTATGCCGCAACGCCACCTGTGCCACGAAGGCCGGCCAGCAGCTGCTGCGCCAGGGTCGCGCGGCCAGTTCCGGCGCGATGATCCTTGCCGCGTGGATCCGCTCGCCGGAGCTTGACCGCACCGGCAGCGCCAGCGTGTCGACCGCGCCGTGCCCGGCCAGCCGCGGCGCCGCCGACGCTGCGCCCTCACCGGGATGCCGGCAACGAAGTGGCGATAGGCGCCGGCGGACGCTGCTGTAGATCAGGGACGCGCTTGTGCGGAGCGGGATGATGCCGCACAGTTCCCGAGCGCATCCCTGTTGAGTAAATGCATGAGTTGCTGGCGGGAATCGCGCTATGGTCGTCCGGTGCACGTCAATGGTGGCGGGCCATTCTTGAAAACGGGCGGACCATGAAGAAACAAATCTTAAAAATTTCGGCGATGCAGCCGGCCAAGGTGGTCGCCATGATTTACCTGGTCACCGCGCTGCCGGTGTGCGGGGTGTTCATGCTGCTCGCCTCGCTCGGCATCGGCGGGATCCCGATGAGCCTGGTAATCGGGATCCCGATCGGGTATGCGGTGGGCGGATACATCGGCACACTGATCGCGGCGTGGGTGTACAACCTGGTCGCGTCGAAGGTGGGCGGCCTCGAGTTCACAACATCCGAGGTCGCGGCCTGACACAAAATGGGGTCAGGTCCCCGGGACCAGACCCCAGCTGCGTCTACTGCTTCAGCGTCTTTTCGAACAGCTGATAGATCCGGCGGTACTCGTCATACCAGCTCTCCGGCTGCACGAAGCTGTGCCGCTCGAGCGGATAGCTGGCCAGCTCCCAGTGGTCCTTCTTCAGTTCGATCAGGCGCTGCGCGATGCGCACCGAGTCCTGGTAGAACACGTTGTCGTCGACCATGCCGTGTGCGATCAGCAGGCTGCCGCGCAGCTTGTCCGCGTACTCGATCGGCGACGACTTGCGGTACGCCTCGGGATCGAGATCCGGCGTATTCAGAATGTTGGCCGTGTAGTCGTGGTTGTAGGTGGTCCAGTCCGACACGGGCCGCAACGCCGCGCCCGACTTGAACACGTCCGGCGCGCGCATCAGCGCCATGAAAGTCATGAAGCCGCCATAGCTGCCGCCGTAGATGCCGACGTTCTTGACGTCGCCCTGCAGGTTGGCGGCCATCCAGTTCACGCCGTCGACATAGTCTTCCAGCTCCGGATAGCCCATCTGGCGATAGATCGCGGTGCGCCAGTCGCGCCCGTAGCCGCTGGACGCGCGGTAGTCCATGTCCATCACGATGTAGCCCTTCTCGACCAGCAGGTTGTGGAACATCTGCTCGCGGAAGTAGTTCGGATAGCGCTTGCTGACGTTCTGCAGGTAGCCGGCGCCGTGCACGAACATCACGATCGGATACTTCTTGCCCGGCTCCAGCTGCGCCGGGCGATACACCTTCGCCCACACCGGCGCCGCGCCGTGCGTCGACGGCACCGCCACGAACTGCGGCGCGATCCATTCGCGCGCCTTGAAGTCGGCGCTGCGGGTGTCGGTCAGCGGAATCGCCGCGCCGCCGTGCAGCGGCACGCTGGCCAGCTGCGCCGGCATGTAGCTCGACGAGTAGTGCACCAGCAGCTTGCCCTGGTCCGGCGACAACGCAAAGCGCTCGACGCCGCCGCCCAGCGAGGTCACTTCGCGGATCGCGCCGTCCCTGGCCGACACCGCGCACACCTCGTACTCGCCTGGCGTTTTGCGGTTGCACAGCATGTACGCGATGGCGCCGTCGGACGTCCAGTTGATCGCCGTCGCTTCCCATTTGCCCTGGGTGAGCGCGCGCACCTGGCCGCCGGCCGCGCGCGTGTACAGGTGGGCGTAGCCGCTTTCCTCGGACTGGTACCACAGCGTGCTGTTGTCGGGCAGCCAGCCGAAGTCGTTGTTGCCGTTGTTGATCCAGGCGACGTCGGAGGAACGGTGCACCGGCTTGAGCGCCGCGCCGGCCAGGTCGACGGTGGCGATCCAGCGGTCCTTGTTGTCGATCGAGCGCACGATCACGGCGGCCTGCGCGCCGTTCGCGCTCCACGCGAGGGCGGCGCCGTCGTCGTCGATGCGCACGCCGCGGTTGCCCTTGAGCGGATCGAGCTTGCGCGCCGCGCGCATCGCGGCCAGCGGATCGGTGGCGATGCCCGGCAGCGTGTCGTACGCCAGGTCGACGATCTTGCGCGTCGCCAGGTCGATCAGCTTGAGCGTGTGCGGCGCCGGCATGTTGCGGCCGACGCGGGTGCGCTGGTCGTCGAATTCCTCGTAACCCGATTCGGTCACATAGCGCGGCATCTTGCCAATGCGGCCCTTTTCGGTCACTTTCGGCGCCGTCACAACCAGCAACCAGCGGCCGTCCGGCGACAGTGCGCTGCCGTCGATGACGACCTTGTCGCCCAGGTAGATCGGAGCGGGCGCGCGGGTCGGGTCGGCGCGGCGTTCCTGCTCGGCGCGTTCGCGCCCGGCATCGCGCTCGTCCTTCAGGCGCTTGAGCGTGGCGATCAGGCGCAGCTGGTCCTCGCGCATCGCGTCATCGTCCGGCGCGGCGGCGGGATCCTTGGTCGCGCGCACCATCGCCAGCGGCGAGACGATGCGGTCGGCGCGGCTCCAGCTGAGCCACTCGTGGCCGACGCGGAACTGCACGCTGCGGCCATCGGCGGAATACTGCGGCGCGGCCAGACCGTTGCTGCCGCGGGTGATCTGGGTCAGCGCGCCGGTCTTCAGGTCGCGCTCGAACAGGTCGCCGTTGCGCAGCAGGACGCTGCGGGTGCGCTCGCGGTTGTAGACCACGGCGGCGCTGTCGAGGTTCGCAAGTTCGGCGTCGCCCACCAGTCGCGCCTTGGCGCCGGTCGCTTCGAAGGTGTCGCGCAGCGGCGAGCCGGCGCGCTTCTGCTTGTAGAACACGTGCTTGCCGTCCCAGCTCCACCACGCGGCTTCGACCGGCGTGCCGATCCAGTCGGGATTGGCCATGGCCTGGTCGAGGGTGATCGGGGGGGCGGCGGATACGGAACAGGTCCACAAAGCGGCAAGCAGGGGCAGTGCGAATAGGCGCATGGTTGGTCGGAAAATGGTTAAAAGAAATTTTAGCTAGCGGCGGGCACATTCTAGCGGATGCGGGCGCGCGCGGCGAGCTCAGAATGGCCAACGGTTTGATTCTCCATTTCATTGCTTCAGAAAATCGCATTCATTTCTATTGTGTCGGAATAATTTACACCTGCCGCTGATTAATTATTTGCCTAATGAAAAGTGAGAGATTTTTCAAAGGCTTAGCGCGGGTGGAACGATTGATGCGTATTTGTATGCGAGCTGCATAGAAATGAATTCGCAGAAACTCGGTTTCTTTCGATCAACCGGTTTCGGCTGCGACTCAATAGCCGATTCGATAATTTGCATTTCAGTAAAGGGCGATGCCAGACTTTTAATTCCTCTTGGGTTTTCGATACAAAGCAATGGTACCGGGATGTTCTTTTAAAAAAATATATCGATAATATTCTAAATACGGAGAAATATCGTGAAAAAACTAGATTGGAAAGTCTTGAAATTTGCTGTCGTTGCGACAAGTATTTTGGCCGCATCCTCAAGCCAGGCCTCACTGATTCCCGGGGGAGTGATCGACCTGCAGGGAACGGGACTCGGCCGTGTGGCAACCATCCTCACGGTGCATGACAACGACGGCACCGAGACCGGCACGGTGGGCTGGAATGGAAGCGCTAACTTTGCAACCGGAAACGTCGTCGGCCCGAACGTCCAGACCAAAACGCAACTGTTCGGCGATATCGGCATCACCAGCGCGGCGGCGATCCGGATCATCTTCAACGCTGCCGAGCCTAGTGGAGGATCGGTGAGTCTGGACAGGTTGGTGATGACCATCTATGCGCCCGACGGCACCGCGCTGTTCAATTCAGGTGCATTTGCGCCCGTCTTTTTTCCAAATACCCAGCCTGGCACTGGAAATTCGGGTTTCGAGTTCATGCTCGACGCCGCTCAGATCATTTTGGCGGATCCTTCGGTCTCGGCGCTAAATCGCATCGGCCTTTCTGCCGATGTGTCGCAGGCCGACGGCGGGCTTGAAACCTTCTTCATTCTCAGGGGCGAGGGCGCGCCACCTTGCAATCCTCAACTGGAAAGCTGCGGGCCTCAGGAGGTTCCGGAACCTGGCACGCTGGCCATGCTGGGAATCGGACTTGTCGCGGCCGGGGCGCTGAGCCGCCGCCGCAAAGCGTAAATCTCCTTGCCTGCGACACCGGTGCAAAAAAAGGGGGCGGAATTGATTCCGCCCCCTTGCTCGATTCACGCCGGGATTAGTTCGAAACCTGGACCGACTGGGACGACGTGTTGCCGGCCGCGTCGCGCGCGGTCGCTGTAATCGTATGGCTGCCTTTGCCCGCCTTGCGCGTGTTCCAGTTATACGAGATCGAACTGTTGCCGGTCGCGGCCAGCGCGCCGTCGATATACAGGCTCACGTTCGAGACCGCCACGTTGTCGCTGGCGCTGGCCGACACACTCACATTGCCGTTGACGACCGAGCCCGACTTCGGATTGCCGATCGATACCACCGGCGGCGTGACATCCGCGCTGGCAGCGGTATTGGCGACATTTACGTTGACCGTGCTCGAGGCGGAGTTGCCGGCCGCATCATAGGCCTTTGCGACCAGCGACGTGGCGCCGTCAGGACGTGTGGTGGTGTCCCAGCTGAAGCTGTACGGGGCCGCGATGTCGCTGGCGATCAGCGCGCCGCCGGCGTACAGTTCGACGCGGTTGACCCCGACGTTGTCGGCAGCCGAAACATCGACCGTGACGATGCCCTTGACCGTGCCGCCAGGCGACGCCAGGTTCACCGTCGGCGCCTGGGTATCGCTGGTCGCTGCGGACTTGGCGGCGGCCACGGCACGGGCCGCATTGATGCGTCCGTAGCCGAAGTAATCGTCGCGTCCCGGCGTGCCGAGGTCGTCCGCGGTCGAGGTCAGGATGCTGTCGACCTGCGACGGCTGCAGCGCCGGGTTGGCCGACAGCATCAGCGCCACGACGCCGGCCGTCAGCGGACTGGAGAAGGAGGTCCCGCTGTAGGCGCCGTAGGTGCCGCCGACGGCCGTGGTCATGATGCCGACGCCGGGCGCGGCGACATCGACGATCGGGCCGTATGCGGACCAGCTGGCGCGCTGATCGGCCGAGTCGGTGCCGGCCACGGTCAGGATGGTCGAGGTGTTCGGGCTGGCGTCGTAGGCGCCGGTGTTGCCGGCCGATGCGACGACCACGCCGCCCTTGTTGCGCATGTACTGCGCGGCAGTCTGCACGGTCGACACGTTCGAGATGATGTAGCTGATGTTGGCCACGCGCGCGCCGTGGTCGGCCGCATACGTGAGCGCGTTGGCGACAATGCTGTAGTAAGTGAGGTTGCCGGCCGGGTCGCTGATGCGCATTGGCATGATCTTGGCATTGAAGGCGCTGCCCACGACGCCGACGCCATTGTTACCGATTGCCGCGGCCACGCCCGCGACCTTGGTGCCGTGGCCATTGACGTCGCTGGTATTGCTGGTGTTGTCATAGAAGTTCCAGCCCGGCACGATATGCGCGGCCAGGTCGGGGTGGGTCGACTCGACGCCGCCGTCGAGCACGGCGATGGTGATGCCGCCGCCCGTGGCAATGTCCCACGCCGCCGGCGCCTGGATCGTTGCCAGGTGCCATTCGCTGCCGTATTGCGGGTCGGTCGGCGTCATCTGCATCGCCACCGCACCGTCGAGTTCGGCAAACTTTACACTCGGATGGCGCGCCAGCGCCTGGGCCAGGGCCTTTTCCCGTCCCGGCGGCAAGTCCACCACGAACACGTTCAGGCCGTTCAGCTTGCGGGCGCCGTGGGCGCCATGGGTCTTGATGATCTTGTCGAATTCGGCCGCGGGCAGGCCGGCGCGTGGTGCCACGAGGATGCGCCCGCTGGCGTACTGTGCCGGATCGGCTGGCGCCGCTTGGGCTGCGCCGGCGAGCAGCAGCGCGCCGGCGGCGAACGCCACGGGCGTCAATGCGAACAGAGGGAAGCGAAGGGACGAGGCTGAGTGGCGCATGAATTTTCCTGATTTCAATTAATTGCAGAAAACAGGACGCCGATACGTCAACTGCCATGGGCAGTTAACCCGCCGCGATGAACGCGGGGTTTCTCTGGCAGTCCTGCCGTCGTGGGGCACTGCGGCCCGTTAGACCGATGACATTGCGTCGCCCGCTTTCGCGGGGTTTGCCGTTTTTCAGATGCAAGTAAATACTACTTGGAAAAATTCCGGTGTTCAATTGGATTCATCCAATTGTGGATATTTCTGTTCAACTAAATTGTAAGAAATTTGATATTGAATAAGATTGCTGGCGATCAGATTGATTAAATATCAAATCAATTTCCAATAGGAATAATTAAGGAAAATTCACCATTTCCAAATATTAAAAGACTCGGTATTTATTGAAATATTTATTGAATATCAAATCGATTGCCATTTTTAGCAACATTGGTGGGCGGGAAACCGCAGGGCGCTCGGGCGCAAGCGGGCGCAAGGCGAAACGGCCGCATTGCGCGGCCGTTTGGTGCCGCGGACGGCGCCCCGGGGAAGGGCGCCAGGAAGGATCAGGCGGCCTTGTTCTTGGCCGAACGCGGACGCGGACGGAACATGATCAGGCGGGTAACGACGGCGACGGCGGCCAAAGCCACAGGAACGTATTCGAGGATTTCCATGATTAATCCCTCGCGGCGATGGCGCGCAGCTCGGCCGACAGGCTCGGCGAGAAGCGGTCGTAGTCCTTGGCCAGCGCGAACAGCTGGCGGCGTCCCTGGGCTTTGGCGCGGGCGTCCGACGCTTCGGCGGCGCGCACTTCATGCGCAACGAACTGGCGGCCCTGGGCGGCGAACAGGGCTTCGGCGAAGGCGCGCGCGGCGTAGCCGACGTCGCTCAGGTATTGGCGCAGCGGGCTGGCGGCAGGCGCTTGAGAAAAAATGGCGGTGGTCATGGCGTTTCCTTAGGCTGTAGTGCGATTGTTGCGTTGCAGTATAAATGCCGTACGGCCATAAATGAACTTTCGATTTCTGATAGCAGCTATAACCTATATGAATGTTGTCGGCAAAAATAGTCATGAAAACACATTTCTGCAGATGCGGATGCAAATGAGATTGATTCCCATTTACAGACGATTAAATCTTCGTTATGATGCTTACCGACTCGGCGCATTTGCCGGCGCCGCATCGAGGCGCAACCACTACTAATAAACGAGGAATCTGTTTTGAACCATTCGCCAGCATCCATCCGCGACACCGACGACGCCCTGCGCGCCATGAAGAAAACCACCCTGGCGATGAGCATTTCCGGCGCGGTGCTGATGATGCCGTTCGCGGCCGGCGCGCAGGTCGTCTCCGGCCCGAACGGCGCGCAGGTCAAGGACCTGGGCGAAGTGACGGTGTGGGGCAAGAAGATCGAGTCCAACCCGAACGCCGAAGAGGGCGTGGCGTACAAGGCGAAGAAGTCGGGCGATGCGCGCCACACGCGTCCGCTGGCCGAGACTCCGCAAACGATCGCGGTGGTCACCAAGGCGGCGATCGACGATTCCGGCATGACCGACCTGAAACAGGTGCTGGGCGCCCAGCCGGGCATCACCCTAGGCACCGGCGAGAACGGCAACGCGTTCGGCGACCGCTACATCATCCGCGGCCAGGAAGCGCGCAGCGACGTGTTCGTCGACGGCCTGCGCGACCCGGGCATGAGCACCCGCGAGAGCTTCGCGATCGAGCAGCTGGAAATCTCGAAGGGCCCGAACTCGAGCTTCGCCGGCCGGGGCACCGCCGGCGGCGCGATCAACGCGATCACCAAGCAGGCCACGCTGGACAAGGATTTCACGCGCGTCTCGGCGGCCGTCGGCAGCGACAGCCACAAGCGCGTCAGCACCGACATCAACAAGGGCTTCGGCGACCACTTCGCGCTGCGCGCCAATGCGCTGTACGGCGACGAAGGCGTGCCTGACCGCGCCCCGTCGGACCGCGGCCGCAAGGGTCTGGCGGTATCGGGCCTGTGGGAACGCGACCGCGACCTGTCGGTCACCCTTGACTACTACGGCCTGCGCACCAAGGACCACATGCCCGACCTGGGCGGCTACCTGGTCGGCACCGTGCCGAACCGCGTGCCGGCCACCAACGTGCCGGTGTACGCCCAGACCAACGACTTCCTCAAGTCCGAAGTCGACACCGTCACCGCGCGCATCAACTGGAAGCTGGCGCCTGCGTTGACCCTGACCAGCCTGACCCGCTACGGCAAATCGGAAAACAGCTACAACACGACTGGCGCCAACAGCGCGACCCGTTTCAACGGCGCGACCGGCGAGCAGTACACCACCGTTTCGCTCGACAACGGCCATAGCGGCTGGCAGGACATCGACTACTTCGCCCACCAGAGCAACCTGCGCTGGGATACGCTGCTGGGCGGCTTGAAGCACGAATTCATCATTGGCGCCGAATACACCGACCACCAGGTCGTCTCGGGCAACTACGCGTTCACCAACACCACGCCGTACAACTGCAAGACCACTGCCGGCATCGGCGCCAACAACGGCTTCTGCTTCACCGACAGCAAGGGCAATCCGGCCACCAGCAACCTGACCAGCTTCGCCGGCCGCAGCTCGACCCGCCTGGGCCAGAACCAGGACTGGCGCGTCAAGACCATCGCCCTGACCGCGATGGACACGGTCGACATTACCGACAAGTTCACCGCGTTCGGCGGCGTTCGCGTCGACCACTTCGACCTCGACCTGGTCCGCTACAACAACCTGACCAACGTCATGGTCGGCGACTACGGCTACAAGGACACGCTGGTCAACGGCCATCTCGGCCTGAGCTACAAGGTCGCGCCGAAGGGCATCGTCTACGGCAGCGTGGCCAGCGCCCAGGACATCAACGGCGGCGAGGCCGATGCGGGCACCGCCAGCGGCTACGGCGGCGCGGTTCTGTACCAGGGCCAGATCGCAGGCGCCAAGCCGGAGACCTCGATCAACCTCGAGCTGGGCACCAAGTGGAACCTGTTTAACGACAAGCTGCTGGCCACCGGCGCGCTGTTCCAGACCACCAAGAAAGATGTGATGGAAGGCGCCAACTACGACACCGTCGGCACCTTCAACACCGGCAAGAACCGCGTGCGCGGCGCCGAGTTCAGCCTGACCGGCGACATCACCGACAAGCTGACGGCGCAGATGGGCGTGTCGTTCATGAAGTCGAAGGTACTCGGCTCGGCCGTCGCCGCCAACATCGGCAACCCGCTCAGCAACTTCGCCGAGCGCACTGCATCGGCGCAGCTGAAGTACCAGCTGACCAACGCCTTCTCGTTCGGCACCACGGTGCGTCACGAGAGCGATCGTTGCGGCGGCCAGCCCGACACTGGCGCGGTTGTCGCCAACGGCGTCTGCTCCCAGCCGGTGCCGTCGTTCACCGTGGCCGACGTGTTCGCCGCCTATCGCTTCAACAAGAAGTTGGATGTGCGCCTGAACGTGCTCAACGTCGGCAACAAGGACTACTACACCGCGGTGTACCGTTCCGGCGCCTTCCTGTACAAGGGCGATGCGCGCGCAGTGCGCTTGACCCTGAACTACGAAATCTGATCGGGCGGGGCGGAGGCCGGTACAATCCGGTTATCCCGCCATCCTGAACTGATATGACATCCACTCCCGCGCAGGCGCCACTCGGCACGATACCCCCGGAGATTCACTGCGCCGGGGACTACGAGCTGCTGGCGCCGCGCTTCATGGCGACGCCCAGCCACGAGTACGTCGCGGGCGGCTGCGGGCGCGACGTCACGGTGGCCGCCAACACGGCGGCGTTTGCGCAATGGGCGATCTATCCGCGCCTGCTGCGCGACGTGACCGCGGGCCACACCCGTTCGAGCATCGCCGGCATTCCCTTCGAGCATCCGGTCATGCTGGCGCCGGTCGCCTTCCAGAAGCTGGCGCACCCCCAGGGCGAAATCGACACTGCGCGCGCCGCGCAGGCGACGGACACCTGCATGGTTGTCAGCACCTTGTCGTCGACCGCGCTGGAAGACATCGCGGGGCCGCGGCGCTGGTTCCAGCTCTATTTTCAGCCGCGGCGCGACGACACGCTGTCCCTGGTCGCGCGCGCCGAAGCGGCCGGCTACCAGGCGATCGTCGTCACGCTCGACGCCACCATCCAGACCGCCAGCGCGCGTGCGCTGCGCGCCGGTTTCCGCATGCCAGAGCAGTGCGTCGCCGCTAACGTGCGCGGGCAGTGGGCCCCGGCGCCCATCGAACTCGGTGAGCGCGACAGCCGCATCTTCCAAGGTGCGATGCGCGACGCGCCGACCTGGGACGACCTTGCGTGGCTGATTACCCAAACGTCGCTGCCGGTGTGGGTGAAGGGCGTGCTGCATCCGGACGATGCGGTCGCGCTGCGCGACATGGGCGTCGCCGGCATCGTGGTGTCGAATCACGGCGGCCGCAGCCTCGATGGCGCGCCTGCCAGCCTGGATGCGCTGCCGGCAATCCGCGGCGCGCTGGGCGACGGCTTCCCGCTGCTGTTCGACGGCGGCATCCGTTCGGGCAGCGACGTGTTCAAGGCGCTGGCGCTGGGCGCCGACGCGGTGATGATCGGGCGGCTGCAGCTGTACGCGCTGGCCGTGGCGGGCGCGCTGGGCGTGGCCCACATGATCAAGCTGCTGCGCGAAGAGCTTGAGGTCTGCATGGCGCTGGCCGGCTGCGCGACGCTCGACCAGATCGGCCCGGACAATCTAATGAGGCGACCATGCTGACCACCATCGAACAACTGCTGGACAAGGACGAAGTGCGGCAGTTCCGCGGCTACCTGGAGCAGGCCGAGTGGCAGGACGGGGCCGGCACAGGCGGCACGCTGGCGCGCCAGGTCAAGCGCAACCGCCAGCTGGACGACGCAGCGGAAGTGGCAATCAGCCTGGGCAACCACATCCTGCGCGCGCTGGGCCGCAATCCGCTGTTCATTTCGGCGGCGCTGCCGCGCAAGATCTACCCTCCGAAGTTCAACCGCTACGAAGGCGGCGAGACCTACGGCACGCATGTCGACAGCGCGGTGATGCAGATGCCGGGCAGTCACCTGAGCCTGCGCACCGACCTGGCCGCGACACTGTTCCTGTCGGAGCCGGACGAATACGACGGCGGCGAGCTGCAGATCGAAACCGAGTTCGGCGCCCAGGCAATCAAGCTGGCGGCGGGCGACATGGTGCTTTATCCGGCGTCCAGCCTGCACCGGGTCACGCCGGTCACGCGCGGCGCCCGCGTCGCATCGTTCTTCTGGATCGAAAGCCTGGTGGGCGATGACGGCGAGCGCGCCTTGCTGTTCGACCTCGACCAGGCAATCCAGCAACTGACCCCGGCGCTGCCAGGCGATGACGCGCGCCTGCTCAAGCTGACCAACGTGTACCATAACCTGCTGCGCCACTGGGCCGTCACCTGAACACCGATTTACAAGGACAACCATGAAACTCGCGAAATTATTCATCCCCCTGTTGCTGGCGCTGTCGGCCGGCGCGGCGTCCGCCCACGGCGATGTGAAATGCACGGACCGTCCGAAGGCGGAATGGAAGCCGCACACGGAGCTGGAGCAGAAATTAATCAAGGAAGGCTGGCAGATCCGCCGCATGGAGATGACCAAGACCTGCTACGAGGTGTACGCCAAGGACCCGCAGGGCAAGCGCATCGAAGCGTTCTTCAATCCGGTGACCCTGGAACGCGTTGAAGAAAAATAAGCTGCGCGTGTGGGACGCGCCGGTGCGGGTGATGCACTGGCTGTTGGTCCTGTCGATCGCCGGCGCCTGGTTCACCAGGGGGCAGACCGGCGCCGCGCACGAGTATGTCGGCTACGCCGCGGCGGCCATCGTCGCCGCGCGGCTGGCGTGGGGATTCGTCGGAAGAGGTTACGCGCGCTTCAGCCAGTTCGTGCGCCCGGTTGGCGCCACCGCCGGCTATCTGCGCTCCGTCATGGCGGGCGCCGCGCCGCGCTACCTTGGTCACAATCCGCTGGGAGGCTGGATGGTCGTCGCGCTGCTTGCCTGCGTCGGCGTGGTCGCGCTGACTGGCTGGGCTGCCACCACCGACCTGCTGTGGGGATATGCGTGGCCGGTGCTGCTACACACAGTTCTAGCGTGGACGCTGGTCGGTTTAATCGTATTGCACGTCGCCGGCGTGGTGTTCACCAGCTGGCAGCACCGCGAAAACCTGGTCGCCGCAATGATCACCGGCGACAAGGAAGCGTGACCCCATCTTCAATACGGATCCGGCGCCAGCACGCCTGAAGTCACGCCAACATTCCGATAGATGGGAAACGTCGACCAGTCCGACAGATTGATGGTCGTGTTCGAATCAGCCAGTTTCCGGATCTGCACCGCCGATGCGCCGATGGTCAGCGGCTTGCCGGCGCTGCACACCGTTGGCCCTTGCGTCACGTTGACGAAATACACCGCTGCGTCGCTTGCCGGGGCTGGCGTGTTGGTTACGCGCCGGCCGCTGAATTGCATGGTGCCCGGATCGCGGTGTACCAGCAGCGCCGCTTCGACGTCCAGTCCGATTCCCCTGGCGCTGTTGTTGGACAGTACGCCTCCCGTACACCCGAATACCTGCGAGCCGCTTCCCGGATAGCTGGCGACCAGCCGCGACACGAAGGTGATCAGCCGTCCCATGCGGTCCCGCGAATCGAGGTGCGAGTCCGTGATCGTGTTTGCCAACGCGGGCGGCGCAATGAAACCGCCGGATGTGCCGAGAGGATCGGGATCGAGCGTCACGTACTTGTTGTACGGGTTGCCCATGGCCTCCGCCGACGTGACCGTGCCGCGCAATGCGGCGTAGTCGAACTGCCCGAGCACCGCCAAGCCGGCGCTGGTGCCGCCGACCGGCACGTTCTTGCCCATCAGGGTGTTCAGCGTGGCTGCAAGCGTGCGGCCCTTCCAGTATTTGATGTAATCGGCCTGGTCGCCGCCGGCGATCCATACCGCGTTGGCCCGGCCCACTACCGTGTTGACGAACGGATCGTCTGCGGCGGCAGCATTCGGGATCACCAGCGTCTCGACCGATGTCAATCCCAGCGACGCTCCGCCGACCCAGCCGTCGGCGATGTCGCTGGAGTTGGTCGACGACGCGGCGTTGCTGTAGTAGATGTACGGATTGTAGGCGCCATCCCCGCTCGCGCGGATCACGACGAGGCGGCCGCCGGTGGCCGGGCCGACACCGGCCTGCTTGATCATCCACCGGAACGCCTCGTCGACGTCGGGACCTCCGCCCATCAGGACATACGAAGGGTGCGCTTGCGCTTGCTGGATGCTCGGGACAGTGGCGGGGTTGCCAACCGCGTAGTAGGTGTAGGGCGGCTTCGCACCGCCCGCTCCCTTGCCCGCGTCGGCGACGCCCATCACGGAAGTGAGTGCCAGCGCGAGCAGCACGCCGCGCCAGTTCTGTTTGGAAAATAGCGCAGTCACGATAGCTCCCGGTGATGGATGTGTCTGTACACCATAGACCGGAAAGGATCGCAGGGCAACCGCGACACGAACTTATCAGTCCGAGCGGCGCAATTTACTCGATCACTTCGAGCAGCCGGAAATGCAGAGTCACCAGCTCGAAGTCGTCATGCAGATGCAGGTGTGAAAGCGCTTTGATGTGAACATCTCGAAACTCTTCGGCGCTTGAGAAAGTCTCCCCGCGCCACACCTCTTCTGGAATATCGCCAAACCTGATGTTGTAGACCTTGGTCGCTTCGATGATGCAGCGTAATTTTCGCTGCAAGTCATAGACCTCGATGATGTCGCCCGGCGCGTAACTGCCGTCGCCGTATTCGCCATACGGCTTGTAGTAGTCCTCGACCGTGTCGGCGGTGACGGTCTTGCGCCCGTCGATCACACTTCTCGGCAAAGAATCGTCGTGCTCGTCCGCGCCCCAGAATGTCAGTCGTTTTCGTCTAAGCATGGCGTTCCATGGGATAGAAATAACAAAGCCCCATTTCCTGGGGCTCGGTCGTATGTTTTGGAGCGAACGACTGGTCGGGGTGAGAGGATTCGAACCTCCGGCCTCTGCGTCCCGAACGCAGCGCTCTACCAGGCTGAGCCACACCCCGACGGTAGAAGAATTACGCAGGCTTTTAGTGTAAAAAGCTTGATGGTTCCTGTCAACTAGGAAGGCAAACAGGTGTTGGTTGAAGCGAGTTACTGCGGATCCGGGTGGGGAGGTTGTCGGTCGGCGGCGGGCCGGGAGGCAAAGGGAGCTCCTTATCGGAACAGGCGGTGTGCGGTGCGTCGTGGACCACCGCGAACTGTCGAGCAACGATCATGGATTCAAGGTTGGCCTCAATCAGCGGCACGTTCAGGTCGACTGCTAATCTGCGCAGCACCTCTTCCGGGCAACCGTTGCGCTTCATAATGGACAGCGATTTGGACACGACATCCAGGTATTTCGCCATGTTTTCGATACGACGAGCTTCTCGCGTCTCGTTCAGCATTGCAATGCGCGAGACGAATTCGACAATCGCTTTCCAATATCGCTTCAGGCCGATGATGCGCGACATCGCGGCCTTCAGGAAGGTGAGCCAGTGCTGCTCCACCGTGAGCTCTAAGCGGCACTGCCGCGGGCATACTGTTCGGATTCCTCTGCCTCGGGTTCGATCTGGTGCGGAGGTTCGTGAATTGGAAAGTTTACTTGTTCTATGACGTCCGGATGCTCGAAAACCACCCCGATTTCGGGAGCGAGACGTCGCAGCAGGCGCGACATGAGCGTGGCCGATTCCACATCGTTCAAGGTGGGCATAGTGACCGAGATATACGACTCCGGTAGCAGACTTGCTGCGCGACTCAGTTGTTCGAAGTCTTCGGCGGTGATGCCGTACTGCGACATGAGGGGTTGAAGCTTGGCGATGTTCATGGTGGCGTTCCCGAAGATCGTTATCTGCCCTTCTTGTACCATGAATGCGCGCCATCTACCAGTGGTCGTCGCTTCAGTGCGCGGCAAAAGACAAGGACTTTGACCGAAGAGTAAATGGACGCGAAGGACGCGAACTTTTGACTACCGCTGCACTGAATAAGGCGGCAGTAAAGCACCTTAATGGTTTCGGTCCACTGCGAAGACGCACAGTTGCAGCAGGCTTTGTTTGTGCTCGCTTTCCGGCAGGCCGGCGATGGCGCTCGATGCGCGCTGCGCCGCTTGTTCGGCTTCGCGCCGGGTGTAGTCGAGCGCGCCGCTGGTGGTGATGGCCGCCAGGATCGCTTCGAAATGCTGCTCGTCGCCTTGCTCGATGCAGTTGCGCACCAGCTCGCGCTGCTCGGGCGTGCCGTTTTCCATCAGGTAGATCAGCGGCAGGGTCGGCTTGCCTTCGCGCAGGTCGTCGCCGACGTTCTTGCCGATGGTGTCGGCGTCGCCGGCGTAGTCGAGCACGTCGTCGATCAGCTGGAACGCGGTGCCCAGCGAGCGGCCGTATTCGCCGGCGGCGTCGATCTCGGCGTCGGTCGCGCCCGAAATCAGCGCGCCCAGTTGCGCCGCCGCCTCGAACAGTTTGGCCGTCTTCGAGCGGATCACGTTCAGGTACGATTCCTGGGTCACGTCCGGGTCGTGCATATTAAGTAGCTGCAGCACTTCGCCTTCGGCGATCACGTTGGTCGCGTCCGACAGGATCTGCATCACCCGCATGTTGTTCAGGCCGACCATCATCTGGAACGAGCGCGAGTACAGGAAGTCGCCCACCAGCACCGAGGCGGCGTTGCCGAACAGGGCGTTGGCGGTCTGGCGCCCGCGCCGCATCGACGATTCGTCGACCACGTCGTCGTGCAGCAGGGTCGCGGTATGGATGAACTCGACCACCGCCGCCAGCTCGTGGTGCGCCGTGCCCATGTAGCCGTACGCGTTTGCCACCAGCAACACCAGGGTCGGCCGGATGCGCTTGCCGCCGGCACTGATGATGTACTCGGCAATCTGGTTCACCAGGCTCACCTCGGAGTGCAGGCGCTGGCGGATGACCTGGTTGACCGCCTCGACGTCGGCGGCAATCGATTGGGCAATGTTGTTCGTTTTGGCGGGTGTGAGAGCGACTGACAAGGCGGACCTGCTAGTGACATGGATTGCGTGGATTATACGACAACCCCGGCGTTTCAGCCCGACGATCTGGCCCGGCGAACGGGGGAGGCCGACCGGCTCAAACGGCGTAACGTTGCCGACATACCACGAACTGTCGCGGTTGTGAATGCTTTTGACGATCAATTTCAATCCATGTATAATCACAGGTTCCCCCGGCTCTGCACATGCTCGACGTGACGTCGCCGTGGGACATTCTTTCAACATTTGATGAGGTTTCAAATCATGTACGCGGTCATAAAAACCGGTGGCAAGCAGTATAAAGTTGTCGCTGGCGAAAAACTTAAAGTAGAACAGATACCGGCAGACATTGGTTCCGAAATCACCATCGATCAAGTACTCGCAGTAGGCGCGGGCGACACCATCAAGTTTGGTGCGCCATTGGTCGAAGGTGCAACGGTTACCGTTTCTGTTGTGGCACAGGGTCGTCACGATAAAGTGAAAATTTTCAAGATGCGCCGCCGTAAGCACTACCAGAAGCACCAGGGCCATCGTCAGAATTACACCGAAATCCAAATCGTTTCGATCAACGGCTAATCGCTGTTGCCCGGTACACCCAGTCATCAAGGAGCTCTAAATGGCACACAAAAAAGGCGGCGGCACAACGCGCAACGGCCGTGATTCAGAATCAAAACGCCTTGGCGTTAAGGTTTACGGCGGCCAGACCATCAACGCCGGCGGCATCATCATCCGTCAGCGCGGCACCCCAGTGCGCGCAGGCGAAAACGTCGGCACCGGCAAGGATCACACCTTGTTCGCGCTGGTCGACGGCAAGGTCAAGTTCGTCGTCAAAGGCGCCGGTTCGAAGCAATTCGTTACCGTCGTCGCGAACGAAGCAGTAGCAGCTTAAGTATTCACGCCGGTTTCCGGCGTACACTTGTAAGGCGCAAGCCTTCCATCAAAAAGGCTCTCCCCACGGTAGAGCCTTTTTAGTTTTATGGCGGTACAAAATATGAAGTTTATCGACGAAGCAAGAATCGAAGTGATCGCCGGCGACGGCGGCAACGGCTGCGCCTCCTTCTGCCGCGAAAAGTTTCGCCCGTTCGGCGGACCGGACGGCGGCGATGGCGGCAAGGGCGGCTCGATCTGGGCCATAGCCGACCGCAACATCAACACGCTGGTCGACTTCCGCTACTCCAAGATGCACAAGGCGAAGGACGGCGAACCGGGCCGCGGCGCCGACTGCTACGGCAAGGGCGCCGACGACATCGAGCTGCGCATGCCGGTCGGCACTTTGATCGTCGATAACAACAGCGGCGAGATCATCGCCGACCTGACCGAACACGGCCAGATGGAACTGCTGGCCAAGGGCGGCGAAGGCGGCTGGGGCAACATCCACTTCAAGTCGTCGACCAACCGCGCCCCGCGCCAGAAGGGCGAGGGCAAGGAAGGCGAGCGCCGCGAACTGCGCCTCGAGCTGAAGGTGCTGGCCGACGTCGGCCTGCTCGGCATGCCGAACGCCGGCAAGTCGACTTTCATCACCGCGGTGTCGAACGCCAAGCCGAAGATCGCCGACTACCCGTTCACCACCTTGCACCCGAACCTGGGCGTGGTGCGCGTGTCGCACGAGAAGAGCTTCGTCATCGCCGACATCCCCGGCCTGATCGAAGGCGCCTCCGAAGGCGCGGGCCTGGGACACCAGTTCCTGCGCCACCTGCAGCGCACCGGCCTGCTGCTGCACATCGTCGACATCGCGCCCTTCGAGACCAATGTCGATCCGGTCAAGGAAGCCAAGGCGCTGGTCAAGGAACTGGAAAAGTACGACGAGACGCTGGTCGAAAAACCGCGCTGGCTGGTGCTCAACAAGCTCGACGTGGTGCCGGAGGAAGACCGCAAGAAGCTGGTCAAGGACTTCATCAAGCGCATGGCCTGGAAGGGCCCTGTGTTCGAGATTTCGGCGCTGAGCCACGAAGGCTGCCCTGAGCTGGTCAACGCGATCTACAAGCACCTCGAAGAGAAGAAGGCCGGCGAATACCGCGCCGAAGAAACGCAGATGACCGAGGAAGCGCGCGGCATCGCGTCGATCGACCCGGACGATCCGCGTTTCAAGATCCTCGAAGAAGAGTAAGTTGGCAGTACCCATGACGCGCGCGGCGCTGCGGCGCCAGCTGCTTCAGCTGATCGCGTACGCCAGTTCGCTGGCGGCGCTGGTTGCGATGCTGGACCCGGACCGCGTCGCCACCGTCATGGGCGAGTTTCTCGTTGGCGTGAACGGCTACAGCCAGTTCTACGCCATCTATGTCGGCACCAGGCTCGCTACCGCGGCCCTGGCGTTGTTAGCGGCAAGGCAGGGCGAACCGCCTGTCCTCGGCGATGTCACTGCATTGTTCGTCCTGGCGCAGCCGGCCGGCCGCTTCATCGCGGCGTTCGCAATCGGACTGCCCCAGGGATTTTTATTAGTCGTATGCGGGATCGAACTGGCTTGCGGCCTTGCGCTGCTGGCGTTGAGGCCCGCGATCAAATAAGAACCGCCGCCGATGAAATCCGTCATACAACAAGCATCCCGCATCATCATCAAAGTCGGCTCCTCGCTCGTCACCAACGACGGCCGCGGGCTCGATCACGCCGCCATCGCGCGCTGGGCCGCGCAAATCTCCGCCTTGCGCGCGCTGGGCAAGGAAGTCGTGCTGGTCAGCTCCGGCGCCATCGCCGAGGGCATGCTGCGCCTTGGCTTCGACGCCCGTCCCACCGACATCCATGAACTGCAGGCCTGCGCCGCCGTCGGCCAGATGGGCCTCGCGCAGATCTACGAGTCGAGCTTCCGCGCGCATGGCTTGGGCACCGCGCAGGTGCTGCTCACGCACGCCGACCTGGCCGACCGCGAACGCTACCTGAACGCCCGGTCCACGCTGACCACCTTGCTGCGCCTGGGCGTGGTCCCGATCATCAACGAGAACGACACCGTGGTGACCGACGAAATCAAGTTCGGCGACAACGACACCTTGGGCGCGCTGGTGGCCAACCTGATCGAGGCCGACGCGCTGGTGATCCTGACCGACCAGCATGGGCTGTTCTCGGCCGATCCGCGCAAGGACCCGGCGGCCACGCTGGTGGCCGAGGGCAGGGCCGGCGATCCGGCGCTGGAAGCGATGGCCGGCGGCGCCGGCAGCAGCCTTGGGCGCGGCGGCATGCTGACCAAGATCCTGGCGGCCAAGCGCGCCGCGCGCTCGGGCGCGCACACCATCATCGCGTGGGGGCGCGACAGCGACGTGCTGTCGCGGCTCGCCGCCGGCGAAGCGATCGGCACCCAGCTGACCGCCGACACCGGCCGCATGACCGCGCGCAAGCAGTGGATGACCGATCATTTGCACACCGCCGGCAAGGTGGTGCTCGACGCCGGCGCGGTGCAGAAGCTGACGCGCGAGGGCAAGTCGCTGCTGCCGATCGGCGTGGTTGGCGTCTCCGGCGAATTCGGGCGCGGCGCGGTGATCACCTGCGTGCGCGAGGACGGCGTGGCGGTGGCGCGCGGCCTGTCGAACTACAGCAGCAGCGAGGCGCGGCGCATCATGCGCAAGCCGTCGGCGGAGATCGAGAAGGTGCTCGGCTTCATGGAAGGACCGGAGCTGATTCACCGCGATAACCTGGTTTTGCTGTAGCGTCAAAACCGGGGTCAGGTCCGCAGGACCAGACCCCTAGTGCACGGCCGGCGGTGCAGCGGCCAGGCGCAACTCGATATTCCGGATGACCTCGTGGATATCGTCCGACGGCACCGGATGGCTGAAGAAGAATCCCTGCCCCAGGTGGCAGCCATGCGCCAGCAGCCAGTCCATCTGCTGCTCCGTCTCCACTCCCTCGGCCACCACCAGCATTTTCAGCGCCAGTCCCATCGCGACGATCGCCTGCGTCAGCTTCTCCGCGTTCGGGTCGTCCAGCATGCTGAAGGTGAACGACTGGTCGATCTTGATCGACTGCAGCGGCAGCGTGCGAAGGTAGCTCAGCGACGAAAACCCGGTGCCGAAATCGTCCATCGTGGTCGAGATCCCGCGCTGGTTCAGCTCCGCCAGCACGCTGCGGGTCTTGCCCAGCTCGCGCATCGCCGACGATTCCGTCACTTCCACCTCGAGCTCCTCCGGCGGCACCTGGAATTCTTCGAGCAGCCCGCTCAGGTACTCCACCAGGTTGGGCGACATGATGTCGGCCATCGACAGGTTGATCGCCAGCGGCAGCGGCGCCAGCCCCTGGTCGCGCCAGCGCGCCAGCGCTTCGATCGCGTGGCGCATCACCCAGCGGTCGATCTGGATGATCTGGTCGCTGCGCTCGGCCAGCGGGATGAAGGTGGCCGGCGGCGTGCGCCCGCGCGTCGGATGGTCCCAGCGCACCAGCGCCTCGATGCCGACCACGCGCCGGCTCGCCAGGTCGACCTTGGGCTGGAACGCCAGCGACAGTTCGTTCTGCTCTACCGCTTCATTCAGGTCGCGCTCGAGCAGGAAGGTGTTGAGCTGGTCGGTCTCCATCGAGGGTTCGAACATGGCGCTGCCCGCGCGTCCCTGCGCTTTCGCATGGTACAGAGCAAGGTCGGCGCGCCGCAGCAGGTCGGTGACGGTGCGCCCATGCGCCGGCGGGATGGCGATGCCGACCGACGCCGTCATGCGCAGCTGCTTGCCGTTGATGTCGAACGGCGTGATCACGGTCTGGTGCAGCCGCTCGGCGAAGTTCAGGGCCTGCGCCGGCTCCGGATGGTCCATCTGGAACAGCAGCATGAACTCGTCGCCGCCCAGCCGTGCCAGCAGGTCGCAGTCGCGGATCACCGCGCCCAGGCGGCGTCCGAACTGCAGCAGCAGCTGGTCGCCGGTGGCATGGCCGTAGGCGTCGTTGATTTCCTTGAAATGGTCCAGGTCGAGCAGCATCAGCGCGCAGTCGAACTGGCCGTCCTCGAGGCGGCGCGTGACTTCTTCTTCCATCGTGCGGCGGTTGAACAAGCCGGTCAGCTGGTCGTGGTGCGCGCGCCAGTGCAGCTTTTCGTGCAAGGTGCGATTGATGCGCAGCGTGTTTATTTCGCTGAGTATGTGCAGCAGCTTTTGCAGCGCTTCGGCTTCGGCCGCATCCCACGGCGCGCTGCGCCCCTTGACCGACTGCTGCCACTCGGCGAACGAGCGGCGCGGCTCGAGGCGCACCTGGCCGTCCGGCAGCTCGGCCACTTCCTTGTGCGGCTCGCCGGCCCAGCGCACTTGCTGCACCACCTCGGGCCGCGTGGCGAAGCAGAAGATCATGTTTTCCTCGAAGCGGTGCGCCAGCAGCATGCCGGCCGCCGCGGGCAGGCAGGCCAGCGCGCGCTTCGGCGCGGCGAGCAGGTCGTCCATCATCAGCACGCCCGGTGCGCGCGAGGCCGGATCGATCAGCGCGAGCACTTCGTTGGCCGCGCGCTGGGCCGGGCAGGGCCGCCGGCCAGGGCCGCTGACGAAGGACAGGGCGCCGATCTGCACGCCCAGCGTGTCGGCCTTGAAGGCCTTGAGCAGTTCGGGAAGGCGCGCGCGCAGAACCGTTTCGATTTCGTCGCCCAGCAGGAGCGCCTGGTGCAGCTCCCCGAGCATGTTGTTCAGCGCGAGCCGCCGCGCCACGGCCTCCAGCCGGCACAGCGTTTCGATGCGCATGTTGGTCACTTCGGCGGTTAGTTCGCATACCTGGCGCAGGCCTTCGCGGATCTGGTGCGGCGGCACCTTCGGCGAGTGATGATGGCAGGCGATCAGGCCCCACAGTTTGCCGTCCATGACGATCGACATCGTCAACGTGGCGCGCACACCCATGTTGCGCAGGTAGGACAGGTGCACTGGCGACAGGCCGCGCAGCATGCAGTGGCTTTGGTCGAGCGGAGCCTCGGATGGCGCGGCCAGCGGGACCAGCGTGTCCGGAACGGCTTCGACGTCGGCCAGCACGCGCAGGCGGTTGGTCAGGTACAGCGCGCGCGCCTGGGCCGGCAGGTCGGAGGCGGGGAAGCGCAGTCCGAGGTATTTCGTTTCGTATCCCGGGGCGGTGCGCTCGGCCACCACTTCGCCGCAGCCATCCGACAGGAAGCGGTAGACCATCACGCGGTCGAAGTCGGCGAAGTTCTGGACGACGCTGGCGCATTCGTCGAGGAAGGTGTCGATCTTGTCGGCATGGCGCAGGCGTCCGATGACCGCGGCGATGTCGGAAAAGTTATGGTTCTGCTTCTGCAGTTGGACCGCGCAGGTGGCCTGCGGCAGCCATTCGAGCACCGCCAGCCCGCCCGAGCGATGGCCGAGGCATTCCCAATCGGCGGGATCGCCTGGCGCCTGGCCGGGCGAAGTGCGCTCGAAGCGCGCGCGCCACGGCAGCGCCATCGGCTGCGAATCGGGCAAGGCATCGAGTTCCAGCTTGTCCTGCGGCGCCTTGCGTTCGACCCAGTCGAACACCGGTTCGCCGGCCAGCATTTCGGCGCGCGCCAGGCCCGGCCAGTGGCGCGCGATGCCGCTCGATACCTGCACGATGCGTTCGCTGGCAATGTCGACCGAGATCAGGAAACCGTGCGGCTGCACCGTACCCAGCAGGTGGATCGGCTCCTGCGCGCAGGCCCGCTCCAGCTCTGCCGAAATGGTGTCGTCCGGTTCGATGGGCTCCATGTTGCCGCGTCCCTGTCACGTCCACCCAAGTAAGACCGGCTGCGGTCAACGGAGTTCGCGCGGCAGCGCAGCTGTCAAACCCCGTCGGGGGCGGGTGTCTTCTGATTGTACTCGCACAGGTCCGCGATGATGCAGTTCCAGCACAGCGGCTTGCGCGCCAGGCAGGTGTAGCGGCCGTGCAGGATCAGCCAGTGATGGGCGTCGTGCAGGAATTCCTTCGGCACGAACTTGAGCAGCTTCTGCTCGACGATGTCGACGTTCTTGCCGGGCGCAATTTTCGTGCGGTTGGCCACGCGGAAAATGTGGGTGTCGACCGCCATGGTGGGCTCGCCGAACGCGGTGTTGAGCACGACGTTGGCGGTCTTGCGGCCGACGCCCGGCAGCGATTCGAGCGCCTCGCGCGAGTGCGGCACTTCGCCGCCGTACTGGTCGACCAGGATCTGGCAGGTGGCCAGCACGTTCTTGGCCTTGGTGTTGTACAGCCCGATGGTGGAGATGTAGGTCTTGAGCTCGTCCAGGCCCATGGCCAGCAGCTTGGCCGGCGTGTTGGCGACCGGATAGAGCTTGCGCGTGGCTTTGTTGACGCCGACGTCGGTCGACTGCGCCGACAGCAGCACGGCGATCAGCAGCTCGAACGGCGTGCTATATTCGAGCTCGGTGGTCGGGTGCGGATTGGCCTGGCGAAAGCGCGTGAAGATTTCGAGACGTTTGGCGGGGTTCATTCTTTGGCGGCCTTCTGGCGGGCGCGTTCGATGGCGGCGGCGATGATGGCGCGCTTGCGCTCTTTCTCGGCCAGCTGCTCGGGAGTGTTGGTTTCCTCTGCCGTCACTTCGCGCATCTTGGCCACCGCCTTGGCGGCCAGGCGCGCGTCGTTTTCCTCGCGCTCGCGCTGCAGGCGCGCAGTGCGGAAGTCGTGGCGCTCGCGCGCGGCGTCGGCCTGCTGCTGGGTCCAGGCGTCCCAGCCGGTGCGCTCGTCGGTGACCGGATACATGACGATGCAGTCGACCGGGCAGGGCGCCACGCACAGGTCGCAGCCGGTGCACAGGCTCGGGATGATCGTGTGCATCTGCTTGGAGGCGCCGACGATGGCGTCGACCGGGCAGGCCTGGATGCACAGGGTGCAGCCGATGCACAGGTTCTCGTCGATGAAGGCGACCGGGCGCGGGCGCTCGAAGCCGTTGACGGGATTGATCGGGATCACGGCGCGCCCGGTGATCGCGGCGATGCGGCGCACGCCTTCGAGGCCGCCGGGAGGGCACTGGTTGATGTCGGCTTCGCCGCTTGCGATCGCTTCGGCGTAGGGCCGGCATGCGGGATAGCCGCACTTGGTGCACTGCGTTTGCGGCAGCACGTCTTCGATCTGGTCGGCGAGGGTCTTGGTCACGGCGCTGGAAGATGCTGAAAACGCCATTATGTCATGCGGCGGCCAAAAAAATGGGGTCAGGTCCGACGGACCTGACCCCATGGCCTGCGGCGCAAGTAGATCAGCCGTGCTTCTTGATGAACTCGCCGATTTTCGGGCAGATCACTTCGCGCCAGCGGCGGCCCGAGAAGATGCCGTAGTGGCCGGCGCCAGGCGCCACGAAGTCCTGCTGCATGTCGGCCGGAATGCCGCTGCACAATTCGTGCGCCGCCTGGGTCTGGCCGGCGCCGGAAATGTCGTCCAGCTCGCCCTCGACCGTGAACAGCGCGACCGTCGTGATGTCCTGCGGACGGACCAGCTGGCCGCCCACTTCCCAGGTGCCGCGCGGCAGGGCGTAGTCCTGGAACACCGTCTTGATGGTGTCGAGGTAGTACTCGGCCGGCATGTCGAGCACGGCGTTGTACTCGTTGTAGAACTGGCGATGGCTTTCAGCCGGCTCGTCGTCGCCCAGCACCAGGTGCTGATAGAACTCGCGGTGACTCTGCGCGTGGCGGCCAGGATTCATCGCGATGAAGCCGGCGTGCTGCAGGAAGCCCGGATACACCTTGCGGCCGAAACCTGGATAATTCGCCGGTACGCCGTAGATGACGGTGTTTTCGAACCACGAAAACGGTTTTTCCGCCGCCAGGTCGTTAACCGCGGTAGGCGATTTGCGCGGGTCGATCGGGCCGCCCATCATCGTCATCGTCTTCGGCAGCTTCGGATCCTTATTGGTGGCCATCAGCGAAATCGCCGCCAGCACCGGCACGGTCGGCTGGCACACCGAGATCACGTGCAGGTCGGGCGCCAGCATCCGGATGAAGTCCTGCACGTAGAAGATGTAGTCGTCCAGGTGGAAAGCGCCTTCCGACTGCGGCACCATGCGCGCGTCGGTCCAGTCGGTGATGTAGACGTCGTGGTTCGGCAGCAGCCCGCGCACGGTGTCGCGCAGCAGCGTCGAGTGGTGGCCGGACAGCGGCGCGACCAGCAGCACTTTCGGCTGCTTCAGCTTCGCCAGCCTGGTGTCGCTGAGGTCCTTCTTGAAGTGCAACAGCTTGCAGAACGGCTTGTTGACGACCGTACGCTCCATGATACCGACGGTTTCGCCGGCGATGGTGGTGTCGGCGATGTCGAAGGCTGGCTTTTCGTAGTCCTTGCCGAGCCGATACATCAGCTCGTAGCCGGCAGCGATGCGCTGCGAGAACGGGGTGTGCGCGAACGGCGACACCGGATTCGAGAACAGCTTCGAAGAGGCTTCGGCCCACTGCATCATCGGCGTCAGGAGCGAGCGCTGCATCTCGTGTAATTGGTAAAGCATAAATAGATCCTTCGTGATTTCTGTCACGGCGCAGGATTCTGCGTCAGGCGACCAATTAATTATAGGCTATACGGCGCTCCCTGCTGCAACTTGATGTGCCTCATGGCAAATGCTCAAGGCAGATCAAGGTGAAGTCACGTCGATTCCTTCAGACACGATTGGACCATAGATCGGCGCGCCGCTTGGTGCGACGCACCACATAAAAAGAAAATGCCCCGCAAGCGGGGCATCTCTGTATCGCCAATGAGACTGAGCGATTTTAGTCGAACACCGGGCTCTCGACGCCGAGGATCTTGTGCAGCTTGGGCGAAGTGGTGGTGTATTGCATGTGAATTTTTTTGTCCGGGAAGATGTACGGCGCCGCGCCGAAGGCGGCCAGCGCCGCTTCGTGGAAGCCGGACAGGATCAGCTTCTTCTTGCCTGGATAGGTGTTGATGTCGCCTACCGCGAAGATGCCGGGCACGTTGGTCTCGAACTTTTCGGTGTTGACGACTTTGAGCTGGCGGCGCTCGATGTCGAGGCCCCATTCGGCGATCGGGCCGAGCTTCGGCGACAGGCCGAAGAACACCAGCAGCATGTCCAGCGGGACGCGGCGGGTGACGCCATCGGCGCCGGTGACTTTCACTTCGGTCAGCTGGCCGGCCTTCTCGTCGAAGCCGGTGACCTGGCCGATGATCAGCTGCATTTCGTAGGCGTCGCACAGGGCCTTCATCTTGGCCACCGATGCCGGCGCGGCGCGGAAGTCCTCGCGGCGGTGCAGCAGCACGACCGACTCGGCCTTGCCGACGAAATTCAGGGCCCAGTCGAGGGCCGAGTCGCCGCCGCCGCAGATGACCAGGTTCTTGCCTTCGAAGATCGCCGGTTCCTTGACGCGGTAGTGCAGTTGGGTGCCTTCGAACTTTTCGATGCCGTCGACCTTGATCGTGCGCGCCTGGAACGAGCCGACGCCGGCGGCGATGAAGATGGTCTTGGTGATGAACTGGGTGCCGGTCGACGTCTCGACGTTGAAGCGGCCGTCTTCACGGCGCTGCACGACGGTCACTTCCTGGCCCAGGTGGAAAGTCGGCTCGAACGGCTCGATCTGCTTGAGCAGGTTGTCGGTCAGTTCCTGGCCGGTGCACACAGGCACGGCCGGGATGTCGTAGATCGGCTTGTCCGGATACAGTTCGACGCATTGACCGCCCACGGCCGGCAGCGAATCGATCACATGGGCCTTGATTTCCAGCAGGCCCAGCTCGAACACCTGGAACAGGCCGACCGGGCCCGCGCCGATGATGACGGCATCGGTGTCGATGGCGCCGGCGAAGGAACTGTTAGGGGCGACACTGGCCGCGTCGTGAGGAATCGTCATGCTTTTACTTCCTGTAATTGTTGGTGCGTGGTGCGGTGGCGCGAGGGATCAGCGAACCAGCTGGCCGATCTTGTCCTTGACGTCTTTCCACTGGTCGGCGTCGGGCAGGGCCGGCTTGGTCTTGGTGATGGACGGCCAGGTGCGGGCCAGGTCGACGTTGATCTTGATGAACTGAACCTGGTCGGCCGGCACGTCTTCCTCGGCATAGATCGCGTTGACGGGGCACTCGGCGACGCAGACGGCGCAGTCGATGCACTCGTCAGGATCGATCGTCAGAAAATTCGGGCCTTCCCGGAAACAATCTACCGGGCACACATCGACGCAGTCCGTATAGCGGCAGGCGATGCATGATTCGGTGACAACGTGGGTCATAACAGTCCTATCAGTGAATGGGGTGTTGCGGCGTGGCGATACGCGAACCGGGTTCGCCAACCATGGCAGAGCACTGTATTTTACGGCAATTCGGTTTTGGCCACAAATCGGGCTCATACACAATATAAATAAGCATATGCGGGTCCTGCCGGCCGATGTTAGCTCAGCCGGGCGGTGGGACGGCGCAGCGCAGGGAACGGGGACCGGGCGTCTCGTCGCTCCGCCGGACCTGGCCCCGAGTTGGGCGCTGACGCCTAGCGCAGCCGCAGCGACTCGCCCTGCGGCCAGCCGTCGGCCATCGGCTCGGGCGCGGCCGCCGGCCCGGTGCGCCCATGCTCGGCGCACCAGCGCGCCAGCGCCTGCGCCTCGCCGTCGAGCACGTGCGCGACGTCGTAATATTCGGCCAGGTTCATGGTGCCGCAGCAGGCGCGCCGGTCCTGCACCGTGCCGGGCCGGTCGCGCACGCCCGCCGGCAGCACCAGCGGGTCGCTGTGGTCCTCGGTCAGCGGCACCGGCGACTCGACCACCTCGCGCACCGTAAAGCGGTTGCGGATCGCGTTGCGGTAAGCCACCGGCTTGCCGTCTTCCACGGTCAGGCGCAGCATCTGGTTGACCACGTCGGCGTAGGCGGGGGCATTGTCGGGCGCGGCCACCAGCGCGCGCAGCACCAGCGCGCGCAGGTAGGCGCCGACGTCGTGCAGCACCATCGCGTCGTCCAGCAGCGCCGGATTGCGCTCGAACGCGAACAGGTCGGCCAGGATGTCGTAGACGGCGCCGGTAAATACCTGCGACAGCGCGTGCACTTCGCTGCCGGCGTCGGTCAGGGTCAGGTCGTTGTCGGCGTTGCGCAGGCCGGTGGAGGCGCCCAAGGCCAGGCCGAACTGCTCGGCAATGTCGGCCAAAAAGGTTTTATCGTGCAGGCGCGCCTTGGTCTGGGCCACGATCGCCTCGCACTGGTCGAGCTGCGACAGCGCCAGGAAGATCGCGGTCAGGTCGCCGAACGATTCGTGCAGGCCGCCGGTCTGGGGCGGATTGTCGGCGTTGAGCCAGGCCGGTTTCAGGCCGTCGAGCACCGCGTGGCCGGTTTCATGCGACACGATGTCGAGCGAGCGGCAGGTGAACACGCGCTCGGCCTGGCCGCTTGGCACGAAGTCGCCGAACTTCAGGCAACACTGCGAGCGGCTGTAGAACGCATTCATGGTGTTCGGCAGGCCGTAGGGATAGACCTGGATCGGCGCGGTGTCGACGCTGCTGTTCCATTGCCACGGCAGCGGCATGTCGTCGCCCACCTTCGACAGGGCGCGCTGGTACATCGTCAGGGTCTGGCGCACCACGGCGAAGGTGTGCACCGCGTCGAACTGCGGCGTGTCGGGCGCGGTGATGAAGTCGCCGAACGCGTTCGGGCTGACCTGCGCGATGCCCGGGTCGCCCGAGACGATGCGGGCGTCGCGCGGTCCGTCGAGCACGATCCCGGGCAGGAAGGCCTTGCGGGTACCGATTTCGGCCACCGAGGGATCTTGTTTCCACATCAGCACGCGCGCGCCGAAGGCGAACGGCAGCGGCACCGGCGTGGGCGGAGGCTGCTCGCCGCGCGGCGGGCCCGGCTCGTCGAGCAGCTGCGCCGCCTTGCGGTGGGCGCGGTAGGCGGCGCTGGGGATGGGCACATAGCTGAGCGGCGATGCCGGGGTCGGGTCGGCCAGCTGCTGGCCGGGGATGTCGCGGGAATCCATGGTTTTCTCCTCTGAAAGCGTTGCTTTCCCGAAGAAATAGTCGCGCCTTGTGCCGGACAGCCGCTTGATACTCATCAATTGACAATTCGGTGGGATAAAATGCCCCGCTGATAACGACAACAATCGGGAACTTTCATGCTCATCGCCGGCATTCCCCTGGAGTTTTTCCTGTTCGCGATCGTGCTGGGCATGATCGCGTTCGCCCACGTCAGCACCCTGGCCACGGCGCTGGCCGGCGCGGCCGCGATCACGCTGTACAAGGTGCTGTTCGCGCCGTATCACGAAGGGGCGGGGCTGGCCGGATTGCTGGGCCACGCCGGCGCCGAGTGGGTCGGGCTGGCCAACCTGCTGGCGCTGCTGCTCGGCTTCGCGCTGCTGGCGCGCCACTTCGAGGACAGCGGCATCCCCGCCAGACTGCCCGACTACCTGCCCGACGGCTGGACCGGGCCGCTGGTGCTGCTGGCGTCGGTGTTCGTCATTTCCAGCTTCCTCGACAACATCGCCGCGGCGATCATCGGCGGCACCGTCGCGCACTCGGTCTTTCGCGGCAAGGTGCACATCGGTTACCTGGCGGCCATCGTCGCCGCGTCCAACGCGGGCGGCTGCGGCAGCGTCGTCGGCGACACCACCACCACGATGATGTGGCTGGCCGGCGTTCGTCCGATGCAGGTGTTCCCGGCCTATGTGGCGGGCGTGGCGGCGCTGGCCGTGTGCGCGGTGCCGGCGTCGCTGGCGCAGCACGCGCATTGCGCCATCGTCAGGGACGCGCCGGCCGGCGCCCGCGTCGACTGGGCGCGCGTGCTCATCGTCGTGCTGATCCTGCTGGCGGCGATCGGCGCCAACCTGCTGCTCAACCTGCGCTTGCGCCACTGGAGCGAGACCGCGCCTTTCCTCGGACTGGCGCTGTGGGCCGCGATCCTCGTCACCGCCGCGCTGCGCCGGCCCGACTGGAGCGTGCTGCCCGGCGCGGCCAAGGGCGCGGCCTTTTTGCTGGCGCTGGTGTGGGCCGCGTCGTCGATGCCGGTCGAGGCGCTGCCGGCGCCAAGCTGGCAGTCGGCGCTGACGCTCGGTTTCGTGTCCGCGGTGTTCGACAACATCCCGCTGACCGCGCTGGCGCTGCGCCAGGGCGGCTTCGACTGGGCCTTCCTGGCCTACGCGGTCGGCTTCGGCGGGTCGATGATCTGGTTCGGCTCGTCCGCCGGCGTGGCCTTGTCGAACATGTATCCGGAAGCGCGCTCGGTGAAGTTGTGGGTGCGCCACGGCTGGCACGTAATCGTCGCCTATGTCGTCGGATTTTTCGTGATGCTGGCGCTGCTGGGCTGGCATCCTGGCTGAGCTGCTGGCATCATGGCGGATTACTCGAAATCGGAAGGCAGCAACGGATGGCGGATATCAGCATCGTTCAGGCGCACGGCCTGAGCGCAACGGCGGCGCGCGAAGCGGCGCAAAAGGTGGCGGACAAACTGGCGCGCGATTATCAGCTGGCGTGTAGATGGCAGGGCGACGTGCTGCATTTCGAGCGCAGCGGCGTGCAGGGCGCGCTGACCTTGCAGGAGCAGCAGGCGCGCATGGTGATCAAGCTGGGATTTTTAATGGGGGCGTTTGCGTCGACCATCGAAGCGAAGGTCGCCGAAAGCATGAAGAAGGTGTTCGCTGCGGCGTGACGCGAAAACAGGCTCAGGTCAGCGCGACCCGAGCCCGGTACTGCTTATTCCTCTTTCAATTCCTCGATCAGGTCGATGTACTGCTGCATCGCTTCTTCCTTCGAGGTGCCCTTGAAGCCATCCCACGCATCGAACTTGGCGCGGCCGATCATGTCGGTAAAGCCCGGACGCTCCCCGGTCGCATCGCCTGCCGACGCTTGCTTGTACAAGCCATAAATCTTCAGCAAGGTCATGTTGTCGGGACGCTCGGGCAGGTTCTTCGAATCGGCCTGGGCCTGGGCAAACTGTTCTTGCAAGCTCATAAAAACTCCTGTGGACGGGACGGGAAGGGTGCTGCTTAGACGGCGAGCAGGTCGACGTCGAAAATCAGCGTGGCGTTCGGGGGAATCACGCCGCCGGCGCCGCGTGCACCGTAGCCGAGGCTGGCCGGGATGGTCAGGCGGCGCGAACCGCCGACCTTCATGCCCTGCACGCCTTCGTCCCAGCCGCGGATGACCTGGCCGGCACCCAGCGAAAACTGAAACGGATCGTTGCGGTCCTTGCTCGAATCGAACTTGGCGCCGGTGCTGCCGTCGTCGTTGCGCAGCCAGCCGGTGTAGTGCACGGTGACGTGCTGGCCGGCCTTCGCTTCGGCGCCGCTGCCGACGGTGGTGTCTTCGTACTGCAGGCCGGAATCTGTGGTGGTCGTGGTCATGGTTGTCTTTCTAGAATGAGAGTGTTGGGGAATTGTAGTGCATGGCGTATCAAAGCGCCAATTGGGGGGATCTGGCGAACTTTGCGAAAAATTGAACGTCTCATGGATGCCCCCTTCGGCTGATACGCTGACCCTTCTCTAGGAGACCCTCAATGCTCTGGGAATACATCTTGTTCGCCGTACGTACCAGGGAGTTCCGGCAATATGTGAAGGCTGTGATCGAGCTGATCTTCCATTTTGTTGGGTCGACCGTCCTTTTCCTGACGCTGGTTGTCTTGGCGTGGGGAATGTCCTGGGGGCTGGCTTCCTTGCAAGCTACGCATCCGTTTTCGACTCAGCTAAATGAATTTTTCAACCTGATTGAACTTTATTTAGTTTATGGAGACTCACTCTTATTCGCGTCGGTGATCTCGGTCGGCGCATATCGGATTATCATGAGGGGATGGGAGGCGACCAAATGAGCAACGAATACCTGGACGCAGCGAAGCGAGGCTTTTTCGGCAGTTTTCTGATAGCCGCTGAGGTACTCGCATTCTTGCCCAAGCTGATTGCAAGACTCTATCGCAAGCTGCGGGATGCTCGTCCTGTCGCAGACGGTAAAGGCAAGCCGTCCGTTACGCCCGGCCCGCACTGATCGGCTGCAGCGTTAACGGCGGGGTCAGGTCAAGACCTGCTCCCGTCTTCGCGCGCCGGATGTTGCCGCCGGGTTCGATTGTCGCGTTAAAGCAGAACGCACCAGGGATTTCCACGTAGAATATGTACTTTGGCCCCCTACGAGCGAATATCCTCCCATGCTGCGCAGTTTTCACAGGTTGTTGTCGTCCTTCCTCTGTCTTGCCCTGCTCGCCGGCGCGGCCCACGCCAATGTCGTGGTCGTCCTCAATTCGCGCGACGCCACCGTCAAGCTGCTGAACCAGGAAACCTATGCCGAGGTGGCGACGTTCGCCGTCGGCAAGGAGCCGCACCACCTGATGGCCACGCCCGACAACAAGTCGGTCATCGTCGCCAGCTCCGTCGGCAACGAACTGATCTTCCTCGACCCGATCACCGGCCAGATCCAGCGCAAGCTCAAGGATGTGTTCGACCCGTACCAGATCGGCTTCTCGCCCGACCAGAAATGGTTCGTCAGCGCTTCGCTGCGCCTCGACCGCGTCGACATCTACAAGTACGACGGCGCCAACCTGACCCTGACCCGCCGCATCCCGCTCGGCAAGCTGCCAAGCCACATGGCCTTCAACAAGGCCAGCGATACCGTCTTCATCACGCGCCAGGGCAGCGACCAGGTCAGCGCCATCGACCTGGCCTCCGGCGCGGTCAAGTGGACCATCCCGGTCGGCAAGCTGCCGGCGGGGATCGCGATGACGCCGGACGACAAGTACCTGCTGGTCGGGATCATGGGATCCGATTACGTCGAGGTGATCGACTGGCGCACCCAGAAAACCGTCAAGCGCATCAAGGCCGGCGATGGCACCCACAACTTCCGCTCGCTGGGCGACAAGCGCCACACCTTCGTGTCGAACCGCGTGTCGAACTCGATCAACATCATCGACCAGGTCACGCTGGAAAACGTCGGCACCATCAACGTGCCCGGCGGCCCGGACTGCATGGAGCTGACCCGCGACGGCAAGACCCTCTGGGTCACGCTGCGCTGGATCAAGAAGGTCGCCGTGATCGACGTCGCCACGCGCAAGATCGTCAAGCTGATCCCGGTCGGGCGCTCGCCCCACGGCGTGTTCTTCGCCGACTCCGCGCCGCGGATGTGATGAGCCGCCGCCGCGCGCTGGCCGCCTTGCTGCTGGCGGCCGCATCCCAGACCGATGCCGCCGACGCCTGCCGCGGCACGGTCTACCTGACCTTCGACACCGGCAGCCAGTCGCAGGCCGAGTTCATCGCCGCGACCCTGAACCGCCATCACGTCAAGGCCACCTTCTTCATGGCCAACGAGAAGACCACGCGCGGCGACTGGTCGCTCGACCCGTCCTGGGCGCCGTTCTGGAAAGCGCGCGCCGCCGAAGGCCACGCGTTCGGCACCCACACCTTCGACCACGTCTATTACAAGGGCGACGGCGCGAACGGCAACATCGAGGTCAAGCCGCAGTTCGGCGCCAGCGCCGGCAAGACCCTGTCGTGGACCCCGGCCGAGTATTGCGCCGAACTGAAACGCGTCGACCGGCGCTTCAATGAACTGACCGGCCGCCGGCTCGATCCGATCTGGCGCGCGCCGGGCGGCAAGGTGTCGCCGCGCACGCTGGCCGCCGGCAAGGCCTGCGGCTACACCCACTTCGGCTGGGCGCCGGCCGGCTTCTCGGGCGACGAGACCTCGAGCGAGGCCTTCCCCAACAGCGTGCTGCTCAAGCGCGCGCTGGCCAGGCTGAAGGACGGCGACATCTTCGTCGCGCACCTGGGCATCTGGTCGCGCAAGGACCCGTGGGCGCCGGCCGTGCTCGAGCCCCTGATCACCGGACTCCAGCAAAAAGGCATGTGTTTCGCTACACTGCGTGAGCATCCCGATTTTCCGAAAAAGCCATGATCCAGTTTTTCATCGACCTGTTTGGCGCCGCCCAGGGCTGGCTGTTCGAGCACGCCGTCGAGCCCTTCATGTTCATCAGCGGCCTCGGTGAGTTCACCGAAGAGGCCTTCGAAGGCACCGAGTGGTTCCTTATCGGCCTGGTCGAACTGGCCGCGCTGTACCTGGTGCTGCGGCCGCTCGAAGCGCTGATCCCGGTGCACCCGCTGTCCGACAAGCGCGCGCGCTGGAACGATTTCATCTACACGCTGGTGCACCGCCTCGGCCTGTTCTCGATCGCGATCTTCTTCACGCTCGATCCGCTGATGGACCACATTGCCGGCCTGCTGCGCCTCGAAGGCGTGCATCCGTTCAACCTCGAATCGCTGCTGCCGTCGATGCCGCCGCTGGCCAGCTTCCTGCTGTACCTGGTGGTGCTGGACTTCTGCGATTACTGGTTCCACCGCGCCCAGCACCACTTCGACTGGTGGTGGGGCCTGCACAGCCTTCACCACAGCCAGCGCGACATGAACCTGTGGAGCGACAACCGCAACCACCTGCTCGACGACCTGCTGCGCGATATCGTGATGGCCATCGTCGCGCTGGCGATCGGCGTGCCGCCCGGCCAGTTCGTGCTGCTGGTGTCGCTGTCGCGCGTGCTGCAAAGCCTGCAGCACGCCAACGTGCGGATCCATTTCGGCCGCATCGGCGAACGCCTGCTGGTGTCGCCGCGCTATCACCGCACCCACCACGCGATCGGCGTCGGCCACGAATCGGCCGGCAAGGGCACGCTGGGCGGCTGCAATTTCGGCGTGCTGCTGCCGGTATGGGACCTGCTGTTCCGCACCGCGCGCTTCGACACGCAGTTCGCCCGCACCGGCGTGCGCGACCAGCTGGAAGGCCGCAACTACGGGCGCGGTTTCTGGCAGCAGCAGTGGTTCGGCCTGAAGCGCATGGTCGAATATGCGCGCAAGGGCGCCGCGTGATGCGCGCGGTGCTGAACGCCTACGGGCGGGCGCTGGCGTCGCAGTTCAGCGGCCGCATGCTGCTGCTGTCGATCGTGCCTTTCCTGCTGTCGGTGGCGCTGTGGGCCGCGCTGCTGTATTTCGGCTTCCAGCCGCTGGTCGACTACGTGCAGTCGCTGTTTACCGATTACGGCGGCTACAAGACCAGCGGCAGCCTGCTGTCGATGTTCGGCATGGGCATGCTGAAAACGGTCGCGGTGCCGCTGGCGGCGATGCTGCTGTTGCTGCCGCTGATGATCATGACGTCGCTGCTGTTCATGGGCGTGGCGGCGATGCCGGCGATCGCCCGCCACGTCGGCGCGCGCCAGTTCGCGACGCTCGAGAAGCGCAAGGGCGGCAGCCTGGCCGGCAGCGTCATGCTGTCGCTCGGATCGGCGCTGCTGTTCCTGCTGCTGTGGCTATGCACGCTGCCGCTGTACTTCTTCCCGCCGCTGGCGCTGGCTGCCCAGGTGGCGCTGTGGGGCTGGCTGACCATGCGCGTGATGAGCTACGACGCGCTGGCCGATTACGCCAGCGCCGACGAGCGCCGCGCGATCATCCATGCGCGCCGCGGCGCGCTGCTGGCGATCGGCATGCTGTCGGGCGCCGCCGGCGCGCTGCCCGGCATCGTCTGGATCGGCGGCGCGCTGATCTCGGTGGTGCTGTTCCCGTTCCTGGCGATGATCTCGATCTGGCTGTATCTGGTGATCTTCATCTTCACCGGCCTGTGGTTCCAGTACTTCTGCCTGCAGGCGCTGGCCGAGCTGCGCGCCGGCGAAAAATCGGCGCAGGCGGGCGCCGAAATCGTGGCAAACTAACAGCATCGAATCGCCAACGCGCGGCCTTGTTGTCGTGTCGATCTCATCCTTATGTGAACTACATAACGCTCGTGGCCGCCTGTGCGGATGCGGGCGTTGTTTTTTTGCGAAAAAAATCGGGCGCGCGACTATTTGTCGATATGTCTGACGTGTCCGGAGCGTTGATGTGGTGGAATGTACGTATGCGAGTGCCAATTTCCGACGTCGGGTTTTGGTTGAAATTCGCACTAATTCGAAACGGCCGCGTTGTTCGAAACCGACCCCTGCAAGGATGGCGATGGTCGGCACGAAAAACGCGGAACGCAAAGATTCAAACTGGTTGAGCCATCATGGAAAGTAATATCGAAGATCGTCCGAACAGCGTCGCCAACGCGGTGCGCAAGCTGCGCGAGCGCGCCGCGTCGATCAATCTGGGCCGCACGCGCACCGCGCCGGCGGTGGAGGGCGAGGGCGCCGATGCGTCCCGTCCGCATTATCCCCAGCCGCACCTGCAACTGGTGCCCGAGCCCGGGACCGAAGGCGGCGCGCCGCCGCCCGACGGCGCCGCGCCCGACCAGGTGCCGCCGAAGCGCAAGCGCAGCCGCATCAAGCCGGCGCTGCTGCTTGTGCTGCTCATGCTGCTGTCGGTGCTGACCTGGCTGCTGATCCAGGAAACCCGCACCTCGTCGATGCAGGCCAGCTTCTTCTCCGGCCTCGCCAGGAAGATCAGCTACAAGGTCGAGCCGGGGCCGAGCAATGCGATCCGCTTCCCATCCGACAGCCCGTACGACGAGCGGCTTGGCTACGCCAACATGCCGGACTACTTGGCCAAGCTGAAGGCGCACGACTACGAAGTCACCGCCCAGGCACGCATGTCGCCCAAGATGGTCGAGCTGGCCGACATGGGCTTCTTTTCCACGTACCGCGAAAAGACCCGCGTCGGCCTCGACATCTTCGACTACAAGAACCAGCCGATCTTCACCGCGCGCTTCCCGGAGCGCGTCTACAACGGCTTCGAGACGACTCCGCTGCTGCTGGTGAAAAGCCTGCTGTTCATCGAGAACCGCGAGCTGCTCGACACCACCTACCCGAAGCGCAATCCGGCCGTCGAGTGGGACCGCTTCAGCAAGGCGGTGTTCGATAAATCGCTGCACGTCGTCAAAGGCGGCGACAAACGCTCGGCCGGCGGCAGCACGCTGGCCACCCAGATCGAAAAGTACCGCCACTCGCCCGATGGGCGCACCAGTTCCCTGTCCGACAAATACCACCAGATGGTCTCGGCCGCCTTGCGCGCTTACCAGGGCGGCGAGGACACCACGCTGGCGCGGCGCCAGATCGTGGTCGACTACATCAATACGGTGCCGCTGTCGGCCAAGCTCGGCTACGGCGAAGTGAACGGCATCGGCGACGGCATGTGGGTGTGGTACGGCCGCGAATTCAATGAGCTCAACCGCGCGCTGCGCGGCCCGGTCGACACGCCGGAAGCGGCGCTCGCCTACAAGCAGGCGCTGTCGCTGTTCATCGCCCAGCGCCGTCCCGCGCACTACCTCGGCGCCGGCGCGCAGGACCTGGAAGAGCTGACCAACACCCACCTGCGCGTGCTGGCGCAGGCCGGCGTGATCACGCCCGCGCTGCGCGACCTCGCAGCGGCGCAGAAGCTGCATCCGGCGGCCGGCACCGGCGTCGCGCCGCCCGCGGCCAACAGCTTCACCACGCGCAAGGCGTCGAACGCGGTGCGCACCCACCTGGCCGGCCTGCTGGGCGACTCGCGCCTGTATAACCTCGACCGCCTCGATCTGTCGGTATCGAGCACGCTGAACGCCGAAGCGCAGAAGGCCGTCACCGAAAAGCTGCGCAGCCTGACCAACAACGAGAACGCGGTCGCCGCCGGCCTGACCGGCAAGGGCATGCTGGGCAACGGCAATCCGGCCAACGTGGTGTACAGCTTCACGCTGATCGAGCGCGGGCCGAACGCCAACTTCCTGCGCGTCCAGACCGACAACTACGACCAGCCGCTCGACATCAACGAAGGCGCCAAGCTCGATCTCGGCTCGACCGCCAAGCTGCGCACGCTGGTCACCTACATGGACATCGTCGAGCAGCTGCACCAGCGCTTCGAGCCGATGACGCCGGCCGAACTGAAAAAGGTGGCGATCGATCCGAAGGACCGCATGTCGCTGTGGGGCGTCGAATACTTCCAGGGCCTGAAGTCGGGCGGCGACCGCAGCCTGAAGGCGATGCTCGAAGCGGCGATGGAGCGCAAGTACTCGGGCAATCCGGGCGAAGGCTTCTTTACCGGCGGCGGCCTGCACCACTTCGGCAACTTCAGCAAGCTGGACGACTCGCGCATCCTGACCTTGCGCCAGGCGCTGCGCAACTCGACCAACCTGGTGTTCGTGCGCATGATGCGCGACGTGGTGCGCTACTACATGTTCCAGCTGCCCGGTTCCTCGGCGTCGCTGCTGGCCGATTCGGACGACCCGCGCCGCGCCGAGTACCTGGCGCGCTTCGCCGATCGCGAGGGCCGCGAATTCCTCGGCAAGTTCTTCAACAAGTACAAGGGCAAGACGCCGGCCGAAATGGACAAGATCCTGCTCGCCAGCTTCCGTCCGACGCCGGCGCGTTTGGCCGCGGTGCACCGCACCGTGTATCCGCAGGCGACGCTGGCCGAATTCGGCGCCTACCTGAACGCCAACCTGCCGTCGACCAACGAGGTGCCGGCCGAGAAGATCGCCAAGATGTACGAGACCTACGCGCCAAACGTCATGTCGCTGCAGGACCGCGGCTACCTGTCGTCGCTGCATCCGCTCGAACTGTGGGCGGTCGGCTACATGCGCCTGCACCAGGGCGCGGGCTGGAAAGAAGTGGCCGACGCCAGCGTCAAGGAACGCCAGGAAGTGTATTCGTGGCTGATCAACACGCACCGCAAGCACGCGCAGGACAAGCGCATCGCCGGCCTGATCGAAATCGAAGCGTTCCAGAAGATCCACGCACAGTGGAAGAAGATGGGCTATCCGTTCGACTCGCTGGTGCCGTCGTACGCCACCGTGCTGGGTGCGTCGGCCGACCGGCCGGCCGCGCTGGCCGAGATGATGGGCATCATCGTCAATCAGGGCCAGCGCAAGCCGATCCAGAAGATCGACACGCTGCACTTCGCCAAGGACACGCCGTACGAGACCGTCGTCAGGCACGTCAAGAACGACAAGTTCGAGCAGCCGATTTCAGCGGAGGTGGCGCGGGTCGTCGCCGAAGAGATCCGCGGCGTGGTCTCGGACGGCACCGCCAAGCGCGTCAAGTCGGCGTTCGTCGCGGCCGACGGCAACATCATCGCGGTGGGCGGCAAGACCGGCACCGGCGACCAGCGTTTCGACGTGTATGGCGGAGGCGGACGGCTGATCGAGTCGCGCTTCGTCAACCGCTCGGCGACCTTCGTCTTCAACATCGGCGAGCGCTTCTTCGGCAGCATGACGGCATATGTACACGGGCCGGAGGCGGAGCATTACGACTTCACCAGCGCGCTGCCGGTGCAATTGCTGGTGGCCCTGGCGCCGACCTTGATGCCGATGATCGATCCCGAGGCGGCGGCAAAGCACAAGGCCGCGGCGGAAGCGGCGAAGGCTGCTCCGGTTGTCGCAGAGGCGAAGGTCGAGAAGGCGCCGGAAGGGGCTGAAAAGCCGAAGGCAGCCCCGCTGAAACCGAAGGAGCCTGCTGTCGCTGAAGACAAACCCAAAGCGGCCGTCGCCAAACCGAAAGATCCGGCCGCGGTGGAGGACAAACCGAAAGCGGTTAAGAAGGCGGCGCCGAAACCGAAAGAGGAAGTGCCGCAGCGGCCGCAAGAGCTGTTCTAGCAAATGGGGTCAGGTCCGCAGGACCAGACCCCGAGCATTCACGCGGCGCCGAAAGCATCGGGGTCAGGTCCTGCGCGACCTGACCCCATTTTTCATGCGGCGCTTGCATAGTCGCGCGAATGTGGGCATCTTAGCGATCCATGAAACCTCCACGCCGCCTGATGTCCCGCATTCGCAAGTTCACCCAGTTCTCTTTCCGCGACCTGGTGGCCGCTGCCGGCCCAACCATGCTGGTGATCGCCGCCGTCTGCGCGCTCGCTTACGTGATCGTCGATCCGGCGCCGCCGCGCCACGTGTCGCTCGCCACGGGCCAGGAAAATACCGCCTACGAGGAGTTCGGCAGGAAGTACGCGGCCGTGCTGGCCAGGGACGGCGTCAAGGTCATGCAGGTGCGCTCGCTCGGCTCGCAGGACAACCTGCAGCGGCTCCAGGAAGGCAAGGTCGATGTGGCGTTCGTGCAGAGCGGCTCGACCAGCGAAGCCGAGGCGCATCGCAAGGGCCTGGTGTCGCTGGGCAGCCTGTTCACCGAACCGGTGTGGCTGTTCCTGCGCGAACCGGTGAAGGTCACCCAGCTCAATCAGCTCAAGGGCCTGAAAATTAATCTCGGTCCGGAAGGCACCGGCATCCCGAAACTGTTCCGCCAGGTGCTGTCGCTGAACGGCGTCGAACCGGCCGACCTGACCATCGGCGCGCTGGAAAACACGCCGGCGGTGGTGGAACTGTTGGAAGGGCGCATCGACGGCCTGGTGTTCTCGTCCGGACCCGACGCGCTGCTGGTGCAGATGCTGCTGCAGACGCCTGGCATCAAGCTGTTCAACTTCGACCAGGCCGAGGCCTACGCGCGCCGCCTGCCGTTCCTGTCGCACGTGGTGCTGCCGCGCGGGATCGTCGACCTCGGACGCGACCTGCCGCCGCAGGACTATCACCTGATCGCGCCGACCGCCACCCTGGTCGCGCGCGCCAACCTGCATCCGGCGCTGGTCGAACTGTTCGTGCAGGCCGCCAGCGAAATCCACGGCGGCGCCGGCTGGTTCCAGAAGCAGGGCCAGTTCCCGTCGCCGCAATACACCGAAATTCCGGTCGCGCGCGAAGCGGCCAAGTTCTACAAGGACGGCCCGCCGCTGCTGCAGCGCTATATGCCGTTCTGGGTCGCCAACCTGTTCGACCGCCTGTGGGTGGTGGTGGTCGCGCTGGCCGCGCTGATCATCCCGTTTTCGAAAGTGGTGCCGCCGCTGTACGTGTGGCGCATCAAGTCGCGCGTGTACCGCTGGTACGGGCAGCTGCGCTCGGTGGAGCAGGCGCTCGACGAGGCCGACGGCCCGCGCCGCGACCAGATCTGCGCCGAGCTGCTCAAGCGTCTGGAGGACATCGAGGAGCGCGTGAACCGCATGTCGATCCCGCTGGCGTTCGCCGACAGCCTGTACGGCCTGCGCAGCCACATCAACTTCGTGCGCCAGCGCGTGCTGACGATGAAGACCGCCGCCGCGGTGGCGCGCTAGCCGCCGATCCAGGGCAGGCCGGCCTTGCACCAGCCGGCGACCTGCTTGCGGTGGCCGGCGGCGTCCTTGTCGCCCTCGAAGCCTTCGAGGATGTCGAAGGCGTTGTGGAAGCCATGCTCGGTCGCCAGCTTGGCCGCATGGCGCGAGCGCACGCCGGAGCGGCACATGAACAGCAGCACGTCGTCCTTGCCGGCCACTTCGCACAGCTGCTCGACGAACTGCGGATTGGCGGTGCCGCTCGGCCAGCTGCTCCATTCCACCGCTGTGTGCTGGCCGGGCGGCAGCAGCACCTGGCCGACCCAGTGGCGCTCGGCATTGGTGCGCACGTCGACCAGCTTGGCGTTCGGTGCGGCCTGCAACAGCGCGAACGCTTCCTGCGGCGTCACGGCGCCGGCATACGGCTGGTCGGTCCCGCGCTGGCGGGCAGTGGCGAGAAGTTGGTCGACGACGTTCATGGCTGGGTTCCCGATGGGCAGTGGATAGCCTATTATAGAGTCAGTAGCAAATTCGCACTTTTGGGGCGCGATGCACCAAAATGGTGCGTTTGACGTAAAATGCACCAAAATGGTGCAATATTTTCTCCCCAACACGTTGCCCCCGTCGTTGTTCAGCTTGCCGCTGCCCAATTTCGGCTGGCATGGAATCTGCTACGAATGCGCTGTGAGTTTGCGTCGCCTCTTGGCGAAGCGCACCCCCTTTTTAATTTAGGAGATTTGAATGGCAAAGACCGCCGCAGAAGTGTTGAAGATGGCCAAGGACAACGAAGTCAAATTCGTTGATTTCCGTTTCGCGGATACGCGCGGCAAAGAGCAGCACGTCACCGTGCCTGTGTCCCACTTCGATCTCGACAAATTCGAGTCCGGCCACGCCTTCGACGGCTCCTCGATCGCCGGCTGGAAGGGCATCGAAGCGTCCGACATGATCCTGATGCCGGATCCGTCGACCGCCAACATCGACCCGTTCATGGAAGAGACCACGCTGTTCATGCAGTGCGACGTGATCGAGCCGTCCGATGGCAAGGGCTACGACCGCGACCCGCGCTCGATCGCCAAGCGCGCCGAAGCCTATTTGAAATCGTCGGGCCAGGGCGACACCGCCTACTTCGGTCCCGAGCCTGAATTCTTCATCTTCGATTCCGTGCGCTGGAAGATCGACATGTCGGGCTGCTTCGTGAAGATCGATTCGGACGAGTCCTCGTGGGCCACCGACGCGAAAACCGAAGGCGGCAACCATGGCCACCGTCCGACCGTCAAGGGCGGCTACTTCCCGGTCCCGCCGGTCGACTCGTTCCAGGACATGCGCTCGGAGATGTGCCTGATCCTCGAAGCGATGGGCATCCCGGTCGAGGTGCACCACCACGAAGTGGCCGGCGCCGGCCAGAACGAAATCGGCACCCGCTTCTCGACCCTGGTCGAGCGCGCCGACTGGACCCAGAACCTGAAGTACGTGGTGTGGAACGTGGCGCACAGCTACGGCAAGACCGCGACCTTCATGCCGAAGCCTATCGTCGGCGACAACGGCTCGGGCATGCACGTGCACCAGTCGATCTGGAAGGACGGCAAGAACCTGTTCGCCGGCGACGGCTATGCCGGCCTGTCGGAGACCGCGCTGTTCTACATCGGCGGCATCATCAAGCACGCCAAGGCCCTGAACGCAATCACCAACCCGGGCACCAACTCGTACAAGCGCCTGGTGCCGGGCTTCGAAGCGCCGGTCAAGCTGGCCTACTCGGCCCGCAACCGTTCGGCCTCGATCCGCATCCCGCACGTGGCGAACCCGAAGGGCCGCCGCATCGAGACGCGCTTCCCGGATCCGCTGGCCAACGTCTACCTGTGCTTCGCCGCGCTGCTGATGGCCGGCCTGGACGGCATCGCCAACAAGATCCATCCGGGCGAGGCAGCGTCGAAAGACCTGTACCACCTGCCGCCGGAAGAAGACGCGCTGATCCCGACCGTCTGCTCGTCGCTCGAAGAAGCCCTCGACGCGCTGAACAAGGACCGCGAGTTCCTGACCCGCGGCGGCGTGTTCAGCGACAGCATGATCGATGCCTACATCGAGCTGAAGATGCAGGACGTGCAGCGCATGCGCATGACCACGCACCCGGCCGAATTCGACATGTACTACTCGCTGTAAGCATTTCGACAAAAGGCGTTATCGCGATGGCAGCAGCTGTGAATGCGCTGACATCGAATGTGTAAATGCCGTGTAAAAAACGCGATGAAAGCCACGTCTTTCATCGCGTTTTTTTTCGAATGTTGTATATTCGGGTTGAGCCAATTTATCGCACGCCCGCCGCGTGCTGCCCTGATGCCAATGACAAGCCGTCTCGCCGTACCTGCCGCTATTGCAGCGCTTTCGCTGCTGCTGTGCGGCGCCGCCGCGCACGCCGACAGCACGATCTACAAGTGCGTCGACGCCGACGGCCGCATCGAATTCACCGACATCAACAAGCGCAATTGCAAGGTGCTGGAAGGCCTGGGCCAGATTCCGGCGCCGCCGCAGCACCGCAGCAGCAACGCGCCGTCGCCCGCGCGCGCGCCGGCGGTGGTGCCGGCCGATTTCCCCAAGGTGAACACCTCGCAGCAGAAGGCGCGCGACGACGACCGCCGCGGCATCCTCACCGACGAATTGCGCGACGAAGAGAAGAAGCTGGCCGACCTGCGGCGCGACTTCAACAACGGCGAGCCGGAACGCCAGGGCGGCGAGCGCAATTACGCCAAGTACCAGGAGCGCGTGGCGCAGATGAAGGACAGCATCGGCCGCGCCGAGAAGAACGTCGACGCCCTCAAGCGCGAGATCGCGAACATCCGATGAGCCGCAGCGCTGCCGGCGACGCGCGCCTGGCCGGCCTCGACCTGCTGGCGTCGGCGGTGCTGCTGGTCGGCCCCGACGGCGGCATCGTCTACGCCAACGCCGCCGCCGAACACCTGCTCGAGACGTCCGCCAAATCGCTGGCGCGCATGCAGCTGGCGGCGCTGTTCGCCAACGCCGACGAACTGGTCAAGCTGTGCGCGCAGGCGCTGGCGCACAAGTACGCCGACCTGCGCCAGGACCTGATGCTCGAACGCGCCGGGCGCGAACCGCTGCACGTGCACAGCATCGTCAGCGCCACCGGCGAGGGCGACGTGGTGGTCGAACTGCGCGAGAACGTCCAGCAGCTCAAGCTCGATCGCGAGGAGCGCATCCTCGACCAGAGCCAGGTCAACAAGGAGCTGATCCGCAACCTGGCGCACGAGATCAAGAACCCGCTGGGCGGCATCCGCGGCGCCGCGCAGCTGCTCGAACTGGAGCTGCCGGCGCTGCACCTGACCGCGCTGCGCGAATACACCCAGGTGATCATCAAGGAAGCGGACCGCCTGCAGACGCTGGTGGACCGCCTGCTGGCGCCGCACCGCCGGCCGCACATCGTCGGCGACGTTAACATCCACGAGGTGTGCGAGCGGGTGCGCAGCCTGATGCTGGCCGAATTCCCCAACGGCCTGACGATCCGGCGCGACTACGACGCCTCGATTCCCGAGTTCAGGGGCGACAAGGAACAGCTGATCCAGACGGTGCTGAACATCGCCCGCAACGCCGCCCAGGCGCTGGGCGAGCGCATCGAAGCTGGCGACGCCGAGCTGATTTTCCGCACCCGCGTGGCGCGCCAGGTGACCTTGGCGAAGGTTCGCTACGGGCTGGCATTAGACTTGCATATCATCGACAATGGACCGGGCATCTCGCCGCAGATCCGCGACCGCATTTTCTATCCGCTGGTGTCGGGCAGGGAGGGCGGCAGCGGGCTGGGGCTGACATTGGCGCAGACCTTCGTGCAGCAGCACCTGGGCGTGATCGAATGCGAGAGCCGGCCTGGATTGACGGACTTCCGGATCCTGCTGCCGCTGCCATAAGCCGCGGCGCAGGGGCGGGGGACCAGATCCCGACCAATTGAAGATCCATATTGCGGGGAAGCTGAACTACATGAAACCAATCTGGATTGTCGACGACGACGCCTCGATCCGCTGGGTGCTGGAAAAGGCCCTGGCGCGCGAGAACCTGGCCACGCGCAGCTTTGCCAATGCGCGCGACGCGATGGCCGCGCTCGAAAACGAGACGCCGCAAGTGCTGGTGTCGGACATCCGCATGCCGGGCGAGTCCGGCCTCGACCTGCTGTCGGCGGTGAAGGAGCGCCACCCCGGCCTGCCGGTCATCATCATCACGGCCTTCTCCGACCTCGACTCGGCGGTCGCCGCGTTCCAGGGCGGCGCTTTCGAATACCTGGCCAAGCCCTTCGACATCGACAAGGCGGTGGAGCTGATCCGCCGCGCGTTGGAGGAGAGCCTGCGCGAGGCCAGCGTCGAGGCGGCGCCGGCCGACACCCCCGAGATCCTCGGCCAGGCGCCGGCGATGCAGGAAGTGTTCCGCGCGATCGGGCGCCTGTCGCAGTCGAACGTGACGGTGCTGATCACCGGCGAGTCGGGCACCGGCAAGGAGCTGGTGGCGCGCGCGCTGCACAAGCACAGCCCGCGCGCGCAGCAGCCCTTCATCGCCCTGAACACCGCGGCGATTCCGAAGGACCTGCTCGAGTCCGAGCTGTTCGGCCATGAGCGCGGCGCCTTCACCGGCGCGCAGGCGACGCGGCGCGGCCGCTTCGAGCAGGCCGAGGGCGGCACCCTGTTCCTCGACGAGATCGGCGACATGCCGTTCGACCTGCAGACCCGCTTGCTGCGGGTGCTGTCCGACGGCCACTTCTACCGGGTCGGCGGGCACCAGCCGATGAAGGCCAACGTGCGCGTGATCACCGCGACCCACCAGAACCTCGAGCAGCGGGTGCGCGACGGCCTGTTTCGCGAAGACCTGTACCATCGCCTCAACGTGATCCGCCTGCGCCTGCCCAGTTTGCGGGAGCGGCGCGAGGATATCCCCATTTTGGTGCGCCACTTCCTGGTGCAGAGCGCGCGCCAGCTCGGCGTCGAAGCGAAGCGCATGAGCGAGTCGGCGCTGCACTTCCTGTCCGGCCTCGACCTGCCGGGCAACGTGCGCCAGCTGGAAAACCTGTGCAACTGGATCACCGTGATGGCGCCCGGCCAGACGGTCGAGGTCAAGGACCTGCCGCTGGAGCTGACCAAGACCCAGGACGCGATCGCCGAGCCGATGGCGCCGGCCCCGCTGGCCGAGGCCGGCCCCTGGGGGCGGGTCCACCACGGCGGCCCGACGCTGGCCGAGATGGGCGCGGCGGGCGGCTGGATCGGCCTGCTGGAGCTGCAGGCGGCCAGCATGCTCAGTGCCGGCGAGGGCGAGGTGATGGACGTGCTGGGCAAGCAGTTCGAGTCGGCGCTGATCAAGACGGCGCTCAAGCACACGCACGGGCGCAAGAACGACGCCGCTGTGCGTCTCGGGATCGGCCGCAACACCATCACCCGCAAGATCGCCGAGCTGGGGATCGACGGCGCGAAAGACGAGTAGCTTCACACCTGGGTCTGACCCCACGGGTCGGACCTTTGCAAGCTGTAACCTCATCCTGCGCGCCGATATAGTAAGCTGGGCGCCATCGCGTCCATAACCTCATCAAATGCTGATCAACTGCGTCGCCTACCAGGAAGGCAAAAAACTCTCCGACATCCCGGTCGAGGAAATCAGCGATTACCTCGCCAAGCCCGGCACCTTCGTCTGGGTCGCGCTGCGCGAACCCGATCCCGCCGAGCTGAAGACCATGCAGGAGGAATTCGGCCTGCACGAACTGGCGGTGGAGGACGCCCGGCGCGGCAACCAGCGTCCCAAGGTCGAGGAGTACGGCGACTCGCTGTTCGCCGTGATGCAGACCGTCGAACTGGTCGAAGGCAAGATGGTGGTGGGCGAGGTCGACGTGTTCGTCGGCCCCAACTACGTGCTGTCGTCGCGCCGCAACGCGACCCAGGGATTCCTGGGCGTGCGCGCGCGCGCCGAGCGCGAGCCGCACCTGCTGGCGCAAGGCTCGGCCTTCGTGCTGTACGCGCTGATGGACGCGGTGGTGGACCGCTACTTCCCGGTGGTCGACATGCTCGAATCGGAACTGGAGACCATCGAGGACCGCATCTTCATCCAGGGCTCGCAGCGCGCCAACATCGAGCGCCTGTACGAACTCAAGTCCAAGGTGCTGACCCTGCGCCACGCGGTGATGCCGCTGATGGAAGGCGTCGGCCGGCTGTACGGCGGCCGGGTGCCGGCGATCTGCATCGACACCCAGGAATACTTCCGCGACGTGCACGACCACCTGTACCGCATCGCCGGCACCCTCGATACCATCCGCGACACCATCAGCACCGCGATCCAGGTCAACCTGTCGATGGTGGCGATCGACGAGAGCGAAGTGAACAAGCGGCTGGCGGCATGGGCCGCGATCTTCGCCGTGTTCACGGCGTTCGCCGGCATCTGGGGCATGAATTTCAAGTTCATGCCGGAGCTCGAATGGAAGTACGGCTATTTCGCCGCGGTGGGCGTGATGGTCGGCGTGTGCGGCTACCTGTACTGGCGCTTCAAGCGCTCCGGCTGGCTGTAGCGCGGAACGAAAAAAAGCCCGGGAAGATCATCCTCCCGGGCTTTTTTACGCGCATGACAACTTAGAAGTTGTAGGTGCCGCGCAGGTAGAACGTGCGGCCGGTCGGATCGGTGTAGCGCGGATCGTAGCCAGCCTGGAAGGTCGAGGTCTGGTAGCTCAGCGGCGGATTGCGGTCGAACATGTTCTTGATGCCGCCGGTCAAGGTCAAGCCCTTGATGACCTGGTACGACAGGTAGCCGTCGAAGGTCGAGTACGAGGCGACGCGGTGGTTCGCCTTATAGTCGTTTTCCTGGTCCAGGTAGCCCGACTTGTAATGGGCCGACAGGCCGCCGCCGAAGTTGCCGCGGCTCCAGTTCATGCTCAAGTTGTCCTGCCACTTGAACACCGGGCTCGAGCCGGAGTACACGCCGACGTTCTGGTGGAACACGTCGCCGATGAAGTTCTGGTACTCGTACTTGTTGACGTAGGTGTCGTTCATCGTGAAGTTGAACGTGCCGTAGTCGGCGGTGCGCAGGCGGTAGGTGGCGCTCAGGTCGATACCGTTGGTGTTGGTATTGCCCAGGTTTTGCGTGCGCAGGTCCAGGTAGCCGCAGGTGGCCGGGTTAGGGCACTGCGAGCCGTCCGTCGCCAGGTCGCCGGCCGCATTGCGGTGATAGTACGAGGCGAAGGTGGCGGGGTCGCCGATGATGTCGTTGTCGGACAGCGAGCTGATCGCATGCTTCATGCGGATCGCCCACAGGTCAACGCCGATGGTCAGGTTGTTGACCGGCTCGAACACCAGGCCCAGCGTGGCGTTCTGCGCCTTTTCCGGCTCCAGGTTCTTGTTGCCGCCGGTCAGGACCTGGAACTGCTGCTTGCAGTTCGCCGCGGTCGACTTGCCAGGGATCGCGTTCTTGCCGTCAGGGCAGTTGACCGGATCGCTGATCGTGTCGGCCGAGTTGGTGTAGGCCTGGGCCGAATTGATTTCATACAGCGACGGCGCGCGGAAGCCGGTCGAGTACGAGCCGCGCACCAGCAGCGCCTTGGTCGGCTGGTAGCGGAAGCTGAACTTCGGATTGGTGCTGCTGCCGAAGTCGCTGTACTTGTCGTAGCGCACCGATGCCGTCACGTCCAGCTCTTTGGTGATCGGAACGTTCAGCTCGCCATACGCGGCGTAGACGTTGCGCGACCCCTCGTTGTGCGAGTTCGGATCGATGCCGGTACTGGCGACGACCTTGGAGGCATAGTCGAAGTTCGCTTCGCTCAGGAAGTTTTCGCGCGATGCCTGGGCGCCCAGCGCCAGGGCGGCGCCGCGGCCGGCGCCGAACCAGTCGGTCAGTTCGCGGCTGACGCGGAAGTCGGCGGTCTTGGTGGTGCCTTTGGCGGTCTGCACGGTGCCGTCGAGCGCCGCGCTGGCGATCAGGGCATCGCCGGCCGAATCCTGCGGGCCAAACGGGTTGATGATGCCGTTGAGCACGCCGGCGGTGATGATGCCGCCGTCGCTGTAGCCCTTCAGGTTTTCCTGGACCTTGTTTTCGTTATAGGTCAGGGCGCCCTGGTAATCCCAGCCGGCCAGCGTGCCGTTCATCGACACGACCAGGCGCTGCTGCTTGTTGGTGTTGTCGTCCGAACGAGGTCCGTTCGGCAGGTCGCGCCATTTCAGGTGGATGTAGCCAGGCTTGAGGCCGTCGGTGAACGCCTCGGAGCCGTCGGAGAAACCTGGGTTCAGCGCCGGATTGACCGGGTAGAACGGGTTCGGCGAGCCGTCGGCGCGGGTCCGGTTCTGGAACAGGCCGCCATATGGCACCGGCGCGATCGCGCTCTGGACCTTGCTCTGGCTGCCCAGGTATTCGACGCCCAGTTCATGGTCGGCGTTGATGCGGAAGGTCGCCTTGACCAGGCCGGTGGTGCGCTCGCTCTTCGGAATGTAATCGACGAAGCTCGACGTGGTCATCTTGCAGCTGGTGCCGTCGCCGCCGGGAATCAGGTTGTTGCCGCTGGTGCAGTCGGGCGCCGCCGGGTTGTAGCTGGCGTCGTCCTGGTAGTAGTTGGCCGGGCTGGTCGACGACGACAGGCCGCCGGCGTAGCGCGTGTTGTACGGGCGCTGCAGGCCGCCGATGCGGTGCTGCTGCTGGTGGTCGACCATCGCGAACACGTTGTAGCCGTCGCTGCCCAGGTCGCCGAAGCCGTAGCCGGCGTTGACGCTGTTGGAGAAGCCGCCCTTGGCCTTCGGCGAGTCGGCGCCGAGGGTGATAGTGCCGCCCTTGAAGTCCTTGCGGGTGATGAAGTTGATCACGCCGCCGACCGCGTCCGAGCCGTACAGCGAGGAGGCGCCGTCGCGCAGCACTTCGACGCGCTCGAGCGCGGCGAACGGGATCATGTTCAGGTCCGGCGCCGAGCTGTCGAAGGCGTTATTGGCCAGGCGGCGGCCGTTCAGCAGGACCAGCGTCTTGTTGGCGCCGATGCCGCGCAGGTCGGCGAACGAGGCGCCGCCGGTGCTCGAGCCGACCACCTGGCTGGTGCCGGTCGAGGCCTGCGAGGAGCTCAGGTTGGCCATGACCTGTTCGATGGTGGTGATGCCCTGTTTCTTCAGGTCTTCCATCTTCAGCACGGTGACCGGGACGGCGGTTTCGGCGTCGATGCGCTTGATCGCCGAGCCGGTGATTTCCACCCGCTGGATCGGGGCGGTCGCGTCCTGCGCCAGGGCGCCTTGGGCGGCAAAGCCCAGGCCGATGGCCACGCCGCCGGAAAACATCAGGCGCAACGAGCGGGACAACACGGTTTCCATCATCATTACAACTCCTTGTAGGTGTTCTTGGCGCGGCGCGAGGGTGGGGCGCCGCGGCCGGATCGTGCTTATCAAAAATCCGGATGGAGCATGATTGTGTTGCGATGTCCGAGCGTCAATCCTTACACGGCGGTACGTACGCCGTATTGCAACGGCAATGTTTCCATACAGTGCGGACCTTGACAGATGACGGAGCCGCTGCGGTTGCAGGGCGCAACGGCGGCTTGCGCGATCGCGGAAAGGTGGAGGAAAGGAAATCGGCGTAAATCGTTTTACAAACGACACACATTGTTACATTCGAATGAATGTATCGACCGCCGCGCGGGCGCAAAAAAGCCGCCCGAAGGCGGCTTGATCGGCGCGCTGAAACCTACTTCGCCATCGACAGCGCGACCGCCTCGGCCACCTTGATGCCGTCGACCGCCGCCGACAGGATGCCGCCGGCGTACCCCGCGCCTTCGCCGGCCGGGAACAGCCCGCGCGTGTTCAGGCTTTGCAGGTCGTCGTCGCGGCGCTTGATGCGGATCGGCGACGAGGTGCGCGTCTCGACCCCGGTCAGCAGCGCATCCGGGTGGAAGTAGCCCTTGATCTGCTTGTCGAAGGCGGGGAAGGCCTCGCGCATCGCCGTGATCGCGTACTCCGGCAGGGCGCCGGCCAGGTCGGTCAGGCGCACCGCCGGCTTGAACGAGGGAATCACCGAGCCCAGCGCGGTGGAGGCGCGGCCGGCCACGAAGTCGCCCATCAGCTGGCCCGGCGCGTCATAGGTGCCGCCGCCGAGCGCGAACGCGCCTTCCTCGAGGCGGCGCTGCAGTTCGATGCCGGCCAGCGGATGGCCCGGATAGTCGACCTCGGGCGTGATGCCGACCACGATGGCGCTGTTGGCGTTGCGCTCGTTGCGCGAATACTGGCTCATGCCGTTGGTGACGACGCGGCCCGGCTCGGACGCCGCGGCCACCACGGTGCCGCCCGGGCACATGCAGAAGCTGTAGACCGAGCGCCCGTTCGAAGCGTGGTGCACCAGCTTGTAGTCGGCCGCGCCGAGGATCTTGTTGCCGGCGTTCGGGCCGAAGCGGCAGACGTCGATCAGCGATTGCGGGTGCTCGACCCGGAAGCCAATCGAGAACGGCTTGGCCTCGATGTAGACGCCGCGCTGGTACAGCATCTCGAAGGTGTCGCGCGCGCTGTGGCCGACCGCCAGCACCAGGTGGCGCGTGGCGATCCGCTCGCCGCTGGCCAGCACCACGCCGCGAACCTGGCCGTCGCCGCCGTCGCGCTCGATCTCGAGGTCGACCACCTTGCTCGAGAAGCGGTACTCGCCGCCCAGCGCGATGATGTTCTCGCGCATCTGTTCGACCATCTTGACCAGCCGGAAGGTGCCGATGTGCGGCTTGCTGACGTACATGATTTCTTCCGGCGCGCCGGCCTTGACGAACTCGGTCAGGACCTTGCGGCCGTAGTGCTTGGGATCCTTGATCTGGCTATACAACTTGCCGTCCGAAAAGGTGCCGGCGCCGCCTTCGCCGAACTGCACGTTCGACTCGGGATTGAGTTCGCGCTTGCGCCAGAAGCCGAAGGTGTCGACGGTGCGCTCGCGCACCACCTTGCCGCGCTCGAGGATCAGCGGGCGCAAGCCCATCTGGGCCAGGATCAGTGCGGCGAACAGGCCGCACGGGCCGGTGCCGATGACCACCGGGCGCTCGTTCTTGTCGTGGCCCTGCAGCTGCTCGCCGCCGGCGACAAAGCGGTAGCCGGTGTCGGGCGCCGGCATGACGTGGCGGTCGTGCCGCATGCGGGCCAGCACGCCGGCCTCGTCGCGCACCTCGGCGTCGATCGCGTAGATCAGCACGATCGCGCTTTTCTTGCGCGCGTCGTAGCTGCGCTTGAACACTGAAAAGCCGAGCAGGGCGTCGTCGTCGATGGCCAGGCGCGCCAGCACGGCGGCGCGCAGGGCGGCTTCTGGATGGTCGAGCGGGAGTTTGAGTTCGTTGATTCGCAACATGGCAGATTCTGGGGCGGGGAATTTAATGCAATTCGCTATTTTAACCGCAGTGCAGCGTTGTTCCGCGATCCGGCGCCATCGCGGTGCAATTGCGATCCATTCGAGGGCAATTTACGCTGCACTGCACCATGAGTGAGGTGTCGTATTGACGTTCCCCCTATGAAAAACCGGGCGCGTGTTGTTTATATGCACAATTTCCTTCGTTGCGTTGACACTCGGAGTTTCCATGTGGTTTTATGTTCAACTTAATTATTGTTTATCTTCTTCAACAAACAATTTTTAAGTTTCGTCGCACCCGGCGAGTTGGAGGAAGAAGTAAGAAGTAGTTTTACCGTGATAGAAAAAATGTCCTTTACCGGAGCCAATCTACCCGAGCGGCTCAAATAATTAATTAGGAAATCACATGTTGAGAAAAACAGTTTTAGTGCGCGCCTTGTCGATCGCCTTCAGCGCCGCCGCTCTCGGTGCCGTTGTGATGACGCCAGCGATGGCCCAGTCGAACGCCACCGGTAACATCTACGGCCGCGTCGATTCCCCTGCCGGCGCCAGCATCAACCTGCTGAACACCGACACCGGCCTGAAGCGTACCGTCAGCGTCGACAGCACCGGTCGCTACACCGTCACCGCGCTGCCAACCGGCCACTACAAGGTCGAACTGGTCCGCAATGGCGCCGTCGCCGGCACGAACGAAGTCGACCTGGTCATCGGCCAGGGCGTCGAGGCATCGTTCGTCGCAGCCGCCGCATCGGGCGTGCAGCAAGTGCGCGTCGAAGGCCGCCGCAGCCGTATCGACGTGTCGAACACCAACAACAGCGCCACGTTCACCGCGCGCGAACTGGCAGCCCTGCCACTCGCCAAGAGCGTTGACGCGATCATCCAGCTGGCGCCGAACACCACCCGCGCCGACCCACGTTACCAGGGCGGCGCCAGTATCGGCGGCGGCGGCCCATCGGAAAATGCGTACTACATCAACGGTTTCCCTGTCACTAACCCGCTGTCGCAGCTGGGTGGCGCGGAACTGCCGTTCAATTCGATCGCCCAGGCTGACATCATCAGCGGCGGTTTCGGCGCCGAGTTCGGCCGTTCGGTCGGCGGCGTGGTCAACATCACCACCAAGAGCGGTACCAACAACTGGGAAGCCGGCGTCAGCGTGACGGTCACCCCGAACTCGTGGCGCAGCAAGGAGCGCGACCAGTTCTACGGCAACACGGGCAAGAACCCGACCACCGACGGCACGCTGCTGTTCCGCAATTCGCAGAACACCAACGAAGGCAAGACCTACGGCGGTTCGATCGGCGGCCCGCTGATCAAGGACAAGCTGTTCCTGTTCATCGCTGCTGAAAACCTCAATTCGGATTACGAGCAGGTGATCAACTCGACCGCGGCAAGCGCCTCGTCGACCGGCAAGGCAGGCTACCGCGCAACCCAGCGCCAGATCCGTCGCCACCTCGAGAAACTCGACTGGAACATCACCGACAACCATCGTATCGAACTGACCCAGATCGGCGACAACACCCAGCGTGATGTCCAGCTGATGGGTTACGACTATGCCACCGGCGCGATCAACCGCACGGTTGCCTCGTCGCAGCACTTCTACGACGTCGGCGGCAACTCGATCGACGCCCAGATCGCCAAGTACACCGGTAACCTGACCGAAAACCTGACCCTGACCTTGTTGACCGGCCGCAGCACCTCGCCGCACCGCAACACGTTCGACAACTACGACGTCACCAAGCCGCTGTACCAGGTCACCCAGCTGACGGGCGCCGCTGGTTCCGGCTTCGCTCCTGGCATCAACTACGCCAGCCCGCAGTTCCTGACCGGCACCATCCTGCCAGTCGGCGCCCAGGACGAAATCAAGTCCAACCGTGTCGACCTGGAGTGGAAACTGGGCCGTCATACGCTGCGCGCAGGTCTGGACGACAACAAACTGACCTCGCTGAACGCCGGTGACGTGACCGCCGGCGGCGGTATCTGGAGCTATCGCCGCACCGGTACGCCGCTGACCCCGATCACGCTCGGCGCCGACAAGGTCGCCGTCGGCGCCGGCGCTGCCCCTGGCAGCCTGGCTGCGCAGGGTTACTACGTCCGTGAATCGATCTTCAACGACGCCACCAACACCTACTCGAACCAGTCGGCCCAGTTCATCGAAGACCGTTTCCAGATCACCAAGGACATCCTGCTGACCGGCGGCGTACGCGTCGAACAGATGGAGAACATCAACGGCGACAAGGAAACCTTCCTGAAGGTGAAGAACCAGATCGCTCCGCGCGTGTCCGCATCGTGGGACGTGTTCGGCGATTCGTCGATGAAGGTGTTCGGTAGCGCCGGCCGTTACAGCCTGCAGATCCCGACCCACATCTCGGTGCGCGGCGCCAGCCGTTCGCTCAATACGGTCAAGTTCTACACCTACACCGGCACCAACGCCGACGGCACCCCGTCCGGCCTGACCGCCTTGACCCAGCCGTACTCGGCCAACAACGAGTACTACCAGAAGAAGGATCCGCTGAGCGTCACCGCGGTCGACATCAAGCCAACTTACCAGGATGAAGTCACCCTCGGTTTCGAAAAAGCGTTTTCGCCTAGCCTGAACTTCGGCGCCAAGGCCACCTACCGCAAGCTGCGTCAGACCATCGACGACTTCTGCGATGCCCGCCCGATCGACGCCTGGGCCGCGCGTAACGGCGTGAGCGAAGACAACTACGGCGGCTTCGGCTGCGCATCGTTCAATCCAGGCGAAGCGAACTCCTTCCTGATCGACTTCAACGACCAGAATCCTGCGCTGGCGGGCAAGACCCACACGCTGGTCAAGCTGTCCGCAGCCGACCTGGGCTTCGAGAAGGCCAAGCGTACCTACGCTGCGGTCGACCTGTTCGCCGAGCATCCAATGCGCAACGGCTGGTACGGCAAGATCAACTACACCTGGTCGCGCAGCTCGGGTAACACCGAAGGCCAGACCCTGTCGGACGTTGGCCAGACCGACGTGGCGGCGACCCAGACCTGGGACTTCCCGGAAATCATGGTCAACGCCAACGGCAAACTGCCAAGCGATCGTACCCACCAGATCAAGGCCTACGGCTTCTGGCAGGCGACGCCTGAGTGGACCGCCGGCGGTAACGCCCTGCTTGCTTCGGGTCGTCCGAAGAGCTGCCTGGGTGAGTATCCACTGGGTAAGAACGCTGCAGGCGTGATGCAGTACACGACCTTCGGCTACGGCTCGAGCTTCCACTTCTGCGACGGCGTTGCCGCTCCACGTGGCGACCGCGGCAACCTGCCATGGGATACCCGTCTCGACCTGAACCTGGCCTACAAGCCAGCGGCAATCAAGGGTGTCATGCTGAAGCTGGACGTGTTCAACGTGTTCAACAAGCAGACCGTCCAGGCAATCGACGAGCAGTACACCGACGGTACCAGCACCAACACGGTGTCGGCTACCTACGGCCGCGTCCTCAGCTACACCGCGCCGCGTTCGGTGCGCCTGTCGGCCGAGTACAACATCAAGTTCTGATGATCCACCCGGACGGGCCGCTTGCGGACCGTCCGGCGTGGGCGAAACCACAGGCGCGAGCCTGTGGTTTTTTTTCGTCTTGCGTATGGACCTTGCAAATTTTTTTCCGGCGCCTTGTGTCGCGGCGGGAATATCGGAATATGATGCAGTACGAACAATATTTCGACCAGGAGATGGTGATGAAGAAATTGCTTGCGATGTGTGTGCTGGCGCTGGTGTCGACCGCCGCCCTGGCCGACGAACTTTCCGAAGGCGTCAAGGCGTGGGAAGCGCGCGACTTCGCGCGTGCCCAGCAGGTGTTCAGCAAGCTGGCCCAGGCCGGCAACCCGGAAGCCCAGCTGATGCTCGGCGAGATGTACGGCTTCGGCGAAGGCGTGCCGGAAGACCCGGCGCTGGCCGAGCGCTGGCTCAGCCAGGCGCAGGCCAACGGCAACAAGGACGCCGCCGAGTCGCGCGCCAACGTGCGCCAGCGCGGCGCCCGCAAGGCCGACATCGCCCGCTACGTGGCGGGCGGCGACGCCGGCGACGTGACCCTGGCCAAGGCCGGCTGCACCCAGCCGGTCATCGCCGACGTGACCCTGTCGGCGGCCGAAATCAAGGCGACCGATGCGAAGATCAAGGAGTGGCGCGCCTGCTACGACCGCTTCGCCGCGCGCCTGGCGGCCCAGCTGCCGGCCGGCAAGGCGATTCCCGCCGACGTCGCCAAGCTGATGAACCTGACCGAACTGGAACGCGCGCGCGCGGCGATGGACAAGGCCTACGCCGCCGCCGCCGCCGACGCCGCCAGCCAGGTCAAGGCCTTCACGGCCGCCAACGACGCCTGGTACGCCCGTGTCCAGAAATACGCCAGCAGCGTGGAGGAGCAGCAGAAGAACGAAGATCAGCTGCGCAACAAGATGATCGGGTTCCGGCCGGCGTCGGGCAGCGTCCCAGTGTCGATCGGCAAGAAATAAGGTCGCGCTACAGGCCGCCCCAAAGCGCGTTGAGCGCGGCCACCGCGGCCATGCCGGCCGTCTCGGTGCGCAGCACGCGCGGTCCCATTGACAGCGCAATGGCGCCGCGCGCGACCGCCGCGTCTTCTTCTTGCTCGGTATACCCGCCTTCAGGGCCGACCAGCAGGGTCACCGCCTGCGGCGGCTGGTGGCGCGCCCAGCCGGTCAGCGACTCGGTCGCGCGCGGGGTCAGCAGGATGCGCTTGTGCAAGCCGTTCTGGCTGATCCAGGCATTGTAATTGTCCAGCGGCGCGAGCCGCGCCAGCCGGTTGCGCCCGCTCTGTTCGGACGCCGCCACGATCACGCCCTGCCAGTGGGCCTGGCGCTTTTCGGCCCGTTCGGCCGACAGCCGCACCACGCTGCGCTGGGCCGCCAGCGGCTGGATCGCCGCCACCCCCAGCTCGACCGCTTTTTCGATGATCCAGTCCATCTTGGCCGCTTCGGGCAGGGCCTGGGCCAGCGTGATTTCGTACGGCAACTCGCGGTCGCGCTCGACGAAGGCCAGCACGCGCGCGGTGGCGCGGCGCTTCTCCAGCACGTCGAGCTGGGCCAGGTATTCGCCGCCATCGCCGCAAAACAGCGTCAGTTCGGCGCCCGGCTGCAGCCGCACCACCCAGGCGTGGTGGGCGACCGGGTCGGGCAGGTCGATGGTGTTGCCCACCGCCAGCGGCTGGGGACAGTAGAAACGCGGCATGCAAAGTCCTGTGCTTGAGCTAAGTAATCTGGCGCATTTTAAGGCGCCAGCCCGCGCTCTGGTAAAATAGTTGGTTCAGTGACGCCAGTCCCGCCCCGCATTCCCCATTCTTACGCTTTCTACAATTCGATCGATGAAACCTATGCAAACCACTACTCTGATGGCCAACGCAATCCGCGCGCTGGCAATGGACGCTGTCCAGAAAGCCAACTCCGGCCACCCTGGCATGCCGATGGGCATGGCCGAAATCGCCGTCGCGTTGTGGGACGGCCATTACCGCCACAACCCGGCCAATCCGAAGTGGGCCAACCGCGATCGTTTCCTGCTGTCGAACGGGCACGGCTCGATGCTGCACTACTCGCTGCTGCACCTGTCGGGCTACGCCGTGACGATGGACGACCTGAAGGACTTCCGCCAGCTCCATTCGAAGACTCCGGGCCACCCGGAAGTGGACATCACGCCGGGCGTCGAGACCACCACCGGCCCGCTCGGCCAGGGCATCGCCAACGCGGTCGGCATGGCGCTGTCCGAGTACCTGCTGGCGTCCGAATTCAACAAGCCGGGCTTTGAAGTGGTCGACCACTACACCTACGCCTTCATCGGCGACGGCTGCCTGATGGAAGGCATCTCGCACGAAGTGTGCTCGCTGGCCGGCACCCTGGGCCTGAACAAGCTGATCGCGCTGTACGACGACAACGGCATCTCGATCGACGGCAAGGTCGAAGGCTGGTTCACCGACGACACCCCGAAGCGTTTCGCGTCCTACGGCTGGAACGTGATCCCCGACGTCGACGGCCATGACGTGGCCGCGATCGACGCCGCCCTGGTGCAGGCGCGCAAGTCGGACAAGCCGACCCTGATCTGCTGCAAGACCGTGATCGGCAAGGGCTCGCCCAACCTGCAGGGCGGCGACAAGGTGCACGGCGCCGCGCTGGGCGACAAGGAAGTGGCGAACGTGCGCGAGCACCTGGAGTGGAGCCACGCGCCGTTCGAAATCCCGGCCAACGTCTACACCTCGTGGGACGCCAGGGAAAAGGGCGCCGCCGTCGAAGCCGAGTGGAACACCACTTTCGACGCCTACCGCGCCGCCTTCCCGAAAGAAGCGGCCGAACTCGAGCGCCGCATGAACGGCGACCTGCCGGCCAACTTCGAAGAAACGCTGGCCGCGGCGATCGCGTCCTGCGTCGACAAGAAGGAAAACATCGCCACCCGCAAGGCCAGCCAGAACGCGATCCAGGCGCTGGCACCAATGCTGCCTGAGTTCCTGGGCGGCTCGGCCGACCTGACCGGCTCGAACCTGACCAACTGGAAGGAAAGCATCAACCTGCGTTCCGGCAAGCCGGGCAACCACATCAACTACGGCGTGCGCGAATTCGGCATGAGCGCCATCATGAACGGCGTCGCCCTGCACGGCGGCTACATCCCGTTCGGCGCCACCTTCCTGACGTTCTCGGACTACAGCCGCAACGCGATCCGCATGGCCGCGCTGATGAAGCTGCGCTCGATCTTCGTGTTCACCCACGACTCGATCGGCTTGGGCGAAGACGGCCCGACCCACCAGTCGGTCGAGCACGTCTCGTCGCTGCGCCTGATCCCGAACCTGGACAACTGGCGTCCGTGCGACACGGTCGAATCGGCCGTCTCGTGGGGCGCCGCGGTCAAGCGCAAGGATGGCCCGTCGACGCTGATCTTCTCGCGCCAGAACCTGCCGTTCATGGAGCGCAGCGCGGCCCAGATCGCCGACATCGCGCGCGGCGGCTACGTGCTGCAGGACGCCGCGGACGCCAAAGTCATCCTGATCGCCACCGGCTCGGAAGTCGAGCTGGCGGTCAAGTCGGCCGCGGCCTTGAAAGAGCAGGGCGTTGCCGTGCGCGTGGTGTCGATGCCGTCGACCGACGTGTTCGACCGCCAGGACGCCGCCTACAAGGCCAGCGTCCTGACCAAGGGCGTGCCGCGTGTTGCCATCGAGGCCGGGGTGACCGATTTCTGGTACAAGTACGTCGGCCTGGAGGGCGCGGTGGTGGGCATCGACACCTTCGGCGAATCGGCCCCGGCGCCGGAGCTGTTCAAGCACTTCGGCTTCACCGTCGACAACGTGGTGAGCAAGGTCAAGTCGGTACTGGCTTAAATTTGGAGGACGGCACGGGCAGGGTTATCCTGCCCGTGTCGCATGCGAACGGATTTTTTTTCACTAGGAGAGAAGGTATGACGATCAAAGTTGCAATCAACGGTTATGGCCGCATCGGCCGCAATGTGCTGCGCGCGTACTATGAAGGCGGCAAGAAACAAGACATCCAGATCGTCGCCATCAACGACCTCGGCGACGCCAAGTCGAACGCCCACCTGACCCGCTACGACACCGCGCACGGCAAGTTCCCGGGCACCGTGACCGTCGAAGGCGACAACATGATCGTCAACGGCGATTCGATCCGCGTGTTCGCGCAGCGCAACCCGGCCGAGATCCCATGGGGCGAGCTGGGCGTGGACGTGGTGCTCGAATGCACCGGCTTCTTCACCACCAAGGAAAAGGCTTCGGCCCACCTGAAGGGCGGCGCCAAAAAAGTGATCATCTCGGCGCCGGGCGGCAAGGACGTCGACGCGACCATCGTCTACGGCGTCAACCAGGACGTGCTGAAGTCGACCGACACCGTCATTTCGAACGCTTCGTGCACCACCAACTGCCTGGCCCCGATGGTCAAGCCGCTCAACGACGCGATCGGCCTGGAAACCGGCCTGATGACCACCGTCCACGCCTACACCAACGACCAGGTGCTGTCGGACGTGATGCACGAAGACCTGCGCCGCGCCCGTTCGGCCACGATGAGCATGATCCCGACCAAGACCGGCGCCGCCGCCGCGGTCGGCCTGGTGCTGCCCGAGCTGAACGGCAAGCTGGACGGCTTCGCCATTCGCGTGCCGACCATCAACGTGTCGCTGGTCGACCTGACCTTCATCGCCAAGCGCGACACCACGGTCGAGGAAATCAACCAGCTGATGCAGAAGGCCGCGTCGGAAGGCCCGCTGAAGGACATCCTGACCTACCAGACCGAGCCGCTGGTGTCGATCGACTTCAACCATAACCCGGCCTCGTCGAACTTCGATTCGACCCTGACCAAGGTGTCCGGCCGCCTGGTCAAAGTGTCGTCATGGTACGACAACGAGTGGGGCTTCTCGAACCGCATGCTCGATACCACCGTGGCCTTGATGAACGCCAAATAAGGCGGGCGCGCACGGCGCGCCATAGCGACAGGGGCGGGAAAACGGCGACGTTTTCCCGCCTTTTTTCGTATATCGCGAGGCATATAGCGGGTATGGATATATTGCCAAAAGTAATTGTGACGTTGTAATCTTGCGCTCTTGCATTGTTTGCACGGATGCCGCGTGCCCCATGCACCAACATCTCATCCACTTTCCTTTTGGACCGCCATGCCGCACACACGTTTGTACACCGCCTGCCTCGCCGCGTTGCTGGCGCTTGCCGCAGCCGCGCCCGCCGTCGCCGCCGCCGACGCCACGCCGGCGGTCAAGGTTGCCGCCCCGATCCCGACCGAGAATTTCTTCAAGAAGGCCGAGTTTTCGCAACTGTCGCTATCGCCCAACGGCAAGTACCTGGCGGCGCTGCGGCCGATCGACGGGCACAAGAAGCTGGTCGTCATCGACGTCGTCAACAAGACCTCGGCGGTCGTGGCCGGCTCGCCGACCTACGATGTGATGGGCGTGGCCTGGATCAACAACGACCGCCTGCGCTATACCGTCGGCGAGGAAGAGGCCGGCAAGGGCGAACAGACTGGCGGCGGCCTGTTCGTGATCGACCGCGACGGCCAGAATGCCCGCACCATCACGCCCAAGGCCCGCAACATGGAGCAGCGCCCGCTCAGCTATTTCGGCCCGGTGCCGGAACTCGATTCGACCGACATCATCGTCGCCGGCTACGAGCGCAACGCCAAGCAGACCGACCTGTACCGTCTCAACACCAGCACCGGCCGCAAGACGTTGCTGACGTTCGACGCGCCCGAGCAGGCTGGCTCCTGGGTGCTCGACCATGCGGGCGTGCCGCGCGTGGCCGCCTCGACCATCAAGGACGTCACCACTGTTTACTACCGCGCCGCGGCCGGCGCGCCGTGGCAGGTGCTCAGCACCTACGGGCGCGAGATCGCCGGCGGCATCGCGCCCGTCGCGTTCGACGCCGACAACAAGACCCTGTATGTGCTGGCGCGCGCGCCGGGCCAAGACAAGCAGGGCCTGTACAAGTTCGACGTCGACAACAAGCGCATGGACCCGACGCCCGTGTTCCTGCATCCGCAGGTCGACCTCAACGGCGGCCTGATCAGCAATCGCAAGGATGGCCGCCTGCTGGGCGTTTCCTACGACGCCGACAAGCCGGGCATCCACTGGGTCGATCCGAAGTTCCGCGCGCTGCAGGCGTCGATCGACGACGCGCTGCCGGGCCGCGTCAACAACATCAGCGGCTTGAGCACCTCCGAAACAGGCCTGATGCTGGTGCGCTCGTATTCGGACCGCGATCCGGGCAGCTATTACCTTTACGACGACAACAAGAAGAACCTCGATTTCCTGCTGTCTCAGCGTCCATGGATCGATCCCGAGCGCATGGCCGAGTATCGCCCGGTGCGCTACAAGGCGCGCGACGGCCTCGAGATTCCCGGCTTCCTGACCTTGCCGCCGGGTGTGCCGGCGCAGAAGCTGCCGCTGGTGGTGTACGTGCACGGCGGCCCGTTCGTGCATGGCGAATCGTGGGGCTTCCACGAAGACGCCCAGTTCCTGGCCGCGCGCGGCTACGCTGTGCTGCAGCCGGAATTCCGCGGCAGCACCGGCTACGGCTGGCAGCACTTCCGCAAGTCGTGGAAGCAGTGGGGGCTGACCATGCAGGACGACGTCACCGACGGCGTCAACTGGCTGGTCGCGCAGGGCATCGTCGACAAGGACCGCGTCTGCATCGCCGGGGCCAGCTACGGCGGCTACGCCGTCATGATGGGCCTGGCCAAGGATCCCGACCTGTACCGCTGCGGCATCAACTGGGTCGGCGTCACCGACATCGACCTGCTGTACAGCTCGACGTGGTCGGACACCTCGGGCGGCGACTGGGAAAAATACGGCATGCCGAACCTGATCGGCGATCCGGTCAAGGACGCCGCGCAGCTGCGCGCAACCTCGCCGCTGTACCAGGTCAAGAAAATCACCAGGCCGGTGATGATGGCCTACGGCGGCAAGGACGTGCGGGTGCCGCTGGTGCACGGCGAGAAGATGCGCGACGCTTTGCTCGACAACAAGGTGCCGGTGGAATGGGTGGTGTACCCGGAGGAGGCGCACGGCTGGAACAAGACCGCCAACAACGTCGACTTCTGGAATCGCATCGAGCGCTTCCTGGCGAAACACCTGGCGAAATAACGCATTCCTGACAATGTAATTTAGGGAAACTATTTCCTCGGAAAATGTTGTTTTCCGGAGAAATTTCTCCCGACACATTGACGCGTGCGTATGCGAAATGGTTTGATCGTGCCCTTGGACAATTCGCAATAAACGCGGGCGCCAACGTGGTGGTAGATCGGGGCGGCGAATGGCCCCGATCAGGCAGGAACCAGTAGTTTAAAAAAATTTTAAAATTGAAACCGGAGAGTGTTTTGAATCATTCATTTAAATTGAAAAAAAGCGTTGTTGCAGTGGCATTGACCCTTGCCGGCTCGCACATCGCGATGGCGCAGCAAACCGCTGATCAGCCGATGACCCGCGTTACCGTCACCGGATCGAACATCAAGCGTGTCGACACCGAAGGCACGTCGGCCATCACCACCATCACCGCGCTCGACATTCGTGCCAGCGGCGCGAACACCGTGCAGGAACTGCTGCAGAAGATCCCGGCGCTGGGCGCTGGCGGTTCGTTCGACAGCACCGACGGCAGCTTCTCGCGCGGCGTTTCGACCGCGTCGCTGCGCGGCCTCGGCCCGTCGTCGACCCTGGTGCTGCTCAACGGTCGCCGCCTGACCCCGTCGGCCTACGCCGACCCGAACAACGGCAAGTCGACCGCCTACGACCTGAACAACATTCCGCTGTCGGCCATCGAACGCGTCGAAATCTTCAAGGACGGCGCGTCGGCCGTGTATGGCTCCGACGCGATCGCCGGCGTGATCAACTTCATCACCAAGCAGGACTACCAGGGTGCGCAGGTGTCGGCGAGCTACACCGCGAACGACAAGAACAAGTTCCAGACCAAGAAGGCCAATGGCACTTTCGGTTTCGGCAACCTGGCCACCGACCGCTTCAACGGCTTCGTGTCGGTTGACGTGTCGGAGCGCCAGAGCGTCCTGATCAGGGACGTCGACGACATCGAAAAAGCCCAGTACGCGGACATCAACTTCCGCCTCGCGCCGCTGTCGTCGAACCTGTCGGCCTCGCCGTTCTTCTACCGTGAGCGCTCGGCGCCTTTCCTCGGCGCGTTCTCGAACAGCCTGGCGCTGGGTTCCCAGGTCATCAACCGCCTGAACTGCGACCCGTCGCAACAGCTGGTCGGCGACCCGGCCACCCAGAACCTGTCGACCACCAGCGCGCTGGTTGGGCGCCGCTTCTGTAACTTCAACCTGAACGACTACACCGAAGCGCAAGGTGCCGGCAAGGACGCCAGCGTGCTGAGCCGTGTGAACTTCCAGGTCACCCAGAACATCCAGGCTTTCGGCGAATTCGCCGCGACGCGCTCGGAGCGCAATTACCTCGCCGCACCGCGTTCGACCCAGGGTACCGCACCGACCGCCGTGTTCCTGGCACAGGGCGCACCGCAGCAGTTCCAGTTCATCCTGCCAGGCAATCACCCTGACAATCCATTCCCTGGTTTCCGCACCGCCGTCGGCCTGCGCATGGAAGGCCACACCGCTGGCCAGAAGAACGTCAACGAGACTTACCGCGGCCTGGTTGGCCTGAAGGGCACCGCCGGCAATTGGGACTGGGAATCGGGCCTGCTGTGGAACCGCAGCGAGCGTACCGAGAACTACCTCGGCATGCTGTACCGTCCTACCTTCAACAAGGTCATGAACAACGGCATGACGATCGCCCAGCTGCTGGCCGACCCGACGTCGACCCGCGACCTGGAAAACCACGGCTTCTCGCAAACCACCCAGTGGGATGCCAAGGCATCGACCGAATTCGGCAAACTGGGCGGCGGCGCGATCGGCGTTGCAATCGGCGCCGAGCTGCGCGAAGAGAAAATCGGCCTGACCTCGGATCCTGAAACCCAGGCCGGTAACATCGTCGGCCTGTCGAACGCGTCGGCCGCCGGCAGCCGCGTGGTCAAGTCGGGCTTCATGGAACTGCGTACGCCGTTCACCAAGTCGTTCGAAATGGACTTCGCAGCCCGCGTCGACAAGTACCCAACCTTCTCGACCAACTTCGCACCGAAAGTCGGCGCCAAGTGGACCGTCAGCCCGATGGTGGCCTTCCGTGCCAATGCGGCCCGCGGCTTCCGCGCACCGAGTCTGACCCAGGTGTCGCCAGGCGGCGTCCAGTTCTTCCAGACCGTGGTCGATCCAGTCCGTTGCACCAACGGCGTGACGCCTAATCCAGGCGCCGATGCCGCTGACTGCGCCAAGGGCATTTCGGGTACCGCCGCGGCGAACCCGAACCTGCTGCCGGAAAAATCGAAGAGCCTGACCTTCGGCATGATCATGTCGCCGATGAAGAACCTGGACCTGTCGATCGACTACTACAAGATCCGCAAGGAAAACGAGACCGCGCTGTCGAGCTCGACCTTCGTGCTCGAGCACCAGAGCCAGTTCCCAGGCCGCGTGATCCGCGACCAGAACCAGGCAAACTGGCTGCGTGACGCCAACGGCAACATCATCCCTGACTCGGGTTCGCTGCAGCAGATCCTGATTCCGTTCGTGAACCAGGGCGCCACCGAAGTTCGCGGTATCGACGTTGACGCTACCCTGCGCACCAACATGGGTGAGCGCGGCAGCCTGACCACCAAACTCAACGTCGGCTACACCCTGGCCTACCTGCGTTCGGAGCAGCCAGGCGACTACGAGCACAATGCGGCCGGCACCAACGGCGGCCTGTCCGACTGGGCTACCTCGGTCGGCGACATTCCACGCTTCAAGTCGACGCTGGTCAACAGCTGGAAGAAGGGCCCGCATGAAGCCAGCCTGATGGTTCGCTATCAGGGTGACATCTCGCTGCTGCGCCGCTACGACAACAACGTCGAGTACCCAGTGCCTTACTGCCACTATGGCACGGGCCAGCCTTCGACCGCTTACTCGCTGGGCGGCCTGTCGAAGTACAGCAAGTACTACCCTGGTTGCAGCGTTCACAGCTTCACCACCTTCGACCTGGGCTACACGTACACCGGCTTCAAGGACCTGACCCTGTCGCTGAGCGTCCAGAACTTCCTGGATGAAAAGCAGCCGTACGATCCACGTTTCGGCACCTCTGGCTTCAACTCGGCGCTGTCGAACGGCGCTGGCCGTATGTTCCGCCTGGGCGCAAGCTACAAGTTCAAGTAATTCGCGGCTAGTTGTTTGAACCAGAAAATCCGGCGTTCGCGCCGGATTTTTTTTGCCCGCACCGTCCAGCGAGGCCCTGATTCTTTGCCGCTGGCCGCGGTGCGCAAGTTTCCGTAGAATGCAGGCACCCAAGGCGCCTGCCTTCACTCAAGGATCCTGCCATGCCCTCCAGCCTTCCCCGTTTCCTTCTCGCCGCCTGCCTGTGTTTCGGCGCGGCCTCCCCCGAAGTCACTGCCGCCCAGGCATCGGCCGCCCCCGTCGTGCAGGCGCGCAGGCTCGACCAGCTGGCCACGGCGTTCTACGCCGCGCGCGCCGACTTCGAGCCGCTGATGATGACCGCCAACGGCGACGGCCGCTACGACGACCAGCTGGGCCTGGGCATCGCGCCGAAAGTGCGCGCCGCCCACTACGAGCGCTATCGCCGGCTGCGGCGCCAGCTGTCCGCGATTCCGCGCGGCCGCCTGGACGACCGCGCCCAGCTCAATTACGACCTGCTGGCCTACGAGCTCGATAGCGCGCTGGCGATGGAGGCGTTTCCCGATTATCTGCTGCCGCTCGACCAGTTCGACAACGTCCCGAGCACGCTGGCCAACTACGCCAGCGGCACCGGCTCGCAGCCTCTGGCGACGGTGAAGCAGTACCACGCCTACCTGGGCCGCCTCCGCCAGCTGCCGGGCTGGATCGACCAGGCCATCGCCAACATGCGCGCAGGCGTGCGGCGCGGGATCGTGCAGCCGAAGGCGATCACGCTGGCAATGCTGCCGCAGTTCCGCCAGCTGCGCAGCGCCACCATCGACACCAGCATCTACTACACGCCGATCCGGAACCTGCCGGCGAGCTTCCCTGCGGCCGACAAGCAGGCCCTGACCGCCGCCTACGGCCAGGCGGTCGAGCAAATCGCGCCGGCGCTGGACCGTCTGGTCGCCTACCTGGAAAACGACTACCTGCCGGCCAGCCGCGCAAGCACCGGCTGGAGCGACCTGCCGAACGGCGTGGCCTGGTACCAGGCGCTGGTGAAGAACCGCACCACGCTGTCGCTGACGCCGGAAGCGATCCATGCCATCGGGCTGAAGGAAGTGGCGCGCATCGAGCAGCAGATGGCGGCGCTGGGACCGAAGCTTGGCTACACCGGGCCGGCCAACGGATTGTCGCAGTGGGTCGCCGCCCAAGCGAAGTTCAAGCCGTTCACCACCGAGCAGCAGGTGCTCGACGCCTATCGCCAGCTCGACACCGTCGTCAAGGCCAAGCTGCCTGCTTACTTCAGCAAGCTGCCCCAGTCGGCGCTGGAGATCCAGCTGGAGCCGGAACTGTCGCGCGCTACCGCATCGAACCACTACACGCCGGCCGCCGCCGACGGCTCGCATCCCGGCGTGTTCTGGGTGGTGGTCAACGATCCGAAAGCCGTCAACACCACCGGCATGACCACATTGTTCCTGCATGAGGGACAACCGGGCCATCACCTGCACGCGGGCCTGCTGAAGGAGCTGGGCCTGCCCGACTTCAGGAAATTCAACACCGAGTACATGGCCAGCGCGGCGTTTGCCGAGGGCTGGGGACTATACGCGGAAACGCTGGGCAAGGAGTTCGGACTGTTCGACGATCCGGCGGCGTACTTCGGCCACCTGAACGCGGAGCTGACGCGCGCGGTGCGCCTGGTGGTCGACACCGGTATCCATTCGAAGGGATGGAGCCGCGAGCAGGCGATCGGGTACATGCAGCAGCATCTGGGCGCGAGCGAAGCAGGGGCGGCCAACCAGGTGCAGCGCTACATGGTGTGGCCGGCGCAGGCGCTGAGCTACAAGATGGGCGCGCTGAAAATTCAGGAACTGCGGGCGCGCGCGCAGGCGGCGCTGGGCGAAAAATTCAGCCTGCCGAAATTCCATGAGGTGATTCTGGGGGAGGGCACGTTGCCGCTGCCGATCCTGGAAGCACGCGTCGATCGCTGGATCGCGGCGACCAAGTAGAAGCCAAGCCGCGGCCCAAGGTCTGGGGTCAGGTCCGGCGGACCTGACCCCGGGTATGTCGGCGCCGCTGAATCCGGCGGCGCTCTAGCCGAAGATGGACTGCCAGAGCGCGACCACGTTGGCCGCGTGCGTTGCGACGAGCGCCGGCTCGACCCGCGCATTGTCCTGCCCCTGCAGGCGCACCTGGTGCTGCAGCTTGCGCATCGCGCGATAAGCGTCGGCCACCGCACCCGCCAGTCCTGCATCGATCAGTCCCAGCTCGCCGCACACCTTGAGCAGCGCGATGTTGCCACTGTTGGCCGTCAGCTGCGGGTACCGGTGCGCATGGCGCAGCACCAGGTACTGCACCATGAATTCGATGTCGATCATGCCGCCGGCGTCCTGCTTCAGATCGAAGCCGGTGCCGCCGGGCGAACGCGCATCGTGCATCCGCGCGCGCATCTTCAGCACTTCGGACATCAAAGGATCGCCTGGCGCGCTGCGGTCCTTGCGCAGCACCTGCTCGCGGATCGCCTCGAAGCGCGCGCCGATCGCGGCGTCGCCGGCGCAGAAGCGCGCGCGCGTCAGCGCCTGGTGCTCCCACACCCACGCCGCGTCGTTCTGGTAGCGCTCGAACGCGACCACCGACGACACCAGCATGCCCGAGGCGCCGTCCGGCCGCAGCGCGGTGTCGACGTCGAACAGGATGCCGGCCGACGTATGCGCCGTCATCCAGGTGATGAAGCGCTGCGCCAGCTTGGCGTAGTTGTGCGGCGCGTCCTGGTCGTCGTCGTCGAACAGGAAGATGACGTCGAGGTCGGAGATGTAGCCCAGCTCCTTGCCACCGAGCTTGCCGTAGGCGATCACGGCGAACTTCGGCACTTCGCGGTGGCGCGTGGCGATGGCCTGCCAGGCGGCGCCGATGGTGGCCGCGACGATCAGGTCGGCCAGCGCCGACAGGTGGTCGGCCAGCCGCTCCACCGTCAGCGTGCCGCCCAGGTCCTGCGCCAGCAGCCGGAACAGCTGGGCGTGGTGGAATTCGCGCAGCACGTCCATCTGGCGCTCGGTGTCGCCTGCCGCGCCATCGAGTTGGGACTGCAGTTCGAGCGCGAGGGCAGGGCAGTCGGGCGCCGCGCCGCGCTGGCGGTCGTCCAGCAGTTCGTCGAGCAGGATCGGGTGCTGCGCCAGGAAGGTTGCGGCCCAGCCGCTGGCGTTCATCATGCGGATCACGCGCTCCAGCGTGTGCGGGTATTCGGTCAGCAGCGACAGGTAGGCCGAGCGTCGCGCGATCGCTTCGAAGAAGTCGAGCAGGCGCGCCAGCGTCGCGCTGTGGCTGCCCACGCCCGCTTCGCCGATCACGCGGGCGATCAGCGGCAGCGCGGCGTTCAGCAGGGCCAGCAGGCGCGTGCGGCTCGCTTCGGGCAGCGCCTGCAGGCGCGGCGCCTGCCAGGTCGCCATCAGCCGGCTGGCGGCTGCCGCCGCATTGTCGAAGCCAAGCTCGGTCAGGCGCGCTTCGATCGAGGCGCGGTTGTCGAGGTCCGCCGCGGCGTCGCTCGAATGCGGGTTGACCGAGTCGCCGCTGTCGCTCTTGTCGGAGAAGATGGCGTCGAACTGCGCGGCGACGAACTCGCGGTGCGCGGCCAGCGCGGCCAGCAGCGCCCCGGTGCCGGGCAGGTTCATCATGCGCGCGATGATGGCGCGCTCGGCATCGCCCGCCGGCAGCGTGTGGGTCTGCGCGTCGTCGAGGTATTGCAGGCGGTGTTCGAGGTTGCGCAGGAAAGTGTAGGAGTCGAGCAGGCGGTCGACCGTCTCGCGCGGCAGCAGGTCCTTGTCGGCCAGTACCCGCAAGGTGGCGCGGGTCGAGCGGTCGCGCAGCGTGGCGTCGCGCCCGCCGCGAATCAGCTGGAACACCTGCGCCAGGAATTCGATCTCGCGGATCCCGCCGCGTCCCAGCTTGACGTTGTTGCTGCGGTCCGGATGCAGGCGCTCCTGGCGATCGACCTCGGCGCGGATCTGGCCGTGCATGGTGCGGATCGCGTCGATCACGCCGAAATCGAGGTAGCGCCGGAACACGAACGGCCGCACGATCGCGTCCAGGGCCGCGATGTCGGCCGCCGTGCCGGTGACCGCGCGCGCCTTGACCCAGGCGTAGCGCTCCCACTCGCGTCCCTGCACGATCAGGTAGTTCTCGACCATTGACAGGCTGGCCACCAGCGGTCCCGAATTGCCGTTCGGGCGCAGCGCCATGTCGACCCGGAACACGAAGCCGTCCTCGATCACTTCCGACAGCGCGGCGATCAGCTTCTTGCCCAGGCGCCCGAAAAATTCATGGTTCGACAGGGTGCGCTGGCCCGGGCCGGCGGCGGTGTCGCCGTCCTCCGGGTAGACGAAGATCAGGTCGATGTCGGACGATACATTCAGCTCGCCGCCGCCTTGCTTGCCCATCGCCAGCACCATCATCTGCTGCGGCAGGCCGGACTCGGCGCCGATCGGCATGCCGTGCTGCGCGACCAGTTCGTCCATCAGCGGCGCCAGCGCGGCCTGGATCGCGAAGTCGGCCAGGCCCGTCATCGCCGCCACCACTTCGGCCAGGTCGGCCTGGCCGTCCAGGTCGCGCCGGATGATCGCCGCCACCAGCAGGTTGCGCAGGCGGCGCAGCGCGCGCGGCAAGGGCAGGGCGGGCCGGTCCGCCGATGCTGCCGCCTCGGTGGCCAGTTCCGCGCCAAAATCCAGCTGGTCAAGCGATAATCGGCTGAGCGCTTCGACCCGCGCGGCGCGGCCCGGATCGGCCGCCAGCCAGCGTTGGTAGAAGCGCGATGTCGAGGCCTGCGAAAGTGGGTGCATGGAAACTGTCCGGCAGAGTGAAACAGAGTGAAAGTGCGCTTGGGAATCGCCCGCCATGGGGTAGAATTGGGCCGCCCGGCAAGTGTCGGGTCAGCAAGATGGTACGGCAGGCGGACGCGTTGGCGCAAGCGCGCTGTTTTTTGACGAATTTCTCACCCGCGAGCGACCTATTAGTGTTTTGATGCAGCAGCCTGAATCCGAAGGCGTCACCGCGCACCTGCCGCTGGCGGAGCGCTGGCGCAGGCTGCGTGCGGCCTATCGTATCTGCAATCTCGCCTCGCACCATATCCTCGGCTTCACCGTCAAGCTGGCGCTGCTGCTGTACTTCGCCTTCACCCTGCTGTTCCTGGCGCTGCGCTACGCGATCCTGCCCAACATCGACTACTACAAGGGCGACATCGAGCGCCTGGCCAGCCGCGCGGTCGGCAACCAGGTCACGATCGCCCGGATCTACGCCTCGTGGGACGGACTGCGGCCCAACCTGTTCCTGGGCGACGTGATGCTGCGCGATCCGCAAGGCCGCGCCGCGCTGTCGCTGCCGAGCGTGTCGGCCACCCTCGGCTGGTCGAGCCTGTTTACCGGCGTGGCCCGCTTCGAGTCGCTCGAAATCATCCGTCCCACGCTCGACGTGCGGCGCGACCCGGCCGGCAAGCTGTCGGTGGCCGGCATCGTGCTCAAGAGCCAGGCCGGCGGCGCGCCGAACGACTGGGTGCTGCGCCAGAGCCACATCCTGATCCGCCAGGGCAAGATCAACTGGACCGACCAGCTGCGCGGCGCGCCCGAGCTGGCGCTGGACAACGTCGACCTGCTGCTGCTCAACACCTGGAACCACCACCGCGTGGCGCTGCACGCGACGCCGCCGGCCAGCCTCGCGCAGCCGCTCGACGTGCGCGCCGATTTCACCAGCCCGCGCTTCGCCGGCAACCGCGCCGACGTCTCGCTGTGGAAGGGCGAGCTGTACGCCGACCTGCGCGACACCGACCTGGCCGGCTGGAAGCCCTACTTCGATTATCCGTTCCAGCTGACCCAGGGCAGGGGCTCGGTGCGCGCCTGGCTCTCGCTCGACCACGCCAAGCTGGCCGGCTTCACCGCCGACGTCGCGCTGGCCGCAGTCAGCGCGAAGCTGGGCCGGGACCTGCCGCCGCTGGAGCTGGCCAGCGCCACCGGGCGCCTGTCGGCGCGCGAACAGTTCCCCGACGGCGTCGAAGACGGCAGGCCTTCGTTCGGCGCGCACGGCCACAGCGTCACGCTGGACAATTTTTCGGTCGTCACCGTCGACGGCCTGACCCTGCCGCCGACCACGCTGTCGGAAATGTTCACGCCGGCGTCCAGGGGCAAGCCGGAAAAGGTCGTGGTCAGCGCGCGCGCGATCGACCTGGCGACACTGGCCGAACTGGCGGCGCAGTTGCCGATGCAGCCGAGCAAGCGCGCGATGCTCGACGACTTCAAGCCGCGCGGTAAGCTGCTCGATTTCTCGGCCGAATGGGAAGGCGCCTATCCCGCCATCTCGACCTACCGGGTGCGCGGCCGGGTCGAGAACCTCGGCCTGAACGCCCAGCCGCCGCGCCCGGCGCAGCCGAAGACGGCCAGCACGCCGGCGGTGGCGGCGATGCCGGCGATTCCCGGCTTCGACCGCCTGACCGGCACCATCGACGCCAGCGACCAGGGCGGCGCGCTGGCGCTCGACTCGACCAACTTGGTGCTGCAGATGCCGCACTTCTTCGCCGAGCCGGCGATGCCGTTCGACCAGCTGAAGATGCAGGCGCGCTGGTCCTACCCGAAGGCCGACCAGCTGGCGCTGCAGCTCGACGGCCTCTCCTTTGCGCAGGGCAAGCTGCACGGCTCGCTGGCCGGCAAGCACCTGATGCCGCTCACGCCGGGCGCCGGCAAGTTCGGCGTGGCCGACCTGCACGGCACCCTGGACGGATTCCAGATCAACCGCATCGACCGCTTCCTGCCGCTGCAGACGCCGCCGCACCTGCGCGCCTGGCTGGTCGGCGCGCTCGAGGACGGCACGCTGGAAGACGCCACCGTGCGCCTGCGCGGCGAGCTGGCGCAGTTCCCGTATCGGGCCGACACGGCCGCCGAGCGCGCGCGCGGCGAGTTCCACGTCGCCGGCCGCCTCGCGGGCGCCAAGCTCAATTACACGCCGGGGCGCTTCGGCAAGGACGGCAAGGCGCCGCTATGGCCGCAGGCCGAAAAGATCGACGGCAGCATCGTGTTCGACCGCAGCCGCCTGGAAATCAAGGCCGACACCGCGCAGACCGGCGGCGTCCAGCTGGTCGGCGTCAAGGCGGTGATCCCCGACCTGATGACGCACGACATGCAGCTCGAGATCGACGGCGGCGCCGCCGGCCCGCTGCAGGAGTTCCTCAAGTACGTCGCGGCCAGCCCGGTGACCGACTGGATCGGCCACTTCACCGACGACGCCAGGACGAGCAACTCCGCCAAGCTGGGGTTGAAGCTGCGCATGCCGCTGGCGCGCCTGGCCGACACCAAGGTCGCCGGCAGCCTGCAGTTGCTCAGCAACGACATCGTGCTGTTCGACGACTTGCCGCCGTTGCAGGCGGCGATCGGCAAGATCGACTTTACCGAGCGCGCCGTGGCGCTGAACGGCGTCGGCGCCAGCTTCCTCGGCGGGCCGCTGGCGCTGACCGGCGGCACCCAGAAAGAAGGCGGCATCGTGATCCGCATGGCCGGCACGGCCAGCGCCGACGGCATGCGCAAGACCTGGCCGGCGCCGGCGATGCAGCGCCTGGTCAGCCACTTCAGCGGCGCGGCGCGCTTCACCGGCGCGATCGCCGTGAAGGACCGCAAGGTTGAAGTGACGGTCGATTCGACCCTGGGCGGCCTCGGGCTGGCGTTCCCGGCGCCGCTGAACAAGCCGGCCGCCGCCGAGACGCTGCCGCTGCACTTCGTGCTGACCGGCATGCCGACCGGCGACCCGGCCATCGCGCGCGACGACATCCGCATCACGCTCGGATCGGCCATCTCGGCGCGCTACCTGCGCCAGAAGTCGGGCAAGGCGCCGTGGAACGTGGTGCGCGGCGGCATCGGCGTCAACGTGCCGGCGCCCGAGCCCGACAGCGGCGTGATGGTCAACGCCAACATGAAGTCGCTCAACGTGGACCAGTGGATCGCGCTGGGCAGCGGCATCGCCGGGCCGGCGGCGACGGCGCCGGCGCCCGACGCGGCGAGCGGGCCGCAGGGCCTGGCGCAGTACGTGGTGCCGGACGTGATGGCGGCGCGCGCGAACGAGCTGATCGTCGCCGATCGCAAGCTCGACAACGTGGTGGTCGGCGCCTCGCACCAGAAGGACACCTGGCAGGCCAGCATCGATTCGAAGCAGGCGTCCGGCTACGTGACGTGGAACGAGGGGCCGAGCGGGCAGGGCCTGGGCAAGGTGACAGCGCGCCTGGCCACCCTGATCATTCCGGAGTCGGCCGAAGCGGAAGTGAAGGACCTGCTCGAAGGGAGCAGGAGCGCGACGGCGAGCGTGCCCGCGCTCGACATCGTGGCAGAGCGCTTCGAACTGTTCAACAAGCAGCTGGGCCGGCTCGAACTGGTGGCCAGCAACGAGAAGGCGCTGGCGGGGCGCGAGTGGCGCATCAACCGGCTGTCGCTGGTCAATCCGGACGGCGACCTGAAGGCCACCGGCAAATGGCTGACGCGCGACGGCAAGAGCAACACCAGCGTCAACTTCACGATGGACATCGCCGACGCCGGGCGCCTGCTGGACCGTTTCGGCTTCCCGGGCACGCTCAAGCGCGGCAAGGGCAAGCTGTCGGGCGACATCGCCTGGATGGGGCTGCCGTACTCGCTCGACATACCGAGCCTGTCGGGCCAGATCGAGATGAAGGTCGAATCGGGCCAGTTCCTCAAGCAGGACCCGGGCGCGGCCAAGCTGCTCGGCGTGCTCAGCCTGCAAGCGCTGCCGCGCCTGCTCAAGCTCGACTTCCACGACGTGTTCTCGGAGGGACTGGCGTTCGACGGCATCAGCGCCAACGCCATCATCGCCAAGGGCGTGCTCAAGACCGACAACCTCAAGATGCACGGCGTCGCCGCCACGGTGCTGATGGACGGCACGGCCGACATCGCGCACGAGACCACGAATTTGCACGTGGTGGTGATCCCCGAATTCAATCTCGGCACCGGGCCGCTGGTGTATGCGCTGGCGGTCAATCCGGTGATCGGGCTGGGCAGCTTCCTGGCGCAGCTGTTCCTGCGCGCGCCGATGATGAAGGCGCTGACCTACCAGATGAAGGTCGAAGGGCCGTGGAAAGCCCCGGTGATCACCAAGCTCGACCGCCGCACGCCGCTGCCGGCCGCGGCGGTCAAAAAATAAGGGAGCGCACAGCATGCCGACAGTAGCCGCAATCCAGATGGTCTCGACGCCCGACGTGGCGGACAACATCGCCACCGCGCGCCGCCTGGTGGCGCAGGCCGCGGCCGGCGGCGCCACCCTGGTCAGCCTGCCCGAATACTGGCCCATCATGGGCATGAGCGACACCGACAAGGTCGGCCACGCCGAGCATCCCGGCGCCGGTCCGATCCAGCAGTTCATGTCCGACGCGGCGCGCGGCCACGGCATCTGGCTGATCGGCGGCACTTTGCCGCTCGTTTCGCCCGACGCCGGCAAGGTGATGAACACCACGCTGGTCTACAACCCGGACGGCGAGCCGGCCGGCCGCTACGACAAGATCCACCTGTTCGGCTTCAACAAGGGCGACGAATCCTATGACGAGGCGCGCACCATCGTGCCGGGCGCCCACATCGGCACCTTCGAGGCGCCGTTCGGCCGGGTCGGCATGTCGGTCTGCTACGACCTGCGCTTCCCCGAGCTGTACCGGGCGATGGGCGAGTGCGCGCTGATCGTCGTGCCGGCCGCTTTCACCTACACCACCGGCAGCGCGCATTGGGAGGTGCTGCTGCGCGCGCGCGCGATCGAAAACCAGTGCTACGTGCTGGCGGCGGCGCAGGGCGGCACCCACCAGAACGGCCGCCGCACCTTCGGCCACAGCATGCTGATCGACCCTTGGGGCGCGATCAAGGCGGTGCTGGCCGAAGGCGAGGGCGTGATTCGCGGCGAGATCGACCTGGCCGTGCTGGCCAATGTGCGCGAAAGCTTGCCGGCGCTCAAGCATCGCCGGATGTGACCGGGTGCGCGGTGTCGCTCTATGGCACAATGCCAGCATCACCATGAAAGAGCCGCACAATGAAACCATTTGAACCGAACCTGTCGACCCTGGCCGTGGCGCGCGATGTGCTGCTGACGCCGTTCGGCCTGGACGAAGCGAAGCTGCTCAAGGCGCTCGGCACGATGTTCACGCACAAGGTCGATTACGCCGACCTGTATTTCCAATTTACCAAGAGCGAAGGCTGGAGCCTGGAAGAAGGCATCGTCAAGACCGGCAGCTTCTCGATCGACCAGGGCGTCGGCGTGCGCGCCATCTCGGGCGACAAGACCGCGTTCTCGTATTCCGACGAAATCTCCGAATTCGCGCTGCTCGAAGCGGCGGCGGCCACGCGCACCATCGCGCGCGTCGGCAACGGCAAGATCAAGGTCGCCACCTCGGCGCTGCCGACCGGCGGGCGCTCGCTGTACCTGCCGAACGATCCGCTCGATTCGCTCGATGCGACGGCCAAGGTCAAGCTGCTCGAGCGCGTCGAGAAAATGGCGCGCGCCAGGGACAGCCGCGTGGTGCAGGTGATGGCGGGCCTGGCCGGCGAATACGACGTGGTGCTGGTAGTGCGCAGCGACGGCGTGCTGGCGGCCGACATCCGGCCGCTGGTCCGCGTGTCGGTCACCGTCATCGTCGAACAGGACGGTCGCCGCGAGATGGGGTCGTCGGGCGGCGGCGGGCGCTACAACTACGCCTACTTCAGCGACGAAATCCTGCAGCAGTATGCGGACGAAGCGGTCAAGGCCGCGGTGGTCAACCTCGACGCGCGCCCGGCGCCGGCGGGGCCGATGACCATCGTGCTCGGACCGGGCTGGCCCGGCGTGCTGCTGCACGAAGCGATCGGCCACGGGCTCGAGGGCGACTTCAACCGCAAGGGCTCGTCGGCGTTCTCGGGACGCATCGGCGAACGCGTGGCGGCCAAGGGCGTCACCGTGGTCGACGACGGCACCTTGCAGAACCGCCGCGGCTCGCTGAACATGGACGACGAAGGCAATCCGACCCAGTGCACCACCTTGATCGAGGACGGCATCCTGAAAGGCTACATCCAGGACACGATGAACGCGCGCCTGATGAAGATGCCGGTGACCGGCAACGCGCGGCGCGAATCGTTCGCGCACCTGCCGATGCCGCGCATGACCAACACCTACATGCTGGGCGGCGACAAGCACCCGGAGGAGATCCTGGCGTCGGTCAAGAACGGCCTGTACGCGGTCAACTTCGGCGGCGGCCAGGTCGACATCACCAACGGCAAGTTCGTGTTCTCGGCCAGCGAAGCCTACATGATCGAAAACGGCAAGGTGACCTATCCGGTCAAGGGCGCCACCCTGATCGGCAACGGTCCGGACGTGCTCAATCGCGTCTCGATGATCGGCAACGACATGCGCCTCGACTCGGGCGTGGGCGTGTGCGGCAAGGAAGGCCAGAGCGTGCCGGTGGGCGTGGGCCAGCCAACCCTCCGCATCGAAGACGTGACGGTGGGCGGCACCGCATAAGATATACGCGTCCCGCAGAAAATGGGGTCAGGTCCGCCGGACCTGACCCGCCCTTGCACGCCGCGGCGTCCGATTTCATGCGTCAGGGCCGACCATTTTGCGCCGTGTCGCGGCCCGCCATGCTGCAGCTTCCGTCTCGACCTCGTCGTCGGTGATGGTGTCACACACATTGGCAGATTCAAGACCAGCTAGCACCTCGCGCCGAAACCATGCGTCGTGGCCTATTGCGTCTTGGCGGCACACGAAGTCGCGCATGAAATCGCGCAAAAGCTGCGCATCGGTGCGGTCGGTCGATTTTGCGGCAGCCGCAAACGCCTTTCTCAAGTCTTCATCGACCAGGAAGGTGAAGATCACATCGCTCATAGAAATCACCTCTTGTAATTCGCAATATGGACACTCTCACACTTGTTCCGCGCCGATTCACGGGCTCGGGCGTGGGCTGGAAGCGATCTCCGCAAGCACGAAAAAAGCCCGGAAATCTGGACTTTTTCAGTAGCCACGCCGCGCGCTGTCAGAACTTGTACGACGCGTTGATGTAAGCCGTGCGGCCGCGCGAATCGTAGTAACGGTCGTCATAGCCGAATTGCTGGCCGCGGTTGGCGCCCGACGTGGACGGCACGAACGGCGGCGCCTTGTTCGTCAGGTTCAATACGCCCACCGTGGCAGACCAGTTCTTGTTCGGGCTCCACACCGCCTGCCAGTCGATGGTCGAATAGAATCCCACTTCCTTACGCACGTCTTCCTGTCCAGTGACATCGCCGGCGGCATCGAGCACGTCCACCGTGGTTTCCTGGTCGCGGTAGCCGGACTTGAAATTGATCGCGAGGGTGTTGGTCCATTTGCCCGTTTTCAGGGTATTGCTCCAATGGCCCTGGTTGCGGAACGTCACGCCTCCCAGTTCGGCGAAGTTGCCGATCGCCGAGTAGTACGGGCCGTCCCGCTCCAGCTGGCTCACCTCCCGGATCATCCGCGTCATGTTCAGCTGCGAGGTCAGCAGGCCGATCGGGCTGCGGTAGCGGCCGGTGATTTCATAATCGATCCCTGTGGTGTACGACTTGCCCAGGTTCTGATTGTCGGCAAGGAAGGCGAGGTAGTTCTTGCCGGTGCCGATGTCGACCAGCGAGCCCCAGGATCTGGAGAAGCGCGCCGGGTCGGCGAACACGACCTGTTCGGTCAGCTGGCCGAAGGTATCCCGGATCTGCACGTGCCACAGGTCGGCGCCGAGGGTGAGATAGCCGACCGGCTCGAAACGAAAGCCCAGGGTCGCCTGCTTCGATCGTTCCGGCTGCAGGTCGGCGTTGCCGCCGGCGAGTTGATCGTACTGCCGGTTGCCGGGCTGGCATAAGGCGTTGTGGGCGTCGGCGACGGCCTGCAGCGCCGGCGTGCAGGTGTATTTTTCGCTCGTGACGCCATAGCCTTGCTGGAGAGCATTCACTTGCGGCACGGTGGGCGCGTGGAAGCCATTGCCGACCGAGCCGCGAATCATCATAGTGGGCTGCGGGGTCCATTTGAAGCTGGCCTTGGCGGTAGTGGCATTGCCGAAATCGGAGTAATGGTCGTAACGCACGGCGGTGCCGAATTCGAGCGTCTTGTATACCGGGATCACCAGTTCGGCGAACAGGCCTTGCGACGTGCGCGACGCGTCGTAAGGCAAGGCGCTGGCAGCGTCGCCGAAACGCTGGTCGCACGCAAGCGCGCCGCCGCACAGCACGCCGGCGGCCGGATCGGCAAGCTTGCCTTGCGCGAACAAGCCCGGGAGGGACGCAAACGATTCGTGGTTGATGTTGGCGCCGAGACCGAGAATCAGGCCGCCGCCTTGCATGCGCATCAGTTCATGCGAGCCGTTGGCCGTCAGGGAATGCAGCTTGGAGGTGCCGCCGTCCCAGTAGCCCGAGTAGGTTGCCGCCCTGATGGCCTGCTGCGCCGCGGCGCTTTGCTGGCCCGGGCCGACGAAGGGATCGAGCAGGCCGCCGCCGGTCAGCGCCTTGACGGCCAGCGCGCCTGGGTAGCCGGAGATATTGCCCTTGACCTTGCTTTCCGAGAAGTTGTACGACGCGCTGTAGTCCCATCCGGCGATCACGCCGCGCGAACCGAGCACCAGGCTGGCGAACCGCGCTTCATCGTCCGAGGCGCGCGGGCCCATGTCGAACAGGCGATAGAACGCCAGGCTGTCGCCCACGATCCCGATCGGCTGCAAGTACTTGACCGCCAGCGGCGAGCCGGCATCGATGGAGATCGAACCCGGCACCGGCGCAATGCGCGACACCTGGGTGCTCCTCGACAGCAGGAGGTCGGCGAACAGTTCCTGGCCGGCGTACTTGGCGGTGCCGGAAGCCATGAAGTTGTCGCGCTTGCGTTCGGGGAAGATCTCCAGGTCGCGCACAAAGTCGTAGCCGCAATAGTCATCGGCCAGGCCCGAGCCGTCGTTGTACGGTTCGATGACGCGGAAGGTCTTGGGCGGGCAGGCGCCGGTGGTTTTCTGGAAGGGGCTGATCAGCTGGCCCTGATCGTCGAGCGCGTTGGCGGGAATCGGGCTGGCCGAGAACTGCTGTTTGCGGTAGCGCTTGCCGTTGGCGGAAAATTCCACTTTCCCGGTATTGGCGAACGGGCGGTCGACCGACGCGAGCTTGGTCCGCTCGTCATGGCCCAAGGTCAGCATGACGTTGTAGCCGTCGGTGTCGAGCGAGCCGAATCCCTTGGTGGCGCTGATGCGCTTTTCGCGCGCGCCGTTCTGCGGATGCGAATACCCGAGCGTGACGTCGCCATCGGTGCGGTCGTGCCTGGTGATGAAGTTGACGACGCCGGCAATCGCGTCGGCGCCGTACAGGGCCGAGGCGCCGTCGGTCAGCAGCTCGACGCGGTCGATGGCCGACAGCGGGATCGAATTGAGGTCGAAGCCGGCGGCGAAGCCGGTCAGCGTCTGGCCGCCGAATTGCGCCAGGCGCTTACCGTTGAGCAGCACGAGGGTGCGCGTCTCGCCGACGTTGTGGATGGAAATACCTGAGAAGCCGAAACTGGCGCCGCCGACCGATGCCGACTCGCCGGTCGAGCCTTGCACGGTCGACAGTTTCTTGACCAGGTCGGCGGCCGAGGTCACGCCCGATTCGCGAATTGCCGCCGCCGTCATCACCGTGACCGGCAGCGCACCTTCAGCGGCGATGCGCTTGATCGACGAGCCGGTGATTTCCACCCGCTGGATCGGCGCGGCGGGCTGTTCTTCCTGGGCTTGCGCCGGCAGTGCCAGCACGGCCAGGCCGGCGCACGCGCCGCCGGCGAACAGGCGGCGCAGGGAATGGGACAAGACGGTTTCTTTCATGGTCAACTCCAAAGTGGCAGGGGCAAGCCGCAGCGCGCGTGGGTGCGGTGTAGGGTTGAGAGTGTTGCATCCGCTGCCGGCGCACCACTGAGCTAGGTCAATCGTCTCCGGCTTCGCCCGCCGTTGTGGGATCGGCGCAACCTGCACGCGGGAAAGGCGGGCGGACAAAGCGCTTGCCAAGCGCCGCACAATGTTGCTATAGTCGTTGCATCGATTCAGGAATTGCCATGCACAACGCGAAATTGTTTACCTGCTTTTTTTATTTTAGCCATGTCCAGCCCAAGGCGGCGGAGTAGGCGGCAGGTTCACGCAGCAGCAAGAACCGGATCCCCAGAACTTCGAAAGACCGCCAGCGATGGCGGTCTTTTTTTTATCCCGGCACACCCGCACACGACAACGGAGAAACGCATGCAACGCACCGACGACTTACGCATCCGCGAAATGAAGGAACTGACGCCGCCCTCGCACCTGATCCGCGAGTATGCGTGCACCGAGGCGGCGGGCGACACGGCGGCCGGCGCGCGGGTGGCGCTGCACCGCATCCTGCACGGCCAGGACGACCGCCTGATGGTGGTGATCGGCCCGTGCTCGATCCACGACACGCGCGCGGCGATGGAATACGCGCAGCGCCTGGCCGGCGAGCGCAAACGCCTGTCGGCCGACCTGGAAATCGTCATGCGCGTGTATTTCGAGAAGCCGCGCACCACCGTGGGCTGGAAGGGCCTGATCAACGACCCCTACATGGACAACAGCTTCCGCATCAACGACGGGCTGCGCATGGCGCGCGAGCTGCTGCGCGACATCAACGAGCTGGGCCTGCCGGCCGGCACCGAGTTCCTCGACGTGATCAGCCCGCAGTACATCGCCGACCTGATCAGCTGGGGCGCGATCGGCGCCCGCACTACCGAGTCGCAGGTGCACCGCGAGCTGGCGTCCGGGCTGTCGTGTCCGGTCGGCTTCAAGAACGGCACCGACGGCAACATCAGGATCGCGGTCGAAGCGATCAAGGCGGCCTCGCAGCCGCACCATTTCCTGTCCGTGACCAAGGGCGGCCACTCGGCCATCGTGTCGACCAACGGCAACGAGGACTGCCACATCATCCTGCGCGGCGGCAAGACTCCGAACTACGACGCGGCCAGTGTCGAGGAAGCCTGCCGCCAGATGGCCGCGCAAGGGCTGGCGGCGCGCCTGATGATCGACGCCTCGCATGCGAACAGCTCCAAGAAGCCGGAGAACCAGGTGCCGGTGTGCGCCGACATCGCCGCCCAGGTAGCGGCCGGCAACGACCGTATCGTCGGCGTCATGGTCGAGTCGAACCTGGTGGCGGGGCGCCAGGACCTGGTGCCGGGCAGGGAGCTGGTGTACGGCCAGTCGGTGACCGACGGCTGCATCGACTGGGAGCAGAGCGTGGCGGTGCTCGACAACCTGGCCGCCGCGGTGCGCCAGCGCCGCCTGCGCGAGGATTGACCGGCAAATAAAAAAAGGGCGCTGATTTCTCAGCGCCCTTGTTGTTTCAGCTAGCGGTCAGCAGTTTAGAACTGGTAACGCAGGCCGGCCTTGAAGTAACGGCCGATCGCGCCGCTGGCGTCCATCGGGTTGTAGCTCATGCCGCCGTAGGTCAACGGATCCAGAGGTGCGATCTTGTCGAACAGGTTGGTGATCGAGCCGAACAGTTGCAGGTTCTTCGACAGGTTGTAGCGTGCCGACAGGTCCACCGTGGTGAACGATGCCAATTTGCAGCCGTTTGGCGCATCGGTGCCGTTGGCGAACTTCGAAGCGCACAGGTCGCCTTCGAACAGCACGTTCTTCATGTCGGAACGGTAGTTCGCCGTTGCCGTCAGGTTCAGTGCGTTGTAGTCCCAGCCAGCGACGACGCTGATCTTGTCCTTCGGCGTACCGGCGCAGTTCGAGGTATCGCAGTTGCCGTGGGTGCCGGCATACTGGTACTTGACGGTCGCCGATTCGGCACGCATCCACGATGCGATGTGGGTCCAGGTCAGGCCAACCGTCGAGCGGCCATAGGCGCCCATGTTGAAGCGCTGCTTGACGTCCAGGTCGACACCCTTGATCTCGGTGTAGCTCGAGTTGCGGTAAGGCGCCTTCGAAATCAGCAGGGTGCCCGAGTTCGGGATCACCTGGCCGTTTGCACCGATCAGGTTGTTATCCGCGCGCACCGCGGTCGGCAGGGCGGCCGCTTCGTTGTACGGCAGCGGGTTGATCTCGTTCGAACGCTTGATCTTCCATCCGTCGAGCGACAGGCTGGTGCCGTTGAACGGATCCCAGACCATGCCCAGCGTGGCGCCCTTCGATTTTTCCGGCGCCAGGTTCGGCTCGCCGACCTTGACCGCGGCCACCGAAGCGGAGCAGTCATTGGCGCTGGCGCCTGGGGCCGGGGTGCCGCCTGGGCAGCGGATCGGATCGCGCGCGGTGGCGGTGCCGGTCGACTGCGACTCGATGCCCGATTCGGCTGGGCCTGGAGCGCGGAAGCCTTCCGAGTAGGTGCCGCGCAGGGCGAAGGTCTTGACCGGGGTCCACTTGGCGCCCAGTTTCGGGGTAGTCGACGAGAACGCGCTGTACTTGTCGTAACGCAGTGCGCCGTTCAGCTCGAGCGTCTTGATCACCGGTGCGGCGACTTCGACAAATACCGCCGAGACGTTGGTGTCGCCCTTGGCGGCCACGTACGACGCGTTGATCGAACCGTCCGAGGTGCCCGACAGCGAAGGATTGTCGAGCTTGTCGCGGCGGTGTTCGGCGCCGACCGCCAGGCCCATGGCGCCGCCCGGCAGCTGGAACAGCTCGCGCGATGCCTTGAAGTCGACCATGTCGAGCTTGGTGGTCGAGTGCGATTTCGCGTTCGTCACCATCGCCGCGTACAGCGAGGCCGGGTTCTTGCCGGCCTGGTTACCGATGTAGTACGGGAAATACGGGCTGGCCGGGTTACCCAGCGCATCCTTCAGCACGTTCATTTTCAGCATGTTGCTGTAGTTCAGGTCCAGCTTCGACTCCGAGTGCACGTAGGCGGTGTCGAAATCCCAGCCCATGGAGTTGCCCTTGGCGCCGATCACGAAACGGTTGAACGAGTTGTCGACCGAGCGGGTGCTTGGGCCGACGTCGAACGCGGCGTAGCGCACGCGTACCGGCACGCCGTATGGGTTCTGCGGGTGGTTGGCGGCGAGCACGATGGTGGTGCCGGCGCCGGAGCCGTAGTTGATCACGCCGCTCGGGTTGGCCGCGGTCGATGGGAACGCGACGGTCGGGGTGATCGACGGCGGGGTCAGGGTGAACGAGGTGTCGCGCTTCGAGAAGCCGGCTTCGGCGTAGACCTGCAGGTCGGCGTTGATCTGCTTGGTGCCGCGGGTATAGATGTTGCCGCCGTTGATTTGCGGCTGCATCGAGCGGAACTGGTCCTGGTGCCACACGCAGCCGTTGGCCGGCACTGGCTGGACCGAGGTCGAGAACTGGGCGCAGCCGGGCAGGTACTCGTAGGCCAGGGTGGTTGGGTTGCGCAGCGCGCCGGTCGGGGTCGCGCCGGCGACGCCGCCGCGAATGTCGCCCGCGGCGAACTGGGTGGCCAGCGGGTAGCCGTACGGACGCAGGTCGCCTTTGCCGATCCACTCGCGACCGGCACGGTCATTGTTGAACAGTTCGTTGTTGGCGAACAGCTCGGCGTTGAACAGCACGTTGTAGCCGTCGGTGTCGAGGTTGCCCTTGCCCCAGGTCAGCGACGCCTTGTAGGTCTCGCCGTCGCGGTACTTGGAGGTGCCGCCGGTCAGCTTGGCGACAACGCCGGTGAAGTCCTTGCGTAGGATGATGTTGACCACGCCGGCGATCGCGTCGGCGCCGTAGGTCGAGGAGGCGCCGTCTTTCAGCACTTCGATGCGCTCGACCGCTTCCATCGGCACGGTCGACAGGTCGGTAAAGCTCTTCTGGCCGTCATCGGCGCGGGCGAACGGCGCCATGCGGCGGCCGTTGAGCAGCACCAGGGTCGAAGTCGCGCCCAGGCCGCGCAGCGAGATTGCGGTCGAACCGGCGGCGAAGCCGTTGCCGAAGCCGGTCGGCAGCGAACCGGCGCCGTCGGCGGTCAGGGTCTGCAGGTATTCGGCGACCGTGCCCTTGCCGGACTTGGCCAGGTCTTCGCGGCTGATGACCTGGACCGGGGAGGCGGTCTCGGCCGATGCGCGCTTGATGCTCGAACCGGTGATTTCAACGCGCTGGATCGGGCCAGCGGCGTCTTGCGCCATGGCCGGCTGCGCCATGGCCAGGGCGGCGACGGCGAACGATACAGCTTGTGCGAGTGCTGTTTTCTTGTACATGTTGACTCCAGGAGAATTACTGAGATACGAACCGGCGCCCGCGCGTATGCATATTTTCTTCCGGCATGATAGGCAGCAGGAACGTTCTGCATACGCGACGGAAACGTGACGTCCATCGTGGTGCTTTTCAATTCAGGGGTGAACCTGTTTTAAAAGCGCAGCCATCTCACCATCCCGGTAAGAGAGTGTCAATACTCGCTTGACAATGCATTTGTAAGCGCACAACAGTGGACGGATGTTAATGAACGGAAATACTGCGCTGCAACATGACCGCTCCGGCGGCGCGGTGGATCGCGGCGCCGGGGTTTTCGACAGGGTGGGTACCGCTAACGGCGAGAAAATATGTTGCGCCGCAACCTTGCACGCAAATTATATTTTTTGTTGACTCGCAACGCAGGGCGGCGTGTGCACCTGGCGTTTTGTTGTTTTTCCGCACAGCGGCGCGGGCCGGCCGGGCCAAAAAAAACCGCCGGCGGATGCCGGCGGTTTTTGCGGAGCTACCCTGCGATCAGTACTTGTACTGCGCGCTCAGGTAGAACGTGCGGCCGATCGCGCTGGCGTAACGCGGATCGTAGCCCAGCTGGTGCGAACCGGTGGCGCGCAGCGACAGCGGCGGCTTGACGTCGGCCAGGTTCTGGATGCCGGCGGTCAGCTCCAGGCCCTTCATCAGGCGGTACTGGGTCTGCCAGTCGAACGTGTAGTAAGCCTTGACGTTCAGCTGGACCGCGGCGCAATCGCCGTTGGCGTCGCCGACGCTGACGGCGCAGTCGTCTTCCGAGTACGCCTTGTCCTTGTAGCCACTGCGGTAGTTCGCCGACAGGGTATGCGTCCAGTTGCCGATGTCGGCGCTGGTCGATGCCTTGACGATGTTGCGGAAGCTGACCGCATCATTGCTGCCGAACTTGCCCAGGCTGGTTTCCCACTGGTCGCTGGTGCCCGGCGTCGTATAGCGCGACTTGACCAGGTAAGTACCGGCCAGGCGGCTGGTCAGGCGGGTATCGCCGAAGCGGTTCTTGAGCAGGAAGTCGTAGTCGATGCCCTGGTTTTCCTGTTGGCCGATGTTGATCGGGGCAAGCAGGATCGCCAGCGTCTTCAGGCCGGTCGAGGCCTTGAACTTGGTGGTGTACAGCGACAGGTACTTGTTCGGATCGGCGACGATCAGCGACTCGCTGACGCTGGTGACGGCGTCCTTGATGGCGACGCTCCAGTAATCGAGCTTGACGCTGAAGTTGCTGGTCGGCTCCCACACGGTGCCGAGCGACCACTGCTTCGAGTGCTCCGGCTTGAGCTCAGGATTGCCGCCGGTGAACTCTTCCAGCTGGCCCTTGTTCGAATCGCAGTACTGCGCCAGCGGATGGTTGGCCAGGCCGTTGGCCGCGGTGAACGGGCAGTTGTAGGAACCGCCGGTGACGCCGAAGTCGGTCTGTGGCTGGCCGATTTCCAGCATGCTGGCCGCCTTGAAGCCGGTGCCGTAGGCGCCGCGGAACAGCAGCGTCTTGGTCGGCTGGTAGCGGGTGCTGATCTTGTAGGTGGTGGCCGACTGGTCGTGGCCGACGCTGGCGCCCTTGAGGTTGTCGGTGATCTTGCTGACGCTGTCGTAGCGCAGCGAGCCGGTCACGTCCAGGTCCTTGATGACAGGCACCAGCAATTCGGCGAACGCGCCCGCGTTGCGGCGCTTGTAGTCGAATTGCGGCTGGTCGTCGTCGAACAGGATTTCCGAATGGCTGACCGCAGGGTTGCCCTTCTGCGAGTAGCGGGTGGTGCGGAAGTCCGCGCCCGTGCCGAGCTGGGCGGTGCCGGCCGGCACCTTGAACACTTCGCGCGAGGCGCGGGCGTCGATGCCCTTCATCTCGATTTCGGTGTTGGTGTAGTTGCCCACGTACTGGGTCGCCGCCAGCGCTTTTTTCATCGCGTCAGGCATCTCGCCCAGCGCGTACGGGAACGGATCGATGGTGCCGTTGGCCAGCGCCGCGTTGAACTTGTCGGCCAGCGGGAAGCCGCCGACGTAGTTGGTCGGCGATTTGTTGCGCGAGTACGTCACGGCCGAGTTGATGTCCCAGCCCATCGCATTGCCGTCGACGCCGGCGACCAGGTGGGTGGTCTTGCTGGCGTAGTCGTAGGCGCGGCCGCCCAGGTCCTGCAGGCGGTACTTGACGGTGGCCGAGGTTTCGGTGGCCAGCTGCTGCGCGGTCAGGTAAGGCGCGACGTACTTGGTAAACAGCGGCGAGCTCTTGTCCAGCGAGAATTCGGCCGGGTAGGGCGCGATGTTGGCGTAGACGTGCGCGTCGTTCAGGGCCAGGTCGCCGAAGGCGCGGAAGCCCGACTCGCCCAGCTTCAGCTGGCCCGAGGCGTAGAAGCCGTCGCGCTTGATCTCCGGCGAGATTTCCACGGTGGTGGTGTAGTCGAAGTAGCAGTTGCCGTCGCCCAGGTCGACGTGGGCCGCGGGGCAATGGCCGTTGATCTTCAGGTAAGGGTTGATGTTGACGGTCTTGCTGGCGCCGGCCGCGTTGAGGTACTTGACGGCGACGTTCGGCGGAATCGAGCGCGACGAGCCGTTGAAGAACTGCAGCTGGCGGCCGCCGTCGGTGAAGTTGATGATGCCGGTCTTGGCGAAGTCGCGCTGCGACGCTTTCAGGCGGTCTTCTTCCTGGTGGCTGTACGACAGGTAGAGGCTGTAGCCGTCGGTGTCGACGTCGCCAAAGCCCTTGCTGATGCTGGCCGACTTGCCCTTGGCGCCAGGGTGCTGCGGCTTGGTAATCTTGGCGTCGATGGTCAGGGGACCGGCGCCTTTCTTCAGGATGAAGTTGACCACGCCGGCGATCGCGTCGGCGCCGTACAGCGCGGAGGCGCCGTCGGTCAGCACTTCGATGCGCTCGACGGCCGACAACGGGATCGAATTGACGTCGATGGTGGTGCCCGAGGTGGCCGGGGCGATGCGGCGCCCGTTCAGCAGCACCAGGGTGTAGGACGAGCCGACGTCGTGGATCGACGCGGTGGTGATGCCGCCGCCGCCGCCGCCGACCGAATCGGCCGCCACGGTGAAGCCCTGCATCACTGGCAATTGCTGGATGAAGTCGGTCACCGAGGTGACGCCGCTGCGCTGGATGTCTTTCTGGTTGAAAGTTTGAACCGGCAATGCCGCTTCGGCGGCGATGCGCTTGATACTCGAGCCGGTAATTTCCACGCGCTGGATCGGCTGGTCGGCCGTTTGCGCCGCGGCCAATTGCATGCCGAGCAGCATGCCGCCGGCGCAAATTGCGCGCACCGAACGCGATAAAATTGTTTCAACCATCATCTTTGACTCCAATATTGAATAGTGTGTTCACAACGGCATGGGTGGGGCCGCTGCCTTGAAAATTGCCGGCCCCCGGTCAGGAGTCGGCAAGCTTTTTGGGAAAAGTTTTTTTCCAGGCAACATCAGAGCATCGCGGCGGACATCCTGTCAATACTGAACGGCATCGCGCTAGCCTGAAAAACAACATTTGTACCAGTTCTTGCTGTCTAGACGACTTTGGCCGGGCGGACTGGACGGAAACGTCGCCGCCGGCGCCGATTTGCGCTATCGTTACGCCTTTTTTGCGGCGCGGCCGAACCGGGCCTGTCCACCACGGAGTTTCGACATGCTTGCCTATATCCTGCGCCGCCTGTGGCAGATGCTGCCGACCATGGCCGGCGTGGTCGTGCTGGTGTTCTTCCTGTTCAACTGGGTAGGCGGCGATCCGGCCTATCTGCTGGCCGGCAAGATGTCGAGCGCCGAGCAGATCGCCAACATCCGCAAGCAGCTCGGCGTCGACCAGCCGTACTACGTCCAGCTCGGCATCTTCGTCAGGCAGATCCTCACCTTCGATTTCGGCAACGCCTGGAGCACCGGCGAAGCGGTGTCGCACATCATCGCCACGCGGCTCGGGCCGTCGCTGACGGTGCTGGTGCCGCTGACCATCCTCGAGACCGTGTTCGGCATCGCGCTGGCGCTGGCGATCGCCTTCGTGCGCGGCTCGCTGACCGACCGCGCCGTGATGATCGCCTGCACGGTCGGCATGTCGATCTCGATCCTGGTCTACATCATCGTGTTCCAGTACGGCTTCGCCTACAAACTGGGGCTGTTCCCGGTGCAGGGCTGGGGCGAGCATTTCCTCGAAAACCTGCTGCGCTACGCGACCCTGCCGATCCTGATCGGGCTGGCCGTGTCGATCGCGCCGACCCTGCGCCTGTACCGCAGCTTCGTGCTCGACGAAGTGGGCCAGGACTATGTGCGCACCGCGCGCGCCAAGGGCCTGGGCGAACGCCGCATCATGTGGGTGCACGTGCTGCGCAACGCCGCGATCCCGATCATCACGCACGTGATGGCCAGCCTGCCGGCGCTGTTGATCGGCGCCTTCCTGCTCGAGCGCTTCTTCGGCATCCCCGGCATCGGGCGCGAAGTGATCCTCGCGGTCGAGCGCAGCGACTTCCCGGTGATCAAGGCGATCACCGTCTACGTGGCCGCCGCGACCATGCTCTTCAACCTGCTGGCCGACCTGATGTACCAGGCCGTCGACCCGCGCGTTCAACTTTCCTGACCCGATGACAGCACTGACCGACCTGCCAACTTCGCCCGGCCTGTGGACCCTGGCCTGGCGCCGCCTGCGCGCCGACAAGGTGGCGATGGTGTCGCTGGCGATCGTCGCCGCCTTCCTCGCGCTGCTGGTGCTGTCGGCCTGCGGCCTGGTCGCCGCCGACTGGGAAAAGGAAGTCGGCGTCAACTACGCGCCGCCGGCTTTCGCGGGCGACGCCGGCCTGACGCGCGCCGCCGCCGTGGCCGAGGCGCCGGCGCCCGACAACGCCTTCGACCCGCTGGGGGACGACATCCGCGCGATCAAGGCCGATCCCCATTACCGCGCCGCCAGCTTGGATGCGGTGCGCCGTCCGACGCTGCCGTTCGGCGCCGACAAGTGGGGCCACGACATCGTCAAGAAAACCATCAAGGGCGCCGAGACCTCGATCGTGGTCGGGCTGGTGGCCGCCACGCTGGCGGTGGCGCTGGGCACTTTGTTCGGCGCCGTGTCGGGCTTCTACGGCGGGCTGGTGGACGACATGTTCAACTGGTTCTACAGCATCTTCACCTCGATTCCGTCGATCCTGATGATCCTGACCGTGGCCGCGGTGCTGCAGCAGAAGGGCATCGCCACCATCGTGCTGATTCTCGGGCTGACCGGCTGGACCGGGCCGTACCGCCTGATCCGCGCCGAATACATGAAACACAAGGCGCGCGAATACGTGATGGCGGCCGACGCCATCGGCGCTTCGACCTGGCGCAAGATGTTCTCGCATATCTTCCCCAACGTCAGCCACGTGGCCCTGGTGCAGCTGTCGATCCTGGTGGTCGGCTTCATCAAGGCCGAAGTGATCCTGTCCTTCCTCGGCTTCGGCGTCCCGGTCGGCACCGTCTCGTGGGGCAGCATGCTGAACGAAGCGCAGAACGAGCTCATTCTCGGCAAGTGGTGGCAGCTGACCGCCGCGGCGATGGCGATGGCGCTGCTGGTGACGGCGTTCTCGCTGTTCACCGACGCGCTGCGCGACGCGCTCGACCCGAAACTGAAATAAGGCGGCCATGACGAACGACTCCAGCATGCTGCTGCAAGTGCGCCACTTGCGCGTCACCTTCCGGCTCGACAAGAAGACCAGCTTCGAAGCGGTCAAGGGCATTTCCTTCGACGTGCCGCGCAATGCGACGGTGGCGCTGGTGGGCGAATCGGGCAGCGGCAAATCGGTCAGCTCGCTCGCGGTCATGGGCTTGCTGGCGCCCGAGAACAGCATCGTCGACCCGGCCAGCCGCATCCTGTTCGACGGCCGCGACTTGCTCGCGCTGCCGCTGGCCGAGCGGCGCCGCATTGCTGGCCGCGACATCTCGATGATCTTCCAGGAGCCGATGTCCTCGCTCAATCCGGTGTTCACGGTCGGCTTCCAGATCGGCGAAGTGCTGCGCCTTCACATGGGCATGAACAAGAAGCAGGCGCGCGCGCGCACCCTGGAGCTGCTCGACGAAGTCGGCATCCCCGACCCGGCGCGCAAGATCGACGCCTACCCGAGCCAGATGTCGGGCGGCCAGCAGCAGCGCGTGATGATCGCGATGGCGATCGCCTGCGAGCCCAGGCTGCTGATCGCCGACGAGCCGACCACCGCGCTCGACGTCACGATCCAGAAGCAGATCATGGCGCTGATCGCCAGCCTGCAGAAGAAGCGCCAGATGTCGGTGCTGTTCATCACCCACGACCTGGGCCTGGTGGGCGAGATCGCCGACCGCGTGATCGTGATGCGCCACGGCGAAGTGCGCGAGGAGGGCGAGGTGCGCCAGATTTTCGAGCGGCCGGCCGACGTCTACACGCGCGCCTTGCTGAACTGCCGGCCGAGCCTCGACGCGCGGCCGATGCGCCTGCCGGTGATCGACGACTACATCGCGGGCGGCGGCGTGCTGGCCGGGCAGCCGCAGCGCAAGCGCGGTACTGCGCCTGGCGATGAGCCGGTGCTGGTGGTCGACAAGCTGTCGAAGAGCTTCTACTTCCGCGAGGGCCTGTTCGGCAAGCGCGAGTTCAAGGCCGTCAAGGACGTCTCGTTCACGCTCGCGCGCGGCAAGACGCTGGGCGTGGTGGGCGAGTCCGGATCGGGCAAGACCACGGTGGGACTGACCCTGCTGCGGCTGCATCAGGCCACGTCCGGCACCGCAATGTTCGAAGGCCGCGACCTGATTTCCATGCCGGCGCGCGAGTACATGCCGTACAAGCGGCGCATCCAGATCATCTTCCAGAACCCGTATGCGTCGCTGAATCCGCGCTTCACGGTCGGCCAGATTCTGATGGAGCCGATGCGCATCCACCGTATCGGCGCCAACGACAGCGAACGCGTGGCGATGTCGATGGCGCTGCTGGACAAGGTCGGCCTGCCGGCGCAAGCCTTCCACCGCTATCCGCACGAATTCTCGGGCGGGCAGCGCCAGCGCATCGCGATCGCGCGCTGCCTGACGATGAAGCCGGAGATATTGGTGTGCGACGAATCGGTGTCGGCGCTCGACGTGTCGGTGCAGGCGCAGGTGCTCAATCTGCTGCAGGATCTGCAGGACGAATTCGGCCTGTCTTACATCTTCATCTCGCACGACCTGTCGGTGGTGAAGTACATCGCCGACCAGGTGATGGTGATGCACCAGGGGAGCGTGGTGGAGCTGGCCGATTCGGACGAGCTGTATCGCAATCCCCAGCATCCCTACACGAAGACGCTCCTGAGCGCGATTCCCCGCGGCGTATAGCAACCGGGGACTGGGTCAGGTCCGCCGGACCCGACCCCGGGGTTGTTGCCGACGCCGGCGCATGGTTTAAGCTACCATTGCCGAATGTCGCAACTACTCCACCTGATCCAGACCTACGGCGTGCTGATCGGTGCTCGCCGCCAGCCTGGCCGCCTGCCTGATCAGCGACTATTTCTGGTTCAAGGCGGGGCGCTTCTACGGCAAGCGCGTGCTGCGCCTGCTGTGCAAAATCTCGCTGTCGCCCGACTACTGCGTCAGCCAGACCGAGGATAAGTTCAACCGCTACGGCGCCAAGTCGCTGGTGGTCGCGAAGTTCATCCCCGGCTTCAACACAATCGCGCCGCCGCTGGCCGGCGCCATGGGCACCACCACGCCGCGCTTCCTCGGCCTGTCCGTCATCGGCGGCGTGCTGTGGAGCGGGGTGGGCATCGGCGCCGGCGCCATTTTCCACGACAGCATCGACGACGTGCTCGACACGCTCGACACCATGGGCGGCGCGGCGCTGGCCGGCTTGCTGACCCTGCTGGCGCTGTTCGTCCTCTATAAGTATGTGGAGCGGCGCCGCTTCCTGCGCAGCCTGCCGGTCGAGCGGGTCCAGGTCGACGAGGTGGCCGCGCTGATCGACGGCGGCCAGGCGCCGCTGATCGTCGATGCGCGCAGCCTCACCGCCCAGCGGCTCGAGCAGGCGATCCCGGGCGCGCTCAACTACGCGGGCTGCGAACCGGGCCAGCTGATGGCGTCGCTGGACAAGGACCGCCACATCGTCGTCTATTGCAGCTGCCCCAACGACGTCACGGCCGCCCAGGTCGCGCGCCAGTTCCTGGCCAACGGCTTTCACCGCGCGCGCGCCCTGCACGGCGGGCTCGATGCCTGGAACGCCCGGCAAGCGGCGGAAAAAGGCCGAGCGAACGTAGCTTGACTACGCGCAATGCGCCCTTGGCTGCGAGACGCGGGATTGCCGTTGTTGCGCGACGATGTACCTAAACTACAAAGAGAGCTTGCATCGGGCGCGAGAAGTCCTTACGATAGGATGGTTCATCCTTCTCTCATTGCCATGACCGCTCCGCTTCAATCCGTGCCGTCCCCAATTCCCGTCCCGTTCGCCGACGGCCCGCGCCTGCTGGCCGATGTGGGCGGCACCAATGCGCGCTTCGCGCTGGAGACTGCGCCCGGGCGGATCGAACTGATCGAGGTGCTGGCCTGCGCCAACTACCCGACCCTGGCCGATGCGCTGCGCGCCTACCGCGCCTCGCCGGCGCTGGCCGCGGCGGGCGTCACCCAGATCCGCCACGCCGCGATCGCGATCGCCAACCCGGTGGTGGCCGACTACGTCAGGATGACCAACCACCACTGGGAGTTTTCGATTTCCGCGCTGCAGCAGGAGTGCGGCTTCGATACGCTGCTGGTGGTCAACGATTTCAGCGCGCTGGCCTATGCGCTGCCGCACCTGCGCGAGGACCAGAAGCAGCAGGTCGGCGGCGGCGCGGCCCATCCGGGCACGCCGCTTGGCCTGGTCGGCGCCGGCACCGGCCTGGGCGTGTCGGGCCTGATCCCGTGCGGCGACAGCTGGACCGCGCTGAAGAGCGAAGGCGGCCACGTGACCTTTTCGCCATCCAATCCGGCCGAAATCGCCATCCTCCAGTTCGCCTGGAAGGAGTTCGAGCACGTCTCGGCCGAGCGCTTCCTGTCCGGCGTCGGCATCGAACTGCTGCACCGCGCGCTGGCCGACCAGGCCGGCGAGACCCCAGAACCCTTGGGCGCCGCGGAAATCGTGCGGCGTGCCCTGGCCGGCGAGTGCGCGCTGTGCGACCGGGTGGTCGACACTTTCTGCGCCATGCTCGGCACGGTGGCCGGCAACCTGGCCATCACCCTGGGCGCGCAGGGCGGCGTGTACATCGGTGGCGGCATCGTGCCGCGGCTGGGCGCGCGCTTCGCCGCCTCGCCGTTCCGCCGCCGCTTCGAGCACAAGGGCCGTTTCGTCAGCTACCTGGCGCAGGTGCCGACCTGGGTCATCACCGCCGAATACCCGGCGTTCGTGGGCGTGTCGGCCATCCTCGCCGAGCGGCTGGCGGCAACACCTGTTGCCGGCTGAGGGCGCGCGATAGCCCACGTGCCGTTTTATCAGGTACAATGGCCGCAGTTTTGAAGAGGCGATGTCGATCGTTCCCGCAGAGCGCGCCCGGAGCCCCGTCTCCTGACCGGCTCCCGGAGTGAAGCGTTTCGCTTGAAAATCAACGGCGCACAAGCCCGCCAGGTGTACGGGCAGCCGTGTGGCAGAGTACGGATCTCGCCACCAGTACCATCGTGTCCGCCGCATCCCGGCCCGGACAACGGATTCCAGCTACGACAACAGTTCTTCGGCAGCCGGCCTCACTCGATGACGGTCGCCGCGTTTCGTTGATTGGTTTTTGTTTGATATTTTCTTTGCATTGCATGTGCAAGATCCGCTGACGACATTCGCTATGAATACTGATGAGGCTAAAAAAGTCCTCGAAACCGCCTTGCTGTGCGCGCGCGAGCCGATGTCGATCCATTCGATGAAAAAGCTGTTTATCGACGTCGACGACAAGGGCCGCGAGCTGGGCGAGGGCGTCGGCGCCGACGCCATCAAGCTGATGCTCGAAGAGCTGCGCTACGACTGGCGCGAGCGCGGCATCGAAGTGGTCAGCCTGGCGTCCGGCTGGCGCTTCCAGAGCCGGCCCGAAATGAAGCAGTACCTGGACCGCATCAGTCCCGAGAAGCCGCCCAAATATTCGCGCGCGACGCTGGAAACGCTGGCGATCATCGCCTACCGCCAGCCCGTCACGCGCGGCGACATCGAGGAAATCCGCGGCGTCGCGGTCAATTCGCAGACGATCAAGATGCTGGAAGACCGCGGCTGGATCGACGTGATCGGCCACCGCGAAGTGATCGGGCGTCCGGCGCTGCTGGGCACCACCAAGGCCTTCCTCGACGACCTCGGACTGGCCTCGCTGTCGCAGCTGCCGCCGCTGCAGGACCTGGCGGACACGCGCAACAGCGGCGCCGAGATGGAGGCGCTGGAAGCGGCGCTGCAGGAAAATTTTGACAAGGCGGCGGCCCCGGTGGCCGCCGACGATGGCGCGGGCGACATGGATGTCGCGGCAGGCGCCGACACTTCACTCGTTGAAGTCCCCATTCACGACCCCGCGCCGGGTCTGCACAACCAAGAAACGAACGATGAATTCAACTAAAGCAACCGAGACGAACGCCGCCGACATGGCCGGCCAGGACGAAGCAGTGCCGGCCAAGGCCAAGCGCCGCACCCGCGCGCAGATCGACGCCGACGAAGCGGCCGGCATCACCAGGCCGCGCGCCAAGAAGGCAGTCGCGCCGAAGGCCGAAGCCGCGCCGGTGGATCAGGCGCCTGTCGCCCCGGCGCCGGCCGGGCAGGCTGCGGCGCCCGCCGAGCGCGGCCCGCGTCCGCCGCGCGGCCCGCGCCAGATGCGCGAGCAGCGCCAGATCCGCCAGGCAAACGCGCCGCAGCCGCAGCCGGCCGCCGAAGGCGCCGAAGCGGTCGCCGTCGCCGCTGAAGGCGAGCCGCGCCGCGAGCGCGGTCCGCGTCCGGAGCGCCTGGCCGACGGCAAGCCGCGCCAGAAGAAAAACAAGAAGGGCAATCCCGGCCTGCAGCACCACAAGAAGCCGCGCGGCGGCGCCAGCGATGCCGACGAGGCCTTCTCGTACGTCACCTCCGACGCTTACGACGCCAACGACGGCGGCCGCGGGCAGCCCGCCAAGCAGGTGCGCCGCGACCTGACCTCGGACGACGACGCGCCGAAATTGCACAAGGTGCTGGCCGAAGCCGGCCTCGGTTCGCGCCGCGACATGGAAGACCTGATCGTCGCCGGCCGCGTGTCGGTCAACGGCGAGCCGGCCCACATCGGCCAGCGCATCCTGCCGTCCGACGCGGTCCGCATCAACGGCAAGCTGATTCAGCGTAAGGTGAGCACCAAGCCGCCGCGCGTGCTGGTGTACCACAAGCCGGCCGGCGAAATCGTCAGCCAGGACGATCCGGAAGGCCGTCCAACCGTGTTCGACCGCCTGCCGACCATGAAGGCCGGTAAGTGGCTGGCCGTCGGCCGCCTCGACTTCAACACCGAAGGCCTGCTGCTGTTTACCACCTCGGGCGACCTGGCCAACCGGCTGATGCACCCGCGTTACAACATCGACCGCGAATACGCGGTGCGCACGCTGGGCGAACTGGAAGAAGGCATGCGCCAGAAGCTGCTGGCCGGCGTCGAGCTGGAAGACGGCACGGCGAACTTCACCAAGATCGCCGACGGCGGCGGCGAAGGCATCAACAAGTGGTACCGCGTGGTGATCGGCGAAGGCCGCAACCGCGAAGTGCGCCGCATGTTCGAGGCGATCGGCCTGACCGTGTCGCGCCTGATCCGCACCCGCTACGGCGCGATGACCTTGCCGTCCGGCCTGAAGCGCGGCCGCTGGGAAGAGCTGGAAGAAAACGACGTGCGCGCGCTGCTGGCCGCGTTCGGCGTCGAGAAGAAGGGCGAGAAAGTCGCCGTCGACCGCGGCCCGAAAGCGCGCGGCCCGCAGCAGGCCCGTGGCGGCGAACGCGCCGAACGTGGCGAGCGCGGTGAGCCTGACGGCAACCGCATCGACCGCGCCGACGTGAACCGCAATGTCGATCCGTTCGCCGGCATGGGCGGACGCGGAGGTCGTGGCGGCCGTCCGCAGGGACGCGGCACGCCGCTGGTCGGCGCCGGCTACGGCGGCATGGCGGGAGGGCATCCGACCGCCGGCGGCCGTCCGCAGGAGCCGGGCCAGGGCCAGGGTCCGCGCCAGGGCAAGCCGGCAGGCCAGGGCGGCCGTCCGCAAGGACAGGGGCGTCCGGGCGGGCAGGGCGGCCGGCCAGGCAGCGGCGGCACGGGCGGCGGCAAGCCGCGCCAGCCGGATCCGCTGCAGACCACGTTCGGCTTCGGCAATGCCGGCGGCTCGCGCCGTCCGCAGGGCGCGCAAGGCCCGCGCGGCAACGACCACGGCCTGCCGCGCCGCGGCCGCCGCGGTTAAGGCGCGGCCGAAAGACCGTCGCTCCCGCGCAGGCGGGAGCCCATGCTGAAGCGGCATGGCGATGCAATATGAATCAATCGTATTCAGCATGGGTTCCTGCCTTCGCAGGAACGACGTGCAGGTGTTGTTGGAATGTTCATTTGCCTTTTGCGCGATTGCGGTGTATGGCGAAACGCGCTATAATCCGTAACCTAATAAAAGTTTCTTCGCTACGTTTTCTTCGTGCAAGTGCTTTCATCTGGTAGTGATTTTGGAAGATGGGCAGATGCCCATTTTTTTTTTGGTAAAACGTTTTTACGGCCTGGAGAAGTTCGATTGCAGCAGTTTGATTTGATCGCCAAGACAGTTACTGGCCTGGGCTACGACCTCGTCGATGTGGAGCGGGGCGAGCGCGGGATTTTGCGCGTGTACATCGACTTCACTGCAGAGGACGCGGCGGAAAAAGGCCCGATTACGGTCGAAGACTGCGCCACGGTCAGCCACCAGCTGTCGCACGTGCTGACGGTCGAGAACGTGGACTACGAACGGCTCGAGATCTCGTCGCCGGGGCTGGACCGCCCGGTGCGCACCCTGGCCGACTTCGAGCGTTTCGCCGGTCACGAGTGCACCGTCAAGCTGCGCACCGCCTTCCCGGGCAGCGCGAATCGCAAGACCTACACCGGCGTGATTCAGGCGCCGCAGGGCGACAAGATCGGTTTGGAATTTGAAAGTAAGGATGGACCGGCGCAGCTGGAGTTTACGCTCGCCGATCTGGATAAGGCACGTCTGGTGCCGCAGGTGGATTTTAAGAAGGGCAAAGCATGAGTCGCGAAGTATTGTTACTGGTAGATGCGCTGGCGCGCGAGAAAAACGTCGATAAGGATGTCGTCTTCGGCGCGCTCGAATTCGCCCTGGCCCAGGCCACGAAAAAACGCTATGAGGGCGAGGTCGACATTCGCGTCTCCATCGACCGCGAGTCGGGCGAGTTCGAGTCCTTCCGCCGCTGGCACGTGGTGCAGGACGACGCCGGCCTGCAGCTGCCGGACCAGGAAATCCTGCACTTCGAGGCGGTCGAGCAGATTCCCGACATCGAAGTCGACGAATACATCGAAGAGCCGATCGAGTCGGTCGAGTTCGGCCGCCGCTTCGCCCAGGACACCAAGCAGGTAGTCCTGCAGCGCGTGCGTGACGCCGAGCGCGAACAGATCCTGGTCGACTTCCTCGAGCGCGGCGACTCGCTCGTGACCGGCACCATCAAGCGCATGGAACGCGGCGACGCGATCGTCGAATCGGGCAAGATCGAAGCGCGCCTGCCGCGCGACCAGATGATCCCGAAAGAGAACCTGCGTATCGGCGACCGGGTCCGCGCCTACATCCTGCGCATCGACCGCAACATGCGCGGCCCGCAGGTGATCCTGTCGCGCACCGCGCCTGAATTCATCATGAAGCTGTTCGAACTGGAAGTGCCCGAGATCGAGCAGGGCCTGCTGGAAATCAAATCGGCCGCCCGCGACGCCGGCGTGCGCGCCAAGATCGCCGTCTACACGGCCGACAAGCGCATCGACCCGATCGGCACCTGCGTCGGCATGCGCGGTTCGCGCGTCCAGGCCGTCACCGGCGAACTGGGCGGCGAACGCGTCGACATCGTGCTGTGGTCGGACGATCCGGCGCAGTTCGTGATCGGCGCGCTGGCCCCGGCCAACGTGTCGTCGATCATGGTCGACGAAGAGAAGCACGCGATGGACGTCGTCGTGGACGAAGAAAACCTGGCGATCGCGATCGGCCGCTCGGGACAGAACGTGCGCCTGGCCGCCGAACTGACCGGCTGGAAGATCAACATCATGACGGCCGAAGAATCCGAGAACAAGTCGGCGGCGGAAACGGCCGCGGTGCGCGCGCTGTTCATGGAGAAGCTCGACGTCGACCAGGAAGTGGCCGACATCCTGGTCGAAGAGGGCTTCGCTTCGCTGGAAGAAATCGCCTACGTGCCGATCTCGGAAATGCTCGACATCGAATCGTTCGACGAAGACACCGTCAACGAACTGCGTACCCGTGCCCGCGACGCGCTGGTGACCGAGGCGATCGCTTCGGAAGAAGGCCTGGAAGGCATGGAAGAAGCGCTGGTCAACCTGGAAGGGATGGACCGCAGCACCGCCGGCAAGCTTGGCCTGGCGGGGATCAAGACCGTGGAAGCGTTCAGCGCGCTGGCCTACGACGAATTCGGCGCCATCCTGGCCCTGTCGTCGGAGCGCGCCCGCGAACTGATCAAGAATGAATTTAACGATGTGACCGACGACGAGATGAAGCTGGTCGACGCAAAGTACGATGACCGCGCCAAGGCGCTGCAGGCGAAAGCCTGGAGCCTGGCAGAAGTGGCCAAGGCGTAATTTGCATATCTTTATCATCTCAGCGACACATAGAAAAGAGGACTGAATGGCGAGTAACAACGTAGCCCAATTTGCCACCGAACTGAAGATGCCTGCAGATTTGCTGCTGACGCAGCTGCGTTCTGCCGGCGTCGAGAAAAGTTCGACGTCAGATCCATTGTCGAAAGATGATAAGGATAAGCTGTTGACTCACCTGCGCCGTACCCACGGTGCAGCGGGCGACACGGAAAAGAAGAAGATCACGCTGACGCGCAAGGAAACCACCGAGATCAAGCAGGCCGACGCCTCGGGCAAGTCGCGCACGATCCAGGTCGCCGTCAAAAAAGTGCGCACCTTCGTGCAGCGCGACGAGCCGGTTGCGCCGGTCGAGGCCGCCGCCCCGGCCGCTCCCGTGATCGACGCCGCCGAAGTGGCGCGCCGTGAAGAAGAAGCGCGCCGCCAGGCCGAGCTGATCGCTCGCCAGGAAGCCGACCTGCGCGAGAAGCAGGACCGCCTCGCCAAGCTCGACGCCGAAAAAGAAGCCCAGGCCAAGCAGGCCGAAGCCGACGCGAAGAAGCAGGCCGCCGAAGAAGCCAAGCGCGTCGCCGCGCAGGCTGCGAGCGCCGGCGCCGCCGACGACGCCGCCGCCAAGAAGCTTGCCGACGACGAAGCGAAGGCCAAGGCTGCCGCTGCCGCCAAGGAAGCTGCCGCCCGCGCCGAAGCGAACGACAAGGCGCGCAAGGCCGTGGCCGACGAAGTCGCCCAGATCAAGGCCATGATGAATGCGCCGCGCCGTGCGATCAAGGCTCCCGAGCCGGTCGCGCCGCCGGTCGCCGCCCTCAAGCCGAAGTCGCCGGAAGGCACGCTGCACAAGCCGGCCGACACCAAGAAGCCGGGCGACAAGCCGGGCGAGAAAAAGGTGCTGGGACCGGACAAGAAGTCGATCAAGTCGGCCAATGTCTCGTCGACCTGGTCGGACGACGCCAAGAAACGCGGCGCGCCTGGCTCGATCAAGCCGCGCGGCAACGTCGGCACCGGCGGACGCGACGGCTGGCGCGGTGGCGCCAAGGGCCGCCGTCCTTCGCACCACGACGATCGCGAGAGCAATTTCCAGGCGCCGACCGAAGCGGTCATCAAGGACGTCCACGTCCCTGAGACCATCACGGTCGCCGAACTGGCGCACAAGATGTCGGTCAAGGCATCGGAAGTGATCAAGCAGCTGATGAAGCTGGGCCAGATGTGCACCATCAACCAGGTGCTGGACCAGGAAACCGCGATGATTCTCGTGGAAGAAATGGGCCACAAGGCGTTTGCCGCCGCCGAGGACGATCCGGAAGCGCTGCTGGCCGACCAGGGCGAGCACACCCACTTCGAGTCGAGCTCGCGCGCACCGGTGGTCACCGTCATGGGTCACGTCGACCACGGCAAGACCTCGCTGCTGGACTACATCCGTCGCGCCAAGGTCGCGTCGGGCGAAGCGGGCGGCATCACGCAGCACATCGGCGCTTACCACGTCGAAACGCCGCGCGGCATGATCACCTTCCTCGACACCCCGGGTCACGAAGCCTTTACGGCGATGCGTGCTCGCGGCGCCAAGGCCACCGACATCGTCATCCTGGTGGTGGCGGCGGACGACGGCGTGATGCCGCAGACGAAGGAAGCGATCGCTCACGCGAAAGCTGCCGGCGTACCGCTGGTGGTCGCGATCAACAAGATCGACAAACCGGGCGGCAACGTCGATCGCGTGACGCAGGAACTGGTCGCCGAACAGGTTGTGCCTGAAGAATACGGCGGCGAGTCGCCATTCGTGCCCGTGTCGGCCAAAACCGGCCAGGGCATCGACGACCTGCTCGAGCAGGTGCTGCTGCAGGCCGAAGTGCTGGAACTGAAGGCGCCGATCGACGCGCCGGCGCGCGGCCTGGTGGTCGAAGGCCGTCTCGACAAGGGCCGCGGCCCGGTCGCGACCATCCTGGTGCAGTCCGGTACCCTGAAGCGCGGCGACGTGATTCTGGCCGGCTCCTCGTATGGCCGTGTGCGCGCCATGCTGGACGAGAACGGCAAGCCGATCACCGAAGCCGGTCCATCGATTCCGGTCGAGATCCAGGGCCTGACCGAAGTGCCGGTTGCCGGCGAAGAAGTCATGGTCATGGCCGACGAGCGCAAGGCGCGTGAAATCGGTCTGTTCCGTCAAGGTAAGTTCCGTGACGTCAAACTGGCCAAGCAGCAAGCGGCCAAGCTGGAGAACATGTTCGACAACATGGGCGAAGGCGAAGTCAAGAACCTGCCGGTCATCGTCAAGACCGACGTGCAAGGTTCGCAGGAAGCGCTGGTCAGCTCGCTGCAGAAGCTGTCGACCTCGGAAGTGCGGGTCCAGGTGGTGCACGCGGCAGTCGGCGGCATTACCGAGTCGGACGTCAACCTGGCGGTCGCCTCGAAAGCGGTCATCATCGGCTTCAACACCCGGGCCGACGCCCAGGCGCGCAAGCTGGCCGAGTCGAACGGCGTCGACATCCGTCACTACAGCATCATTTACGATGCGATCGACGAGATCAAGGCGGCCTTGTCGGGCATGCTGGCGCCGGAGAAGCGCGAGACCGTCATCGGCCAGGTCGAGATTCGCCAGGTCATCCTGGTCTCGAAGGTCGGCGCGGTCGCCGGTTGCCTGGTCACCGATGGCGTGGTCAAGCGTTCGTCGTCGGTGCGCCTGCTGCGCAACAACATCGTCGTGTGGTCGGGCGAGATCGACTCGCTCAAGCGTTTCAAGGACGATGCGAAAGAAGTGCGCGCCGGCCTCGAATGCGGCCTGTCGCTGAAGAACTACAACGACATCCAGGTTGGCGACACCCTGGAAGTGTTCGAAGTGCAGGAAATCGCCCGTACGCTGTAATTTGACCTACGCGTCACCCGCAGGGCGCCAATCGGCATCGCGCTGATTGGCGCCCTGTGTTTTTCATAAGAAGTAAGATACGAACATGGCTAAACATAGCAAAAACATTCCGGCCCGCGGCTTGCGCGTGGCCGACCAGATCCAGAAGGACCTGTCGCTGATTCTCGCGAGCGGCCTCAAGGACCCGCGCATCGGCATGGTCACCTTGACCGAAGTGCAGCTGACGCCCGACTACGCGCACGCCAAGGTGTTCTACACCCTGCTGAGCGACAAGAAGGAAGTCATCAAGAACACCGCGGACGGGCTGAACGCCGCGGCAGGCTTCATCCGCAACCAGCTGGGCAAGCAATTGCACATCCACACGCTGCCGATGCTGCATTTCGTGCACGACACCTCGACCGCGCGCGGCATGGAACTGTCGCTGCTAATCGACCAGGCCAACGCCAGCCGCGCGGCCGACGCCGAGCCGGATGCGCCTGCGCCGACCGAAGAATAAACGATGGGGTCAGGTCCGCCCGACCTGATCCCGGGCTTGACGCCGGAATCAATGAAACCACAACACCCCAAGAAAGTCCGCGACCTGGTCGACGGCGTGCTGCTGCTCGACAAGCCGGTCGGCCTGTCGTCGAACGACGCGCTGATCAAGGCCAAACGCATTCTCAACGCCAAGAAAGCCGGGCATACCGGCACGCTCGACCCGTTCGCCACCGGCCTGCTGCCGCTGTGCTTCGGCGAGGCGACCAAGTTCTCGCAGGACCTGCTGGAAGCGGACAAGACCTATGAGACCACGGTGCACCTGGGCATCACCACGAACACCGGCGACACCGAAGGCGAGACCATCGCCACGGCCGACGTGAACGTCACGCCCGAGCAGATCGAAGCCGTGCTGGCGCAGTTCCGCGGGCCGATCATGCAGGTGCCGCCGATGTATTCGGCGCTCAAGCGCGACGGCAAGGCCTACTACGAATACGCGCGCGAAGGCATCGTGCTGGAGCGCGAAGCGCGTCCGGTGACGATTCTCGACCTGAAATTTTTGGAATATTCTGCGCCGTTTTTGAAATTATCTGTCACATGCTCGAAGGGCACCTACATCCGCGTGCTGGGCGAAGACATCGGCAACGCGCTCGGCTGCGGCGCCCACCTGCACGCGCTGCGCCGAACCCAGGTCGGCGCGCTGACGGCCGACGGCATGGTCACGCTGGAACAGATGCAGGCTAATCCGGCGCCGCTGTCGATGCTGGCGCCGGTCGACGCGCTGCTGGCGAGCTTCCCCGCGGTGCAACTGACCGAGGAATTGGCCAAGCGCTTCCTGAACGGCCAGCGCCTGGCGCTGGGCAAGGAAGACGTCGCCGTGCCGGCCGAGCAGGGCAGGGTGCGCGTGTACCTGGCCGACAAGCTGCTCGGCACCGCGATCCTGCAGGAGTTCTCCATCCTCGCGCCGGAGCGCCTGATCGCGTTCAAAGCCTGAATCTCCTTTACACGAGTTGGCGCGTGGCTATATTCTGGAGGTTGCCACTGTGATAACCGCCCAAGGAGAATCTCTTGCGCCGCATTTTTGCCCTCGTTCTGTTATTTTCCTGCTTGCGGGCGCATGCGGATGATGCCGCGGAGCGCGCCGGGCTTGCGCAGCGGCTGGCGGACCTGCTCGAGATCCGCACCCAATACGCGCTCGCCAACGCAAAGTGCCGCCAATCGGACGCAGATCTCGAACGTGGATTGCTGGAGCTGCTCGTCAAACATCCCGCTGAATTTGGTGGACTCTCGCCGAAATCCGATTATTGGCCCGAAGCGCGCGCGGCCTATCGTGAATATGTCGATTCGGCTTGCGAGCTGACATCGGGAGACAGGTTGGAACCACTGTTTGTCAAGAATTACGCGGAGACGATGACCGTGGCGGACTTGCGTGCGGCCGAGGCATTTTATTCGTCGCCCGCCGGACGGGCGCTGCAAGCTGCGAACAGGAAAATCTTTGAGGACGTCACCGAGCTTGCCTACCGAAGCGCGAACGAAGCCGCGTCAACTGCAGCGGCACTGACATACCGTCAGTCGATGCTGATCCTGAGGAATAAGTACAAACAGGATCCTAAATAAGATGAACTGAGCCTGCGGGCCGGACCCCATTTGTTCGTGGTACATTGACATCTCATTTCACCCGAGATCGTCCGTCATGCGCCTGAGTTTCGCCTCAATCACCTTTTCCTTCGCCGTCGCCACCGCTGCCCAGGCCGCCGAGCCGGCGCCGAAACCGGATCCTGCGAGGCAGCTTGCCCAATTGGTGCTGCGCAGCCAGGAAGGCGAGGCCGCAGCCAAGGAAAACGCCTGTCCGCCCGACCGCACCGCCTTCAGCGAGAAGATGAAGCGCGACTACCTGAACATGTCGATGGTCTACGGCGGCATTTCGCCCCAGTCGTACTACTGGCCGGAAGTCGAGGAACTGTTCTACCAGTTCCGCAGCGCGCAGTGTCCGAACGTCAAGAGCCCGGTCGACACCTTTGCCGAGGCCGTCAGCAAGGAAATGTCGAGAGCGGAGATCGACGCGGCGATTGCGTTTTACGGCTCGGCCGAGGGCAAGCGGGTGCTGGCCGGCGTGGCCAAGGCACAGCAGGCGGTGCAGGGCGCGATGATGCAGCGCTCGGCGCAGGGCGATGCCGCCGGCATCGCTTACCGCGAAGGCTTGCGCGACCTGATCGCGCGCTATAAGGCCGATCCGCGCTAACGCCGCCAACGATATCAACCAATTGCTGGGCGTGAACTTGACCGTTACTCAAAAGAGACTAGACTAACTTAGTCTGGTTTAGCTAGAGTACATGATGCGGACCGTGAATATGCTGGAGGCAAAAACCCATCTTTCCCGCTTGGTGGACGGCGCGCTCCAAGGTGAGCCGTTCATCATCGCAAAGGCTGGCAAGCCTTTGGTAAAGGTGATTGCATTGGATGCCCCAAGCGCGGCCAAGCCAAGGCGCCTGGGCTTCCTGGCCGGCGCATTTTCGATCCCCGACGACTTCGACTCCATGGGCGCCCAGGAGATAGAACAGTTGTTCGGAAGTGGTAAGTGAATCTGCTGTTAGATACCCATGTGCTTCTATGGTGCGCCGTGGCCCCAGCGCCGAAGCCTGATCGACAACGGCTACACCGAGGTGCTCGTCACCAGTGAGCACGCTGTGGATCGATGGCTTGCCGGACATTCATAAAGATCCGTTTGACCGCATTTTGATCGCGCAATCAATTGTTGAAGGCGTCACATTAGTCACCGCGGATTCCGTACTGGCGCAATATCCTGGACCGGTTCAACGCATTTAGGCTGACCATTCCTTACCCAGGTCGGGCAGAGCGCTCCCCAATTCCCTGCGGTTCAAATAAGCAAGCCATTGAAATTGCGCCTGTTTTTCCGCTGTTGCGATGCAATGCGCTGCTTGCGTGCTATACTAGTCGGTTCCCGGAATCAGAAACACCGTACACCTTCGTACACCTCGTACCTCAGTACGTACCTTCTCAGTTCATTACGACCATGTCTACTCAAAAACGCGCAATTCGTAACATCGCCATTATCGCTCACGTCGATCACGGCAAAACCACCCTCGTGGACCAGCTGCTGCGCCAGTCCGGCACCTTCCGCGAAAACCAGGCGGTCGATACCCGCGTCATGGACTCGAACGACCTCGAGAAGGAACGCGGCATCACGATTCTGTCGAAGAACTGCGCGGTCGAATACAACGGCACCCACATTAACATCGTCGACACCCCAGGCCACGCCGACTTCGGCGGCGAAGTCGAGCGCGTGCTGTCGATGGTCGACTCGGTGCTGCTGCTGATCGATGCCCAGGAAGGCCCGATGCCGCAGACCCGTTTCGTGACCCGCAAGGCACTGGCCCTGGGCCTGAAGCCGATCGTCGTCGTCAACAAGGTCGACCGTCCGGGCGCGCGCCCGGAATGGGCCATCAACCAGACCTTCGAACTGTTCGACAAGCTCGGCGCCACCGACGAGCAGCTGGACTTCCCGGTCATCTACGCATCGGGCCTGAACGGCTACGCCGGCCTGACCGAAGACGTGCGCTCGGGCGACATGAAGCCGCTGTTCGACGCGATCCTGGAACACGTGCCGGTCCGTGACGACAATCCGGACGGCCCGCTGCAGATGCAAATCACTTCGCTCGACTACTCGTCGTACGTCGGCAAGATCGGCATTGGCCGCGTCAACCGCGGCCGCGTCAAGGTCGGCCAGGACGTCATCGTCCTGAACGGTCCTGACAGCACCCCGATCAAGGGCCGCATCAACCAGGTTCTGAACTTCAAGGGCCTCGAGCGCGTGCTGGTCGACGAAGCGATCGCCGGCGACATCTGCCTGATCAACGGTATCGACGAAATCGGCATCGGTTCGACCCTGTGCGCACCGGACACCCCGGAAGCGCTGCCAATGCTGACCGTCGACGAGCCGACCCTGACCATGAACTTCATGGTCAACAACTCGCCGCTGGCCGGCCGCGAAGGCAAGTTCGTCACCAGCCGCCAGCTGCGCGACCGCCTGGACCGCGAACTGAAAGCCAACGTCGCGCTGCGCGTCGCGCCGACCGACGACGACACGATCTTCGAAGTATCGGGCCGCGGCGAGCTGCACCTGACCATCCTGATCGAAAACATGCGTCGCGAAGGCTTCGAGCTGGCCGTGTCGCGCCCGCGCGTGGTCTTCAAAATGGTCGATGGCGTGCGCCACGAGCCGTTCGAGAACCTGTCGGTTGACGTCGAAGAAGCCAACCAGGGCGGCGTGATGGAAGAACTGGGCCGTCGCCGCGGCGACCTGACTAACATGGAATCGGACGGCAAGGGCCGTGTGCGCCTTGAGTACCGCATTCCCGCGCGTGGCCTGATCGGCTTCCAGGGCGAATTCATGACCCTGACCCGCGGCACCGGCCTGATGTCGCACGTGTTCGACGAGTACGCACCGGTCGACAACACCCGTGGCGAAATGGCCGGCCGCCGCAACGGCGTGCTGATCTCGCAGGACGACGGCGCCGCTGTCGCCTACGCCATCTGGAAGCTGCAGGATCGCGGCCGCATGTTCGTTGTGCACAACGACCCTGTCTACGAAGGCATGATCATCGGCATCCACTCGCGCGACAACGACCTGGTCGTCAACCCGATCAAGGGCAAGCAGCTGACCAACGTGCGTTCGTCGGGTACCGACGAAGCGGTGCGCCTGGTGCCGCCTATCCAGATGTCGCTCGAGTACGCGGTCGAATTCATCGCCGACGACGAGCTGGTCGAGATCACGCCGAAGTCGATCCGCCTGCGCAAGCGCTACCTGAAAGAGCACGAGCGTAAAAAAGCTGGCCGCGAAGCCGCGTAATTAACAAGGGGCGCTTCGGCGCCCTTTTTCAATATGACCCAAAAAACTTTACCGTCGCGCCGCGTCTCCGTGGCGCCGATGATGGACTGGACCGACCGCCACTGCCGCGTGTTCCACCGGCAGATCACCAGGCACACCTGGCTGTACACCGAGATGGTGACGACCGGCGCGCTGGTGTACGGCGACGTCGAGCGCCACCTGCGCTTCAACGAGGAGGAGCATCCGGTCGCCCTGCAGCTGGGTGGCAGCGATCCCGCCGACCTGGCCACCAGCGCCAGGCTGGGGCAGCAGTACGGCTACGACGAGATCAACCTCAATTGCGGCTGCCCGTCCGAGCGCGTGCAGAAGGGCGCGTTCGGCGCCTGCCTGATGGCCGAGCCGCAGCTGGTGGCCGACTGCGTCAAGGCGATGCGCGACGCGGTGACGATCGACGTCACGGTCAAGCACCGCATCGGCATCGACAAGGTCGAGGAATACGGCTTCGTGCGCGATTTCGTCGGCACCATCGCCGACGCCGGCTGCAACACCTTCATCGTCCACGCGCGCAATGCGATCCTCAAGGGCCTGTCGCCGAAGGAGAACCGCGAGATCCCGCCGCTCAAGTACGACGTGGCGTATCAGCTCAAGCGCGAGTTTCCGCAGCTGGAGATCATCATCAACGGCGGCATCAAGACCAGCGACGAGATCGCGCTTCACCTTCAGCACGTCGACGGCGTGATGATGGGGCGCGAAGCGTATCACAATCCGTACGCGATGGCCGATTACGACGCGCGCTTCTATGGCGACGAGACGGCCGTCAAATCGCGGCTGGAGGTGCTCGAGGCGATGATTCCGTACATTCAGGCGCAGCTGGCCGCGCACGGCGAGCGCGGGCTCAAGCTCAACAGCATCACCCGCCACATGCTGGGGCTGATGGCGGGGCTGCCGGGCGCGCGCGGGTTCCGGCAGGTGCTGTCGGACTCGAAGAAGCTGGCGGCGGGCGATGCGCGGCTGCTGCTGGAAGCGGCGGCGGGGATGCGGCGCGGCGAGTAAGCCTTGACGCGGCGCTGATTGAACATGGGGGACAGGTCCGCGGGGCAAGTCCCCTTTTTTCCGTGTATTGGCTCAAACACTGCATTCCCTACCCACCCGGCGTTTCCACATAGAAACAACACAAGCCACTGTTTTGAGGGCAAAAGCTTGCTGTGGAGCAAATGTCGCGCCTATAATTCTGACTCTGCTTCATCGCGTTCCCCGTGTCTTCCAGCATAATTTGTTGTTCTGTTGAAACAACTGCTTACAGATTCACGCAATTTTGCATCCGCAGTCATTTTTTTGATCTATCCTTGGAGCAATATCCACACTTCATCACAGATTGCGTGATGGCAAGTCAGGGATGACAGGAAATGCCGGCGCTGCAGGCGAATTCGATCAATCGATTCTATATAAGACACACGAAATGAATTTATCAAACATGAAAGTGGGAGTGCGACTCGGCCTCGGCTTCGCGCTGGTGCTGTTCTTCCTCGTCGCGGTGACCATTGTCGGCATCCTGCGCATGGCGCAGATCCAGGACCGCCTCGACCGCGTCGTCAGCGTGAACAACGTCGTCACCCGCTACGTGATCGATATGAAGGGCAATGTGGGCGACCGCATCAATTCGCTGCGCATCCTGACCATGATGTCGAGCCCCGACGAAATGGAATCGGACTTGAACCGCATCAAGGCCCAGACCGCCAAGTACGACGAAATCGAGAAGAAACTGTCCGACAAGTTCGCCGCCGAAGGCTCGCCAGCGGAAAAAGCGCTGCTGGCCCAGGTGAAAGAACATGAAGCCGTGGCCATGCCGGCCATCGCCAAGGCGCAGGAACTGTGGCTGGCCAACAAGGCCGAAGACGCAACCCGCGTGATGATCAAGGAAATCAAGCCGGCCCAGAAGAAGTGGATGGACGCGCTCGAGCAACTGGCCGCGCTGGAAGACAAGGTCAACACCCAGAGCTCGGTCGAAGCCAATACGGCGTTCGAGAATGCCCGTAACTTCATGCTGCTGATGGGCGTGATGGCCGCCGCGATGGGCGTGCTGGCAGCCTGGTTCATCACCCGTGGCCTGCTCAAGCAGCTCGGCGGCGAGCCTGGCTACACCGCCAGGATCGCCGGCTCGATCGCCCACGGCGACCTGTCGATCGCGATCGACACGGCCGAGTCGGACAAGGGCAGCCTGCTGGTCGAGATGAAAGAAATGCGCAACAGCCTGGTGGGCATCGTCGGCCAGGTCCGCGTCGGCACCGAGACCATCGGCACCGCATCGCGTGAAATTGCAGCCGGCAACATCGACCTGTCGTCGCGTACCGAAATGCAGGCCAGCTCGCTGGAGAAGACTGCGTCGGCCATGGAACTGCTGACCTCGACGGTCAAGCAGAACGCCGACAATGCCCGTGAAGCGAACCAGCTGGCGGCGACCGCATCGGACGTGGCCCGCAAGGGCGGCGACGTGGTGTCGCAAGTGGTCGAGACCATGGGTTCGATCAACACGTCGGCCAACAAGATTGTCGACATCATCGGCGTGATCGATGGCATCGCCTTCCAGACCAACATCCTGGCGCTGAACGCGGCAGTCGAGGCGGCCCGTGCCGGCGAGCAGGGCCGCGGTTTCGCGGTCGTGGCGTCGGAAGTGCGCAACCTGGCGCAGCGCAGCGCGGCGGCGGCAAAAGAAATCAAGACCCTGATCGGCGATTCGGTCGAGAAGGTCGAGCGCGGCAGCAAGCTGGTCGGCCAGGCCGGCGTGACGATGGACGAAGTCGTCGCCAGCGTCAAGCGCGTCACCGACATCATGAGCGAGATCGCCAACGCCAGCCAGGAGCAGAGCGCCGGCATCGAACAGGTCAACCTGTCGATCATCGAGATGGACAGCATGACCCAGCAGAACGCCGCACTGGTCGAAGAAGCGGCCGCCGCGGCGCAGAGCCTGCAAGACCAGGCCAGCGAGCTGGCGCACGTGGTCAGCATCTTCAAGCTGGTCGAAGGCGAAGTGGCGTATGTGGCGCCGACCCCGGTGGCCGTCTCGGCGCCCGTCGCCAAGGCAGCCAAGGCCGCGCCGCAACTGCGCGCCGCCGCCCGCCCGGCGCTGAAAAAGCCGGCCGCAGCCGCCGCGCCGTCCGAGCAGCCAAAGTCGAAAAAAGTCGCGGCGCCAGTGACCGGCGACGAGTGGGAAGAATTCTAAGTCAGCAGTTGATTGGCTTTACAAGTTTGTTTAACACGAAGTGGAAATGGAATCATGAATAAGAACGTCAGTATCATCGCCGCGCTGTTGTTGAGCGGTTTTGCCAGCACCACCCTTGCAGCCGAAGTACCGGCATCGTTCGATTCGAAGACCTGCCGGGCCGAGTATCCGAAAGCGTCGTTGATGAATGAAGAGCAGGGCGACGTCACCCTGTCGTTCCTGGTGTCGCCGGACGGCCACGTGCTCGATTCGAAAATCGAAAAGAGCAGCGGCTTCAAGAACCTCGACAAGGCTGCCATCAAGGGCCTGTCGGCGTGCAAGTTCAAGCCGGGCACCAAGGATGGCGCGCCGGCCCAGACCTGGACCAAAGTGGACTACGTCTGGAAGCTGTAATCAAGCGGTAATGGTGTAGCGATTTCAATGATTGGGGAAACGGTATGTCTACAAATTCGCGTTATCTGAGTGTGTTCGCAGCCCTGGCGCTGTCCACCGTGACCGTGGCCGCGTCGGCCGCGGAAGTTCCGGCCAGCTTCGATTCGAAGACCTGCAAGGCGGAATACCCGAAGGCATCCCTGATGAACGAAGAGCAGGGCACGACCTCGATGTCGTTCCTGGTCTCGCCGGACGGTTCGGTGGTCGAGTCGAAGCTGGATAAGTCCAGCGGTTTCAAGAACCTGGACAAGGCGGCGCTCAAGTCGATCTCGGCCTGCAAGTTCAAGCCGGGCACCAAGGACGGCGCGCCGGCCCAGACCTGGACCAAGGTCGACTACGGCTGGAAGCTCGACTAAGACGTAGACTGCCGCCGATCGCTGAATCGCGGCGATTCGCAGCATCGGGGTCTGGTCCCGCGGACCTGGCCCCATCTTCCTTGCTATCCCTTGCAGTCAGCAGGGGATAAGCAATATTGCATTTACATCGAATGCGTCTGTCCGTATATTCCGGGCATGAAAAACGCATTGCTGATTGCCGCCGCCTGTCTCCTGGCGCTGTTCTCCACCATCGGCGCCTCGCTGCCATATCCGATCCTGCCGCCGCTGTTCGCGTCCGGCGTGTCGAACAACCTCAACCATTTCCTCGGCCTGCCGCCCAAGCTGCTGTTCGGCATCGCGCTGACCATCAATCCGTTCGGCCTGATGATCGGCTCGGCCCTGCTGGGCCCGCTGTCGGACCGCTTCGGCCGCCGTCCGGTGCTGCTGGCCACCGCGCTCGGCGCCGCGGCCGGCCACGCGCTCACCGCGCTGGCGCTGATCGTCGAATCGTATCCCCTGTTTATCGCGGCGCGCTTCTTCACCGGTCTGCTCGAGGGCAACGGCTCGGTGGCGCGCGCGATGCTGGCCGACCGGCTCGACGGCCCTCTGCGCCTGCGCGCTTTCTCGTGGCTGAACGGCGCCTTCTACATGGGCTGGCTGGCCGGACCGCTGCTGGCCGGCCTGACGCTGCGCTGGGGCATCACGACGCCGTTCTGGGTGGCGGTCGGCGCGCTGGTGCTGATGGCCGCACTGGTGGCCGCGGTGCTGCCGCGCGAGGCGCCCTCGAAGCTGACGACGTCGTGGTGGCACGTGGCGCACAAGAACCATTCGCTGAACCTGCTGCGTTATGCGGAATTGCGCATACTTTTCGTGGTGCAGCTGGCCTATACCTGCGGCGTGACCGCGTTCTACGAGTTCTATCCCTTGTGGCTGGTGGAGACGGCCCACTATGACGCGCAAGGCATCGCCTGGATCACCGCACTCCTGTGCGGCCTGATGACGTTCACCTCGCTGGTGTTCGCCGGCCGCCCGAGCGCGTTGCCGCCGCTGCGCCGCGCCGCGTGGCATGCGTTCGGCGTGGCGAGCGCCGTGGCGCTGCTGGCCGCCGGCAACACGGCGGTGGGGCTGGCGGCAATCGTGCTGTTTGGCATTCCGAATGCGTTCTACAACGCCATCATGCCCGGCTGGTGCTCCGAGCGTTTCGGCGCCCACGGGCAGGGCGCGGTGATGGGCCTGCTGTCGACGATCTTCTGCATCGCCAACATCCTGATGGCGCTGGCCGGCTCGGTGCTGACCTTGCTCGACACGCGCCTGGTGCTGCTGCTGGGCGCCGCGCTGTCGGCGTGGGCCGGCTGGCGCCTGCAGGGCTGGCGACAGGCGCTCGTCACGCCCGCGCCGGCGCCAAATTAGGCCGACGCCATTCGCCAGACCGGAGGCGGTGATACCATTGTCGGAAAGATACTTCCGGTCCCTTCCATGTCCCTCGTCTATTCCCGCCTGAACCACGCGCTGCGCGTGCCGCTGGCCGCCGAAATCCATTCGCGGCCCTTCCTCAAGCTCGAGGCGCCCGAGACGATTACCCATCTCGCCGTGGTGCGCGACGCCGCGGGCCCGCCGAACGGCAACGCGCTGGCCCAGCACGGCATCCTGGCGGCGCTGTGCGGCCACTTCGGCGTCGCCGCGCCGGTGGCCGGCGCATCCTACTTCTATCACGACTTCGGGCGCTTCCGCCTGAAGTGGGAGTGCCATACCGAATTTGCCACCTACACGTTCGCGCAGCCGTCGCGCGATGGCGAAGCGCTGGCCGACAAGTTCGCTCGCATGCCGATCGTTCACTTGCCGCAGCAGTGGCTGGAGAGCCTGGAAGGCCGGCTGATGGTGGCGGCGCACGTGGTGCTCGAGCGCGGCGCGGACAGCGGCGACGAGCTGGCGCGCGCGTTCGAGGGCAACCTGCTGGTCGGCGCCGCGGTGATGCAGGGCGCGCAGCTGTGGACCGACTTCGCGATCCAGTCGGACGGCTTTTCGCGCGTGGTGATCCGCGACGTCGGCATGCGCGCGCAGCAGGCGGGGCGGCTGGTGCAGCGCGTGCTGGAAATCGACACCTACCGGATGATGGCGCTGCTCGGGCTGCCGTCGGCGCAGGAGGCGGGAACCGTGCTCAACGCGATCGAGGCCGAACTGGCGGCGCTGGCCGGCGCGATGGTGGCGACCGACGCGGGGCAGCAGGGCGCCGGGTCGGACCAGGCGCTGCTCGACCAGATCACCCGGCTGGCGGCGCGGCTGGAAAAGCTATCGCTCGACAACAGCTATCGCTTCTCGGCGTCGAAAGCCTACTTCGGGCTGGTCAGGGCGCGCATCGAGGAACTGCGCGAAGTGCGCATCGAAGGCGTCCCGACGGTCGAAGAATTCATGGACCGGCGCCTGACGCCGGCGATGAACACCTGCGAGGCGACGGCGGCGCGCCAGGACGCGCTGGGGCGGCGCATCGCCAACACGAACGACCTGCTGCGCACCCGCGTGGGCATCGTGCAGGAGATGCAGAACCGCCAGATCCTGCAGTCGATGAACGCGCGCGCGGCGCAGCAGTTGCGGCTGCAGCAGGCGGTCGAAGGGCTGTCGGTGGCGGCGATCTCGTATTACGTGATCGGCCTGCTCGGCTATCTGGGCAAGGGCGCCAAGGGGCTGGGGATGAGCGTCAATCCCGACGTGCTGGTCGGTGTGCTGGTGCCGGTGGTGGCGGCCGGGGTGTGGCTGGGTTTGCGGCACATGCATCGGCGCATGCATGCGTAGAGATGCGCTGCGGCGAAAGGTGTCCGTTGTAGCGAAGGAAATGCTGGCTCGCATGCGATGAGGGACGCCCGGGTTGGGGAGGGTCGCCAATGCGATCACGAGACAACGGAGTACACTGGAGTGGTGGCGGCGAGCCGCCCGGAGGTGAGCAGTTGGAAACTCGAATCGCGGCGGTAGAAGCAAGAGTCGACAACCTTGCCGATCGGATGACCGTGCTCGAGCGTGACGTCGCGGTGATCAGATCTGACTGGGCCACCAAGGCCGATGTCGCTGAGGCGAAAAATAGCGTCACCACGTGGGTGGTCAGCGCGCTTTTACTTGCTTGCGGCGCGGCCCGGATCAGGCGAGCACCGGAAGACTGAGGAAATCCACGATGTGTTCCGTGGTTTTCAGGTCGATCCTGGTGAAGCGCGCCCCGTAGCGGAATCCGGCCGGAACACCGTCCGTCGACCGGTACAACAAGCGCACGAACGCGTCATGCGGCGCCGCATCGCCAGGCAGGGTGAATCGGACAGCATGCACGTCGCCGCTGTCGAGCGACTGCGTGCTGGCGATCGTGACGCCATTGGTGGATATCTCCAGCAACACCATCGGCGTCCACGCGCTTTCCGCAGACGCGGCGATCCACGCTGCCTCATGCATCAGTCGTCGCGAATGTGCTCTTTGCTCGTCCATCTGAGTCCGACTCTCTTCTCGTTTCAATACGGCGGCATCTTGCCTTGCAGTATATATTAATTTCCACATGGCAAGAATAAAAATTCCGAGCTTTGCCCGTCTGGCCGGGGCTGCTAAGTGAACTGGCGCACATAGCGACGTGTGTACATTGGTTACAATGTGACAAATAGTCACCACGTGTTTTGGGCCTTTCCTTGAATTTAAGTAAACGACCGTCATGAGCAGCGACACGCGCATCCAGAAGAAGTCTTACGCCATGCAACGCATGGCCAAGGCCATCGAGCGCGCCGTGGGCGCGGCCACCGGCAAGGAAAAAGAGCGAGCCGCGAGATGGGTGGGCGCGTGGGGGATGCTGTGCGGGATTAAGAGTTCGACGGTCAGGCTGCGGCAGTGCGAAGTGGGGCGCGGCAGCGACGCCCACATCCGCCAACCGACCGATCAGATGGACCTGTCAGGCGAAATCGACACCGGCGCGGCAGGGCCAGCCGAGCCGCAAGGCGGGGCGCCCTCGGCCCAATTAGCGTATCGGCTGAACTGCGGCGATCAGCCGGCGCCGCGGCCGCGGTCTGAGCCGGCGCCTGCCTTATTGCGGTTTGAAAATCAGCCGGCAGACGGCGCCAGAATCGCACGCACCTTGGCAATCAAGGTGTTCGGCTCGAACGGCGCGGAAATGTAATCGTCGGCGCCGCTGTTCATGCCGCGCATCTTGTCCTCCGTGCTGATCAGCGCGGCCGAAGTCTGCAGCACAAACACCTTGGCGCTCAGCGGATTGGTCTTGATCTGGCGGCACACTTCCCAGCCCGACATGTCGGGCAGCTTCATGTCGAGCAGAACCAGGGCGGGATGAAGCGCGGCAACCAACGCCAGCGCCTGCGCGCCGTCGGACGCTTCTTCGACGCGGAAGCCGGCGTTGATCAGCAGGCGTGTCTTGGCATGACGCGCAGCATCGTTGTCTTCCACGTTGAGGATAAGCGCTTCGTGCTTCATAGTGAGGGGTAGTGATTAGCGCTGGGAAATCTGCGGATCGCGTATTGTACCAAGACTGTTGTTGCGTGGAGATAAAGGTGGCGGTTGTCCAGCGCCGCGGACCGTCACCGTGGCGTTTTGAGAACTGACTGCGACCATCAGCCCCGTCCGCGAGCGGGGCTGCAGGGCCGGCGAATTGCGGGCGACGGGTTATCGCGTCACTTTCACCTTCACGGTGGCGTTGGCCGAGTTGCCAGCCGCGTCCTTCGCCACCACCTTCAAGGTGTGGCTGCCCAATTTCACACTCGCCGTTTGCCACACGTAGGAAAGGGTCGCGCCGCTGCCCTGGGCGACGACGGCATTGTCGATCGACAGCTCCTGGGTGATGCCGGCGGCGCCGCTGTTGTCGGTGGCGGAGGCGCTCACGGTCACCGCGCCGCTGACGTTGCCGGCAACCGGATTGTCGATCTTGACCACCGGCTTGACTTTATCCTTGACGATCGGTGGCGCCGGATTGGCCACGTTGACGGCGACCGCCGCGGACGCGGTGGAATTGCCGGCCTTGTCGAAAGCGGTGGCCAGCAAGGTGCTCATACCGTTCGGCACGCCGGTCGAATTCCATATCAGGCTGAAGGGGCCGGCGTTGTCGGACGCCACCATGGTGCCATTGACCCGGAGCTCGACCCGGTCCAGCGCCAGGTTGTCGGTAGCGGTGACGGCCACCGTCACATTGCCTTTGACCGTGCTGTTCGCTTTCGGCGCGGTGATGACCGAGGTGGGGGGCTGCGTATCCTTGAGGATGACGGTCTTCAATGCGGCCTGAACCGCGGCGTTCGCGTCGACCCGGCCGTAACCGTATAGCGGATCGCGGCCGGCAACGCCCAGGTCGCGCGCCGACGAGAACATCGCCGCTTCGATCTCGGTGCTGTCGAGCGAAGGCGCGGCGGCCATCATCAGGGCGGCCACGCCGGCCGTGATCGGACTGGCGAACGAGGTGCCATTCACCGAGCCGTAGGATTTGTTCAGGCCGGTGGTCACGATGCCTTCGCCCGGCGCCGACATCGACACGAAGGCGCCGTAACTGGACCAGCTGGTGATCGTGTCGGAGGTACCTGTGGCCGAGACGGCGATGAGCGACGTCGATGGCGCCTCTTGCTCGTCGATGCCATTGTTGGCGGCTGAAACGAAGACGAGGCCGTTCTTGCTCTTCATGTATTGCGACGCGCTCAAGATCGCGGGGTCATCGGCCAGGGGGCCATAGCTGACGTTGGCGATGCGCACACCGTGATCTGCGGCATAGGTAATACCGGAGGCGATCGTGCTCGAGTACGCATAGCACGTGCCGTTGTAGGGAAACGCGATCCGCAAGGGCATGATCTTTGCGCGCGGCGCTACGCCGGCGACGCCGATGCCATTGCTGTCGCGCGCCGCCGCCGAGCCGGCCACCCAGGTGCCGTGGCCGCATATGTCGGCGACGTTGGTGTTGTTGTCGATGAAGTTATAGCCAGGCACCAGGTTGGGCGCCAGGTCGGGATGCGTGGCTTCGATGCCGGAGTCGAGAATCGCAATCGTGATGCCGGCGCCCTGGGTGGTGTCCCACGCAGTCGAGGCGCCGATTTTCCCAATATGCCATTCGCTGCCGATATACGGATCGTTGACGGCGAGCGTGCTTTGGTAAAGCCGGTCGAGCTGCGCAGCCTTCAGGAAGGGGTGGGCGGCCAATTGCCGGACGACGGCTTGCTCGGAAACGCCGGCCGGCAGGATGACAAGGTGCGTCGTGCTTTGGCCGAGTTTTTGGGCCTTTCCGCCGTGCAGTGCCAGCAGCTGGTCAAGGTCGTCACGCGACAGCCCGGCGCGCGCCTCGACCAGGATGCGGCCGCGCGCATACTGGTGGACGCCGTCGCTGAACACGGCGGGGCTGACGATGCTGGTCGCCGCGAACGCAGGCAGCGCGCACAGCAGTGCAAGCGCCGCGGCGCCGCGCGCGAGTCGGCGCGGGTGACGCAATGGACGGGGGAGGGCGGCAGATGATCGGGAAGGGTTTTTCATTTTTGGCTTTCATCGGACTTGGGTGGGAGGACGGCATCGCCCCGCGGGAGCCCGGCAGCGACACGCTTTTCTCAATCTAGATGAGCGCCCCCGGCGACGCCATTCGGCAATTCCAATCACGGCGAGCACGGCTGTGCCGACTGACTATCGCAGCTCAACAATTGATTGAGGTTCTCGATGAAGGATGGAAATTCGAGTGCCGCGTCGGCGGCGCACTTGCGCGTGCGCCCGGAACTGCTTTCCCTTGACGCGCATAGCGCCGAAGTGCAGCCGCGGGAGAAGTTGTTTTGTCCTGCTCACCCAGGCTGAGGGCCGTCAGCTTTTCTCTCGCGAGTGACGCCGTGTCCCCGGACGAAAAAAAGCCACCTCGAGGGTGGCGCTTTTCGTTTGAATCCATGCAGAAAATGGGGTGGCTGATGGGGCTCGAACCCACGACAACAGGAATCACAATCCTGGACTCTACCAACTGAGCTACAGCCACCACTGACTGACATTTGTTCCGATGCTCCCGGAACAGAGCGAGATTATACAAACATCTGGGGAAACTGGCAAATCTAATTGCGACTCATGCGGGATCGGCTAATTTTGTTCCGATCGCCACTTCCTGAACCGGCACCGCCAGTCCCAGCAGGGTGGAAAACGCGGCCTCCAGCGCCGTGCCGCTGGCGCTGGTGTAACCCTGCAGGCTGCCGGCCGCCGCGTCGCCGCGGGCGCTGCCGCCGATTTCCAGCAATCGCGCAAGCTGACGCGCGACCGCCTCGCCGGTGTCGACCAGCACCACATCGGTCGACCCCGCCTGCGCCACGATGCGCTCGATCGCCGCCTGCACCAGCGGGTAGTGCGTGCAGCCGAGCACCAGCGTGTCGGCGCCCTGGTCGAGCAGCGGCAGGATGTAGCGCCTGAGCATGTCCTCGGTGGCCTCGGAATCGAGTTCGCCCAATTCGATCTGGTCGGCCAGCCCGGTGCAGCCCTGCAGCAGGAACTGCGCCTGGCTGGCCGCGCTGATCTGCTCGCGCAGCGACAGGAATTTTTCGCCCGCCAAAGTGCGGTCGGTGGCCAGCACGCCGACCTTGCCGTTGCGGCTGGCAGCGGCGCCCGGTTTCAGACCGGGCTCGACGCCGACGATCGGCATGTCGGGGAAATGCTCGCGCAGGATCTTGATGGCGGCGACGGTGGCGGTATTGCACGCCACCACCAGCGCCTTGGCGCCTTGCGCGACCAGGAAGCCGGCGATCGCCAGCGAGCGCTCGGCGACCGCCTGTTCGGTCTTGTCGCCGTAGGGCGCGAAGGCCGAGTCGGCAAAGTACAGCAGGTGCTCGTGCGGCAGCAGGGCGCGGATGTGGCGCAGCACGGACAGGCCGCCCACACCCGAGTCGAACACCCCGATCGGGGCGTCTGCCGGCGTCGCCATGCCTTAGGCGACGGTGACCGGAATCTTGCCGACGGAGGACAGCGATTCGATCTTCGCCGCCCATTCCTTCGGCCCGGTGTTGTGCACCGAGGTGCCGTTCGAATCGACCGCGACGGTGACCGGCATGTCGGTGACGTCGAATTCGTAGATCGCTTCCATGCCCATGTCGTGGAAGCCGAGCACCTTGGCCGACTTGATCGCCTTCGACACCAGGTAGGCGGCGCCGCCGACAGCCATCAGGTAAGCCGACTTGTGCTTCTGGATCGATTCGATCGCCGCGGGGCCGCGCTCGGCCTTGCCGATCATCGCGATCAGGCCGGTCTTTTCCAGCATCATGTCGGTGAACTTGTCCATGCGCGTGGCGGTGGTCGGGCCGGCCGGGCCGACCGCTTCGTCGCGCACCGGATCGACCGGGCCGACGTAGTAGATCACGCGATTGGTGAAATCGACCGGCAGCGGCTCGCCCTTGGCCAGCATGTCCTGGATGCGCTTGTGCGCGGCGTCGCGGCCGGTCAGCATTTTGCCGTTCAGGAGCAGGGTCTGGCCCGGCTTCCACGAGGCGACTTCTTCTTTGGTGAGCGTGTTCAGGTCGACGCGGCGCGATTTCTCGGTGTCCGGCGTCCAGTGCACGTCGGGCCAGGTCGACAGCGACGGCGGCTCGATGTAGGCGGCGCCCGAGCCGTCGAGCACGAAGTGCGCGTGGCGCGTGGCGGCGCAGTTCGGAATCATCGCGACCGGCTTGGAGGCGGCGTGGGTCGGGTACATCATGATCTTCACGTCGAGCACGGTGGTCAGGCCGCCCAGGCCCTGGGCGCCGATGCCCAGCGCGTTGATCTTGTCGCACAGTTCGATGCGCAGTTCCTCAGTCTTGTTCTGCGGGCCGCGCTGCTTCAGTTCGAACATGTCGATGTCGTCCATCAGCACCTCCTTGGCCATCAGCATCGCCTTCTCGGCGGTGCCGCCGATGCCGATGCCCAGCATGCCGGGCGGGCACCAGCCGGCGCCCATCGTCGGCACGGTCTTCATGACCCAGTCGACCAGCGAGTCGGACGGGTTGAGCATGACGAACTTCGACTTGTTCTCCGAGCCGCCGCCCTTGGCCGCGACCTTGACGTCGACGGTGTCGCCCTCGACCAGCTCCATGTGCACCACGGCTGGCGTGTTGTCCTTGGTGTTCTTGCGCTCGAACTGCGGGTCGGCGACGATCGAAGCGCGCAGCTTGTTGTCGTCGAAGTTGTAGGCGCGGCGCACGCCTTCGTTGACGGCGTCGGTGACGGTGCCGGAGAAACCTTCGAAGCGCACGCCCATGCCGATCTTCAGGAACACGTTGACGATGCCGGTGTCCTGGCAGATCGGGCGTTTGCCTTCGGCGCACATGCGCGAGTTGGTCAGGATCTGCGCGATCGCGTCCTTGGCGGCCGGGCTCTGCTCGGCGTCGTAGGCGCGCGCCAGGTGCTGGATATAGTCGGCCGGGTGGTAATAGCTGATGTACTGGAGGGCGGCGGCGACCGATTCGATCAGGTCTTCCTGCTTGATGATAGTCATGGAGGTTCTCGCGGGTAGTAAGGACGGGGAGGCAAGGCAAAATTTTCTACGCGTCATTTTACACGCGTCGCAAATGGCTTGCGGATAAGCGCAATGGCCGGCCCAAAGGTTGGTAAAATCGACACCTTGCAGGCTGGGCAAGCGGATGTAAGCGCTCAGTAAGCGAGCATGTCTAATGTGGATAAAAAAATTAGGGAGACGATCATGGCCGGAACAGACACCAACCAGCAGGACAACCAGGGTTTGCACGAGCACCGCGTGTTCGCGCCGCCGGCCCAGTTCAGCGCGAACGCGGCCATTTCCGGCATGCCGGCATACGAAAAGCTGTGCGCCGAGGCGGCGGCCGATTACGAAGGCTTCTGGGCGCGCCTGGCGCGCGAGAACCTGGACTGGCACAAGCCGTTCACCAGCACGCTCGACGAGTCCGGTGCGCCGTTCTATAAGTGGTTCGGCGACGGCCAGCTGAATGCCTCGTACAACTGCCTCGACCGCAACCTGAAGAACGGCAACGCCAACAAGACCGCGATCATTTTCGAGGCCGACGACGGCGCCGTCATGCGCGCGACCTACCAGGAGCTGTACGAGCGCGTGTGCAAATTCGCCAACGGCCTGAAGGCGCGCGGCATCAAGAAGGGCGACCGCGTCATCATTTACATGTCGATGTCGATCGAAGGCGTGGCGGCGATGCAGGCCTGCGCGCGGATCGGCGCTACGCATTCCGTCGTGTTCGGCGGCTTCTCGGCCAAATCGCTGCAGGAGCGCATCATCGACGCCGGCGCGGTGGCCGTGATCACCGCGGATGAGCAGCTGCGCGGCGGCAAGCAGCTGCCATTGAAGGCCATCGTCGACGAGGCGCTGGCGCTGGGCGGCTGCGACAGCATCAAGAACGTCATCGTCTACAAGCGCACCGGCGGCAACATCGCGTTCAAGGAAGGGCGCGACCTGTGGCTGCACGACCTGGTGGCGAACCAGCCGGCCGAATGCGAGCCGGAGTGGGTCGACGCCGAGCATCCGCTGTTCATCCTCTACACGTCAGGCTCGACCGGCACGCCGAAGGGCGTGCAGCACTCGACCGGCGGCTACCTGCTGTGGTGCGCGCTGACGATGAAGTGGACGTTCGACCTCAAAAAGGACGACATTTTCTGGTGCACCGCCGACATCGGCTGGGTGACCGGGCACAGCTACATCGCCTACGGCCCGCTGGCCGTCGGCGGCACCGAGATCGTGTTCGAAGGCATCCCGACGTATCCGAACGCGGGGCGCTTCTGGGAGACCATCGCCAAGCACAAGGTGACGATTTTCTACACGGCGCCGACGGCGATCCGCTCGCTGATCAAGGCCGCCGACGTCGATCCGAAAGTGCATCCGAAGAACTACGACCTGTCGAGCCTGCGCCTGCTGGGATCGGTGGGCGAGCCGATCAATCCGGAAGCGTGGATGTGGTACTACAAGAACGTCGGCAACGAGCATTGCCCGATCGTCGACACGTTCTGGCAGACCGAGACGGGCGGCCACATGATCACGCCGCTGCCGGGCGCGACGCCGATGGTGCCGGGTTCGTGCACCTTGCCGCTGCCGGGCATCATGACGGCGATCGTCGACGAGGCCGGCGCCGACGTGGCGAACGGGCAGGGCGGCATCCTGGTGGTCAAGCGGCCGTGGCCGTCGATGATCCGCACCATCTGGGGCAACCCGGAGCGCTTCAAGACCAGCTACTTCCCGGAAGAGCTGGGCGGCAAGTACTACCTGGCCGGCGACGGCGCGATCCGCAACAAGGAAACCGGCTACTTCACCATCACCGGGCGCATCGACGACGTGCTGAACGTGTCGGGACACCGGATGGGCACGATGGAAATCGAGTCGGCGCTGGTGGCCAATCCGCTGGTGGCCGAAGCGGCGGTGGTGGGCAAGCCGGACGAGACCACGGGCGAATCGATCTGCGCGTTCGTAGTGCTCAAGCAGGCGCGGCCGACGGGCGAGGAAGCCAAGAAGCTGGCGCTCGAGCTGCGCAACTGGGTGGCCAAGGAGATCGGGCCGATCGCCAAGCCGAAGGAGATCCGCTTCGGCGACAACCTGCCGAAGACGCGCTCGGGCAAGATCATGCGGCGCCTGCTGCGTGTGCTGGCCAAGGGTGAGACGATCACGCAGGACGTGTCGACGCTGGAAAATCCGGCGATCCTGGAGCAGCTGAAGGAAGCTTCATAGGAGAGGGCGGGGAATTTCTTGGTGCTCAGCCGGAATGTTTGATATAATCTGCGGCTTCGTGAAAGCGAAGCAAGCAGGAGAGATGGCTGAGTGGTTGAAGGCGCACGCCTGGAAAGCGTGTTTAGGATAATATCCTAACGGGGGTTCGAATCCCCCTCTCTCCGCCAAGAATACAAATGTGGAAAAAGCCACCCTCGGGTGGCTTTTTTGCATTTGTTTCGTGGCGGAGAGAAGCAAGGCGCCTGCGCGCCTTGCGTGGGGGATTCGAAAGCTGTCGCCTTGCAGGGCGCAGCGGGGCCGCGGGACGTGGCCGGATCCCCTCTCTCCGCCAAGAATACAAATGTGGAAAAAGCCACCCTCGGGTGGCTTTTTGCATTTGTTTCATGGTGGAAGCAAGACGCTCCGCGTTCGTTTTCGCTGGCGCGCCGCAAAGCCCCATCGAAAATCCCTGCTTCTCCCTGCGGGCCTTGCATCGGAGATTGGAAAGCGGTCGCCCCGCAGGGCGCAGTGCGCGCTTCGCCGGCACTCATGGCGCTGGCGCACATTCCGGATAAAATTGCATGTTTTGCATTTTTTTGTTACTTGCATGCTACCCTGTGTGCTCCCTTCCTGCACAACCATCGACACGAGGACGCCATGCCATTCGTATCTTCCCTGATGCAAAAAGGCTGTATCGCACTTCTCCTGGCCTGCAGCTTGCCGGCCATGGCGGCTGCGCCGATGGACAAGGAGCTGTTCGAGCGCGCCGGTGAGCAGCGTGCCGAATTCGTCAAGCTGCTTGGCACGCTGGTAAATATCGACTCCGGCACCGGCAGCGAAAAAGGGCTGGAACAGGTGAGTGCGATCATCGTCGCGGAGGCGAAAAAGCGCGGCATGAAGGTGGAGCTGGTGTCGGCCGCGCCAGCGATCGGCAACAACATCGTGGCGACGCTGACCGGCAAAGGCAAAGCGAAGATTCTGCTGATGACCCACATGGACACGGTATTCGCCGACGGCAGCGCGAAGGCGCGGCCATTCCGCGTCGAGGGCGACCGTGCGTACGGTCCTGGCGTGGTGGACGACAAGGGCGGCATGGTCCTTGCGCTCCATGCGATCAAGCTGCTGCAGCAAATGAAGTTCGACGATTTCGCGCAGATCACGCTGTTCGTCAATTCGAACGAAGAGACCTTCTCGAAGGGAAGCTACAAGCTGATCGAGACCCTGGCCAAACAGCATGACGTCACGCTGAGCCTCGAAGGCGGGCGGCCTTCCGACGGCATGGTCGTGTGGCGCAAGGGGTCGGGCACCCTGCACATTGATGTCAAAGGCAAGGCGTCGCACGCCGGGAACAATCCTGGCGCGGGACGCAATGCGGCGATGGAAGCGGCGCACCAGGTGCTGCAGATGGCCAACCTCGGCGACGCTGGCAAACAGACGACCGTGAACTTCACCGTATTCCATTCGGGCGATCGCGATAATGTGATCCCCGATGCGGCCGCTGTGCGCGGCGACATGCGCGCCGCCACCAGCGACGAATTCGATCGGGTGGAAAAGGACATGGCGCGCTTGGCCGAGAAAAAGCTTATCGCCGGAACCGAGGTGAAAACCAGCGTGGAACGCGGCATGGCCCCGATGCCGCTCAACCCGCGCACCCAGGTGCTGGCCGCGCGCGCACAGGCAATTTACGCTGAACTCGGAAAAACGCTGGCGCTGGAAGGATCGGGCGGCGCGGGAGACGCAAACTACACCGCCGCGGTGGGCGCATCGACGCTCGATGGCTTCGGTCCGGTGGGAGGCAATTTCCACGGCGAAGACGAATACGTGGAACTGAACAGCATTGCGCCGCGCCTGTACCTGCTCGTCAGGATGATTATCGAGAGTCGTGCGAAACCCTGATTGCTCCTGACGCCGGTTCGATGAGGATGGTTCCTGGGCGATTGGTGCGGGCGACCAAAATGGGGTCGGGTCCGCAGGACCAGACCCCGCCCCTCCTCACTTCCTGATTCGGACCCCGCTCAGCTGAGCGATCGCAGCGAGCGTCGTCTGCGCGGCATTCAGGCCGAGCAGGAAGTCCTTGTCCGAATAGGTGCTGTAGATGTCGCTCGGCTGGTGCCAGTTGGGATTCCATCCGGCGCCGATCTGCATGCCGCGCTCGTTCTCGCGCAGTGAGATGGACGGCACGTAGTCCATGAACGGCGTCGAGTCGGTGTTGGTCATGTGGGGGCCGACGGCGGCCGGATAATCGGTCGCATACTTGCCGTTGGCCGCGTGGAACACCCACGCCAGCTTGGCAGACGCGTCGGCCTGCTTCGATGCCGACTGGAATTCGATGTTGACGTCGGCCTCGCGCCGCTGCTCCTTCGGCGACACATAGATGACTTGTCCCTTGGCGTCCAGCACCGGCTTGCCGGCGCCGTCGAGCTGCGGGATCGGCATGCCGTGATCCCACATCATCATGTCGTGCTGGATCACGCCGAGCCACTTCGGTTCGGGATACTTGCCGGAGCCTTTCGGCGATTCGATGCCCTGCAGGTCCTTGCGTTGATCGACATAGGCGCGCGCGCCGTTCAAGCCGGTCTCTTCGTTATTCCACAGCGCGAACCGGATCGAGCGGTCGGTCTCGACGCCGGGCGCGTTCAGAATGCGGGCCAGTTCCATCACCAGCGCGGTGCCTGAGCCATCGTCGTTGGCGGCCTCGCCGAAGCCGATACCGTCCATGTGCGCGCTGACGATGTACATTTCTTCGGGATGGGTGGTGCCGATCTTGGTGCAGTACACATTCTCGCGCGGCGTCGTGCCGACCGGCGTCTGCTCGGCGTTCAGCGCGCGCAGCCGTTCGTCGCGCTGCAGCATCGGATCGGTGTTGACGCCGGTTGCGGCGCGATTGCCGAACAGGATGCTGCCGCCCTGGCCAGCGGGGCCGCCGCGGCCGCCCGGCACGACGGCGCGCTTCGGCGCCAGTGCGCCAGCGGGCGGCGGCGCGGGCTGGGTGAATTCGTAGCGCAGCCGTTCGGTGTTGGTGCAGCCGTAGGACTTGAGCTGCGCTTCGATCCAGTCGAGCGCCTGGCGGTTGCGCTCGGTGCCCTGGCGGCGGTCGCCGAAGCGCGTCAGCCCCTTGATGGTGGCCTTGTACTTTTCGAGGTCGAGCTGGCCGACCAGCGTCGTGATGGGGTCGGTGGCGGAAGATGGTGGCGCGGGTGTTTGGGCCGCGGCGGGAATCGAGAAAGCGAGCGACAAGGAGAGTGCGATCAGGGAGTTCGAATTCAAAGGACATCCTTCTAACGGGTGAAATTCCATGCGGCGAGAAAACAGGGTCCCAGGTCCGCAGGACCTGACACCGGGCTGATCAGGTGTCCGAATCGCCAGTCGGACCGCCGAACAGCTCATCGAGCCCGGCCGGCTTCCGGCGCGGGGTGGCGCGGCCACGCGTGCCGTGGAACTCTTCCTCGATATTGTCACGGTAAAAGCTCCAGGCTACGCCGGACGTGGAAAACCGGCGCCAGGTTTCGTTGCCCACGCCGGAGTAATCGATCGCGCTGCCATCGTCGAACTCGACGCGCAGGATGCGTTCGCGTGCGTCGTAGCCGATCGCGCGCAGCTTGCCTGCATTGATCTTCTTCATTTCCATGATGGACTCATTCGAGCGAGATGACGCCGTCGAATTTCACGTTCAATTTAACGCCAGCAATTTCCAGCGTCATCGTCGCCGGCAGCGCTTCGTTGCCGGAAATGGTTTTGTCGGCGATGGCCTTGGCGACCGCTTTCTCGATTTCGTTTTGCGAGCTCACGCCGACCATCTTCAGGAACTTGCGCAGGCTTAGGTTGAAATTTTCGTCGTTCATGGCTCACCTCTGAATTGATCGGTTGTTAAGCCATCACTTTACCTGCTTTTAGCGTTCGCGCAACCGCATCTGCGATCCAGGCAGCCCGTGCGAATTGCCGCGGACCCGCACCTGAAGTTGATACCGCCCAAATGCACAAACGACAACGCGCCGCAGAATGGGATGTCGGCATGCCTGATCGCAAAGATTCGGCCGCCTATCTTTCCGTTTGGTTTCCCCTGAACCTGTGGAGCGACGCACGATGAGGCACATGACATGAGCAAAACCATTCTCGGTATTTCCGCCTTTTATCACGACTCGGCGGCCGCGCTGGTGCGCGACGGCGCCATCGTCGCGGCCGCGCAGGAAGAACGTTTCTCGCGCAAGAAGCACGATCCGCGTTTCCCCGTCAATGCCATCAATTACTGCCTGGAAGAGGGCTTCGTCAATCCCGACGAGCTCGACGCGATCATCTTCTACGACAATCCGCTGGCGACCTTCGACCGCGTGGTCGAGAACGCGCTGGCCGCCGGCGAGGAGGGGCGCGAACAGTTCCTCAAGGCGGCCGGCCAGATCCTCGGCGACAAGGTGTGGGTCAACGACCACGTGCGGCGCGCGCTCGGCTCGCTCGGGCGCGAAGGCCAGGTGCTGTTCGCCGAGCACCACATGGCGCACGCGGCCAGCGCCTTCTACCCATCGCCGTTCGAGCGCGCCGCGGTGCTGACCATCGACGGCGTCGGCGAGTGGGCCACCACCAGCCTGGGCGCCGGCGACGGCAAGGACTTGCGCCTGTTCTCGGAGATTAACTATCCGCATTCGCTCGGATTGCTCTACAGCGCCTTCACCTATTTCTGCGGCTTCAAGGTCAACTCCGGCGAGTACAAGCTGATGGGGCTGGCGCCGTACGGCGAGCCGCGCTACTACAAGGCGATCATCGAGCACCTGATCGACGTGCGCGACGACGGCTCGTATCGGCTCGACACCTCCTATTTCGGCTACCTGAGCGGCATGGTGATGACGGGCGAGCGCTTCGCGGCGCTGTTCGGCGGGCCGGCGCGCCGGCCGGAGTCGCCGATCACGCGGCGCGAGATGGACCTGGCCGCCAGCGTGCAGAAGCTGACCGAGGAAATCATGCTGCGCACCGCGCGCCACCTGCGCTCGATCACCGGCGAATCGAACCTCGTGATGGCCGGCGGCGTGGCGCTCAATTGCGTCGCCAACGGCAAGCTGGTGGCCGAGGGCATCTTCGACAAGGTGTGGATCCAGCCGGCGGCGGGCGACGCCGGCGGCGCACTGGGCGCGGCGCTGCTGGCCGAACACGTCTACTTCGACCGGCCGCGCGTGATGACCGCTGACGGCGGCGACGCCCAGCAGGGCAGCTATCTGGGCCCGGCGTATTCGACCAGCGAGGTGCTGGCCTTCGTCAACCGCCACGCCTACCCGCACACGCTGGTGGCGGACCAGGCCGAGCGGCTGGCGCTGGTGGCCGCCGCGCTGGCCGAGGGCAAAATCGTCGGCTGGTTCTCGGGACGGATGGAGTTCGGCCCGCGCTCGCTGGGCGCCCGCTCGATCCTGGGCGATCCGCGCAGTCCGACCACGCAGGAGACGATGAACCTGAAGATCAAGTACCGCGAGTCGTTCCGGCCGTTCGCGCCGAGCGTGCTGCGCGAGCGCTGCGGCGAATACTTCGAGCTCGATTGCGACAGCCCCTACATGCTGCTAATCGCGCCGGTGCGCGAAGAGCGGCGCATCGAGATGGACAGGGTGCGTTTCGACGAAGGCAACGACGACATGCTGGCCGTGATCAACCAGGCGCGCAGCGACGTGCCCGCGATCACCCACGTCGATTATTCGGCGCGCGTGCAGACGGTAGACGCCGCCACCAATCCCGAGTACCACGCTTTGATCCGCGCGTTCGAGGCGCTGACCGGCTGCGGCATGCTGGTGAACACCTCATTCAACGTGCGCGGCGAGCCGATCGTGTGCTCGCCGGAAGATGCGTACCGCTGCTTCGTGCGGACGGAAATGGACATGCTTGTGCTGGAAGACGTGATCCTGTGGCGCCACGAGCAGCCCGCATTGAACGAGCAGGAAGACTGGAGGAAGACCTATGAACTCGATTGAAGACGCAAAGATGGCGAGCGCGATGGGCCCGCTGTTCGACGAGGTGCTGCTGCCGATGGCGCAGCGCATGCGCGAGGCCGGCGTGCAGGCGTTTCCGCTCGAGCCGGACGTTTCGTGGTTGAGCTACTACGTGCGGCGCAAGCGCGCATCGATGACGCGCGCCGATTTCACCAGCGCATCGTGCTCGGATTTTGCCGACCTCGAACAGCGCCTGGCAGCGCACTGGCTGTCATTGGGGCGCAACGAGCTGGCGGCTCAGGCCGGCCAGTTCGCCGATGCGGCGCGGGCCGCGAAAGCTGCGCTGGCGGGCGACGCGCCCGAGGCGGAACTGTCGCCCTACGTGTACGCGATGTTCTGAGCGTTCACGAGGCAGTTCATGCACCGGCTTCAAACCCGGGGTCAGGTCCGCCGGACCTGACCCCTGCCTTTGGTCGGCGGCGCGTCCGAAGCTGTTATTTCTTCTTCGCCGCTGCCTGTGCGTTAGCCTGCGCTTGCGCCGCGGCCTGCTGCTGCGCCGCCTGCTCGCGCTGCTTCTTCTTGCTCATGTGATGGCCGACCGCGCATCCGGCGGCCGCTCCCGCCAGTCCATGACGTCCTGCCACGTGTCCTGCCACGCCGCCGACCAGCGCGCCTTTGAGGCAGCCTGCGCTCGACACGCCCGATACCGAAGCGAGCGACATGGCGAGAGCGAGCGAAACGAGTTTGGTTTTCATATGTTGCCTTCCTGATGAATTGAGTAAGTCGGGATAGCATAGGTCGCCAGCGGGGCCGCGTATGTGCGACAACCCGCATAGTACCCATCGAATCATTACCGCCAGGTTACTGGATGTAAGGTGTTGTCAACGCGTCCTCAGTCCAGGACGTTTTTCGAGCTGGCCTACTCACCACATCGTCCACATTCATGGAAATTACCGAAGTCGTCGACATCGCCGGCGAAGCCAGTCACGCCGCCTCCCTGAACCGGCGCGTCGCCGTCACCGTGGCCCTTCTGGCGACCTTCATGGGCGTTTGCAAGGTCAAGGACGACAACATCGTGCAGGGAATGCAGCAGGCGCAGGCCGACAAGATCGACCACTGGTCCTACTACCAGGCGCGCAACGTGCGCGAGGAAATCGCCGCCGCCACTGCGACGCAGATGAAGCTGGCGGCCCTGGCGCGCCCGGCGGCGGAACAGGGCGCGTACGCCGACGCCGTGAAGAAATACGAAGCGCTCGCGGCCGACCAAAAGGTAAAAAAGGAGCAGGTGCGCCTGCAGGCGGAGCAGGACCAGAAAACCTACGACGCATCGAACTACCGCGACGACCAGTTCGACTTGTCCGACGCGCTGCTGGCGATCGCCATTTCGCTGCTGGCGATTACCACGTTGACGGCGCAGCGTTGGCTGTATTGGGCGGCCATCGTGCCGACCGCGATCGGCGTGTTTTTCGGCGTGGCGGGCCTGGCGGGCTTGCCGTTTCACCCCTCCTGGATCATGGGGCTGCTGTCGTGATCAGGCGCGCGGCTGCAGGAACTGGTTGCTGAGGAAGTCGGCGATGCGGGTCTGCGTGCCTTCGAGATAGGGGATGTTCAGGTGGTCGGAGTCGGGCACGATTTCGTCCTTGTGCAGCTTGCCCAGCTTGGCCACCAGCAGGTCGGTGTGCGAGTGCGGCACGATGTCGTCGAAGGCCGCGCGCAGCACGTAGGTCGGCGCCGTCAGCGACGACGCATACTTGACGGACTCGAAGCGGTGGCGCAGCACGTACTCGATCGGCATGGTGCGGAAGCGCCGCTTGGCGATCGCGAGAATCGAATCGTAGGGAGTGATCAGGACCACCGAGTGGGCCGCGCATTGCATCGCGACCTGCACCGCGACGCCCGAGCCGAGGCTGCGGCCGACGATGGCGATGCGGCGCGGATCGACGTGGCCGCGCTGGGCCAGCCAGTCGAACAGCATGCGGCCGTCGTCGACCATGTGCTGTTCGGCCGGATCGCCTTGCGAGTCGCCGTAGCCGCGGTAGTTCACGGCCAGCACCGCCATGCCGGGGAACAGCTTGCCGGCGTCGCGCGCCACCCACGACACTTCTTCGGAGCGGCCGCCGAAATAAATGACGCCGGGATGCGGCCCGACCACCGCCGGCGTCATCAGCCAGCCGGAAAGCTTGGTGCCGTCGGCGGCGCGCAGCACGATGGGCCGGGTGCGGTGGCCGCTGCTGCGCGGACGATCGACTTCGCGTTTGACCGTGGGGTTGAACACCAGCCGGCGCTGGCTGGCCGCGATTGCACCGGCAAAACCGAGCCAGAGCATGCTCGCAATGCCGGCGAAACCCGCGACTTTTTTGGTATTGTTCATGAGCACAAGTGTACTCCCGTTGGCAACGATTTGCAGAGTCCAGCGCATTCGTGCGGCCCCGCGCAATTGAAGTTTTTCGCGTGCGTGGCTCGCTTACAACGGCGCTGCGACGAACAGCGTGCGCTGGGTATCAGACGCGGGTTCGTTCGCGGGAATCCGGCGCCGTTATTGGGCGCGCTGCATCTTGAACACCGGCCTGATCGTGCCCACTTTTGCGCCGCGCACGTTTTTCAGTTCGGGCTCGCGATAGTGCTCGAGCATCGCGCGCTGGCGCGCATCGAGCAGCCTAAGCTGGTCGAGTACGCTGAAGGTGGCGCACTGCAGGCTGCGCACGGCGCCGTCGGCGATCTTGATGGCGATGCCGAGGCCGGCGGAACGCACGCCGATGGTTTGCACCGCGTCGGCGCCGACCTTGGTCACCCAGTCGCCCGCGCCGGCGGCCATGTAGGCCAAGTCGCAGCGCGCCTCGCCCGACACCAGGTCGGGGTGCGCGGTCATGGCGTCGAACAGGTCGCCCATCGGCGCACCCAGGCGCGGATCGCCATGGCCCTGCGCCAGGCGCGCGTACAGGTGCGCGAGGCGCGACAGCGGCAGCGCGTAGTTCGGCGCCGAGCATCCATCCAGTCCGGTGGGCATGGCGCCGGCGTCGAGCCCCGCGCTGTCGGCCAGGCTCGCGCGGATCGCTTGCTGCAAGGGATGGGCCGGATCGACGTAGCCGGCGGTCGGCTTGTCGTGCAGGCGGCACCACGCGAGAAAGCCGCTGTGTTTGCCGGAGCAGTTGTGATGCAGCTGGTTCCAGCGGCCGTCGGGCGGCGCCGGCTGGCCGACGCTGTCGTAATACAGCGGCGCGTGGCAGCCGCATTCGAGGTCACTTTCGTCCAGGCCGATTTTCGCGAGCATGGCGCTGACCGTGGCGATGTGCTTCGGCTCGCCCGAGTGGCTGGCGCACAGCAGCGCGACTTCCGACGACGTGAGGCCGAAGCGCGCGGGGCCGTCGGCCAGCAGGAAAGGCAGGGCCTGGAACGGCTTGATGGCCGAACGCGTGAAGGTCATGAAGTCCGGGTCGCCGGCATGCCACAGCAGCTTGCCGTCGGTGTCGACCACGGCGACCGAGCCGAGGTGGAGGTTTTCGGCGGCGTAGCCGGAGGACGGATAGCCGCGGGTGGTTTCCACCAGGGGAGCAAGCTTCATTGATCGGTCTCGGTTGTGACGGGCGCTCCTAATGTAATCGAAATCCGTCGCCGCACCAATACGCGGCGCGGCGACGAGGGGCGGATAGGCGACCGGGACTGGGCGTCCCCGTCGCTCCGCCGGACCTGACTCCAGGCTTTGTCAGAAGCTGGTGGGAATGCGGACGGTGAGCGAGACGTCGGGCGTGTCGCGCGTCAGGCCGGCCCCGACCGAGACGTTGAGCGTGCGCTTTTCGCTGAGGCGGTAGGAGTAGCCGAGCAGCAGGGTGCCAAGCTGGGTACGCACCGCGCCCGGCACCGGCACGCCGTTCTGGCGCGTGCGGGCGATCGACTGATGGTCGTAGCCGAGGCTGAACGAAGCCTTGTCGTTGAGGGCCAGGCCGATGCCGAAATTGAAGCCGGCCACGCCGCCCGGCTTGATCTCGCCGAGGAATTCGCGCTCGCCGCCCAGCACCAGGCGGCTGATGTCGCGTCGCTTGAAATTGTGCAGGTAGCTGACGCTGCCGAAGAACACTGCCGGATCGGAGGGGAACAGCCAGGTGAGGTTGGGCTGCACCGAGTAGAAGCCGGAACCGGTCGGCAGGTCCAGCGGCAGGCCACTGCCGGTGACGTTCTCGCCGATGCAGCGTTTCAGGCAGTCGGTGACGACGCTGAACGGATCGCGCCCGGTGCGGAACTTGAAGCGCATGCCGCCGATGAAGTAGGGCTTGTCGGCGCCGCCGTCGTTCATCTGGTAGCGCAGCGCGTATTCGGCGTCGCCGATGGCGCGGCCGCTGGTGTCGAACACGCGGTCGACCGCGGTGCCGGTAAACACTTCGCGGCTGACGGATGAATCGGAGCGGTACACGTACGGAATTTTCAGTTCGGCCTCGAGCCGGTTCGACACGCCGAGGCGGCCGGTCAGCGCGGCGGTGAAGGTGTTGCGCTTTACTTCGCGCACGTCGACCAGTCCGATCAGCAGCGCCGGGATGACGGTGTAGCCGACCAGCGAAATCCGGTTGCTGGATGAGTAGGCGAATTGCGCGGACGGTTCGAGCACGACCTTGCCGCGCGGCGTGAGCACGCCGGGCTGCTCGAACAGCGGCGCGACCGCGGGCGGACGGTTGTCGCGCGCCGGCGGCCGGCCCACCGCGCCGCGCGGCAGCACCGCGGGGGGCGGCTGCGGCGCGGGCTGCTGGGCCACGATGGGCTGGCTGGGCACGGGCGCTGTCTGGCCATTAGCGGCCTCGGCGCCGGGCAGTTCCTGGCCGGCGCCATGGCCGGTGCCGCGCTGCGCCTCGAGCTGTTCCGCACTGACGCTGCGCACGCTGCCGGCGAAGGTGGCGCCGAGCTCGCGCTCCAGCGCGCGTTGCGCCGCCACTTCGCGCGCCAGCGCCTCGAGCGCCTTGCGCTGGGCCGCCAGTTCCTGTTTGATGATGTTGAGCTGGTTGGTCAGGTCCCGGTGCGTGAGATCCTCCTGCGGACGCGCGTGCGAGATGGGACTGAGCAACAGGGCCGACAGTCCGGCGCTGCGCAAACCAGTGGCGAGAATGTGCTGCATGCTTCCTCCGATCGGATGGCTGGGGTGGCGCGACATCATTGGGCGCCGACGGCGCGCGCCAGCGCATCGTTCAGGCTGCTTTGAAAATTGAGGCTCCTGGCCAGGCTGCCGCTGTTCACGCTCGCACTGATCACGGTCTCGCTGCGTATCAGTTGATCGTTCAGCGTGTTCTGGATGACGACGCCGCCAAGCGCGTGCGCGGCGTCGCCCGCTTGATAGATGTTGTCACTGCCGTTCTGGATGAGTTTGACGGACGACAGGGCATCGTGGGTTTGGATTGCCTGCGCAGAACTGAGCCGGTTCAGGTCGGCAATCTCGATGCGCGTGTGCGCGACGATGTCGCCATTGATCGAGACCGTCTTCTCGATGCCGAGCGACATCGCCAGGCCGTTCGGCAAGGTGAAGCCGCCGCGCGTGGCCTCGAGCTGTGCGGCGTCGACCGGCTGCCAGTCGTCGGCCGGGCCTGCGCCATCGGCAGCCAGCGCCGGCGCGCCGAAGCCGGCAAGCGCGAGCCACAGGCTCACGTGCAAGAGTTCATTGGTGCTTCGCATGAAGATCTCCCGTTAGTAGTCGCCCGGTCCGCGCTTGGCCATGGTGATGCCGCTCAGGCCCTCGCGATTGATGCCGGCGCCGAGCGGCGCGTGCGGCGCGGCGCGCCAGTCGGCGAGCCGGTTGAAGGCGGGCGCCTTGGCGGCGCCGTGAATGACGAACAGCAGCTTGTTGCCCCAGATTTGTTCGAAGGCCGCGCGCGGCAGCGAGCGCGTGCCGTTGGCCGGATCGCCGATCAGGATGCGGCCGTCGGCGGCGCCCTTGATGACGACGAAATGGTTGTAGCCCTTTTCGGAAACCAGCACGATGGCCGGAAGTTTGGCGTCGACCAGCTTTTGCAAGGGCAGCTTGAAGCCGTCCGCCTGGAAGCCCTTGGCCGCCAGGAAGCGCTTCATGTCGAGCAGCGAGAAGCCTTCCTTGCGGATTTTGTTCTGGTCGCCTTGCGCATACATCTGCACGAACACCGATTGCTCGCTGGCCGCCACGCCGTAGTGATGCGTGAGCAGGGTGGCCACGGCGGCCGAGCCGCAGCTGAAATCGTATTGCTGGCGCAGCGTGCTCTTGAAGCGCATTTCCTTCATGCTCGCCACCAGCACCGAATAGCGGGCGCCGCCGATGCCGGGCAGATCGATGGCCGCGGCCTGCTGGGCCGCGCAGGGCAGCAGCAACGCGGCGGCGAGGCGCTTGATGTTCATGGCTATTGCATCTGAAGATTGATGACGGTGGCGCTTTGAATCAGCACGTTGGCGCCGGAATTCTGGATCACGACCGGAATGCCGCTCATGTTGGCGAACGATCCTCCTTCGATGATGTTCCATCCGGTGCTGATGTTGGTCGCCGAATTGCCGTTGACGGCGCCGGTGAATCTGGTGTCGATCAGGGTGCGGACGTCGCCGCCGCGCGAGCGCTCGAGCTGGGCGTCATCGGCGGGCACCGCGGACGCGAACGGCTCCCGCGGCTCCGGCGCCTGCTGGCGTGGTAGCGCGGACGCTTGCGCGAGAGGGGCGCCGGCGTCGGCGACTGCTTCGGCGCCGGGACCGGATTGCTGCGCGTGGGCGCCGGCCGACCACGCGAGCATGGCGGCAATCATGATGCCGCGGCGGCTGGATAAAGGAAGCATGGCTTCTCCTTTCGATGGCAGGTGAAGCCGCCGCACCGGATGGGCTCGGTGCGGCGGCCAGCCGCTTAGTGGCTGCCGACGTTCAGGTTGGCCTGGACGTTGACGTTTTGCTGCACGAGCGCCGCAATGCCGGTGTTCTGGCTGGCGAGGAAGATGCCGGCCGCCGACTGACCCACAGTGGTCATGGTGTTGGACGCATTGAAGGTGCCCGCATCAACGCTGACCGCGCCGCTGTCGCCGCCCGCCGCGCCGGCGCCCGCGCCGCCAGCTCCAGCAGCGGCGGTATTGGTGCCGCCGTCGCCGCCATTGCCCGCCGTGTTGGTGCCGCCGCTGCCGCCCGCGCCGCCATTGCCGGCCGTCGCATCGCCGACGGTGGATGGGCCGTTACTGGCGTTGCCGTTCGACGAAGCGCCGCCCGTCGCGCCGTTGCCAGCGGTGTTCGACGCGTCGCCGGAGGCTCCGCCCGCGGCACCCGCGGCGCCATTGCCGCCAGCCGCTCCGGAGCTGGTGCCGCCGGCGCCTGCGCCGCCCGCACCGCCAGTGCCTGCCGCACCATTGCCGGCAGTGCTGGCGGCAGTGCCGCCCGCGCCGCCCGCGCCGCTGGTGCCGCCGGTGCCGCCGGCGCCGCCGGCGCCGGATGTGCCAGCGCCGCCCGCAGCCGCGGCGACCGACACTGCTGCGCCTGCGGCCGTGCCGGTGCCGCCGTCACCGCTGGTGTTGCTGCCGCTGGCGGCGCTGCCCGCTGCCGCTATGCCGCCCAGGGCATGGCCGGCGTCGCCGCCGTTGGCGCTGCCCGCGCTGCCCGTGCGGCCGCCGCCGCCCGCCTTGGTGTAGCCCGCATCGCCGCCCCAGCCGCCGACAGCGAGGCCGCCCTTGCCGCCGTTGCCGCCGTAGACGTCGCCACCGGCGCCGCCCCTGCCGCCGTTGCCGCCGGCGCCGCCTTTGCCGCCGTCGCCGCTGATGGCGCCGATGGCGTCGCCGCCCCTGCCGCCGTTGCCGGCAGTGCTGTCGCCGACGTTGGCGTCGCCGTTGCTGGCATAGCCGTTGTTGGTGGCGTTGCCGCCGGTGGAGCCCGAGGCGGCGTTGGCGCCTTTGGCATGGCCGCCATTGCCGCCGATGCCCAGCGCGGAGCCGCCCTTGCCGTTGCCGCCGTAGCCGGCGCCGCCATTGCCGGCGGTGCTGTTGCCGGCGTTGAGGGCGACGCTGCCGACGCCGCTGACGGTGTTGCCCGTCACCTCGCCGCTCAGGTTGCTGGCGTTGATTGCCTTGTTGGTGTTGAACGAATCGCTGACGGTCGCCGTTGCGGTGCCGCCGTTGTTGGCGGCGGCGGTGCCGTAGCCGTACGACTCGGAGTAGCCGGTGCTGTTGTTCTGGCCGGTGCTGTTGTCGTTATGGTGCTCGGTGCTGTTGTCGTTGTCGTGCGTCGAGCTGTCCGTGGCCGTCGAATTTTCATTCGCCTGTGGCCCGGGGCCGCTTTGTGCATTGGTCGCGATCGCGACCTGAATGAGCCGGCCGTCGACGGTCGGCCCGCCGGCAGTGTTGGTTGGATTTGCGCTGGCGGTTGCGCAGAATGCGAGCGCGATCGCTGCCGCCAAGAGAGTTCGTTTCATAGTAGTGGCCCCTTTGGAGTACTGAAGTGAAGTTGGTCGATGTGTCCGGCGACTGGTCCGGCAGCAGTACTACTGCAAAGACGATGCCAGCGCGCCGGCGGCTACGCCAGGCCCTTGAAAACACAGGGAAAAAGCGTGCGCGGGGCGGAGCGGCGAGGGCGCCCGCGCGACGCCGCCGTATCGGTGCTGCGACGGCTGAGATGCATGGCGATGCGGCCGGCGTCCGCGCAACCCGGCGTCAGCACAGTGAGGCGGGCGCGGGCATGATGCGGCGCATCGTGTCGCAGCGCTGTGACAGAAGCGAGGTACGTCGGTGCGCACGGGGCCGGGCCCGGTAACGCGGGCGATACAGTCGGGTTCACGGCTCGATACCGTGCTTGGCGAGCAGGCGATACAGCGTCATGCGCGACACGCCGAGGTCGCGCGCGGCATGGGTGATGTTGCGGCCGGCCCGTTCCAGGCTGGCGCCGATGGCGGCGCGCTCGGCGTCGATGCGCGAGGCGTCGAGGCCGGCGCCGCGCGATGGCGCGCGGCGCGGCGCCAGGCCAAGATCGTGCGGCCCGATCAGGCGGCCTTCGGACAGCACCATCGCGCGCCGCGTGCGGTTGATCAGCTCACGCACGTTGCCGGGCCAGTCGTGCTCGCGGATCGCGCGCAGCGCGTCGCTGCCGAAGCCCTTCAGGTGCGGCGCCTTTTCGGCGGCGAAGGTGCGGAAGAAGTGGTGCGCCAGCATGTCGAGGTCGTCGCGCCGTTCGCGCAGCGGCGGCACGTCGATCGGCAGCACATTGAGGCGGTAGTACAGGTCTTCGCGGAACAGGCCGTCGGCCACCGCCTGCTGCAGGTTGACGTGCGAGGCGGCGATGACGCGCACGTCGATGGTGACGGCGCGCGTCGAGCCGACCCGGTAGATGGTTTTCTCCTGCAGGAAGCGCAGCAGGTTCGATTGCAGGTCTTTCGGCAGGTCGGCGATTTCATCGAGGAACACGCTGCCGCCGGCTGCCGATTCGATCAGGCCGATCTTGTCGCGCGCCGCGCCGGTGAACGCGCCGCGCGCGTGGCCGAACAGCTCGGACTGGATCAGCGCGGGCGGAATCGCGCCGCAGTTGATCGGCACGAACGGGCCGGCCGCGCGCGCCGACTGGCCGTGGATGGCCTGCGCGGTGAGCTCCTTGCCGCTGCCGCTTTCGCCCCAGATGAGCACCGGCGCGTGCGATTGCGCGACCTTGGCGATCTGCGCGCGCAGGCGGGCGATCGCGGCGCTGGTGCCGGTCAGCGCCATCAGGTCGGGCGCGGCCGCGACGCCGTCGGGCTGGGCGCGCAGCAGCGCCATGCCGTGCGCGTGACCCAGCGTGTGCAGCAGGCGCTGCGGGTCGACCGGGCGGGTGTGGAAGTCGGCAAGGTGGCCGGCCACCAGGGCGCGGCAGGCGGCCGCGGCGAGGGCGTTGGGCGGCAGCACGCCGATCCACTGGACGTTCCAGTATTCGCGGAAGAAACGCTCGGCTTCGTCAGGGCCATCCGGCCCCGGCAGGTCGAGCGCCAGGCCGACCAGGTAGCTGCGGCTGCGCAGCGCGCGCGCGGCGTCGCGCCAGCCGGTGACGATGCGCACGTCCCAGTCGCCCAGCGCGGCGCACGGCTCGGCCGCGCCGGCGGCGCCGTCGAATGCGATGCACAACAGTTTTTTGAGCGACATGACAAGGCCCGCGCTGAGCGTGTCCTTATCGGATCGTCGGAAGCTGAACTTGGTTCGCAGCGAACCATTGATGCAGATTGCTGCGGGCCGCCGCGAAATGCGTAACGGCCCGCCCGGGTTGGCCTACAACGGCGCGCCGAAGCGGCCGGCCTGGTAGTCGGCGATCGCTGCGGCAATTTCCTCACGGGTGTTCATCACGAACGGGCCGTGCGCGACCAGCGGCTCGCCGATCGGCTCGGCGTGGCCGAACAGCACCAGGCTGTCTTCTTCGGCGGACAGTTCGAGCGCATCGCCGCCCGCGTTCAGTTCGGCCAGATGGAAGCCGGCGACGCGCTGGCCGTTGATGGTCAGGCTGCCGCGCACCACGTACAGGAAGACGGCGCGCGCCTGCAGGTCGGGCACGCGCAGGGTGGCGCCGGCCTGGAGGTCGAGGGTGCTCATGAACACGCCCGTCAGCGAGGCGACCGGGCCGGTCACGCCATCCCACTGCCCGGCGACCAGGTGCAGGATGCCCTTGCCGCCGGCCACCGGCAGCGCGGGAATCTGCTCGCGCTGCAGGCCGGTGTAGGCGGGCGGGCTCATTTTGAGGCGCCCGGGCAGATTGATCCACAGTTGCAGCAGTTCGAGGCGGCCGCCTTCGCGCAGGAATTCGCGCGGCGAAATCTCGGCGTGGATGATGCCGCGCCCGGCCGTCATCCACTGCACGCCGCCGGCGCGAATGATGCTCTCGTGGCCGGCGCTGTCCTGGTGGGTCAGCATGCCGTCGAGGATGAAGGTGACGGTTTCGAAGCCGCGGTGCGGATGCGGGCCGAAGGGCAGGCCGTGGTTGTCCGGGCCGTAGGTTTGCGGGCCGTGGTGGTTCAGGAACAGGAAAGGGTCGAGCTGGTCGAGGTGCGGGTTGGGCAGCGGCCGCTGCGTGAGCAGGTCGCCGATGTCGTCGCGCACTGCCTGGTGCAGCCGCCTGATGGTCTTGTCGCTCATGCCGAAATGCTCCAGTGGAGGGGATCAGCATGACAATACATCAAGAGCGCGAGACGTGGCGTCACGCAAGGCGGCGCGTCGCATTGCGTGCGCGCAGGCCGCCCCGCGGGCGCCTGGATTCCGGCCGCGCCATCGGCCACGCCACCGGCCGCGCTAGCGGTTGATCATTCCGTCCGTCAGGTTGACGCGGTCGCCGCTGCGGAAGGTGGGCGCCTTGTCCTGGGTGACGATGCGGGTAGCGCCATCGTCGGTGCGCAGGGTAATGCGGTACTGCTTGTCCTGGCCCATCGACGACCCGGTGGCGCCGCTGGTGCTGCCGCCCACCGAGGTGCTGCCGGGACCCATGCGCGGTACGGTCTCGATCGACACCACCACCGCGTTCGGCGTGGCGGCGGGCATGGTGGCCGGCGGCTGGGCGCCCGGCTCCTGGGGTGGCATGGCCATCGGCGTTTCGGTGGCGGCGCTGGTGGCGGCGCCAGGCGCGGGCGCCGGCGGGGTGGCGGGGGTGCTCGGCATGGTGCTGGCGCCGGCGCCGCTGGCGGTGGTGCCGGCCGTCATGTCGTCGCCGGTTTTGGTCGAACTGCATCCGGCCAGCGCCAGCGCGAGCAAGCTCGCCAGTACCACGCTCTGTTGTTTTCGATTCATGATCAACTCCTTGGGTTGGGTCCTGCAATGGGTGTGTGCGTGACGATGCCGCGTGTTCACGAGGGTAAGAGGGGCAAACCGGAAAGACGTTCAGGCAGAACCGGGCAATCGCTGACGCACATCAAACGAAACGGCTGCGTGTGGCTCTTTTGCCGCGGTTCGCCCCTGTTTTTTTGGGGGGCGGTGTGTGCGCGACGGTACGGCGTGCCACTCCAGTAAGAGCGGCGCGGCGGCGTAATGTTCAGCTCAAGCGGGGGCAGCGTGAGCCAGATCAAACAGTCGGGGAGTCGGTGCGCGGGCTTATTTCGAGGACGGGTCGGGCAGCCAGGCCCAGAGGACGCCGGCGGTGAGCACGGCGGCGCCGCAGTCGACCAGCCAGTCGCCGACGGCGGCCCCGCGGTAAGGGAACATGCTCTGCACCAGTTCGTCGGCCGCGCCCATCAGCGCGACGGTCGCCACGGCTTTCAGCGCGCGCCGTGCGGCGCTGCCGCTGCTGCCGGTGAAGATCAGGAAGGCCAGGGAGCCGTAGGCGATCGCGTGCAGCACGAAGCCGGAGGCGACGTAGCCGATTTCGGCGCGGGCGCCCGGAATCGATCCCATGATCAGGATCGCGGCGTACATCAGCAGGGCAAGGCGCAGGCGCAGCTTGCGCAGTTTCGGGGCGAGGACCAGGTGCGACAACAGGGCAATCATGCGGAGACGGACGAAGTGAAAGGCGCAACGATAGCACGCCCGTGGCGCCGCGCACAGCGTGGTGGCGGCGCCAGTTCGTCGCTCAGATCGTCAGCGCGGGTGCGCCGCTGGCGTAGTGGGCGTCGAAACAGCTGTGGCAGTCGGCGCAGAACAGGTGGGCGGCGCGCACGTTACGTTGGCGCAGCACGAGATGCAGGTGGGTTTGCAGGCATTTCGGGCAGGTTTCGCGCACGACGCCGAAGCTGGTGAGGTTGACGGGCGCCTGGTCGCCGTCGAGGTGGTCGACCACGGCGAACGGGTTCAGTTCGGTGAGGAGGAGATTGTCGTCGGCGTGGCGCTGGCGGCGGCCGTGAACTCGGGTGTCGGAGGCATGACTGGACGGATGTTCCAAGGTTTGCAAGCTCATTCGATAGACTCCCTTTTGCTGCGAGGCAGCGGAAAGATATTAATTCGGTAAACCTGTCGGGGGATATTCACTATAGTTGATCGGGGGACGGCTGCAAGCTGTTATCCATGCCGATTGACGCAGTGGAGTTCCTGCCTTGATGTGGCACAAAAAAATGCCCGCCGGTGGAGGAGGGCAAACCCGCGATGGGCCAAGAGAGATCAATTCGTTGTGGCGTGCCAACGTTGGAGGGAGGCACGCCTGGCTGCGATCACGCATATCGGTTGCATGTATGGCAGATGAGGAAAAGTATAGGCGGCGAATATGACGGGGGTATGACGTGGCGCAAGTTCGGCGCGGGCGCGGCGAACGTTTTCGGCTGGGCCCGGTCGGCGGGAGGTGCGGGCAAAAAAAAGCCCGCTGATGAAAGCGGGCTTGAAGACTATTTTCTTGGAGGAGAATAGTGGAGACAGGTGAGATTATGCTGCGCCGCGACATATATGTCTAATTGTGAATTCAGATATCAGACATGGGCCATGGTTATATCTGAACGCTAATTAACGCGGCGGCGACAAAGGCGGGGACCAGGCGTCCCCGTCGCGCGGATCTGCCCCCGTTTTTGCGGGGCTATTCCTCGACCGGGACGGTGTAGTTCAGCGCCAGGCGGCCGCCGTCGGCGTAGATCGTCTGGCCGGTCATGTAGCTCGCGTCGTCGCTGGCCAGGAAGGCGGCGATCGAGGCGACTTCTTCCGGCTCGCCGCAGCGTCCCATCGGCGTGCGCGACAGGATCGTGTGGCGCGCCTCGGGGCTGGCCAGCACGGCTTTCCTGGCTAGTTCGGTCAGGATCGTGCCCGGCCCGATGCCGTTGACGCGGATGCCGTGCGGCGCCAGGTTCAGCGCCATTACCTTGGTCAGCTGGTTGACGCCTCCCTTGGACACCACGTACGGCACCTGGTTCGGAATCGCCAGTTCGGAATTGACGCTCGACATGTTGATGATGCAGCCGCTCCGCTGCTTGACCATCTCGCGCGCCGCGGCCTGTCCGCACAGGAACATCGATTTCAGGTTGATGCGCAGCACGCGGTCGAAATCGTCCTCGTGCAAATCGAGGAAATCGGCGGCGTGGGTCACGCCGGCGTTGTTGATCAGGATGTCGATCCGGCCGAAGGCTTGCAGGGTGGCGGCGATCATTGCGTCGACGTCGGCCTTCTGGCTGACGTCGGCGGCGAAGAAGCGCGCGGCGTCGCCGAACTGGTGCGCGGCCTGATCGCCCTCGGGCTTGATGTCGACCAGCATGACGCGGGCGCCCTCGCGCACCAGGCGTTCGGCGCAGGCCAGGCCGATGCCCTGGGTCGCGCCGGTGACGATGGCAACTTTGTCGGCTAGTTTCATGGATCGCTTTCAGTGAATTCGAAAGAGCGAATTTTACCCAGTGGCGGCCGGCGCGGGGAAGCTTTTGCGCAAGCGCCTACAGCATGATCGGGTTGTCGGGCAATTCGTTGGCGCGCGCGCCGTTGGCCGGGAAGTGCTGGCGCAGCAGCGAATTGACCTGGGCGATCGCGGCCAGCGTGCTTTCGCGGTATTGCTCGTGCGCGAAGCCGTCGGTCATGGTGCGGCACACCGCCTGCCAGGTGGCGGCGTCGATCTTGCGGCCGATGTTGCGGTCGGCCACGATGTCGACTGCGCGCTCGGCCAGGTTCACGTAGATCAGCACGCCGCAGTTTTCCTCGGTGTCCCAGACGCCGTGCTCGGCGAACAAGGCCAGCGCGCGCTGGCGATTGCTGACGTCGTTCCACACCGCGTCGAACGGCATCGAAGCCTCGACGATCAGGCGCAGTTCGCCTCGGTGGGTGCGCTCGCCTTCGCTGATGGCGGCGCCGATCTCGGCCAGCGCGTCCTGCGGAAAGACCTGGCGGCCGTGGGCGTTGCTCGATTTCCAGTGGCGCAGGGCGCGGCTGAGGCGTTCGGAAAATGTGCGCATTACCAGTTCCCCGAGGCGCCGCCGCCGTCAAAGCTGCCGCCGCCGCCCGAAAAGCCGCCGCCTCCGCCGCCGCCACCGCCAAAGCCGCCGCCACCGCCGCCGCCGCGGCTCAGGCTGTCGAGCGCCGCGCCGAGCACGAAGCCGGTGGCGCCGCTGCCCCAGCCGCCGGCCGACAGGCGCGAACGGCGCCGCGGCCGGAAGATCGACACCAGGATGAAGAAGCCGAAGATCAGCAAGGGGAGCAGGGGAATGCCGCCGTCGGACGACTGGCCTTGCGGCTGTCGCTGCTGTTCCGGCGCGGCGGGAAATTGTTCTTTGTTGAGCAGGGTGGCAATCGCGCCGACCCCGGCCACCAGGCCGTCGTAATACTCGTTCTTGCGGAAATGGGGGGCGATCACATCCTGCAGGATCTGGTTCGACTTGGCGTCGGTCAGCACGCCCTGGACGCCGCGGCCGGTTTCGATGCGCAGGCGCCGCAGCGCGGTCGGATTGTCTTTGGCGACCAGCAGCAGCACGCCGTCATCGACGCCTTTGCGGCCGAGCTTCCAGGCGTCGGCCACGCGGATGCTGTACTGCTCGATCTGCTCAGGCTCGGTGGTCTTGACCAGCAGCACGGCGATCTGGCTGCCGGTCTTCGCTTCGTAATCGGTCAGCACCGCTTCGAGCTTGTCGCGCTGGGTGGCGTCGAGCATGCCTGCCTGGTCGGTGACGTGGCCGGTCAGTTTCGGCACCGGCGCCAGCTGGGCGTGGGCGGCGCCGGCCAGCATCAGCGCCAGCAGCGCCATCCACACAAAGCGTAGCCGGCTACTCATTTATTTGCCGAAGTTGACGGTCGGCGCGGTCGAAATCGCCTTCTCGTTTTCCACCGTGAACGCGGGCTTGGCCTTGTAGCCGAACATCATCGCGGTCAGGTTGTTCGGGAAGCTGCGCACCGACACGTTGTATTCCTGGACCGCGGCGATGTAACGCTGGCGCGCCACGGTGATGCGGTTCTCGGTGCCCTCGAGCTGCGACTGCAGGTCGCGGAAACCGGCGTCGGCCTTCAGGTTCGGATAGTTCTCGGTGACCACCATCAGGCGCGACAGGGCGCTCGACAGCTCGCCTTGCACCTTCTGGAACTTTTCGAAGGCGGCCGGGTCGTTCAGCACTTCCGGCGTGACGGTCATGCTGGTGGCGGCGGCGCGCGCCTTGGTCACCGCTTCGAGCGTATCTTTTTCGTGCGTCGCATAGCCCTTGACGGTGTTGACCAGGTTCGGGATCAGGTCGGCGCGGCGCTGGTACTGGTTGACCACTTCGCTCCAGGCGGCCTTGGTGGCCTCGTCCTGCGACTGGAATTTGTTGTAGCCGCAGCCGGACAGCACGGATGCCATGAAAGACAGCGTCAGCAGCAAGCGCGTCCAGCGCGAGAATCCTTGGTGGGTCATGATGAAGTCCTGGCAAGTTGTCGAATGCACAAAATATACCCTAATCGGATCGACCCTGCCGTTTCAACCGTGCGTGGGCGCGGTACAATGCTGCGTTTGCAAAAAAAGACGAAAGGCATGACGTGAATTTCATCGACAAGCTGTCCGCGGCGTGGACCCGGAACGATTCACTGTTGTGCGTCGGGCTCGATCCCGACCTGGCCAAACTGCCGGCGCACCTGCAAGGGCGCGGCGACGGCATCGCCGAATTCTGCAAATCCATCATCGACGCGACGGCCGACCTGGCGTGCGCGTTCAAGCCGCAGATCGCCTACTTTGCGGCGCTCGGCGCGGAGCGGCAGCTGGAAACCATCTGCGCCTACCTGCGCAAGCATTACCCGCAGATTCCGCTGATCCTCGATGCCAAGCGCGGCGACATCGGCGCCACCGCGCATCAGTATGCGCGCGAGGCGTACGACCGCTACGGCGCCGACGCGGTCACCCTCAGCCCGTACATGGGCTTCGATTCGGTCGAGCCGTACCTGGAATGGCGCGACCGCGGGCAGATCATCCTGTGCCGCACGTCGAACCCGGGCGGCTCGGATTTGCAGTTCCTCGACGTCGGCGGCAAGCCGCTGTATCAGCACGTGGCGGCGATGGTGGCCGGCAAGTGGAACCGCAATGGGCAGTGCGCGCTGGTGGTGGGCGCGACGTTTCCGGGCGAGCTGGCGCAGGTGAGGGCGATCGTCGGCGACATGCCGCTGCTGGTGCCGGGCATCGGCGCGCAGGGCGGGGATGTCGAGGCGACGGTCAAGGGCGGCAAGACCGCGAACGGGACCGGGATGATGATCAGTTCGTCGCGGGCGATTCTGTATGCGAAGCCGGAGAGTGGTGAAGACTTCGCCGCCGCGGCGCGCAGGGTGGCGTTGCAGACGCGGGATGAGATCAACCTGTCGCGTTAATCGACAGACTGCCGGGGTCAGGTCGGACCTGACCCCGTTTTTTTTACCGGCGGCTCGGAGCGATCATTTCTGCGTAGTCGTACAGCGCGCCCAGGATGTTTTCGGCGCGCTCGTCTGCATCCTCCGACAGCGCATCGATCTCGGCGAACAGCTGCTCGATCGTGCGCGCCCCGCCTTCGCCGTCGAACAGTTTCGCGGCGCGATGCTGCTCCCAGTGAAATCGTTCCGCGTCGCCCAGCGTCTGCGGGAAGTTGCGCGCGCGGTAGCGGAAGAACAGCTCCTCCAGGCGATCGTCGTCGAATGACGGCCGCGCGGTCGCCATCTTCTCCGGCGTCTCGGCGCGCAGGGCGTCGAGCTTGCGGCGGTCGTTGTTGCCGACGAAGCCGCCGTACAAATCCTCATCCACATCCAGGCTCGCCATCGCGGGCCGGCGGTACACTTCGGCCCACAGCGCGCTCATGTCCGGCGCATTGGCGGCGGCTTGCGCGTGCGCGCGGCCCTGCTCGAGGTCGAGGCCCCAGCGCTCGGCCATGGCCGGACTGAGCGTCTTCAGGTTCCCGACCAGCATCGGCGACTTGTTGACGTGGATGCTCTTGATTGGCAGGCGCGTCACGCCTTCCGGCAAATCGGCGCCGCGCGTGAACATGCGCAGGCGGATGGTGTCGGCGTCGAGCGCGAACAGTTCGGCCGGGTCGTAGCTGCAATCCCACACCAGCACTTCGTTCTTGTTGGTCGGGTGGGTTGCCAGCGGCCACACCAGCGCCAGGCAGCCGCGCTCGGCCGGGAACATGCCCGACACGTGCAGGAAAGGCTGGCGCGACGCGGCCGCCAGGTGCATGCCCATCTCGTGGGCGACTTTGTCCTTCTTGTGCAGGCCGAGGCAGAACTCGAACAGCTTGGGCTGCTTGTCGCGGATCAGGCGGGCGAGGGCGATGGTGGCGCGCACGTCCGACAGCGCATCGTGCGCGGCCTCGTGCAGCAGGCCGTTGGCGCGCGCCAGGTCCTCGAGGCGGAAGCTCGGCTTGCCGTCTTCGCGCAGCGGCCACTCGATGCCCTCGGGGCGCAGCGCGTAGGTCATGCGTACCACATCGAGCAAGTCCCAGCGGCCGCAATTGTTTTGCCATTCGCGCGCGTACGGATCGATCAGATTACGCCAGAACATGTAGCGGGTGATCTCGTCGTCGAAGCGGATGGTGTTGTAGCCGACGCCGATGGTGCCTGGCTGGCTGAATGCCGCCTCGATCGTCTTGGCGAACTGATGCTCGGGCACGCCCCACTCGAGGCACTGCTGCGGCGTGATGCCGGTGATCAGGCACGACTGCGGATCGGGCAGGAAATCCGGCGCCGGCTGGCAGTACAGCATGATCGGATCGCCGATTTCGTTCAGGTTGGCGTCGGTGCGGATCGCGGCGAACTGCGCCGGGCGATCGCGGCGCGTGTTGGCGCCGAAAGTTTCGTAGTCGTGCCAGAGGAAAGTGTGATTGCTCATGTCGGAAGCTCAGTGGAGGCGGGCGTATGGTGTCACGAAACGGCGCCAGCGGCTAGTGGCGGCATCAGCGACGCGCGCAAATTCCAAAAAACACTTTGGGGTCAGACCCGCTTTTTGTTCGGCGCAAACCGCGCGCGGGCAGCGAAAAAGCGGGTCTGACCCCAATTTGAATTTGAGGATTTTTAGAGGGAGACGCGGTCGCGGCCGGATTCCTTGGCGCGGTACAGCGCGGCGTCGGCCGCCGCCAGCAACTTGTCTTCGTCCATGTCGTCGTTCAGGCTGGCGGCGCCAAACGAGCCGGTGAGCTGCGGCATCGGCAGGCGCATGTCGTCGAAAATCACGACCTGGCGCAACCGCTGGCACAGGAAAACACTTTGGGGTCAGACCCGCTTTTTGTTCGGCGCAAACCGCGCGGGGGCAGCGAAAAAGCGGGTCTGACCCCAATTTGAATTTGAGGATTTTTAGAGGGAGACGCGGTCGCGGCCGGATTCCTTGGCGCGGTACAGCGCGGCGTCGGCAGCCGCCAGCAACTTGTCTTCGTCCATGTCGTCGTTCAGGCTGGCGGCGCCAAAAGAGCCGGTGAGCTGCGGCATCGGCAGGCGCATGTCGTCGAAAATCACGACCTGGCGCAACCGCTGGCACAGGCGCTCGGCGACGACGCGCGCCAGCGTTTCGCTGGTCTCGGGCAGGATGACCAGCATTTCTTCGCCGCCGTAGCGCACCGCGAAGTCGGATGGCCTCAGCGCGGCATGGATGACGCCCGCGGCGGCGCGCAGCGCTTCGTCGCCCGCCATGTGCCCGTGCGTATCGTTGAAGCGCTTGAAGTGGTCGAGGTCGATCATCACCAGCGACAGCGGATTGCCCGCCCGCTGCGCCGTCGCCACCATCTTCGGCAGCATGTCGGCCAGCCAGGCGCGGTTGTACAGCCCGGTCAGGCCGTCGTTCATCGACAGCTGACGATAAAATTCGCCCAGCTTCTGGCGCCGCCGCAGCAAGGCGCTCGCCGCGCGAATGCGGAACGACAGCAGCCGCAGCAGGTTGCGCGCGACGCCGTTCGACTGGTCGATCAGCTGCCACACGAGGTCCGCTTCGATCAGCAGCAGTTCGGTGTCGTCGATCGCGCTGATGTCGGCCAGGTTGGTCGCCTCGTCCAGCACCGATTGCTCGCCCACGCTCTCGCCCGGCAGGATCTTGCTCACCGTCCCGTCCGGCGCCGTCTCCGCCAGCGCGCCGCGCAGCACGATGTACAGGCGCGCGCGGAACGTGTCCTCGAGCCGCTTGCCGTGCGCCAGCCGGCACAGCGAACACTGCGCCAACGCCGCGGCCAGCTGACCTTCGTCGGCGTCGCGGAACAGTTGCAGGTCGCCGATGCGGTAGGGGGAGGCGCCGAAGGTGCCGATGTGGTCCACAATATTCCTTGGGTTTCGTGCTGGAAATACAATTCTGCTAAGCAATAGCATGATAACCCATTGCAACGTCGCCAAGAGGGCTGGCGCCCGATAAACAACAGTGTTTCAATGGCGTCCTGGCCTTTTTTGGAAAATCACGCACATGACCCTCGTCGACGCCGCCGGCACCCTTCACACGCCCGATCCGGCCGCCCGCATCGTTTCGCTGGTGCCGTCGATCACTGAACTGCTGTGCGACCTCGGCCTCGCCGGCCAGCTGGTCGGCCGCACCGGCTTCTGCATCCATCCGGCCGACCAGGTGGCGGCGATCCCGAAAGTGGGCGGCACCAAGGACGTGAATATCGACAAGATCCGCAAGCTGGCGCCGACCCACCTGGTGGTCAACATCGACGAAAACGAGAAGCCCACCGTCGAGGCGCTGGCCGGATTCATCCCGCACATCGTCGTCACCCATCCGCTGGCGCCGCGCGACAACCTCGCGCTGGCGCGGCTGATGGGGGCAGTGTTCTGCCGCGACGCCGAAGCGGCCGCCTGGTGCGCGCAGTTCGAGGCCGAATACGCGGCGCTGCAGGCCACGCCGAAAGGCCCGCCACAGACGATGTTGTACTGCATCTGGCAGGACCCGTGGATGAGCGTGTCGCCCGACACCTACATCGCACGCATGATGGCCGAGATCGGCTGGCGCCTGCCCGCGTTGCCGGATCCGGCGCGCTATCCGCGCTTCGAATGGCATGCCGCGCTGGTCGAGGCGATCGACGGCGTGCTGCTGTCGAGCGAACCCTACCGCTTCACCGAGGCGCACGCGGACGCCCTCGAAAAGCAGATCGGCAAGCCGGTGCACCTGATCGATGGGGAGATGATGTCGTGGTACGGCAGCCGCTCGCTGGCCGGCCTGCGCTACTTGCGCGCGATCGCCGAGGGCAAATTGTTGGTGTAAAGGAGGGTGGCGGTGGGGACAGGTCCGCAGGACCAGTCCCCGAAAGCGCGGGAATTACTCGTTGATTTCGTCGGCCTGGTCGGCCTGGTCTGCCAAGGTCGGCGTCTTGTGCAGCTGCTTGTCGTGCAGGCGGCCCAGCGCGCTGTCGACCGCGCGCTTGAGCTTGTCGGCCGCGCCGCTGATGGCCTGGTGCAGCGTCGGCCCATGGTCGCTGACGGCGATCGGCTGGTAATTGGTGACGCGCGCTTCGAGCATGCAGCGGCTGCCGCCGTCGACCGACTTCTGGCTGTTCTCGTCGGACAGGTGCACTTCGACGCGGGTGATCTGTTCGCCGAACCGTGCAACGGCGGCGCTGACGACGGACTCGACGTGCTCGTCGAGACCCTGGTGACGTTCGATGGTCTTGTCGGTGTTGATGTTGATTTGCATAGGTTGCTCCTGGTTGTTATCAAATGCCTGCCCCAACCATAGGCGTGCCGATCGCGCGAATACCGCGTCGAGCCAATGGTTGGCGATGCAGTGCGCACATGAATTTATCTTACACCTTTCGTCAAAATGACAACGCCCTGCTGGACGCGCGTCACTTGATCAGGCCGGCCGCGATGTTGATCGACAGCCCCAGGATCACCAGGTTGAAAAAGAAATTGAGCACCGAATGCCCGAGCACCAGCTTGCGCATGCCGCGCGACATGACGCTGACGTCGGAGGTCTGCACCGCCACGCTGATGGTGAACGAGAAGTACATGAAGTCCCAGTAGTCGGGCTCCTTCTCGTCATCGGGAAATTTCAGCGGCGGCTTCTTGTCGTCGCAGCGGTAGTACTTGTGCGCGTAGTGGAAACAGAACAGCACTCCCACCAGGATCCAGGAGCCGAACAGCGTGGCCACCGTCAGCGTGTAGCGGCCGGCCGCCTCGGCGCCCTCGGCATCGGTCAGCTTGCTCAGCTCGAAAAAGATCGCGCTCAGGCTGACGATCGCCGCGACCAGCAGCGTTATCAGCACCACGCCGGCGTTCTCGTCCTGCTTGTCGGCCAGCGCGCGTACTTCGTGGTGGCTCGACGTCATCACCACCCACATCATCATCCCAAGGAAAGACCAGATCGCCACGTTCCACACGATCAGCGCGCGCGTCATCAGCTCGAGTTCGTCAGGCAGGAAAAACCAGGCCAGGGCGCCGATCGCGATGGCAATGAGCAGGTGCGGCCGGCTGGAAACGATGCTGTGCCACTTGTGCTTCTTTTTTTCGGAGGCCATTTTATGTTGGGGAAATGTTAATGCGGCCCATTATTCCACATCAGGCCGCATCCTTGCCGTGATGCGGGAACCGGTCCATGCGCGACAGCACCGGGAACCGCAAGGCCCAGGCGCCGGTGACCACCAGGGTGGCCGCGCCGCCCAGCAGGATCGCGCGCACCAGGCCGAACCAGCCGGCGGTCAGGCCCGATTCGAATTCGCCCAGTTCGTTCGAGGCGCCGATGAACACCGAGTTGACGGCGCTGACGCGGCCGCGGATCTCGTCCGGCGTCTCGAACTGCACCAGCAGGTGGCGGATGTAGACGCTGACCATGTCGCCGACGCCGAGCAGGAACAGCGCGGCCAGCGCGATCGCGAAGCTGGTGGTCGCGCCCAGCACCAGCGTGGCCGCCCCGAACAGCGCGACGCCGCCGAACATGAAGGCGCCGACGTGGCGCCGGATCGGCGCGACCGCCAGCATCACCGAGCACAGCGCGGCGCCGGCCCCGGGCGCGGTGCGCAGCAGGCCGAGGCCGGTGGGGCCGGCATGCAGCACGTCGCGCGCGTAGGCCGGCAGCAGCGCGGTCGCGCCGCCGAACAGCACCGCGAACAGGTCGAGCGACATCGCGCCCAGCACCACCGGGCGCGAGCGCACGAAGCGCAGGCCTTCCAGCACGGTGTGCCAGGTGGCCGGCGCGGTGTTCACCGCCTGCGGGCCGTTGACGGTTCGGCTCATCAGGAACACCGACAGCAACAGCAGGGCGGCCGAGGTCGTGTACACCATCTTCGGGCCGGCCAGGTACAACAGGCCGCCCAGCACCGGGCCGGTGATGACGGCGACGTGGAAGCTCGACGAACTCAGTGCGACGGCCTGGCTGAAGCGCTCGATCGGCACCAGGTTCTTCAGGATGGCCTGGGTGGCCGGCATCATGAAGGCGCGCGCGCTGCCGAACAGCACCAGGATCCCGAACACCGGCGCGACGACGTGGCTGCCGGAGAGCGTGAAGGCGAGCAGCAGCAGCGAGCACGCCATCTGCGCGGCCAGGCACAGCACGATGATGTTGCGGCGGTTGTAGCGGTCGGCGGCGTGGCCGGCGAACAGGATCAGCGCCAGGAAGGGCGCGAACTGCGCCAGGCCGATCAGGCCGAGGTCGTACAGGTTGCCGGTGATTTCATAGACCTGCCAGCCGATGGCGACGCTTTGCATCTGGACGGCGAGGGTGCCGAGCACGCGGGCGGACAGGTAAAAGGCGAAGTTGCGATTGCGGAGGACGGAGGGGAACTGCAAAGACATTGAAGCTTTCGAAAAGAATTGAATCCGGCTTTTTGCACGCGGCGCCGGGAGAATGGGGTAAGGTCCGCCGGACCTGACCCCGGTGTTTTCGGCGCCGCGTGATAAACGCCGGCGCTATTTCTTCACAAACCGCAGCGCGAACTTGTCATCCGGCTTGCCTTCCATCTTGAAGAACGCCTGCTCGCGCGGATCCGAAGGCACGTGCAGGTAGTCGCTCTTCGCGTCCAGCACGAAGCCGGCCCTGGTCACTTCCTCGATCACCGCCGCGTCCTCGATCCGGTGCAGGGTTTGCGTCGCGCTCAAGCCGCTGCCGGCCTTCGCCGCATTGTCGATCACCACCAGCGTGCCGCCCGGCTTGAGCGCGTCGTACAGGCGCTTGTTCATCGCCGCCCGGTCGGTCGGCGTGTTGGCGATGTCGTGGTACGACATATTGATGGTCACCAGGTCCAGCGGCGGCGTCCCGGCCGGCACCGGATTGTCGTACGGCGCCACCAGCGGATGCAGGTTCGCCATCGGCGCCGCGGCCAGGCGCGCCTCGAGCTTCGGCGACGCCTTCGCCCCCTGCGCCCACACTTCGCCGGTCGGCCCCACCGCCGCGGCCAGCAGGGCCGACGTGGCGCCGGCGCCGGCCGACACGTCGAGCACCTTCATCCCCGTGCGGACCTTGGCGAACTGCAGGAATTCGGCCGGCTTGCGCTTGGCGTCGCCCTTGCGGTCGTCGTCGGTGCGGGCCGGATGCGCGATCGCGGCCTTGTATTGTTTTTCGAGTTCGGGCGACGTGGACGCCGGCGCGGCCAGCGCGCTGGCGCAGCAGGCGAGCAGCAGGGAGGCAATTCGTTTGTGCATGTGGAGCCCCTTCAGGTAGGTTGGAATTCTGGCGCCGGGTTTGCGCCCGGCCCCATAAATTACCTCAAATCGGAGCTCTGCGATATATCTTTACGGCTGCGCCAGGTCGGCTTCGGAGGTGAACGAGTCGGCGAAGAATTCGTCGGTCGGCAGGCCGCACTTGCCGATGAAGTCGCGCTGGGCCGATTCCACCATGATCGGCGCGCCGCAGGCATACACCTGGTGGCCCGACATATCGGGCAGGTCCGCCATCACGGCCGCGTGCACGAAGCCGCCGCGGCCGGTCCAGTTATCTTCCGGAAGCGGGTCCGAAATCACCGGCACGTAGGTGAAGTTCGGCAGGATCTGCGCCCACTGTTCGCACAGTTCGTTCATGTACAGGTCCTGCGGCCGGCGTCCGCCCCAATACAGCGTGACCGGACGCGGCGACTTCAGGTGGACCAGGTGCTCGACCAGCGCCTTGACCGGCGCGAAGCCGGTGCCCGACGCCAGCAGCACGATCGGCTTGTCCGACTCTTCGCGCAGGAAGAAGGTGCCGAGCGGGCCTTCGAAGCGCAGGATGTCGCGCTCCTTCATGGTGTTGAACACGTGTTCGGTGAACAGGCCGCCGCCCATGTGGCGGATGTGCAGCGTGACCGGCGAGTCGAGCGCCGACGGCGCGTTGGCCACGCTGTAGGCGCGGCGCTTGCCGTCCTTGAGCATGAATTCGATGTACTGGCCGGCGCGGTAGGCCAGCGCTTCGTTGGCCGGCAGCTGCAGGCTCATGACGATCACGTCCGGCGCGACCTTCTCCAGCTTGGCGACGCGCGCCGGCATCTTGCGCACCGGGTATTCGCTGCTGCCGGCCACTTCGCGCGCCTCGATCACCAGGTCGGCCGACGGCGTGGCGCAGCAGAACAGCGAAAACCCGTCGGCCGCTTCCTGCTCCGACAGCGCGCGCTGCTGGTGCGCCTTGTGCGTGACCGCGCCTTCGACCACTTTGCCCTTGCACGAACCGCAGGCGCCGTTCTTGCAGCCGTACGGCAGCCCGACGCCCGCGCGGATGGCGGCGCCCAGCACGGTTTCATCGGCTTCGCATTCGAAGCGGTGGCCGCTCGGCTGGACAGTGATCTGGAAAGTCATACAATCCTCAACATGAAAAACAATACGATTCAAAAAATTGGCCGGCCGCGCCTGCTGATCGTCGGCTGCGGCGATATCGGCATGCGCCTGCTGCCGCTGCTGCGCGAGCGCTTTCGCGTGTTCGCCGTCACCAGCAGCCTTGACCGCCGCGCCGAACTGCGGGCCGCCGGCGCGATCCCGATCGTCGCCGACCTCGACCAGCCGGCCAGCCTGCGGCGCCTGGCGCGGCTGGCGCCCTGGGTGGTGCACCTGGCGCCGCCGCAGCCAAGCGGCGCGCTCGACCTGCGCACCCGCCGGCTGACCGCCATTTTACCCGACGGGGCCCGCCTGGTTTATGTCAGCACCAGCGGGGTGTATGGCGATTGCCAGGGGCGGCTGATTGACGAGACGCGCCCGGTCGCACCCCACAACGCGCGCGCCACGCGGCGGGTCGACGCCGAGCGCGTGCTGCGCGGCTGGGCGCGCCGCGCGGGCGGCCGGCTGGCGATCGTGCGCGCGCCCGGCATCTACGCGCGCGACCGGCTGCCGCTCGAGCGGCTGGCGAAGGGCACGCCGGCGCTGGTCGACGCCGACGACGTCTACACCAACCACATTCACGCCGACGACCTGGCGCGCATCGTCGCGCTGGCGCTGTTGCGCGGCCTGCCGGGCCGGGTCTACAACGCGGTCGACGACTCGGACATGAAGATGGCGGAGTACTTCGACGCCGTGGCGGACGCCTTCGGCATGGCGCGCCCGCCGCGGCTCGCGCGCGCGGAGCTGGCGCGCGAAGTGTCGCCGGTGCTGATGACGTTCATGTCGGAGTCGCGGCGCCTGCGCAACGAGCGCATCAAGCGCGAACTGGGGGTGCGGCTGGCGTATCCCGAGGTGCGTCCGGCGCTGGCGCGCATGGCGCTGGTAAAATGACATCCCAACAAGGAAGAGCGCCATGACCTACGAAGAATACCTGGATGAAGTAACCACCCTGATCGCTGAAAAATACAACCTGAGCGACGCCGCCGCCATCGACCTGGTGGTCAAGGCGCAGGATGCCGAGTTTTTCGTGCCGCACGACCAGGACGACAAACTGCGCACGCTCGACAACGCCCACAAGGATGCCAAGACCCTTTACCAGGCCACCCAGAAGAAATAGGCCCAGCCTGTAGGGTTTGCGCGTACGTTTGACAATCGTCAAGCCATCATTGCCCACAGGTTCTATCGTGAAGATGTCACCCTTCCGATCTTTCCACATGCGCCAGCCATCATGGACCATCAGATCACTCATCCGACCAAGGAGCAAGTGCGGGCTTACATGATGCGGCGCGAGGCGGCGCACCGTCCGCCGCCGGCGCCGGCCGAGATCCGCCGCCAATTGGGCTGGCGCCTCGAAGAGGCACCGCACGAGGACACCGCGCTGCTGCAGTTCTGCATGTTGTCATCGGCCTGCGGCCAACTGACCGCGCAGCTCCTGCTCGACTGGATGTACGCCGCATCGCGCGCCGTCTCCCTCCCACGTTCCCGCTGACTTCAGTCCCCATTCAGGTCCGAGCCGCAGCCGAAATTCTGGGGTCAGGTCCGGCGGAGCGACGGGGACGCCTAGTCCCCGCCTTGGTCGCCGGCGCCGATCAAAACTTAAGAAGCACGCCCAACGTGACGTAGCGCCCCACCGCGTCGTAATACTGCGGGAAGGTATTGCCGCCGTTGGTGGCGGTGGTGCCGATCGTGCCGCCGACGATCGGCGGACGCTTGTCGGCGACGTTGTTCACGCTGATGTTCAGGCGCAGCTTGCGCGACACGTTCCACCCGGCGCTGACATCGACGTAGTGGTAGGGGGCGATGCGCGCAAACGCCGGCAGGAACTCGGCGCCTCCCGGCTCCTCGATCACGCTGCCGACATAGCGCCAGTGGTAGCCGAGCGAGAAGGCGCCGGCCGTCCAGGTGGTGCGCTGGCTGAACTTGCGCTTGTAGGTCGGCCCGCCGCAGGCCACGCTGTATAAGCCCAGGCAATCGCGTTCCATCGCGGCCGGCGTGGCACGGAAGCGAAAACGCTGGACCTGGTTGAAGCCGGCGCCCAGTTCGATGCTGCCGAACCGCGCATCGACGCCGAAAGTCCCCGCACCCAGCCGGTAAGCCACATTCACATCGACGCCGCTGATGTTCTGCGTGCCGAGGTTCGACAGCGCCAGCCGCACGCCTTTTGCCTCGACGCCGTTGAAGCTGCCGGTCACCGTATTGCGGCCCAATAATGCGCAGGAGGCGTTTGGCGCGAGGCCCGGATTGAACGCGGTGCTGTAGCAGCCGTCGACGATGTCGGTGGTGCTCGGGCTCGAAATCGCCTTGTCGATATCGATCTTGTAGTAGTCGACCGTCAGCGCAAATCTCGGCAGCGGTTCCCACACGAAGCCGATGGTGCGGGTTTTCGCTTCCTCTGGCCCCAGCGCCGGGTTGCCGCCGGTCTGGATGCTGATCTGGCCCGTGGTCGGCGCCGGCACCGCGCCAATCTCGCCTTGCGGCACGCCGGTCAGCCGGCACAGGTTCGACAGGGTGCCCGCCACGTTCGACTCGGCCTGGCTGATGCGGCTGCCCTGGCACGGATCGACCGCCAGGTTGGACAGGCCGGAGACCAGCGGGGCAAACAATTCGTTGATGTTCGGCGAGCGCGTCGCCTTCTGGACCATGGCGCGCAGGCGCAGCGATTGCACCGGCGCCCACGCGCCGCCGGACTTCCAGCTGCCGTAGCGCAGCGACTTGCCGGCAGTGGAAAACCCGGTGCGCCGATATCCGAATTCCAGATTCAGCGCCTTGACCAGCGGCTTGTCGCTCGCCAGCGGCACCAGCGTTTCGAGCGCGTACTCCCTGAGATCGAATGCGCCCGAGCGATCCGGCGCCGTCGCCGTATTGCCCAGCACCTCGCCGGCGATCTGCAAGGCGGGATCCGATTGCGTGGACGCGCGCACCTTGCGCCGCTCGAGCGACAGCGCCAGCGTGACCGGTCGCGCGGCGAGCGGACTGGCCAGGCGCCGGCCCAGGTCGCCGGAGACGGTCAGCGCGCCGACGTCCTGCCGCAGCGACTGCAGCATCAGCGTGCTGAGGTTGATGAAATCGAGCTGGTCGCGGGTGATCGAGCCGGCGGCGCCGAACACGTTGAGCGGGACGCAGCCGTTGGCGGGGTTGACGCAGGCGGTCGTGCTGAGCGCATTCAGCGACTGCACCAGCTTCGACTGCGAGCCCCAGTTGACGCGCGTCTGGGCCTGGTCCGCGTCGCCGCGGCTAAAGTAAAGGTCGTAGGTCCAGTCGGCCGTGAGCGCACCCTTCAGGCCGACCGTGTATTGGCGCGTCCGGGTATCGAAGTCGAAGTGGCGCGGTCCCAGTTCGACGAAGCGTCGGTTGATCATCAGCGGGACGATGGTGGGGTCGCCTTCGACGCAGCTGGCGGCGGCAATGCCGCGCCGCGCGCACAATTGCTGGCGCGCCGCGGCGGGAATGAAGGGATTGCCGATCGGGACATTGAAGGTGCTGCTGAAGGTCCCGGCCTCGGCGATGCTGGCGCCAACCTTGCTGTCGGTGTAGAGCAGTTCGGCGTACGCTTCCGCATGTTCGTTGAACCTGAAGTTGCCCAGCGAGGTCGCCTGCGTCCGGTCGAAGCCGGTCACGTAATAGTTGGGCGGGTTGCCGTTGTAGAGCTGGACCGGCTGCACCAGCGCGCCGCTGGCCGGATCGATCTGCCAGACGCCGGACAGCGCGTCGCTGCCGCCGGCGCCCTTGCTGGTCGAAAACGCCGACGGCACCGTGGTCGTCGATCCGGTCGGCGCGCCGTTCAGTGAGTTCAGGCTGGTGACGCCGTAGCTGCGCGCGCCCTGGGTCAGCGGATCGGCGCGCGTCTTGCCCACGCTCAGCACCACACTGCCGCGGTTGTCGGGCAGGTTGGCGCCGACGGTCAGGTCGGCGCGGCGGCGCCTGGCGTCGCGCTGGCCGGTGGTGGCGCCGTACGAGGTGCTCAACTCCACGCCGGTGAAGTTGCGCTTCAGGTTGAAGTTGACCACGCCCGACACCGCATCGGCGCCGTACACGACCGACGCGCCGCCGGTGATCAGGTCGACGCGGCTGATCAACGCCAGCGGGACGGCATTGGTGTCGACCGCGCTGTTCAGGTTGAACGGGACAAGCCGGCGCCCGTTGACCAGCACCAGCGTGCGGTTCGGGCCGAGGCCGCGCAGGTCGACGGTGGCGGCGCCGGCGGAGCCGTTGTTGGTGCCGGGTCCCATTGCCGGCGCCGCGGCCGGCAAGTTCTTGAAAAATTCTTCGACGGCGATCGGTTGGGAAGCCGTGATGTCGTCGGCCCGGATCGATGAAATCGGACTGTTGGAGGTGGTGCCCGGCGCGGTGATCCGGGTGCCGGTGACCACGACCACCTCCATTTTTTCCTGCGCCCGCGGCGACTGCGGTACAAGCGCCAGGCTGGCCACGGCGACGCACGAAAGCATCCGGCGCAGCCTGCGCGCCAGTATTGTCTCGCAGTCCATGGCAGGCGCCATCATGGAAGCCTACACCCGGGCGAGGGCAGGGCGATCGGTGCGGTGGCCACCAATGAACGTGCCAGCGGGCGCGCAGTCGTTTGCGCTGCTGCCGCTGCCGGCCACCTCCGGCTCGGCCCTGGTGCAGTATGCCGGCTGGGCCGCGGCCCTGGTGCAGTAGGCCGGCTGCGCCGGGCCGCGCAGCCGTGGGCTGCGATCGGCCACAGGCCGGATATAGCTTTCGCCAAACACCTCTTCGTACAGTTCGCGCATGCGCTGGCCCATCTGCGCCAGCGCTTTCGCATCTGCTTTGCCGCGCAGGCCCATGTAAGGGAAATGGTGCAGGAAGTAGCCGAACACCTGGTCGCAGTCGGCGGCATATTTCATCGTGTCGAGGATGTGGTAGTGCCAGAAGGTGTCGACGTCGACCAGCGGGGCGGTCGGCTCGTGAGGGAACATTTTCATCAGGTACAGAAAGCGCCGATATTCGACTTCGACCGTATCGGCCTGCTCGCGGGTCCATCCTTTGCCGTCGTCCTGACGCATCAGTTTCACTTTGATCGGGTCGAGGTCGAGGGCGGCGATCGCAGCGAAGTCATTGAAGGAGATCATGCTTGAATCCTTTCTTGTTAAATTCATGGAAGGTCGGTTCGCCTTTTCAACGCTTGCTGACAGCCGAGAATTGGGCCATTTCCAGTAGGCCATTGTCTCAACGACATTGTTTGATATGACGAAAAGCAAATATGCTGCAATTGATGTGCGCGGACGTTGAGAATTATCAATTGACCCACGTATTGATCAACGCGCGGGCGCGGTCCCTGAGGAGGAAAGTGGCGCTCGCCGGTCGCGTCAATGGGGCGTCGCGGGGCGGGCGCGGATGACGAAACAAGGGCCGCGACGAAGGCGGCCCTGAGGTGGATGGCGTTTCCGCCTGCGGCTTGCTGGCCTGCAGTGCGCTTGCTACGCCGCCGCGGACAGGGTCGGCCGCTCCGAATAGAAGTGCCCGGCCTGGACTGCGCGCGCCTGGTCGGCTGCGCCGCCCGGCGACGCTGCGGCGCGGTCGTTGGCAGCGGCCGTTGCCGATGACCAGGCGGTCTTCACGGTGGCGGAGGACCAGGCCGTTTTCGCGGTCGCCGACGACCATGCCGTTTTCGCCGTCGCCGACGACCACGCGGTTTTCGCCGTCGCCGAGGACCAGGCGGTTTTTGCAGTGGCCGACGACCAGGCCGTTTTCGCGGTCGCGGACGACCAGGCGCTTGTCACCGAGGCGCCGCGCGCTGCCGATCCGGCGGCCGCATCCTGCTGATGATATGCCTCGCCGAACGTCTCTTCATACAGTTCCTGCATGCGCACGCCGATCCGGTGATGCGCCGCCTCGTCGTCTTCGCCGCGCAGGCCGATGTACGGAAAGTGGTGCAGGAAATAGCCGAACACCTGCTCGCAATCGGCCGCGTATTTCATCGTGTCGAGGATGTGGTAGTGCCAGAAAATGTCGACGTCGAACAGCGGCGCGGTTTGCTCTTGCGGGAACTTTTTCATCAGGTACAGGAAGCGCCGGTATTCGAATTCCATGGCATTGGCATGCTCCAGCGACCAGCCTTCGCCGGACTCCTTGTGCATCAGCTTGACTTTGATCGGGTCCAGGTCAAGGGCGGCGATCGTGTTGAATTCTGCGTTCGGTTTCATGGCATATCCTTAGTATTTGGAGTTTGTAACTATTAGTTATAATTTACTTCAAACTTCGTCGTTCACGCTCACGGTTCTGGATCCTCCTTGATGGAATCCCCGAGTGGGGGGCGGCCTGGCTCTGCTGGTATTGATTCCGAGCAGTGAGGTAATTCTTGCGTACGGAGGCTGAGTGGAACTTGACTTCGGTCAACAAAATAAGCAGTCGATTCCTAATTGGGATGTGGATGCGCCGACACGCTCCTACGGCGGGAGCGAAGTGTCTGCGTAGGACAAGTGAAGGCTGATTAGGCCAATGTGATGGGCACGGGCAGCGCCGCGGGCGTCTCGGCGGACGCGGCCGGCGCGATCGGGTCGCCGAATGCGGGTACCGCCACCTGGATGGTGGTGCCGGCGGCCGGACCGCTGGTAACCTCGAAGGTGCCGCCGAGGATATTCACGCGCTCTTCGATACCGACCAGGCCGAACGAGCCGGGCTTGTGGCGGCCATTCGTCTGCAGGCCGACGCCGTTGTCGCCGACCGTCATCGCGATCCAGCCGCGTTCGACCCGCAGTTCGATGCGCACCCGGCTCGCTTTGGCATGTCGCGAAATATTGCTCAGCGATTCCTGCAAGATGCGGAACAGGGCAGTGGCACAACGGTCGCTGACCTGGATCTCCTGATGGTTCTCCACCAGCTCGCAGAGAATGCCGGTGCGGCGCCGGAATTCCGTGATTTGCCAGTCGACTGCCGCGTTCAGGCCAAGGTCGAGCACGTTCGGCCGCAAGTCGTTGATGATCTGGCGCACGCTCTTGATGGTCGCGTCGATCTGCTGCAGGGTCGACTGGGCGCGCGCGTGCAGGCGCGGATGGCGTTCGCTGGTGCGCGCCGACAGCATGTCGGCTTCGATCCGCAGGGCCAGCAGGTTCTGCCCGAGGTCGTCGTGGATCTCGCGCGCAATGCGCTTGCGCTCGCCTTCTTTGATGTGGTCGGCGTGCGCGGCCAGCCGGCGCAGGTTCTCATTCGACATTTGCAGCTTGGACTCGCTGGCGCGCAATTCCTGGGTCATGCTCTCGGCCAGGGCCACGGCGCCGCGGCGCGATGAGGCCAGCGTGTGATACAAGGTGTACAGCAACAAGGTGCTGACCGAGCCGGCCAGCATCGCCAGCCACGGCAGGTAGACTTCGAATTCGGTGTAGAGATTTGCCTTCCTGACGCTGAAGCGGGCCTCCCAGCTGCGTTTGCCGAATTCCATCGGCAAATTCGCGACGAAGGTCCAGCGGTCGGCCAATGCCTCGGGCGGGGAGGGCGCGGCCTCGGTTGCGTGGCTGTCGAACAGCATGATCCGATGGGTGGCGGCGCTCGCTTCGGTCCGGTCCGTGACGTCGGTCAGCGTCATTCTCACGTCACGCACCGGCATCTGCTCGAGCACGCCTTGCATCAGCTTGTTGACGCTGAAGCCGATGCCGACCGACCCGACATAGGCCGCATGGCGCTGCGCGGTGGTCGCCGTCGGCATGTCGCTGCGATAGATTGGCAGGCGCATCGCCAGTCCCGTGCGATTTCTTCCCGACAGCGGCACGATCGGCATGCCGGAGGCGGATATTTCGCCGTTGTCGCGCGCCGCTTCAAGGGCGGGCACGTTGCCTTTCGCGGAAATATCGGCGCCGAACCGGTTTCCCCAGGCAGAGATGGGTTCGATATAGGTGAGCACCGTGTAGCTGTCGCGTTTCCCGGGCGGGGTGATGCGGAACGGGGGATAGCCGCTCGCCAGCACGGCCATCTCCTTGCGCATGGCCGCTTCAAACTCCGGGCGCTCGGCTTCGGTGACGTAGCGGGCGTAGTTGATCGTCTCGATTCCGGGGAACGCCTTTTCAAGGCCCAGGCCGTCCACGTAGCGGTGAAACTGGTCGCGCGTCAGGTTGGTGGTGGTCTGAAACAGGCTGGCGCTGCCGCGCAGCACGTCGCTATAGCTTTTGATGCGCCCCTCGAGCGTGGTGCGCGCGCTGCGCGCCATGTTATCGAAGCGCTGCTGCGCCGCGCTTTCGTTGGCGCGGGCGGTGGCGAAATACAAGGCCAGGCCCACCCCGCAGGTGAGCAGGGCGCCGATCCAGAATGCCGGCCTCGTCGCGATAGGCTGCTTCAATTGACTGGCCCTGAATGACATGATTGGCGGCGGCAGCTACGTGGATTGAATTGGACGCATTGGCATAAATTAAGGTACGCACAATCGCGCCTGCGCGTAGCTAGCAGAACGACTAGGAGGCGCAACGCGGACGTAAAAAATCCCGCCGCGGCACTTGCCGGAGCGGGATTCCTGCGCAGTCGGGCGGCTTACTTGACCCAGCTGTCCTTCAAGGTCGTGACGCGGTTGAACACCGGCTTGCCCGGCTTGCTGTCGACGCGGTCGGCGACGAAATAGCCGTGCCGCTCGAACTGGAAGCGCTGGTCCGGCTCGGCCGCGCTCATGCCCGGCTCGAGGTAGGCGGTGACCGTCTCCAGCGCGTTCGGATTGAGCGCGGCGATGAAGTCCTTGCCGCCGGCGTCCGGCTGCGCTTCGGTGAACAGGCGGTCGTACAGGCGCACTTCAGCTTCCAGCGCGGTGGCGGCGCTGACCCAGTGGATGTTGCCCTTGACCTTGTACGCGTTCGAGCCTTCGGTGCCCGACTTGCTGTCTTCGAAATACTTCACGTGCACCGCGGTGACGGCGCCGCTGTCGTCCTTGTCGTAGCCGGTGCACTCGACCACGTAGCCGTGGCGCAGGCGCACGCGGCTGCCCGGCGTGTCGCCGACCGGCGGGAAGAAGCGGAAGTAGCCCTTGACCGGCACTTCCATGAAGTCTTCCTGCTCGATCCACAGGTGCTTGGTGATCGGGAAGATGCGCAGGCCGCGCTCCGGGAAGTGCGGGTGCACGGGCGAGGTGCATTCCTCGGATTTGTCTTCCGGGAAGTTGTCGATGATCAGTTTGAGCGGACGCAGCACCGCGGTCGCGCGCGGCGCCTTCGGGTCGAGGTCGTCGCGCAGCGCGCCTTCCAGCGTGCTCATGTCGATCCAGCCGTCGGCCTTCGACACGCCGATGCGCTCGCAGAACAGCTGGATCGATTCCGGCGTGTAGCCGCGGCGGCGCAGGCCCACCAGCGTCGGCATGCGCGGATCGTCCCAGCCGGACACGATGCCCTGGTCGACCAGCTGGCGCAGCTTGCGCTTGCTGGTGACGACGTAGGTCAGGTTCAGGCGCGCGAATTCATACTGGCGCGGCAGCGGCGCCTTGAAGAAGCCGCCTTCGGCCAGGGTCGCCAGCAGCCAGTCGTAGAACGGGCGGTGATCCTGGAATTCGAGCGTGCACAGCGAATGCGTGATGTTTTCCAGCGCGTCCGAAATCGGGTGCGTGTAGTCGTACATCGGGTAGATGCACCAGTCGTCGCCGGTACGATGATGGTGCGCGTGACGGATCCGGTAGATCGCCGGGTCGCGCATGTTCATGTTCGGCGAGGCCATGCCGTCTTCGCTGATCTTCGCGCGCAGGATGTGCTCGCCGTCCTTGTACTTGCCGGCCTTCATGTCGCGGAAGATCGCCAGCGACTCGTCGGCGGGGCGGTTGCGGAACGGCGAGTTGGTGCCCGGCGTGCCGAAGTTGCCGCGGTTCTTCGCCATGTCTTCGGCGCTCTGGCTGTCGACGTAGGCGTGGCCCGAGGTGATCAGGTATTCGGCCATCAGGTACAGCTGCTGGAAATAGTCCGAGGCGTAGTACAGGTGGCTCTTGCCCGCTTCTTCCCAGTCGAAGCCCAGCCATTTGACCGTATCGATAATGGTGTCGACGTATTCCTGCTCTTCTTTCGCCGGATTGGTGTCGTCGAAGCGCAGGTGGCACAGGCCGCGGTAGTCGCGCGCCATGCCGAAGTTCACGCAGATCGACTTGGCGTGGCCGATGTGCAGGTAGCCGTTCGGCTCCGGGGGGAAGCGGGTGATGACCGGCGGCAAGCCGTCGCGCGCGTGGGTGCCGGCCGCCAGGTCCGATTCGACGATGGCGCGCAGGAAATTCGACGAAGGCGCGTTGGGCGCTGCATTATTTTTATCGTTGCTCATTAAAAAGGCTTAAGAATGATGGGGTTGCGGCATTTTACCGTATGGAAGGGGGAACTTGGGCGGGCCGGCGCGTTCTATAGGATAATCTCGCTTTAATGGTTTTGGCTGTAACGCCAAGGATTCCACGTGGAAAATTTATATGCCGTTCTCGGCGTGGCGCCGAATGCGACCGACGACGAGATCAAGAAGGTCTACCGCTCGCTGGCGATGCGCTACCACCCGGACCGCAACGACGCCCCGGCGGCCGAGGTGCGCTTCAAGAGCGTGACCAAGGCTTACGAAATCCTGTCCGACCACGCCAAGCGCGCGGAATACGACCAGAGCGTGAATCATCGCATCATCCTCGACGCCGAGGCCGAAGCGTTCGAACTGTGGCGCTCGCTGTTCAACCTGAACGGCGTCGCGCTGCCCGCCTGAGCCATACAACGTAGTAGAGAAAAGAATCCCCAATGAGAAAAGTACATCCCGAATTTGCCTATCAGTCCCGTGAACTCGAGGGCCAGATCGACGGCATCCTGGGCGACCCGCCCGACCGCAAGAACTACAAGCTGATGCAGGACGCGCTGGCCGGCGAATACGCCAGCGGCGGCGGCATCGAAGACGTCAACATGATGAGCTTCGCGCTGGTCGACCACATCAAGTTCTCCGATCCCAAGGGCCTGCTGCGCGAAGCCGGCCAATACGAAGGCGGCGACCCGGCCCAGGTGTTCGCGATGGCGTCCTGCGACGGCGAGGCCGGCAAGATGTATGCGGCCATGACCGAGAACCACCCCGAACTGGCGCGCCAGGCGATCATCACGGCGTTCCTGTTCAAGCACCCGCGCAAGTGGGACGACGACGACCAGTCGCTCGAGCAGATCACCCGCAACGACGACGGCGACGACCAGCACGACGAGGACGACGTCACCGACGACTTCGCACAGATGTTCGACCAGGAGGACTGATCATGAGTTCCAATCTGCCCGCATTGTCGAAGCAGGTCAGCGAGCTGGTGCTGGCCGGCTCGCTGAGCCACGCCGAGCAGGCGTTTTCCGACGCCGTCGAGGCGCACGGCGACCTGGCCGTGGTCGAAGTCCTGGGCACGCTGGCGCCGCAAGTGACCGCGCTGCACCTGTCCGGCTTCGACGGCGGCAAGACCTCGCTGGCGACGCTGCTGGTGCCGCCGAAAGCGTGGGCCGACAGCCTGGCCTTCATCGCCGCCACCTGGTCCGACGACCAGATCGAGGACGATCCGGAGCGCGTGGCCGAGACCCTGTTCTCGCACGTGCACGGCGTGGTGTTCTCGACCGACGACGAAGACCGTCGCCGCGAACTGCTCGAGCAGGCGTCCGCCAGCGACCATGGGTCGACCGTGTTCGCGATCCTGTTCTCGATGGCGCCGAAGGAGATCCTGGAAGTGGCCGGCGAGATCATCTCGAAGGGCAGCTACATCACCGGCCTGACCTCGGGCGACAGCGACATCGTGCCGCTGGCGATCGAACTGGCCAAGGCCAGCGAAGACGGCTGGGACCGCGCGCTGTTCGAACTGTTCCCCGACTTCCGCCACAGCGCCGACCTGGCCGACGCCGAGTTCTCGGACGATCCGGACGACGAACCGAAGTTTTTGCAGCGTTCGACCAAGGAACTGCTGTATCGCCTGCGCAAGCAAGTGCCGACGACGCGCAGCATCGTGCGCAAGGCCGGCGCACGCAAGAGCATCGGCACGGACATCTTCTCGTGATGGCCGAAGCGAGCACGATGCAGATTGCGGTCGTCGAAGAAAAGCTGCCGCGGCTGGTGCGGGCGATTCGCGCGCTCGGCGCGCGGCCGGTTGACGACGACGCGGTGATGCTGGCCGACGAACTGGCCGGCATCACCGCGATGGTGGCAGAGAAGTTCACCAACGACCGCACCGCCGAAGGCATCCAGCGCGCGTTCTTCCTGACGGTGGGCGGCGTGTCGCTGGGGATCGACCATGCGATCGAAGAGACCGACGACGAGACGGCGCTCGAGTACCTGATCGGGGAGGGCGCCGAGGCGGCATTCCAGGTCGGCTTCCGCATGATCAAGGAACTGTCGGCGCTGCCCGAGGATGCGCTGGTCGGCGAGTACGACCAGGATCCGGTGTACATGCAGCGGCGGTTGAAGGAGCTGTTCGTCGACATCTGCAGCGCCGATCCAGGCCAGAACTGGTCGGGGCCGGAGCGTTATCAGCTGCAGCTGAAGCAGCGCAAGGGCGTACAGGCGATCGTGCGCGCGGCCGGCTGGCTGCGGCGCCATCACTACGAAGGTCCGATCAACGATCCGGATTTGAATGCGGAAGGCGTGATCGCGCTGGCGATTATTTTCGCGATCGAAGGCGGCGGGCGGATTGTCGCGCGCACCGGGCAGAAGGAGTTCGAGCGGCTGGTGGGATCGGTGCGAAAGAACAAGCCCGACTGCGACGCCGGGTGGGCCGAGCTGATGGCCAAGATCCCGGCGCAGCACCAGGCCGTGATGGCCGAGCGGATCGCGTCGTACCGCGAGCACTGCACGGTGCTGCTGAAGATTCGGACGCGCGCGGCGATGAAGACGCTGTTCGCGGAGCTGGAGAACTACGCCGGCTCCGAGCTCGAAGCCAATTACGACTGACGGCTGTTGGCACGCGGCGCCGACAAGGGCGAGGTCAGGTCCGCCGGACCTGACCCCAGGTGTTGGGCCGCGGCCGTGACCAGCGCCACAAACGCATCGACAAGCGGCGCATGTTCCCCGCCGCGCTGCGCCAGCAGCAGCATCGTCGTCGCCCCCTTGTCGACAATCGGCCGATAACACACCCCATCCATCTTGATCCGGTCGAACGACGCCGGCAGCAAGGTCACGCCGCTGCCCGCCGCCACCAGGCCGATGATCGTCGACGCCTCGCCCGCCGTCTGACCGACGCGCGGCACGAAGCCCGCCTCGCGGCACAGCCTGAAAATCTGCGGATAGATGCCGGTGCCGGCGCCCGGCGGATACATCACGAACGGCTCGTGTTCCAGTTCGCGGATCGCGATCTGCTGTTTGGCCGCCAGCGGATGCGCGGCCGGCAGCACCGCCACCAGCGGATCCTCGCGCAGGTTCGTCAGCTTGATGGCCGGCGACACCGGCACCTCCGGCGGCCGGATGAATCCCAGGTCGAGCGTGCGGTCCCCGATTGCCTCCAGCTGCCGCAGGGTCGCCGTCTCGTGCAAGGTCAGAGTCACAAGCGGGAACTCCTGCCGGTAGCGGTTGATCACATCGGCAAACAGCGGCGTCAGCGGCGTCGAGTAGGTGAAGCCGATGCGCAGCTCTCCCGCTTCGCCGCGCTCGGCGCGCCGCGCCGTTTCGGCCGCCTGCTCGGCCAGCGCCAGGATCTTGCGAGAATCCGCCAGGAACAGCTTGCCCGCTTCGGTCAGCCGCACCGAGCGCTTGGTGCGCTCGAGCAGGCGCGCGCCCACGTCGGCCTCCAGCACCCGGATCGCGTGGCTCAGCGGCGGCTGGCCGATGTGCAAGCGCTCGGCGGCGCGGGTGAAATGCAGCTCTTCGGCGACCGCGATGAAGTAGCGCAGGTGTCTTAACTCCATGCCATTAATCGTTTTAAAGTATTAGAAACGCCTCAAATATATATTGGACAGTATTAAACCGCAATCCTAAGATGGACTGGTCCCTCCACGAAAGCATTCCATGTCCATCCACGCCGGCAGCCCCGCCTTCAAGCGCATCAACCGCGCGATGGTGTTCGGCGGCTTCTCCACCTTCGCGCTGCTGTACTGCGTGCAGCCGCTGATGCCGCTGCTGGCGCACCAGTTCACGCTGACCCCGGCGCAGAGCAGCCTCGCGCTGTCGGTGTCGAGCTTCGCGCTGGCGCTGTCGCTGTTGTTCTCCAGCGTCGTCTCGGACCGCATCGGCCGCAAGCCAATGATGGTGGCCGCGATGATGGGCGGCGCGGTCCTGACGGTGGCGTCGGCGTTCGCGCAGGACTTTGCGCAGCTGCTGGTGCTGCGCGCTTTGCTCGGCGTCGCGCTCGGCGGCATGCCGGCCATCGCCATGGCCTACCTCGGCGAAGAGATCGAACCGGCGTCGCTGGGCCTCTCGATGGGCCTCTACATTGGCGGCAGCGCGTTTGGCGGCATGGCGGGGCGCGTGATTACGTCGGTGCTGAGCGACTTCTATTCGTGGCGCGTGGCGCTCGCGGTGATGGGCGTGGCCGGCCTTTACGCGGCGTGGGAATTCCGCCGCAGCCTGCCGGCGTCGCAGAACTTTAAACAGGGCCAGCGCGGCTTGGCGGCGTTGATGACCGGCGTGCGCCAGCACCTGTCCGATCCCGGCCTGCCATGGCTGTTCGCGCTGGCGTTCCTGCTGATGGGATGCTTCGTCAGCCTGTACAACTACATCGGCTATCGGCTGCTGGGGCCAGCGTATGGGCTGAGCCAGAGTGGCGTCGGATTGCTGTCCGCGCTCTACCTGCTCGGCATTTTCAGTTCGGTGTGGGCAGGGCGCCTGGCCGACCGGCTTGGGCGGCGCAACGTGCTGTGGCTGGTGATGGCGGTGATGCTGGGCGGCCTGCTGCTGACGCTTGCCAGCTCGCTGATCGCCATCGTGCTCGGCATGGGCCTGTTCACCTTCGGCTTCTTCGCCTCGCATTCGGTGGCGAGCAGCTGGGTCGGCCGGCGCGCGCAGGAACCGAAGGCGCTCGCATCGGCCATCTACCTCTTCTTCTACTACCTCGGCTCCAGCGTGCTCGGTTCGTTCTGCGGCACTGTATGGAGCGCCGCCGGCTGGCCTGGCGTGGTCGCGCTGTTGGGCGGTACACTGTGCGTCGGCTTTGTGATCGGCGTGAAGCTGCGCGGCCTCGCGCCCTTGCCAACGCCGGTGTTGGCGACAGTGTAAGGATATTTCCCGCGCCCCCGACAAAGCCCGGGTCAGGTCCAGCGCGATCTGACCCCATTTTCGGAGGCGCCATGAAATTCATCGTTCTGCTCCTTGCCTTGTCGGCGAGCGTCGCCAACGCCCAAACCTGCACCGCCCGCAGTCCCGCGCACACCGTAGCGCTGGTCGAGCTCTATACCTCCGAAGGCTGCAGCAGCTGTCCGCCGGCCGACCGCTTTGTGAGCGAGCTGCGCGGCGCCGGGGTGAGTGCCGCGCAAGCAGTCCCGCTCTCCCTGCACGTCGACTACTGGAACGCCATCGGCTGGAAGGACCCGTTCTCCAGCGCCGTGTTCACCAAACGCCAACGCGCGCTGTCCGACCTGGTCCACACGCGCACCATCTACACGCCCGAGTTCTTCATCAACGGCCGCGAGCTGCGCAATTGGAGCGGCGGCCTGCGCGACGAGGTCAAGCGCATCAACGCCAAGCCCGCGCAGGCATCAATCGCGATCACGCTCGGCCGCGCCACAACGGCTGGGCTGCCTGTCGAGGTGAGTGCGAACGGTCCCAACGGCGCGCTGCTGCACGTGGCCTTGGTCCATAATAAAGTGGCGAGCAGGGTCACTGCCGGCGAAAACGGCGGCCGCACTTTGCACCACGATTATGTGGTGCGCGAGTGGCTGGCGCCGCTGCCGATCGGGCGCGACGGCCGCGTGCAACTGGCGCGCGCGTTGCCGCTGCCGAGCGGGGCGCCGGTGGCCGACCTGGCCGTCACGGCCTTCGTCCAGGCCGCCCAGGGCGAGGTGCTGCAGGCATTTTCGCTGCCGGTGTGTGACAGCCCGGCTAAATGAAAATGCAACTTAACATCAGAGGGCGGGTCTAACCAATCCAAACCTTGATGGGGAGTAGCATCATGTTGCAAGCAAACGAAATCCAGCAGACGTTCAGCAAAATCCAGCAAACCATCGGCCAGGCCGAGCAAGCCTGCAATGCCTCCGCCGATACGCCACAGGACCTGAAGGCCTGCATCTCGAAGATGGCCCGCGACGCCAGGACGGCGGGCGACGTCATCAAATCGAACGACGAGTCGCGCATCATCCAATGCGTCGACGACCTAGAAGACATGGGCGACGAAGCACGCCGCCTGAGCCGCAGCGATTCGCACATCTCGCCGCAAGTGGAATCGGCTGTCACCAAAGTGCATGCCGAGCTGTCGGCGCTGAAGCACAAGCTGCACTGATTCTGTTGCCGGTGGAAAGATACCGGAAGGACGCGCCGCTCCAGCCTACCTACCGTGTTGGGAGGAAGGATCGGCGCCTTCAGTTCTTAATTTCGCTCCCATCCGATTTCACGCAGCACGAAACCCAACGCGTGGACAGCAAACGTCGCGTCATCGTCGCTCACTATTCTTAGCGACATCTTATGGCGCTCGTTATCCTTACCCCGTGGATGAAGTTTGTTAATGATTTCTAAGGCAGATCGAAGCGCTACTTTCTCGTTGTCACCGAAGTGGATCTTTATGGTCCTAATCCAGGCACCAAGGTCCTGTTCAAGTGGGAATTCGGCATCGACTATTTTTTGCATCCACCTCGACACAAAGACCACAGCTGCATTTCTACTTTGATCTACTATCGAAGTGGGCAATTCGCGATACGCGGCATCTAGAGCCCTGTTATACGCTGACTGTACACTCGCAAAACTAGTTGGATTAATTTTGCTCTTGTCTAGTTCGGGCAGAACCCCAAACGCTGAATCGGCTCGGAGTGTGACGATTATGTCAGATCCGATCGAGCGTTCTATTTGAACGATTTTCCAACTCGAAACTGCGTCTGCTTGCCCCAGCATCATCCGTGTGCCCGCTCCAATGTTAGGGAGGCTAAGAAGGTCGGTGCATTCGATATAAACCGTTAAATTCTTCGGTACGCGCCAACCATTGTTTGCGGCCTTTATCAGGTCGGAATGGACGGCAGGATGTGCCTCTACTTGGACTATTTCACGACTTACGTTTCCAAAGTTTTGCAACAGCCGACCTCGCCGAATCCGTGTGCCGAAGTCGAATGATGTCTCGACAAATATCCAACCGAACGGCGCACTATGGAAGCTTCGCGGCACTTTTTGCATGTCGCTAGGCTTTTCAATCAAGGTAGCGTTGCAGATGGGCGGTGTAGGCCAAACGGGGTGTGTTGGGCCATCGCGTCCTTCGTACACTAGCCCGGTATCGATATCTATACCCAATCGAGACATTTCTTCTGCGCCTTTATCATGGTGATTTAAGTACTTTTCTTTTGTCCTGAGTGAGCATCTCGTCACTGAACTGGCAACGCCGACGTTCGCACAGCGGAGGCGGGGTCAGCCTCGACATTCAGCCGCGCACAGTCTATCGCGCTGCTTTTTTCTTCGGTCAAAACGCTGAAAAAAATACCAAAAAAACGCGCCAACAAAGGATGCGCGGAACAGTCGAATTTATGCGTGTTACTCAGGAGGCCGGTGTATATCAAAGTGCCAACCGCCGTCGCGAAAAAAACGATCAGAAAATTTTTTCATGGCGTGCGAATCGAGTCTTTATGCGAGAATTTTGGGATCGCTAAATGGAGCTATCTGGTCATTGCTGCTCGCCGATGAATGCCGCTTCCTCCCGTCCGCTCATTTCTTGCGCGTCGGTGGGAATATGGTTCGTCCGAAGTATCTTGCCTTCCTTCGCGTAGACTAAATACGTCTCGCCGGTGCCGGTTTCCTTTGGGAACTGAATAAAAGGCCTGGTGCAGCCAATCGAAATCCTGTTCTTGTTGATCGTGTATTCGAGCACCTGGCCGTTCACGTACTGCCCCTTGATCGCTTGATCGACGCTGAACACGGCCTGATGCGTTTGCAGTACTTGATCTTGCCCTGAAGGCGATTTCACTATGTCCTTGCTGAAGGTCAGCTGGGACAAACGACCAACGAAAACCAGGTCGGCTTCCTCCTTGAGTGCGGAGGCCGCCTTCTTGAATTTTTCTATGTGCTGCTGGTGCAGTTCGGCCGCGCGCTCCTTCGGCAGGCTTACGCAAGCGTTAGCTGGGGAAGAAGGCAGGCCGCAGAACAGGAGCAGCGGTAGAAAAAGCTTTTTCGAGATGGGCGTCATCGTGATCCAATCGTGCGTTTAGGGCAGAATGAATGTTACTAAACGAAAGCCGCTCAAAATGCGTTAAAAATCACATCGCAGTCGATGGTTTGCCACCCAACCGTCGCCAGCACCCGTTCAAACCACGCCACGTTCGCGCAACGTCGCAATTTCGTCAGCGTTGCGCCCCAGCACCTCTCGCAATACCTCGTCGGTGTGCTGCCCCAGCAGGGGCGGTGCGGTGGCAGCGCCGGCTGGCGTCGCCGATAGCTTCATCGGGCTGCGCACCAGCGTCACCTTGCCAGCAGTCGGATGTGGGATGTCCACTGCGATACCGCGCGCCTGCACCTGCGGGTTCTCGAACACTTCGCCGATATCATTGATCGGCCCGCACGGCACCCCGACCGCCTCGAGCTTGTCGATCCACTCGTCGCGCGTGCGGCGCTTGACCATCTCTTCGAGCAGCGGCACCAGCACCGCGCGGTTCTGCACGCGCAGCGGATTGGTGACGAAGCGCGGATCGGTCGCCAGTTCGGGGCAGCCGCCGGCTTCGACGAACTTGACGTACTGTCCGTCGTTACCGGTGGCGACGATGATGTGGCCATCCGACGTGGCGAAGGTCTGGTACGGCACGATGTTGGCGTGGGCGTTGCCCCAGCGTTTCGGCGCCTTGCCAGTGTTATGGAAATTACTGGCCATGTTTGCGAGCATCGCCACCTGCACGTCGAGCAGCGCCATGTCGATGTGCTGGCCTTCGTCGGTGCGGTCGCGGTGCGTCAGCGCGGCCAGCACCGCCACGGTCGAATACATCCCGGTCATCAGGTCGACGATCGCCACTCCGGCCTTTTGCGGGCCGCCGCCAGGCAGGTCGTCGCGCTCGCCGGTGATCGACATGAAGCCGCCCATGCCCTGGATCAGGAAGTCGTAGCCGGCGCGGTGCGCGTACGGTCCGTCCTGGCCGAAGCCGGTCACGGAGCAGTAGACCAGGTCCGGCTTGATCGCCTTCAGCGATTCGTAATCGAGGCCGTAACGCTTCAGGTGGCCCACCTTGAAGTTCTCCAGCACGACGTCGGCGTGCGCCGCCAGTTCGCGGACCAGCGCCTGGCCTTCGGGCGTGGCGATGTCGCACGTGACCGAGCGCTTGCCCCGATTCGCGGCGAGGTAGTAGGCCGCTTCGGTGGTGTCGCGGCCGTCGGCGTCCTTTGCGTACGGCGGTCCCCAGGCGCGCGTGTCGTCGCCGGTGCCGGGACGCTCGATCTTGATCACGTCGGCGCCCAAGTCGGCCAGGTTCTGGGAGCACCACGGTCCCGCCAGCACGCGCGATAAATCGAGCACGCGGATGTGGCCGAGCGCCTTCGGTAATTCTGGGGTCATGGTGCTTCCTTATTCATTGGCTTTACGATGCGGTGATTATATCGGTGGGCCCGGCGGCGCCGTCGTCGTGCCTGCGAAGGCGGGTACCCGTACTGAGCGATCTTCTCGTGGTAGGCACGCTGAGCATAAATACCCGCCCTCGCGGGTACGACAGGCTATTCATCCTGGAAGGCAGGCACGCCGCGTTGAATGGTTCTGATGTCGCGCTGCTCCGGCTGGAGCGCGCGGTCGATTACTTCAAGCGCGAGGTTCGGCGCGGCGCGGCCGCACATGAAGATGTCGGCTGCGGCGAAGCCGAACTCCGGCCAGGTGTGGATCGAGATGTGCGATTCGGCCAGCAGCAGCACGCCGGTGACGCCTTGCTGCGGGCCGAAGCTGTGGAAGTGGCTGTGCAGGATGGTGGCGCCGGCGGCCAGCGCGGCCTCGCGCAGCAGGGCGTCGATCGATTCGGGCGACACGAGCAGGGCGCCATCGACGCCGTGCAGGTCGGCCAGCAGGTGGACGCCGGCGGGACGGTGCAGGGGAGCGTTCACTTGTGGCCGCCGCCACCGCCGCTGTAGCCGCTGCCGCCGTAGTAGCCGCCGCCGGAGTGCGAGCTCCAGCTGCTGCCGGCGCCTCGGTTCGCCGCGGAGGTGAACATCTTCACCCAGCTGGTGCCGGTGGTGAGGGCGGTGACGACGACCGCGTATAGTAAAAATTTGTTATTCACGCGTGCACACTCATTCGATGCGCCGACCAAAATGGGGTCAGGTCCGCCGGACCTGACCCCGCCTTTGCATACGGTCCGGTGCTCATTGCTTTCCTTTGTCTGCAAATAGTTTGGCCGGGAGGTAGATCGCCAGGATCGCGAGGACCACGTAGAAGAAGGTGCCGGAGAAATTGAAAATCAACGGGATCGCGTTCAGGCCGAGAATCCACCACAGGAATTTGGTCGCGACGTTCGCCGACGGCAGCGCGACGTCGGGCAGGTTTTTCAGCGGGTCGCCGCGTAGCGCGTTGCCGAACCACGCCTTCAGCTGGTCGACAGACACCTTGGTCGAGCGCGACCAGGTCATCTCTTCCGCCGTCAGCTCCGCCGCCAGCCGCGTCTGGCCGTTCTCGAATTCGAACACATGCACCACGTCGCCCGCCGCCACGCGCCAGTTGAAGGCGCCCGCGGCCCATTGCACCGTCGCCGGATAGTCGTACAGTTTTTCGTAGTTGGCGTTTTCGACATTGGCGCTGCTCGCAGCGGTCGAATCCCAGCGCGGCCAGGTGGTCATCACGCTCGAACGCGACCAGCCTTCGTTGGTCTCCACCAGCCAGAAGAAATTGGCGCGCGCGTTGTACAGCAGGTACTCGGTCCACGCGGTGCCTTCGTCGTCGGCGCGGACCATGGCGCCGATCACCTGGTAATCGAGCTCGAAAATCTTTGCCGTCGATCCAAGCGGGATGGTGGTGCGCACCCGTTCGACGTTTTCGCTCTTGGCGAGGATCTGCGCCTGCGGGCCGGCCGCATCGAGCTGCGCCTGGCAGCTGGGGCACACCAATGTAGTGGTCACGCCAGGCAGGTACGTGATGCCGGTGCCGCACGACGGGCATTCGAGCGCATCGAGTTTGCCGCGGTATTTGCCGGCGCTGGCCTTAATCTGCTCGTCGTCGCGCAGCAGCTGGCACTTCATGCCTTCCAGCGTCACCGACACGCCGTTGTACAGAGCCGGCGCGTCGCCGACGGAGTAGTCGAGCGTGACGAAGGCGCTGTCGGCGCGGAAGTCGGCCACGCGCGCCTGCCAGCCTTCGCCAACGCGGAACGGCAGCTCGCCCTGGCCCCCGATGCATTGCGCCACGCGCTTTTCGGACGCAGTGAAGCGCTGGCCGTTGATGGTGTACAGCTGCCCCGGTGCGATCGCGTCGAAGGCGGGCAGGGGATCGGTGGCGTCGATCTCGGTGGTGGCCGTGTACAGGCCGGACGAATCGCCCAGCCAGCCGGTGCCGGCGTCGTCGAACATCAGGAACCATTCGTTCCACATGCCGGCCGAGTACTTCAGCTGGATGCGCCCGACCACGGTGAAATTGCGCCCGCCCAGCACGCCCGCGGTGCCGATCTGGATGCGCGTGAAGTCCTCCAGCACCGAGGACATCTTGCCGAGGTCCTTGACCGCGTCGGCGTCCTTCATCACCGTGGCGCGGCAGTACTCGCACACCGCCACTACGGAGGCATGCGATTTGAACTGGACTTCAGCCCCGCAGCTGGGACACGATACGATCTGCATGGACAGCCGCTTAGCCGATCAGCTTCTTCAGCAGTTCGGCCTTGGTGCTGTCGTAGTCGGCCGCCGAGATCAGCCCTTTGTCCAGCAGTCCTTTGAGCTTGCCCAGGCGGTCTTCGATCGATTCCTGCGCCGGTGCGGCTGGTGCGGCTGCCGGCGCGGCGGCCGGCTGCTGCGCGAACGCGCCGCCCAGGCCCTGCGCCATCGCCTGGCCGACCGCGACGCCGGCGCCAAGGCCCGCGCCCATGCCCGCGAGGCCGCCTTCGTTCTGCGCCGCCAGCGGGATGCTGCTGGCGACCTGGAACTTGGTGAAGCCGCCCATCTTGTCGGCGGACATGCCGCCCTTCATGCCGGCGCCGATCCGCTCGTCCAGCGCGGCCTGCAGTTCTTCCGGCAGGCTGACGCTGGCCACGTTGAATTCATCGAGGCCGATGCCGTAGCGCGCGAACGCGGCGGCCAGGTCCCCCTTGATCGCCTGCGCCATCAGCGCCTGATTGGCAGCCATGTCGAGGAAGGCGACGTTCGAGCCGCCCAGCGAGCTGGCCATCGTCGCCATCAAGAGGCCGCGCAGCTGGTCTTCGACTTCTTCGCGGGTGTAGATCTCGCGCGTGCCGCTGATTTCGGTGAAGAACTTGCGCGCGTCGGCCACGCGGTAGGAGAACATGCCGAAGGCGCGCACGCGGATCATGTCGAAGTCCTTGTCGCGAATCGTGATCGGCTGCGGCGTGCCCCACTTGCGGCCGGTCTGCACGCGCGTGCTGAAGAAGTACACGTCGGACTTGAACGGCGAGGCGAACAGCTTGTCCCAGTTTTTCAGGTTGGTCAGCACCGGCAGCGTTTGCGTGGTCAGCTTGTGGGTGCCCGGTCCGAACACGTCGGCGATGGTGCCCTCGTTGACGAACACCGCCACTTGCGACTCGCGCACATTGAGGATCGCGCCGTTCTGGATTTCGAAGTCCTGCATCGGGAAGCGCCAGGCGAGCACGCCCTCGGTCTCCTCGTTCCATTGCAGGACGTCGATAAACTGCTTCTTGATGAATGAGCCAAGTGACATGATGGGTCTCCGATGAACAGGGTTGATCAGGAAATGCAGCCGGCGTTGACCAGGCCAATCGACAGCGAGATGGCGCCGAGCAGGCCGCCGAACGCCTTGTTGTTCGACTCGATCTGGTCCTTCGACATTTGCAGCAGGCGGGTGGCGACTGTGTAGACGAGGATCTGCACCAGCATGGCGCCCGCGGCCCAGCCGGTGAACTGGTAGTAGTCGGTGGTGTGCAGCAGCGCCGACGATATCGTGACCGAAAAGCCGATCAGCGCGCCGCCCAGCGAGAACGCGGCGGCCTGGTTGCCCTGGCGGATCAGCAGCACTTCGTTGAAGGGCGTGACGCGCGTGTAAATCACAAAAAACACCAAAACCATGGCGACTGCCGTCAAAAGGTGCAGCAGATAGGCTAGGATGGCGGGCATTAGGTTTCCCCTAATAAATATAGTCAGATTGACAGGACACGGCAATCTTAGTGCAAAAGACCATCTATGACCAAAAGAATTCTGATCCTTTCCGTATTTGTGGTGGCTTCCTGCGGATTGGCGTATGAGCTGATCGCCGGCGCGCTTTCGAGCTATCTGCTCGGCGACTCGGTGCTGCAGTTTTCGACCATCATCGGCTGCTACCTGTTCGCGATGGGCGTGGGCGCCCACTTCTCGAAGTACGTGAAGGATAACGACGTGCTGGCGCGCTTCATCGACATCGAGCTGGCCGTGGGCCTGATCGGCGGCGTGTCGGCGGCGCTGCTGTTCATGACGTTCTCGTGGTCGGCCGCGCCGTTTCGCACACTGTTATATGTATTGGTGTTCATGGTCGGCGCGCTGGTCGGCATGGAGGTCCCGCTGGTGATGCGCGCGCTGAACGAGCGCAAGACCGAGTTCAATGAGCTGGTGAGCCGCGTGCTGACCTTCGATTACCTGGGTGCGCTGGCCGTGTCGCTGCTGTTCCCGCTGGTGCTGGCGCCTCAGCTCGGGCTGGTGCGCACCGGCTTCCTGTTCGGGATGCTGAATGTGGCCGTCGCGTTCTGGACGCTGCACGCCTTCCGCCACGAGCTGGCGCGCACCGGCGGACGCGTGCTGCGCGCGTCCTGTGTGATGCTGGTGCTGGTGTTCGGCTTCGCGCTGTCGGACCGCATGGTGCAGTGGGGCGAGCATGGCCTGTTCGGCGACGAGATCGTGTATTCGACCACCACGCCGTACCAGCGCCTGGTGATCACCCGCTGGAAGGACGACACGCGCCTGTACATCAACGGCAACCTGCAATTCTCGTCGCGCGACGAGTACCGCTACCACGAGGCGCTGGTGCATCCGGCGCTGCAGGCCCTTCCGTGGGCGCGCAGCGTGCTGGTGCTCGGCGGCGGCGACGGCCTGGCGCTGCGCGAGATCCTGCGCTACCCGAACATCAAGAGCGTCACGCTGGTGGACCTCGATCCGGCGATGACGAAGGCGTTCACCACGCGGCCTGAATTGGCCAAGCTCAATCACGGTTCGTTCTCGGACCCGCGCGTGAAAGTGGTCAACGCCGACGCGGCGATCTGGCTGCAGAACAGTGCGGAGATGTTCGACGCGGCGATCGTCGACTTCCCCGATCCGTCCAGCTTCGCGCTGGGCAAGCTGTACTCGGTGCCGTTCTACGGCGTGCTGAAGAAGCACGTCGCCGCCAACGGGCTGGTGGTGGTGCAGTCGACGTCGCCGTTCTTCGCGCCGCATGCCTACTGGACCATCGACGCCACCTTGCGCGACGTCGGCATGAAGACCTATCCGTATCACGCCTACGTGCCGTCGTTCGGCGAGTGGGGCTTCGTGCTGGCGTCGCCGCAGCAGGACTACGCGCCGCCGGCCAGCTACCGGCTGCCGATGCGCTTCCTGAATGCCGACACCACGCGCGAGATGTTCAGCTTCCCGCCCGACATGAAGCGCATCGACATGGCGCCGAACCGGCTCAACACCCAGTCGCTGGTGCACGAGTTCGAACAGGACTGGCGCCAGGTGATCCGCTGATGGACCGGCGTTCCTTCCTTGCAGCCGCCGGCGTGTCGGCGCTGGCCGGCGCTGCGGGATTCCACAAGTGGCAGGAGATCACGGCGAGCGTGAATTATCCTGGCCGCGCCGAGGGCCACTTCCTGCGCGACCAGGGCAAGCTGCCAGCGCCGTCCAGCGTCGTCGAGACCGACATCGTCATCCTCGGCTCGGGCATCGCGGGGCTGGCTGCGGCGTGGAGGCTGAACAAGGACGGGCATCGCGGCGCGCTGATGATCGACGGGCCGCAGCCCTTCGGGAACGCGGCGGGCGGACACTTCGGCGAGCTGGCGTATCCGACCGGCGGCCACTACCTGCCGCTGCCGTCGCCCGAATCGACGCACGTACGCGAGATCCTGTTCGACCTCGGCATCCTGCAGCGCGACCCGTATGCGGAGAAGCCGACCTACGATGAGCGCTTCATCCTGCACGGGCCGGAGGAGCGGCTGCTGTTCAACGGCGAATGGCAGGACGGCTTCATCCCGACGCACGGCGTGCCGGCCGACGAACTGGCGCAGCACAAGCGTTTTTTTGCGGAGGTCGAGCGGCTGCGCGCGCTGCGCGGGGCCGACCGCAAGCGCATCTTCGTGTTCCCGACGGTACAGTCCTCAAGCGATCCGGCGTTTGATGCGCTGGACCGGATCACACTGAAGGCCTGGCTGGACCAGAACGGCTATACCTCGCCGACCCTGCACTGGTACCTGAACTACTGCTGCCGCGACGATTACGGCACGCGCTACGACAAGGTTTCGGCGTGGGCTGGACTGCATTACTACTGCAGCCGCTGGGGGCAAGCGGCCAACGCCGGCAACGGGGCGTGGCTGACCTGGCCGGGCGGGATGGCGCCGGTGGCCGAGGCGATGGCGGCGAAGTCCGGCATCCGGCGCCAGGCCGGCACCGCGGTGTCGCTGAAGAAGGCGGGCGAGGGAGTCGAGGCCCTGTGCTTCACGCTGGAGGGCGGGGTTGCGCGCACCTACGTGGTCAAGGCGCGCAAGGCGATTTGCGCGATGCCGCTGTATGTGGCGGCGCGGGTTGTGGAGTCGATCGAGGATTACGGCTTCGATCCGAAGCTGCACGTGCCGAGCTACGCGCCGTGGATGGTGGCGAACTTCCTGATGAAGGATTTTCCGGCGGAGCTGCCGGAGGCGCCGCTGTCTTGGGACAACGTGGTGTACCAGGAGCCGGGGCTGGGGTATGTGGTGTCGACGCACCAGGACATCCGCGTGCGTCCGCCGGAGAAGACCGTGTTCTCCGCGTACGTGGCGCTGTCCGACCGCACGCCGGAACAGGCGCGCAAGTGGATGATGACGGCGACGCCGGACCAGCTGATCGAACTTGCCAGCGCGGACCTGAAAAGCGCGTATGGGTGGAAGTTCGCGCCGTGCGTGGAACGGGTCGACATTACCCTGCGCGGGCACGCGATGGCGGCGCCGCTGCCGGGGTTTCGCGCGAATGCGGGCACGCGCGCGCTGCGCGAGGCGGACGGGCCGATCGTGTTCGCGCACGCCGACCTGTCAGGTTTTTCCGTTTTCGAGGAAGCGGCGTGGTGGGGCGTGCAGGCCGCGCTCAAAGCGAAGACCGGTGACAAGGGCCCGAGGCGGTGACAAACCCGGGGTCAGGTCCGCCGGACCTGACCCCAGCCCTTGGGCTGCGGCTCAAGCCTTTGGTTGGATATGCGACAGCGCTTCGTTGAACAGGGCGCGCTCTTCGTCGACGATGCCGTCCACTTCCATCTCTTCGAGGCCCATCGCTTCAAGCACGAAAGCGGACAGCTGCAGGCTCGCTTCCAGCGTTTCTGGCACGACGACGGTGGCGCCGGCCGCCTTCAGCAAGCGTGCCTGCTTCTCGTCGCGCGCGCGGGCAAACAGCGGAACGTCGGGGAACTCGCGGCGGATGCCGCGCACTGCCTGCAGCGCCGACTGCGGATGGTCCATCGTCAGCACGATGGCCGGCGCCTCCTGCGCGTGCACGCGCCGCAGCAGCTCGGCGCGCGAGGCATTGCCGAAGAAGACTGGCAGCCCTCTCTGGTGCAGCTCCGACGCCAGCCGCGCATCGTTTTCGAACGCGACAAATTCGATGCCCTGGTCCGACAGCAGCTTGCCCAGCATCTGCCCGACCCGCCCGAAGCCGGCGATGATGATGCGGCCGCGCGCCGAAGCGAGCGCGCCGCCGTCGCGGTGCGCGACGATGGCGTGCTGACGGATCTCCCACTGGTCGCCGATGGCGCGTCCGAGCCGCGCCAGCAGCGGCGTGACGAACAGGCTCAGGCCGACGGCCAGCATCGCTTGCCGTCCCAGCGCCGGATCGACCAGCTTGCCGGCCATCGCGTAGCCGATCACGATGAAGGCGAACTCGCCGCCCTGGCCGAGCAGCAGGCCGCCTTCGACCGCGCGGCCCCAATTCAGGCCGCCGAGGCGGAACAGCAGCGCGACGACCGCGCCCTTGATGGCGACCAGCGCGCACACGGAGGCGGCCAGCAACAGCGGCGCTTGCAGCACCTGGCGCGTGTCCATGCCCATTCCGACGGTCATGAAGAAGAGTCCCATCAACAGGCCGCGGAACGGCTCGATCATCAGTTCGACTTCGTGCTTGAATTCGGTCTCGGCCAGCAGCAGGCCGGCGATCAGCGCACCGAGCGCCATCGACAGGCCGGCGGCGGCGCTGACGCCGGCGATGCCGAGGGTGGTGAGCAGGATCAGCGCCATGAACACGTCGGGCTGGTGGCGCCGCGCGAAGACGCGAAACAGCGGGCGGATGACGTGGCTGCCGGCAAGGTAGATCAGCGCGATGGCCACGCCGGCCTTGGCCAGCGTCATGGCGACGAGCGTGGCCGCGCCTGCGCCGGCGCCTTTGGTCATCACGCCGATCAGGATCAGGAGCGGCACGACGGCCAGGTCCTGCAGCATCAGCACGGCGAAGGTGGCCTGGCCGAGCGGCGTGGCGGTGGTGTGCTGCTCGTTCATCAGCTGCATGACGACGGCGGTGGACGACAGCGACAGCACCAGGCCGAGGATCACCGCCGCTTCGATCGGCTGGCCGAGCAGCATCAGCGCGCCGCCGATCAGCAGCGCGCTGATTGCGATCTGCGCACTGCCGGCGCCGAACACCCAGCGCCGCATCGCCCACAGGCGCGCGGCCGACAGTTCGAGGCCGATCATGAACATCAGGAACAGCACGCCCAGTTCGGCGAGCACTTCGACGCCTTCGATGCGCGGGAAAGTCAGGTAGTTCAGCCACGGCGTTTGCGCCGCCATCAGGCCGAGGCCGAACGGGCCGAGCAGGGCGCCGACGGCGAGGAAGCCGAGCACCTGGTTGATGCGCAGGCGCTGCAGCAGGGGAATCAGGATGCCGGCCAGGGTGAGGAACAGGAGGATTTCCCGCAGAAAGGGGAAGGCGTGGTGTTCTTGCACGGAGGGCCTGGAGGAGTGGTTGTTATTCCTTCATTCTATAACGTGGGGGTAGGGATGCGGCGGTGACAAGTCTGGGGTCAGGTCCGCCGGACCTGACCCCGTACTTCACTTAGTCTTTCAAATCAGCCGGCACCTTGCCGCCGTTGGCCGCCAGCTTGTTCATCACCTGGCGATGCAGCCAGATGTTCATCGACGCCGAATCGTTCATGTCGCCCGAGTAGTTCAGCTCTTTCGCCAGTTCCTTGCGCGAATCGAGGCTGCTGTCGAGGTTGAGCAGTTTCAGCAGGTCGACGATCGAGGTGCGCCAGTTCAGCGGCTGCCCGGCCGACGACGCCATGCCGTTCAGGACCGATTCCACATCGACCTCCGACATCGGCGTCGGCGCGGCCGGCGCGGCAGGAGCGGCGCCTGGAGCCGGAGCCGCCGTCGTGGTGGTCGCCGCGCCGGTGTTGGCCGGATGCGACGAAGGGAAGATCTTGTGGAAAATATTGCTGAGGATGCCCATGATGTTGTCCTTGTTTGAGTTGGGTGGAAAAATCGATTAGCTGCGGCGCATGCCCTGGGCCATGTGGCCGAGCGCGATCGCCAGCGCGGCGCCGCCGAGGCCCTTGACCAGCTGCGGGTGCTGCGCATAGAACTCGCCCATGCGGTCCATGATGCCCGGGTTTTCCTGCTGGGCTTTTTCGGCGATCTCCTGCACCTGCTGCGGCGACATCTGCTGCGCCTGCTCAGGGGTGATCTGCGGCGCGGCGTTGCTGTTGTGATTGCCGAACATATTGCCCAGCACCCCGCCGGCGAGCGACGACAGCACGCCAGGGCCAATGCCGCTGATCAGCTGGTTGAGCATGCCGGCGCGCTGGCCGCCATCGCTATTGCCGAACAGTTGGCCAACCATCTGCGGGAACGGCGGCGTCTGGTCCGAGCGGAACGCTTGCGTCACGCCCTGCGCCAGGTCGGTCGTCGACGCGTTCTGTGCGACCTGGTCGAAATCGTTTTCGGCCTGGTCCGGGTTGGCGGGATGCGAACCCGCGTATTGCTGAAGCAGACTACCTAAATCGAAACCCATGTCGACCTCCACGTAATTTGAATGAAGCATGCGCTTGCGCGATGCCGAGACGACCAGCGTATGCCGCACGAAAGAAGTTATCTGTTCGCTACTGCACCGTCGCGGTCGAACGCGCGCGCGCGGCAGGACTCCATTTTCCTGTGGACAATATGACACCGGTACAGATAAGCTGTATGTTTCCTTTAATCAATTAAAGCCATGCGCTACGCCACGCTCCTCGCTTTCGCCGTCCTGTACGCGTTCGCCACGATCGAGTGGCAGCTGCCGATGGCGATCGGCTTGTTCTATCTCGGCGCCAGCGTGGTTTGCTTTACCGCCTACGCGATGGACAAGGCGAACGCGCGCGCCGGCCGCTGGCGCACGCCGGAACGCAACCTGCTGCTGCTGGGATTGATGTGCGGCTGGCCGGGCGCCATGCTGGCCCAGCAATGGCTGCGCCACAAATCGATCAAGCCGGCGTTCGGCGCGCGCTTCTGGGCCACGGTCGGCCTGAACGTGTGCGCGTTCGCGTGGATCGCGTCCGGCGCGGGCGTCGGCAGAATTGTCTCTATTGCAAATTGGTAATAGACACAACATCGGGATTCGTGATTGAATCGGCTCATCCCCATTCCTGGAAAGAGCCCGATGCACAAGGTTACTATCGCGGCGCTGGCGATCGCCTTCCCCTGCATCGCGCTCGCCGGGCAGTTGCCCCCGCCCGCACAACCCGACTTTTTTCGCGGACAGGTTGGATCGCTGAAGCAGCCGGTCTCCACGCTCGCGATGGGCGCGTTCAGCGTGCAGTTCGAAGAAACACGCCTGTCGAAGGTGCGCGACGCGATCAAGGCCGGATCGATCGGCCACCAGGGCGAGGCCGGCACGAGCGAATACTGGCTGTGCTACACCGCCGGCGCCGGCACGCATGCGCAGCGGATCTGGATTGTCGCCGATGGCTCGATGGGCGGTCCCGAACACCGCATCACCAGCGTTCAGGCGCAGCGCACTCCGAACGAAGCGCCGACCGCGAATTGCCCCCCACTGCCGGCAAAATTCCTGCCCGTGCGGCTCGATCGCGGCGCATGGCTCGGTGAAGCCAGCGCCGCGCCGGACGGATGGACCACTTACGGTTACGCCGGCAAACGCGGCAAGTACGATCTCACCAGCGAGCTGTCGGTGCAGACCAGCGGCGGCAAGGTGGTGTCGTTAAGCGCATCGCGCATCACGAGCGACTAGGAAAGTCGCCGTCTCCCCATCGGCCGGCGCCTGTATCCGGCCTTTTGCCGCGGCGCGCAGTTGTTCGCGCGTCACCGGGCAGTGGCTGATCGCCTCCATATGATTCGCGATCAGCGCGCCGTGCGCGATGCGGGCGAACTCCATCACTTCGTCGATGCCCATGATGATTTCGCCGCCCAGGTCGAAGCGCGCGCCGCCGGCCGGCACCACGCACACCTGCGGCTGATGCGCGCGCACGAATTCGCGCACCTCGTCGGTCAGCACGGTGTCGCCGGCCAGGTACAGCGACGGCTCGCCGGGCATCTCGATGAAATAGCCGACGCCGTGCTCCATCGCCGCGCCGACCAGGCCGCGGCCGTGGCGGCAGCGCACCGTGCGGATCTCACCGCCGAGGAAAGGCTGCGGCCGCGCGTGATCGTCGGACAGCGGCAGCACGTTCAGCCCGCGCCGGCGCAGGTGCTCGCTGTCGTGCGGCGTGCAGATTACCGGCACCTGGCGCTCGCGCAGCCAGCGCGTTCCGGCGCGGTCCAGGTGATCGAAGTGGCCTTTCTGGCAGTGCGTGATCAGGCAATGCGTGACCTCGGCCAGCGCCGCCTCCGCAGACGGCGGAAGTTCGACGGTCGGGTTTCGCAGCCGCTTGCCGTCGAACAGGCGCAGCGCCGGCAAGGCGCCCTTGGGCGCGAGCATCGGATCGACCAGGATGCGATGCGGACCAACGTGAATGATGACGGTGGCGTTTCTTAGCTGGGTAATGCGCATGCCAGTGCCCCTCTTGAACATGATGAGACGAGTGTCGGCCGGATCCCGATAGCGGTAAATTGGCGATAACGCCCATATTTATGGCAATATCGCCAAATATGAAAATCAAGGTACTCGCTTACGACGGCTGCATGGGCATGGAAGTGTTCGGCCTGTGCGACACGCTGCTGCTGGCCAACCGCGTCGCGCAGGCGGTGCGCGGAGCCAAGGCCGCGCCCCTGTTCGACGTGCGCGTGAGCAGCCTCGCCGGCGGCAACGTGGCGGCGGCCGGCGGCCTCACGATCGGCACGCGCAAGTTCCGCGCATCGGCGGATTTGCTGGTGGTGCCCGGCATGGACATCGGCGACCGCGACGGCTGCACCCGGCCGCACACCCAGCTGGCGCCAGAAGTGGCGGCGATCGGCCGCGCGTTCGCGCGCGGCGCGCCGGTCGCGTCGATGTGCGTCGGCGCCTTCCTGCTGGCCGAGGCGGGCCTGCTGGACGGGCGGCGCGCAACGACATCGTGGATGTTCGCGCCCGACCTGGCGTGGCGCTTCCCGCTGGCGCGCGTCGACCAGGACGCGATGCTGGTCGAGGATGGCGGCGTCACCACCACGGGCTCCTTCTCGTCCGCGTTCGATCTCGCCATGCACCTGGTGCGCCGGGTCGCCGCGCCGAGAGAGGCGAGGGCGGTGGCGCGCATGGCGCTGCTCAATGCGCGCGCCAGCCAGGCGGCGTGGGTCGACACCGCGATGATCGCCCGGCCGCCGTCGCAGTTCTCGGATCACGTGCAAAGCTGGCTGTCCGAGCGCCTCGCCGAGCCGTTCGACCTGGCGGTGCTGGCAGCCGCCTTCCACGTCAGCGAACGCACGATGCTGCGCCGGCTGAAAACCGAGACCGGGCAGACGCCGCTGGGCTATCTGCAGGGCGAGCGCATCAACGCCGCCAAGCGGCTGCTCGAATCGGGGACGCTGAGCATGGCGCAGATCACCGAGCGCGTCGGCTATCTGGATGTCGCCACCTTCGGCGCGCTGTTCAAGCGGCTGGTCGGGCAGTCCCCGGCGCAGTATCGCCGCGCGTTCAACAGCGGCGCAAGATCTATTGGTGTATCGTCATGAGCATGTGGCCCTATCCCAAAGTGGTCGCCCATCGCGGCGGCGGCAAGCTCGCACCCGAGAACACCATCGCGGCGCTCAAGTGCGGCCTGGCGCACGGCTTCCATGCCGTCGAGTTCGACGTGATGCTGGCGCGCGACGGCGTGCCCGTGGTGATGCACGACCCCTACCTCGGCCGCACGGTGGCCGGCTCCGGCAACGTGTACGACTACGACGCCGCCGAGTTAGCGCGCATGGACGCCGGCGCCTGGTTCGGCAAGCAGTACAAGGGCGAGCCGGTGCCGCTGTTCGCCGATTTCGCCGGCTTCTGCAAGGCCAACGGCATCTGGATGAATATCGAGATCAAGCCGGCGCCGGGCTTCGAGGCGCAGACCGGCGCGGTGGTCGCCGCCGCCGCGCGCGCGATGTTGCAGGGCGGGGCGGCGCAGGCGCCACTGCTGTCGTCGTTCAGCGAGGTTGCGCTGGCTGCCGCCCGCGACGCAGCGCCCGAAGTGGCGCGCGCCTTGCTGCTCGACGTGGTCCCGCGCGACTGGCTGCACCGCGCCCGTGCGCTGGGGGCGGTCGCGATCCACACCAACCACAAGCACCTGACGATGGCGGTGGCGCGCGAGATCCGCCTGTCCGGCTTCGGACTGTTTTGCTACACGGTCAACAACTCGATCCGCGCGCGCGAGCTCCTGATGTGGGGCGTGGACGGCTTCTGCACCGACCGGATCGACCTGATCGGCCCGGATTTCAGGTAGTCCGTCGTCCCTGCGGAGGCAGGGACCCATGCTGAGCCGGTCCCAGAGTTAAGGCATGCTCGGTATGGGTGCCTGCCTTCGCAGGCACGACAACATATATCCTGCCTACGCTATAATCAGTTTTTTAAAGCATGCTGCCATCCTTCGCCCATACGACATGAAATCATCTGAAATTCGCGACAAATTCCTCAAATTCTTCGAATCGAAGGGCCATACGGTTGTCCGGTCCAGTCCTCTCGTGCCGGGCAACGATCCGACCATGCTGCTGACGAACAGCGGCATGGTGCAGTTCAAGGATGTCTTCATCGGCACCGACAGCCGCCCGTACACCCGCGCCACCTCGGTGCAGCGCTGCGTGCGCGCCGGCGGCAAGCACAACGACCTGGAAAACGTCGGCTACACCGCGCGTCACCACACCTTCTTCGAAATGCTGGGTAACTTCAGCTTCGGCGACTACTTCAAGCGCGACGCGATCAACTACGCGTGGGAGCTGCTGACCAAGGTCTACGGCCTGCCGGCCGAGAAGCTGACCGTCACCGTCTACATCGAGGACGACGAAGCCTACGACATCTGGGCCAATGAGATCGGCGTGCCGAAAGAGCGCATCATCCGCATCGGCGACAACAAGGGCTCGCGCTACGCGTCGGACAATTTCTGGCAGATGGCCGACACCGGCCCGTGCGGCCCGTGCACCGAGATTTTCTACGACCACGGCGCCGACATTCCCGGCGGCCCTCCAGGTTCGCCCGACGAAGACGGCGACCGCTTCATCGAAATCTGGAACCTGGTGTTCATGCAGTTCAACCGCGACGAAGCGGGCGTGATGCACAAGCTGCCGAAGCCGTGCGTCGATACGGGCATGGGCATGGAGCGACTGGCCGCCGTGCTGCAGCACGTCCACAGCAACTACGAAATCGACCTGTTCCAGAACCTGATCAAGGCGGCCGCGCGCGAAACCGGCGTCACCGACCTCGAAAGCAAATCGCTGCGCGTGATCGCGGATCACATCCGCGCCGCCTCGTTCCTGATCGTCGACGGCATCATCCCCGGCCCTGAAGGCCACGGCTACGTCCTGCGCCGCATCATCCGCCGCGCGCTGCGCCACGGCCACATGCTAGGCCAGAGCAAGCCGTTCTTCTACAAGCTGGTCGACGACCTGACGAAGGAAATGGGCGAAGCCTATCCGGAACTGGCCGACGCCAGGGATCGCGTCACCCAGACCATCAAGCAGGAAGAAGAGCGCTTCGGCGAAACGCTGGAACACGGCATGAAGATCCTCGAGGCGCAGCTGGCGAAAGACAGCAAGAGCCTCGACGGCGCCACCGCCTTCACGCTGTACGACACCTATGGCTTCCCGCTCGACCTGACCGCCGACATCTGCCGCGAACGCGGCGTGACGCTCGACGAAGCCGGCTTCGCCGCCGCGATGGAACAGCAGAAGAAGACCGCGCGCGCCGCCGGCAAGTTCAAGATGGCCGCCAGCGTCGAATACTCGGGCGCCAAGACCAGGTTCGTCGGCTATGAGTCGATGACCCACAACGCGTCGGTCATCGCGCTGTACGCCGATGGCGCCCCGGTGCAGGAACTGAAGGCCGGCCAGAGCGGCATCGTGGTGCTCGACACCACCCCGTTCTACGCCGAATCGGGCGGCCAGGTCGGCGACCAGGGCATCATCCGCGCCGAAGGCGGCGCCTTCGAAGTCGAAGACACGCTGAAGATCCAGGCCGACGTGTTCGGCCACCACGGCGTATTGACCCAGGGTTCGCTGAAAGTGGGCGACAAGGTCGACGCGGTGGTCGACGAAGAAAAGCGCGGCCGCACCATCCGCAACCACTCGGCGACGCACCTGATGCACAAGGCGCTGCGCGAAGTGCTGGGCAGCCACGTGGCGCAGAAAGGCTCGCTGGTCGATCCGGACAAGACCCGTTTCGACTTCAGCCACAACGCGCCGCTGACGGCCGAGCAGATTTCCAGGGTCGAGGCGATCGTCAACCGCGAAATCCTGCAGAACCAGGAGACCAAGGCGCAGCACATGTCGTTCGACGACGCCGTCAAGCATGGCGCGATGGCGCTGTTCGGCGAGAAGTACGGCGACGAAGTGCGCGTGCTCGACGTCGGCTCGTCGAAAGAGCTGTGCGGCGGCGTCCACGTCGGCCGCACCGGCGACATCGGCCTCTTCAAGATCATCAATGAAGGCGGCGTCGCCGCCGGCATCCGCCGCCTCGAAGCGGTGACCGGCGAAGGCGCGCTGGCGCTGGTGCAGTCGCTCAATCGCCGCCTGCAGGAAGCGGCCGGCGCGCTCAAGACCAATCCGGAAGAACTGACCGCGCGTATCGGCCAGGTGCAGGACCAGGTCAAGTCGCTGGAGAAGGAACTGGCCGCGCTGAAGTCGAAGCTGGCGGCGGGGCAGGGCGACGAGCTGGTATCGCAGGCGGTCGACGTCAACGGCATCAAGGTGCTGGCGGCGACGCTGGAAGGCGCCGACGTGGCGCGCCTGCGCGAGACGATGGACAAGCTGAAGGACAAGCTGAAGACGGCCGCCATCGTGCTGGCCAGCGTGGCCGACGGAAAAGTCAGCCTGATCGCCGGCGTCACCGCCGACGCGACCTCGAAGGTCAAGGCCGGCGAGCTGGTCAACTTCGTCGCGCAGCAGGTGGGCGGCAAGGGCGGCGGGCGTCCCGACATGGCGCAGGCCGGCGGCACCGATCCGAGCGGCTTGCCGGCGGCACTGGCCGGCGTGGTGGAGTGGGTCGGCCAGCGCGCCTGATCGGGGTTTGGGGTCAGGTCCGCCGGACCTGACCCCGCCTTTGGCGACCGCGTCTGCCGAATGAGTTAAAGTTTGCAAGCAGGACACGCTCGTTGTTCTTTTGCAACGATCAAACTTTATTTTTGTGCGGTGCCGCATATTTGCGGAATTGGAGTAGTATTGCGCCATGAGCACCGTAACCCACACTGCGAACCAACCGATGAGCACGATCACGTCAGACAGCGACGTCATGGAATACCAGAAGGAACTCGATGCGCGCGGCCTGAACTGCCCTTTGCCGATCCTGAAGGCGAAGAAGGCGCTGGCCGAAATGGCAACCGGGGAAGTGCTGCGCATCGTCGCCACCGATTCCGGTTCCGTGCGCGATTTCCAGGCCTTTGCCAAGCAGACCGGCAACGCCCTGCTGGCGCACAGCCAGAACGGCCTCGAGTTCACCTTTTTGATGCGTCGCAAATAAAAATGGGGTCAGGTCGCAGGACCAGACCCCTTTTCTCCGCGCTAAAATAGCACGACCATGCTTTAATTCCGACTTGAAGGCGTTTTTCTCTTATAATCTAGGCCACTCAAGGCAGTCACTGAATTTCACTTTTTCCAAAGGCCCCCCATGAAAGTCCTGGTCCCCGTCAAACGTGTGGTTGACTATAACGTCAAGGTCCGCGTCAAATCCGACGGCAGCGGCGTCGATATCGCCAACGTCAAAATGTCGATGAATCCGTTCGACGAGATCGCGCTCGAAGAAGCGATGCGCCTGAAGGAAGCCGGCAAGGTCACCGAAGTGGTCGCGGTGTCGTGCGGCGTGACGCAGTGCCAGGAAACCCTGCGCACCGGGATGGCGATCGGCGCCGACCGCGCGATCCTGGTCGAGACGTCCGCCGACCTCGAGCCGCTGGCCGTGGCCAAGCTGCTCAAGGCGCTGGCCGACAAGGAAGCACCGCAGCTGATCATCCTGGGCAAGCAGGCGATCGACGACGACTCGAACCAGACCGGCCAGATGCTGGCGGCCCTGCTGGGCTGGCCGCAGGCGACGTTCGCCTCGAAAGTGGTGCTGGAAGACGGCAAGGTCACGGTCACGCGCGAAGTCGACGGCGGCCTGGAAACGCTGGCGCTCACGCTGCCCGCCATCGTCACCACCGACCTGCGCCTGAACGAGCCGCGCTACGTGACGCTGCCGAACATCATGAAGGCGAAGAAGAAGCCGCTCGACGTGGTCAAGCCGGAAGACCTCGGCGTGGATGTGACGCCGCGCCTGAAGACGCTCAAAGTCGTGGAGCCAGCCAAGCGTTCGGCCGGCATCAAGGTGCCTGACGCGGCGACGCTGGTGGCCAAGCTGCGCACCGAAGCCAAAGTCATCTGATCGCGGTCCGCTCGCTCACACAAGAATAGGAATCAATCATGGTCGCATTAGTCATCGCAGAACACGATAACGCATCCCTGAAGGGAAGCACCCACCACACCGTCACCGCCGCCGCACAGTGCGGCGGCGAAGTCCACCTGCTGGTCGCCGGCAGCAACTGCGGCGCCGCCGCCGCGCAAGCGGCCGCCATCGCCGGCGTCACCAAAGTGCTGGTCGCCGACGCGCCGTACTTCGCCGACGGCCTGGCCGAGAACATCGCCGAGCAGGTGCTCGCGCTGGCGGCGAACTACTCGCACATCCTGGCGCCGGCCACTGCCTACGGCAAGAACATCCTGCCGCGCGTGGCCGCCAAGCTGGACGTCGCGCAGATCTCGGAAATCACCAAGGTCGATGCGCCGGACACCTTCGAGCGTCCGATCTACGCCGGCAACGCGATCGCCTACGTGCAGTCGTCCGACAAGATCAAGGTCATCACCGTGCGCGGTACCGGCTTCGATTCGGCGCCTGCCACCGGCGGTTCCGCGACCACCGAAACCATCGCTCCGGTGGCCGATTTCGCCAAGTCCGCTTTCGTCAGCCGCGAGCTGGCCAAGTCGGACCGTCCCGAACTGACCGCCGCCAAAGTGATCGTGTCGGGCGGCCGCGGCATGGGCTCGGGCGAAAACTTCAAGATCCTCGAACCGCTGGCCGACAAGCTGGGCGCGGCGATGGGCGCATCGCGCGCCGCCGTCGATGCCGGCTTCGTGCCGAACGACTGGCAGGTCGGACAGACCGGCAAGATCGTCGCGCCGACGCTGTACATCGCCGTTGGCATCTCGGGCGCGATCCAGCACCTGGCCGGCATGAAGGACTCGAAGACCATCGTCGCCATCAACAAGGATCCGGAAGCGCCGATCTTCTCGGTGGCCGACTACGGCATCGTGGGCGACCTGTTCGAAGTGGTGCCCGACCTGGTCAAGCAACTGGGCTGATCCAAGTCGCTATACTCGAATCACTACAAACGCAATACAACGTCGTTCCCGCGCAGGCGGGAACCCATGCTGAAGCAGATCATACGCAGCATAGGTTCCCGCCTTCGCGGGAACGACGGTTTTACGTGTACATTCTAATCAGGAGACCAAGGTGAGCTACAAAGCCCCGCTGAAAGACATGCTGTTCGTGATGAACGAACTGGCCGGACTGTCCACCATCAACCAGCTGCCAGGCTGCGAAGACGCCACCGCCGACACGGTCGAAGCGGTGCTGGAAGAGAACGCGAAATTTTGCGGCAACGTCGTCGCGCCGCTGAACCACTCCAGCGACAAGGATCCCAGCTTCTGGCACGACGGCGAAGTCACCACCGCCGGCGGCTTCAAGGAAGCCTTCAAGGGCTTCGGCGAAGCCGGCTGGCAGGGCGTGCAGCACCCGTCCGAATTCGGCGGCCAGGGCCTGCCGAAACTCGTCGCCACGCCATGCATCGAAATGCTCAACGCCTCGTCGATCTCGTTTGCGCTGGTCGCGCTGCTGACCGACGGCGCCATCGAGGCGCTGATGACGGCCGGTTCCGATTCGCAGAAGGCGACTTACCTCGAGCCGCTCATCTCCGGCAAATGGACCGGCACGATGAACCTCACCGAGCCGCAGGCCGGCTCCGACCTGGCCGCCGTGCGCACCCGCGCGGTGCCGCAAGGCGACGGCACCTTCAAGATTTTCGGCACCAAGATTTTCATCACCTACGGCGAGCATGACATGGCCGAGAACATCATCCACCTGGTGCTGGCGCGCACGCCGGACGCGCCTCCGGGCGTGAAGGGCATCTCGCTGTTCCTGGTGCCGAAGTTCATGGTCAACGAAGACGGCTCGCTGGGCGCGCGCAACGACGCGCACTGCGTCTCGATCGAGCATAAGCTGGGCATCAAGTCCAGCCCGACCGCGGTGCTGCAGTTCGGCGACCACGGCGGCGCGATCGGCACGCTGGTGGGCGAAGAGAACCGCGGCCTCGAGTACATGTTCATCATGATGAACGCGGCGCGCTTCGCCGTCGGCATGCAGGGCATAGGCCTGGCCGACCGCGCCTACCAGCAGGCGGTGGCGTTCGCCAAAGACCGCGTGCAGTCGCGCGACCTGGCCGGCTCGCCAGGCCCCGTTTCGATCATTCATCACCCGGACGTGCGCCGCATGCTGATGTCGATGCGCGCCCACACCGAGGCGGCGCGCGCGCTGGCCTACGTCGGCGCCGCCATCAGCGACCTGGCGCATCACCATCCCGACGCCGGCACGCGCAAGGCCAACCTGGCGATCTACGAGTACCTGGTGCCGGTCATCAAGGGCTGGTCGACCGAGATGTCGCAGGACGTCACGCGCGACGGCGTGCAGGTCCACGGCGGCATGGGCTTCATCGAGGAGACCGGCGCGGCCCAGCACTACCGCGATGCCAAGATCCTGACCATCTACGAAGGCACCACCGCGATCCAGGCCAACGACCTGGTCGGCCGCAAGACGGTGCGCGACGGCGGCGCCGTGGCCAAGGGCCTGATCGCCGAAGTGCGCGCCACCGAAGGGCGACTGAAGCTGGGCGCCGGCGACGACTTCAATGCGATCGCGCGCGCGCTGGGCGAGGGCGCCGCGGCGCTCGAATCCGTGGTGGAGTTCATGGTCGCGACGGTCAAGTCGGACATCAAGGGCGTGTACGCCGGCAGCGTGCCTTACCTGCGCCTGGCCGGCATCGTGCTGGGCGGATGGCAGATGGGCCGCGCGGCGCTGGCGGCGCAGCGCAAGCTCGATGGCGGCGATGGCGACGCGGCGTTCCACAAAGCGAAGATCGCCACGGCGCGCTTCTTCGCCGACCACATCCTGTCGCAGGCGGCCAGCCTGCGCACGGCGATCGTGGAGGGCAGCGCCGGCGTGCTGGCGCTGGCTGAAGACCAGTTCTGATTGTTGTCCGTTCGTCCAAAAAAGCAGCCTTCGGGCTGCTTTTTTCATTTATGAAAACGCAATGGGCGGCGAATCATGCCTGAAATTTTTCACCGCTTGTTACTTTTTGCCGTAATTCGCGCGTTTATTTGAGGTATCTTATCCGCGCGTCACTAACTGAACACAACGGGAAAACTATCGTGAATCTGGTCACCTTGTCATCGCGCCTGACCGGCGCACTGTTTCTGGGCTCGCTGCTCGCCGCATGCGGCGGCGGAGGCGGTTCATCGACTGCTTCCACACCGGCGCCGGCGCCGGCCCCGACGCCGGCCTGCGCCACCGTGCGGATTGACGCCGACGCCACCGTCGCCGCGGGCAAAACCGCCGGCGCGACCGCGTTCGCCTGCGCCGGCACGCTCGCCGACGTGACATGGACCCAGGTCAGCGGACCGGCAGTGACCTTGCTGGCATCGCGCAGCCCGACCGTCTCGTTCGAGCCTGGCGCGGAGGGCACCGTCAAGCTGCGCGCCGACGGCCACCTGGCCGACGGCACCGCCGCCAGCACCACCGCCGACATCGTTGTGACCGCGGCAGTGGCCGGCAGCTCGCTGACCGTGCGCGGCGACCATTCCGTGCGCCCGCAGGTGGACACCTCGGTACGCGCGTGGCCGACCCTGGCCGCCGGCGAAACGCTGACCAGCATCGCCTGGACACAGACCGCCGGGCCGACGGTCGAAATGAAGCTGGACGACGGCTCCAGGCTGATGATGTTCAAGTCGCCTGCGACGACCACCGACACGGTGCTCAAGTTCCACGCGGTGATGACCACCAGCAGCGGACGCCAGGATGCCGACGACGTGATGGTCGGCGTCGAGACCCAGGCGGCCAAGCCGAACGGCTACATGTTCGACAACACCGAGCGCGTCCATCCGTACCGCGCCACCGGCGTGTACACCAGCGTGCTGGCCCGCTGCGTGTATGACATCAGCCTGTTCTACGACGACAAGGGCAACAACAATTTCTGCCCGGCGTCTACCTTGCCGCTGCTGCAGGCGGAAGCGGGGCCGGGCGCCGTGCCAAGCGTCGCGCAGATCATGAGCCGGGTGCTGGTGTCGCACGATTTCCTGGGCGCCAATTTCGAGCAGTTCCTGCTGACCCAGGATCCGCATGACGATTTCAAACGCTTGTTCGCCGGCGTGTCGGCAATCGTGCTCGGTTCGCACGTGCGCCCGAGCTACTACACCGCCGCGACGGGAGCGATTTACCTCGACGCCAATAACTTCTGGCTCACGCCGCAGCAACGCGACGTGGTCACGGAAGTGCCGGATTACCGGATCGCATTTCAGGATGGGCTCAGTTACATGGGCCTGGGGCGCTTGGTCAAGAACAATGCGTACGCCCAGCGCAGTTTGCCCACCTCCGAGCGCAATGTCCGCGACATGCCGGAGCTGGTGTTCACGCTCGGGCGCTTGCTCTACCACGAACTGAGCCACGCCAGCGATTTCTACCCGTCCACCGACCGCACGCTCACGCCTTCCTTGTCGATCTGGGCGAACGTGGTGCCGCGCATTTCGGCCAAATCGTTGCCGTCGGACGCACTCGCGACCAGTTATCCGTTGCGCTCGGCCGAGATGAAGGGGCTGGGACAGGTGCTGTTCCAGGGCGCCACCGCCACCGCTGTTCAGAAGGCCTACACCGCAACCCAGATCGGCGGCTTCTTCGGGCCGGACGTGGCCTCGGACGACTACGCCTACTCGATCTACAAGGACAACAACTCGCGTGAAGACCTGGCGATGCTGTTCGAGGAATTCATGATGGCTTACCGTCACGACGTGCAGTACGACATCGCATTCAGCGACGTTTATCCGGCCGGTTCGACCGGCTCGCAGGTGATCGTCGCGTGGGGCGAGCGGGGCAGGATTGGCGAGCCGGCGATCAAGCCGCGCGTCGCGCTGGTCGTCAGCAGGATCGCGCCGTGGATTCTGGCGGAAAACAAGGACTTCATGGACAGGCTGAAGGCGCCGATCATGATGACGCCTGGCCTGAGCTGGACGGCCAACCTGGCGATCAGCCCCGCTGGCGCAGCGGTGCAGCCGTCGAGCCTGAGGATGGGGGTGGCGAGCAGTGCGCCGCGCGCGGTGCGCGACGACCTGCAGGCCGCGCGCCGGAACCACTAAGAGCTGGCCCGGAGATAAATCAGCGGCGCCGGCAAACCCGGGGCCAGGTCCGACGGACCTGACCCCATCGTTCCGGCGTCAGTGGTTAGCCGTACGCGCCGCCGGTATAGAGCAAGTCGAACAATCGCGCCATCGTCGCAATCACCACCGTGGCGCCCACCAGCATGGTCGCCACCAGTCCCAGCGCCAGCATCCACGCCGAGTCCGACCTGCGTCCGCTGGCGCCGTTGTAGCGCGCATCGAATTTCTCGTCCGGCATCACGCCGATCACCAGCGCCTCGATGAAGCCGGCGATCGCCGACACCGTCAGCGGCAGCAGCTTCCAGAACCCATTCGCTTCCGGCGCCGCCACCATCATCGCCAGCGTCCCCGCCACCCCCGCATAGTGCGCGATCGCCAGCCGGTCGCGCGGCCCGCGCAGGTAGATCCGGTGCGCGCCGGCGGCGCCCGCCAGCAGCGCCGTCCAGGTCGCGAAAGTCTTGTTCTTGTGCGTTGCACTCATGATTTGATGCCAGCGATTGTCAGGAAAGCACGCAGTATCGTCCAAAAAGCCGCACCCGTCCGGCTTTTTTGGGGAAATGGCTTTGCCGAAGAGGCCATAAATCGGCGATAATGCTCGACTTCGGCCCGAATTGCGCGCCCTGTATCATTACCGCTTGCTGCTGTGCGGCATTGCGCGCTATAATTGTCGGCTTTTTCCGCCCAGCATAACTTTTTGGATTTAATTATGGTCGTTATTCGTTTAGCTCGTGGAGGCGCCAAGAAGCGCCCGTTCTTCAACATCGTTGCAACGGACTCGCGCAATCGCCGCGACGGCCGCTTCATCGAGCGCATCGGTTTCTACAACCCGATGGCATCCGGTGGCGAAGTCGGCCTGCGTATCACCGCAGACCGTCTGGCTTACTGGCAAGGCGTTGGCGCACAACTGTCGCCAACCGTTGCCCGCCTGGTGGCTTCGCAGCCAGCAGTAGCAGCGTAATTTGCCTGGACCGGGTTTGACCGAGCAGCAGCAACTCCCCGACGACCTGGTTCAAGTCGGGTATGTATCGGGCGCCTTCGGCGTCACCGGATCGATTCGGGTCACCCCGTTCTCGACCGACGCCGATGCGCTGCTGAACGTGAAGACCTGGTGGCTGGATAAACCCGGCCAGCATTCCGTGCAAGTGCGGACTGCGAAGCTACACGGCGGCGACGTCGTGGCCCAGTTGGTTGGTGTGGTGGGGCGGGATGCCTCCGAGGCACTGAAAGGCGCCGCAGTGACGATCCCGCGCAGCCAGTTCCCGCAACTGCCGGCCGATGAATTTTACTGGTCCGACCTGATCGGGCTGGATGTCGTTAACCTGGCGGGCGAAGCGCTCGGCACGGTCACCGACATGATGGACAATGGCGTGCAATCGATCCTGCGCATTACGCCGGTCGCACAGGAAGGCGAGAAATCGCCCGAACGTCTGATCCCGTATGTCGACCAATACGTCAGGCAGGTTGACCTTGCAGGCAAAAAAATCACAGTGGACTGGGGCCTGGATTATTAAGCCCCGGTGCACGAAGCGAGTCATGAAGCGAAACCGCGATGCAATTTGACGTCGTGAGCTTGTTTCCCGAGATGTTCGCCGCGTTGACGCAGTCGGGGGTTACCCGCCGCGCCTTCGAGCAGCAGCGCTGGGGCCTGTCGCTGTGGAATCCGCGCGATTTCACCACCGACAATCACCGCACCGTCGACGACCGGCCTTACGGCGGCGGCCCCGGCATGGTGATGCTGGCCAAGCCGCTGGAGGCGGCGATCGCGGCGGCCAAGGAGCGCCAGGCCGCACTCGGGCTCGCTGCGCCGCGGGTGGTGTTCATGTCGCCGCAAGGCCGGCCGCTGACCCACGAGCGGGTGATGCAGTTGAAGGACGAACCGGGCCTGGTGGTGCTGTGCGGACGCTACGAAGCGGTCGACCAGCGCCTGCTGGACCGGGTGGTCGATGAAGAAATCAGCCTCGGCGATTTCGTGCTGTCCGGCGGCGAGCTGCCGGCGATGGCGCTGATGGATGCGGTGGTGCGGCAGTTGCCGGGCGTGCTGGGCGACGACGCTTCGGCGGTCGAAGACAGTTTCGTCAACGGCCTGCTCGACTCCCCCCATTACACGCGCCCCGAAACGTACGAAGGCGTCAGCGTGCCGGCCGTCCTGATGGGCGGCAACCACGCCGAGATCGTCAAGTGGCGGCGCCAGAAGATGCTGGAAGCGACCGCGCGCAAGCGGCCGGATTTACTGGCCAGGGCGCGCGAAGCCGGCATCCTGACCAAGGCCGACGAAAAGTTTTTGGCAGGTTTATAAAAACCTGTTGCAGCACCCGGCGGGCATGTTGCCCGTCCGTTTCAACCCCATCCTCTACCGGGCACCAAGCAGCGCCGGCATGATGGTAATAGGAGTCATAAAATGAATCTGATTCAAACTCTCGAGCAAGAAGAAATTGCCCGTCTCGGCAAGACTATTCCTGACTTTGCACCAGGCGATACCGTTATCGTCAACGTCAACGTAGTCGAAGGCACCCGCAAGCGCGCCCAGGCATACGAAGGCGTGGTCATCTCGCGTCGTAACCGCGGCCTGAACTCGAACTTCATCGTTCGCAAGATCTCGTCCGGCGAAGGCGTCGAGCGTACGTTCCAGCTGTACTCCCCGCTGATCGCTTCGATCGAAGTCAAGCGTCGCGGTGACGTCCGTCGCGCCAAGCTGTACTACCTGCGTGAGCGTTCGGGCAAGTCGGCACGTATCAAAGAGAAGCTGCCACAACGTCGCGTTGCAACTCCAGCCGCTGCCAAGTAATAATAGCGTCTGCGTTGCGAACGAAAAGGGTGCCCCCGGGCGCCTGGAAAAGGCATCCAACCGGGTGCCTTTTTTGTTTTTAGCCGGAGGAAACGCGCTTGCCCAAGCTTCCATTCGATCCCGAACAGTTACCGATAGACAGCATCGCCGGCGAAGCGCCGGTCGATCCTGCGCGGCTGACGGCCGACTGGCTGCGCAGCCACTTCGCCGCGCCGCCGGCGTGGGAGCCGGAGGCGCTGGACGAATCGGTCGGGCGGCGGCCAGTGATGATCCCCGCCGCCGTGCTGATCCCGCTGGTCGCCCGCCCCGAGGGGCTGACCATGCTGCTGACCCGGCGCACCGCGCACCTGAACAACCACGCCGGCCAGATCAGCTTTCCCGGCGGGCGCGCCGAAGCGTCCGACGCTTCGCCGATCGAGACCGCGCTGCGCGAGGCGCAGGAAGAGATCGGCCTCGATCCAGGTCACGTCGAAATCATCGGCAGGATGCCCGACTACCTGACCGGTACCGGCTACCACGTGGTGCCTGTGGTCGGGCTGCTGACGCCGCCGTTCGCGCTGGCGGCCGACCACAACGAAGTGGCCGAGATCTTCGAAGTGCCGCTGGCGCACCTGATGAACGGCGCGCACCACCAGCGCCTGTCGATCGACCTGCCGACCGGCGGGCGGCGCAGCTTCTACGCGATGCCGTACCAGCGTCACTTCATCTGGGGCGCGACGGCGGGCATGCTGCGCAACCTGTTCCATTTCCTGCGCGCGTGAAGAATGGCGAGACCCATTTAGTTTGATTCTGACGTTGCTCTGCGCTATCGTAACGGGGCCGGGCAGTATTGCTATTTTTCACAAAGGACGTTCATGACTTTTCTCTCCATTCTGTGCGCGTTGCTGATCGAGCAACTCAAGCCCTTGCGCGCGGATAACATGATTTATGCCGAGATCAAAAGTTTCGCAATGCGCATGGAAGGCTGGTTCAACGCCGGCAATCGATCCGACGGCCGCCTGGGCTGGTTCCTGATGATGGGCGCGCTGATGGCGCCGACCGCCCTGATTTATTGGGGCCTGCTGCGCTTCAACGTGTTCGCCGCGTTCGCCTGGAACGTCCTGATCGTCTACCTGACGCTGGGCTTTCGCCACTACAGCCACTACTTCACGTCGATCCAGATGGCGCTCAACGCCGGCGACGAGCCGACCGCGCGCAGCTTGCTGGCCGAATGGACCAAGGTCGACACGGTCGGCATGGAGGCCACCGAGATCGCCCGCATCGCCGTCGAAAAGTCGCTGGTGACCACCCACCGCAACGTGTTCGGCGTGTTCTTCTGGTTCCTGATGCCGCTCGGGCCGGCCTGCGCGGTGATGTACCGCGTGTCCGAATACCTGGCGCGCGCCTGGAACGAGCCGGACCACATGCGCAACGAAGCGTTCGGCCAGTTCGCTGCGCGCGCCTTCTACTGGATCGACTGGCTGCCGGTGCGCCTGACCGCCGTCGCCTTCGCCGTGGTCGGCAACTTCGAGGACGCGATCTACGCCTGGCGCAACTTCGCCCACCGCTGGGCCGACGAAGCGAAGGGCATCATCCTCACCGCCGGCGGCGGCGCGATGGGCGTGCGCCTCGGCACGCCCGAGGAAAACGCCTCCGGGCTGGCCTTGCCGCCGGACGCGGCCACGGTCGATTCGTCCGATAACGAAGCCGAAGTGCTGCCTGGCGTCGAGCCGAACGTGCGCGCTTTGCAGAGCACGGTGGGGCTGGTGTGGCGCGCCTTGCTGCTGTGGATGATGTTACTGTTGCTGTTGTCCGGCGCGGTCTGGCTGGGCTAGGTCCCCACTGGGCGCAGGGCGGGGCGCCAAAGTTCGGACTTCAAGTCTTCTATAAGATATAATACTGCGTCAGCTGCCCGATGCCAGCATCGGGCCCATTCACGCAGCATTGAGTTCGAGCAAGCCGCCCAATGGCCGAGTCCCCGCAAATCAAGAACGAGTTTTTCATTCTTGGCGTCACCAGCGACGGCAAGCAGTTTCGTCCGAGCGACTGGGCCGAGCGCCTGTGCGGCGTGATGTCGTGCTTCCAGCCGCAGGGCGCCGGCTACAACTCGCGCCTGCAATTTTCCCCGTACGTGCAATCGACCATGGTCGAAGGCGTCAAGGCGGTCGCGGTCGACAGCGCGCTGCAGGCGATCGAGCCGCTGGCCTACCACTTCATCAAGGATTTCGCCAAGGACAACGACCTGCGGGTGATCGAAGCCTGCATCCTGCCCGAGCCGCCGAGCGCCAGCTAGTCCGTCGTACCAGGGCTAGGCGCCCCCCTCGTCTGGTACCCATACCGAGCACGCAGCACCTCTGCCCTGATTCAGCATGGGTACCAGCATCCGCTGGTACGACAACCGTTGCCATCCTCGCCAGGCGCGCTATGCTGAGAGTAGGCGACGTTCAACTGGGGGAGAGCACCATGCACATCGGCGAAATCTGCACCACCAACACCATCTTCTGCAAGCGCGACGAGACCGTCCAGGCGGCCGCGCTGCTGATGCGGAAGCACCACGTCGGCGACCTGGTCGTCGTCGACCAGCCTGACGGCGAGCCGGTCCCGGTCGGCATCGTCACCGACCGCGACATCGTCGTCTCCGTGATCGCGCTCGAACTCGACCCGGCCAGCCTGCTGGTGGGCGACATCATGAGCGACGACCTGCTCACCTGTAACCAGGGCGACGACGTCTACGAGACCATCGAACGCATGCGCCTGCGCGGCATCCGCCGGGTGCCGGTGCTGAACGCGAACGGCGGCCTGGCCGGCATCGTCAGCGCCGACGACATGCTCGGCTTCCTGGCCGAAGAGATGGGCGAACTGGCGCGCATCGCGCCGCACCAGCAGTCGCAGGAAAAGCGCGCCCGCCACTGAGGAAGCGCGGCCTGCAGCGTCGACCCCGGGGACTGCCAGGCGTCCCCGTCGGTCCGACGGACCTGACCCCCATGCTACTATCCCGCTTACCCTACCATCGCGAGATAGCATGACTCCATTCAGTTTGAAGCTGGGCGCCTGCGTCCTGTTGGTCGCCGCCGGCGCCTCCGCGTCGCCCCTGCCCAAGGGCGTCACCCAGGGCCCCTCGGTCGAAGGCATCACCGAATACAAACTGCAGAACGGCCTGAAGGTGCTGCTGTTCCCCGATACGTCCAAGCCGACCGTCACCGTCAACGTCACCTACCTGGTCGGCTCGCGCCACGAGAATTACGGCGAGACCGGCATGGCGCACCTGCTCGAACACCTGATGTTCAAGGGCGCCACCAGGAACCGCGCGATCACGCAGCAGTTCGCCGAACGCGGCATGCAGTTCAACGGCACCACCTCGCTCGACCGCACCAACTACTACGAAGTGTTCCAGGCCGGCGGCGACAACCTCGAATGGGCGCTGCAGATGGAGGCCGACCGCATGGTCCATTCCTTCATCGCGCGCAAGGACCTCGACTCCGAGATGACCGTGGTGCGCAACGAGTACGAGAGCGGCGAAAACTCGCCCACCGGCGTGCTGCTCAAGCGGATGCAGAGCGTGGCCTACGACTGGCACAGCTACGGCCGCGCCACCATCGGCAACCGCAGCGATATCGAGAACGTCGGCATCGGCAACCTGCAGGCCTTCTACCGCACCTGGTACCAGCCCGACAACGCGGTGCTGCTGGTGGCCGGCAAATTCGATCCGGCCAAAACGCTCGGCTTCATCGCCCAGAAGTTCGGCGCGATCCCGAGGCCGCGCCGCGAGCTGCCGAAGTACTGGACGGTGGAGCCGATCCAGGACGGCGAGCGCAGTTTCAGCGTGCGGCGCCAGGGCGACGTGCAGGTGGTCGCGCTGGCCTACAAGGTGCCGTCGTCGCTGCATGACGACAGCGACGTGCTGCAGTTCGCCTCCGACATCCTCGGCAGCGGGCCGGCGTCGCGCCTGCACAAGCTGCTGATCGACAGCGGCAAGGCGAGCGAGGTGTTCTCGTTCGGCCAGACCGGCTACGCACCGGGCCTGCAGATCATGGGCGCGATGGTCAAGAAGGGCGATCCGATCGAGCCGGTGCGCGCGGCGCTGACCGAGGCGGTCGAAGGTTTCGCCACCCATCCGCCGACCAGCGAAGAAATGGAGCGCGTGCGCCGCAACATCACCAACGAGATCGACAAGAGCCTGAACGATCCGCAGCAGGTCGGCGTGGCGCTGTCCGAAGCGATCGCGCTGGGCGACTGGCGCCTGTACTTCGTCGGGCGCGAGCGCGTGGCCACCATCAGCACTGCCGACGTGGCGCGCGTGGCCGCCAAATACTTCAGGCGCGACAACCGCGTCACCGGCTACTTCACGCCCGACGATACGCCGCTGCGCGCCGACATCCCGGCCGCGCCGACGGTGACGGAGCTGCTCAAGGACTTCAAACCGAAGGCGGCGTCGCTGGTGTCGGAAGACTTCGACCCGAGCCAGGACAACATCATGAAGCGCACGCGCCTGGTGACGGCCGGCGGCGTGAAGCTGGCGCTGCTGCCGAAGAAGAACCGCGGCGAAGCGGTGTCGGTGCATTTCGTGCAGCACTTCGGCGACGAACAGAACCTGTTCGGCAAAGGCATGGTGCCGGCGCTGACCGGCGCCATGCTCACGCGCGGCACCACGAAGTACAGCCGCATCGCGCTGTCCGACGAATTCGACCGCCTGCGCATGACGGGGGGGCCGCGCAGCTTCGAAACCACGCGCGCCAACCTGCCGGCGGCGCTGAAGCTGATGGCGCACGTGCTGAAGGAGCCGAGCTTCCCGGACACCGAATTCGAACAGCTGCGCCAGCAGGTGCTGGTGGGGATCGAGTCGAGCCGCAGCGAACCGCAGGCGGTGGCCTCGCGCGCGCTGGCCCAGCACTTCAACATCTACCCGCGCGGCGATGTGCGCGCCGCCACCACCATCGACGAGGACATCGCCAACGTGCGCGGCGCCACGCTCGACCAGGTCAAGGCTTTCCATCGCGAGTACTACGGCGCCGCGCCGAGCGAGCTGGCGATCGTCGGCGACTTCGACGCCGATGCGATCTTGCCGCTGATCGACGAACTGTTCGGCAAATGGAAGGCGCCCGCCCATGTGGCGCCGGTGCTGCGCCGCCACGCAGACGTCGCGCCGGCGAGCGCCACGCTCGACACGCCGGACAAGGAGAACGGTTTCTACACCGCGCGCCTGAACCTCGACCTGAACATCGACGATCCCGACTACCCGGCGCTCATGCTGGCCAATTACATCTTCGGCGAGGGCGGCCTGAAGTCGCGCCTGATGGACCGGATTCGCCAGAAGGACGGCCTGTCATACGGCGGCGGCTCGCAGCTCGACGCGGGCGACCTCGATCGCGCCGGCCGCTTCGAGATCAGCGCCATCGCCGCGCCGCAGAACCTGCGCAAGCTCGATGGCGCGGTGCGCGACGAACTGGCGCGCGCGGTGAAGGGCGGCTTCACGGCCGCCGAACTGGCCGGCGCGAAGTCGGGCCTGATGCAGCAGCGCCTGCAGACCCGCGCCGAAGACGCGGCGCTGGCCGGCGGCTGGGCCGCCTACCTCTACCGCGGCAAGACCTTCGAGTGGAGCCGCCAGTTCGAGCAGAAGCTGATGGCGGTCACGCTGGCGCAGCTGAACGCGGCGTTCCGCAAGGCGATCGACCCGGCAAAATTGAGCGTGGTGATTGCGGGAGATCAGCAAAAGGCCAAAGTCGCAACGAAATAGTATCAATCGCACAAGCCAATCGCATTGCATTGTTTGCCTGATTGCTCATATCACAGTATGATGTTGCCATGAGGCAGCATTTGCTTCCTATGTTCAATAATGGGGTGCGTGATGGTCGGCAAGAACAAGGTGCAGTTGGAAAAGGCGTTCGAAGGCAAGGTAGCGATGGTGACGGGCGCGGCGGGCGGCATCGGCCGCGCGACGGCGCTGGCGTTCGGCCGCGCCGGCGCCTGCGTCGTGGTGGCCGACATGTCGGTCGACGGCGGCCATGCGACGGCGGCGATGATCGTCGAAGCGGGCGGCAAGGCGCTGTTCGTGCAGACCAACGTCACGCGCGCCAGCGAAGTCGAAGCGCTGATCGACAAGACCGTGTCTTACTACGGCAAGCTCGATTGCGCGTTCAACAATGCCGGCATCGAAGAAGAGCACCTGCACCTGGCCGACAGCGATGAAGCGATGTTCGACCGCATCATCAACGTCAACGTCAAGGGCGCGTGGCTGTGCATGAAGTACCAGCTGCGCCAGATGGTCAAGCAGGGCAACGGCGCGATCGTCAATACCGCGTCGGTGGCGGGCCTGGTGGGCGCGCCGACGCAAGCGATCTACGCGGCCAGCAAGCACGCGGTGGTCGGCATGACCAAGACGGCGGCGGCGGAGTACGGGCGTTCGGGCATTCGCATCAACAGCGTCTGTCCCGGCGTGATCAACACCCCGATGCTGGCGCGCGCGCTCGAGCGCGAGCCGTCGCGCCAGAAGACGCTGCGCAACCTGCACCCGATCGGACGCTTCGGCGAAGCGAGCGAGATCGCCAATGCCGCGCTGTGGCTGTGCTCCGACCAGGCGTCGTTCGTGACCGGGCACCAGCTGACGGTCGATGGCGGGCTCACCGCAATCTGATTCAACACGGGGTCGGGTCGGCCGGACCTGACCCTATCTTCAACCAGCCCGCGCTTTCGCGGGATTCCCCATCACCGTCACGCCGGCCGGCACATCGCGCGTCACCACGCTGCCCGCGCCGACGATGGCGTCGTCTCCTATCGTCACGCCGGGCATGATCAGCGCCCCGGCGCCAATCCAGACATTTTTTCCGATGGCGACCGGCCGTCCGAATTCGAGGCCCTGCGCCCGCACGGCAGGGTCGCGCGGATGGTCCGCAGTCAGGATCTGCACGCCCGGACCGATCTTCGTCATGTCGCCGATCGTTACCTGCGTCCCATCGAGGATCACGCAATTAAAATTCAGGAAGACGTCGCGCCCCAGCGTGATGTTGAAACCGTAGTCGCAATGGAATGGCGCGCGCACGAGCGTGCCTTCCCCCACGTGCGCCAGGCGGTCCGCCAACAAGGCGTGCGCTGCTTCCGCGCTGACGCCGTGCAGTGAGTTGTAGTGGTCCATCCACTCCTGCGCGGCGGCCAGGTCAGCCTGGATTTCAGGGTCGGCGGGGCTGTATAGCTCCCCCGCCAGCATTTTTTGTTTCTCTGTCAGGTTCATCTTCGCTTTCGTTACGGCCTCGGTGCGTCCATCGCCATGCGATGCTCAATCGCGCCGCGTCTGCATTGCAGCAATTTGAGCCGCGGCACAAAGTAGCGATTCTAATCGGCGGCTCGGCGGGACTACCTCATATCGCCTCCATCGACAATCGTAACGGTCGAATCATTTTCCGGTCTTCGCGCAGTCCTCGACTTCGAATCGAATCGCGATGACCGGGGTGGTGGCGGAATAGCGCGTGAGCAGCAGCGCCTGGTCGCCAAGGTAACCGCCAACGCCTTCGCGCTGCTCGAACAGGCAGACGACGACATCTTCGATGCCATCGCTGTTCATGTCGCCGCGAGCGCCAATCGTCAGCCTGTAGAGCCATTCACCTTCCCGGAATTCCACGCTGTCCGCAGTGACCTTGAGCGGTTTGAGTCCAAAGTCGACGAAGCTGTGCAGGCCCGTGGCGTGGCGTGGCCCGAACGAGCTGCGTATCGAATGCAAGTCAAAGTTCGAGGCAAGGAACAAGCCCAGGTCCTTCTGGGGCAAAAACGATGTGAGCGACGACTGGGCACTTGCATGGAGGGGCAGCAGCGCGACGGCCAGCAAAAGGGGCCAACGCTTAAGCATATATTTTTTCATGGTCGATAACGGGAAGAGCCACATTAAGTCAGCGAGAATGTGTACAGGATCTTGCAACCTGCCTTGACCAATCCTGGCGTGAATTGGGATCGCTGAACACTGTCCAAAGACGCCTTGTCGAATACCTGTGCGGGCGTCGACGTCACGATGACGGCGTTGCTGGCGCGTCCGCTGCCGTCCAGATCGTAGCTGACAATTGTCCAGCCGGCGGCGCCCGAGCGGAGCGCTGCTTTGGGCCAGATCGGCATCGCGGATCGCACGACGGCGTCTGTGCATTGCTCGCTCCGGTCCAGCACCGGAGTCGGGCCGGCGGCCCGGGTTGATTGCGCCCGTGCCGCGCTAACGCTTGCCATCGCGGCACTTGCGGCGATGGCGACGACCAGGAAAGTACTACGCATCATCGGTATCCCTTCTTGACAAGCCGATTCAATTCGAAAAAAGCGGGCCTACCGACGGCCCGCCTTGCCGCTGCCCCGTTCCCGCCATCTTTGTCAGCTTGTGGGGCTGGAGCACCAGATAGAGGGCGTTGCGCGCATGTTCAGTGGTCCGCTTCAAGGCGATCTGCGGGAGCACGGGCGCCGCCTTCACAGTTTATTGCCACAGGTTATCGTTTCCCGCATATTACTTGGAAACCAATATTGAAACAACGACAAATGAAGGGCAGGACCCGACCGTCCGGACTATTTGGGCCGCAGTTGGAGAAGTCCCATGGGTTCAAAGTTCAAATTTCACGCACGGCACGCTGACGATCAACGTTTGTCCGAACAGCATGGAGGCTCGCCCTGCATCGACGTTCAATTGCAGGCCCCTGAGCCATTGCAAGAACGGCGCGCGCGCGCCTACATCACTGTCCAGTTGTTCCACCTTGTTGGGAAGAAAAGGCCGGCGGTAGGTCAGCCGCAGGTCGAACGGGCATGCCATCTTGCTGGTGTCGAACGCGACAGGCGTCTCCAGGTCTTTCGCGCCGCGCAGCAAAGCGAGCAGTCCCAAGTCGGGCAGCCCGATTTCTCCGGGGTGACCGTCGAGCGTGAAGGCAAATTTAATGTAGGTGTGGACCGGGGCGTCGCGCAAGCACGGCATGCGCATTCCCGCGGCATACTCGGCGACCGCGGTGCGCAGCGACTGGTGTTCGGCCTGCGTATGGAACGTCAGCTCGGGCGGCGCATCCCGGGCAGTGAACCTCATCGAGATAATCACGTTGCCCATGTACTCGTTGCGCAGGGCGATTTTCGGCCACGCCGGCTTGCTCATGCGCTCCGTGTGGGTGATGCATTTGAGTTGCTCGGCGCGCAGTTCATCGGCGCTGTCGGTCGTTTCGGCGTTCACCACGCGGCCCCTGCCGTCGGGATCGAAGGTATATTCCTGCGTCAGTAATACCGGCGCGCCGTTCGCACGCATGCATGGAACCCGGTACCTCGTGACGAAATTTTCGACGGCGTCGTCGAGCTCGTCGTTCCCGGAACGCTTGAGGAACTTCACATCCGGCCGCCCATCGGGCGCTTCGAATGCCAGCTGTACCCGGACCACGCCGCCGATCCTGTGAAGCAGGGCGTCGCCAGGATATTTCGGCCGCCCCTGCTCTCCGCGGACGGTCAGGCACGAGACGGCGGGCGATGGCGGCAATTGCATCGTATCGGCGCGCGCAATATGCGGCGCGAGACATGCTGCCAGCAACGCCATGCCGGCGAAGCGGCTCAGGCTCTTCGGGCGATCACTTTGTTTGGCGGAATCCATCAGGTCAGTTCACTTTCCTTGAATTTGTTGGGCGGTGGGGCGACGATTGCGTCAGCAAAAGGCGCAAGGCATCGTCGTCGCGGCCTTCTTGCTGGGCGGTGACAGCTTCCTGCAGCGTAGCGTTGATCGCTCGCCGGTCACGGTTCATTTGCGCTCGCCGCCTTACTTCGGAGCCGGCTGATCCCGGCGCCGATCCATACCACTGCGCCGAGCACGGACAGCGGTATCAAGAAAAGAAGCGGCACCATGAGGTCGGGGCGACGCGCGGCGATGCAGCTGCACGCAACCGTCACGATCACCGGTATCAGCAAGCGCACCGCGGCGTAACGGTTCGTGCCGACGACGTCCGCATCGGTTCCATAGTCGACGAAGTTCAGCAGCTTGACGCGCGGCGCACAATACAGCAGCGCGCAAATGACGAGAAACACCAGTGCCATGATCAGGAACGGGTCGGGCATGTTAATGCTTCCTTTCGATCAGGGATGGTCGGGGTGAAAAAACGTCATCGAACATTGCCGCTCCGTTTTCGCTGACGTCACCCATCGCTGCGCAAGGCGGCGATCGGATCGAGCGAGGCCGCCTGGCGCGCCGGGAAAATGCCGAACGCCATGCCGACTCCGACGCACAGCATGACCGCCACCGTCATCAGCAACGGCGACCACGCCACCGACCATCCGGCCAGCGCGGCGATGCTGTACGCGGCCACCGCGCCGAGTGCCACGCCAAGCGCCGCGCCGCTGACGGCGATCACCAGCGCTTCGGCCAGGAACTGTTCGACAACGTCGCGCCGGCGTGCGCCCAATGCCCGCTTGAGGCCGATCTCGCGCCTGCGCTCGAGCACATTGGCCAGCATGATGTTCATGATGCCGATACCGCCCACCAGCAGCGACACCGCGGCGATCGAGCTCATGACGATGGTGAAGATGCGCTGCGTCTGCTGGTGCTGCAGGTATAACCCCATCGGCACGATCAGGTTGGTATCCTCGGCGCCCGCATGGCGCTGTTCGATCAGTTGCTGCAGCACGCGCGCGGCGATGTCCGGCGGCGTCTTGCCGTCGAGCCTGAGGCTCAGTCCATCGACTTCGTCCTCGATCAGGGTGAAGCGAAAGCGCGCGCGGCCGGTCTCCCAGGGCACGAACAGGCGCCCGTCGTCGAGCCCCAGCTTGACGCCTTCGAATTCGGTCTTGCCGGCCGATCGGTCGGTGAGCACGCCGACCACCTCGAGCCACTGGTGATTGAGTTTGATGCGCCCGCCTACCGCCGGCTCGTTGCCGAACAGGGTATGCGCCAGGCGCGCGCCCAGCACGCATACCGGCGCCAGCGTGGCGCCATCCTGCGCGGTGAACCAGCGCCCGCCGGAGACGCTGACGCCGCTGTGCTCCGCATAGGCCGGCGACACCGCGAACGCGCTCGCGTTGGCGACGGTGGCGCCACGCGACAACTGATCCACCTTGAGCTCCTTCCTGAAGGCGACCGACTGCGCGCCCGGCACCACCGACAAGGCCGCGGCGCCATCGGCGGCGGACAGGCCGAGCGAGCGGGTTCGAATATCCTTGAGCCGCTCGGGCGTCAAGTTCTTCGACTCGACCAGCACATTGTTCAGGCCCAGTTCGGACACCAGCCGTAGCGCCTCGCGCTTGCTGCCTTCGCCGACGGCCAGCATGGCCACGATCGCGCCGACGCCGAACACCATGCCCAGCAGGGTGAGGCCGGTGCGCAGCTTGCGGCGTTGCAGTTCGGCGATCGCTTCGATAATCAGCGCGCGGTTCATGTCTTCTTCACTTCCTTGTCCTTGTCGCTTTTGGGCTTTGCGTTCGGCGGCAGCAGCAACACGCGCGCGCCGGCGGCCACGCCGGATTTGATTTCGCTGCGCACAGCGCCGCGCTGGCCCAATTCCACCGCCTGCTTCACACCAGGCGCCGCGTCGCCCACATACACGGCGTAGCTGGCGCCGTTCTGTTCGAGCGCCAGGTTCGGCACCGTCAGCGCGGCGGGCCGGTCCACGAGCCGCACGCTCGCGTGCACCGCCTGGCCCGGACCCAACGCCAGCTTGCTGGCCACTTCCGGCCCGATCGCCGCTTCGAATTCGCTGTACTTGACCGGCGACTCGCGCGACCTGGTGCTGGCGTTGCCGCCGACCTTGCTGATCTTGAGTTCGAACTCGACGCCGGTGCCGGCCAGCCGCGCGCGCACGGCTTGCCCGACCTTCAGGCCGAACGCCTCGCCTTCCGGCACGCTGAATTTGGCCAGCAGCTGGCGCACGTCGGGCAGGGAGCCGAACTCTTGGCCCGACCACATGCTGGCGCCGATCTGCGGCTTGCTGCCGTCCCATTTCGCCGCCATCAGGAACACGCCGTCGTGCGGCGCCGTCAGCTCAAGCGAGTTCAGGCTCTTGCGGCGCTGCTCGGCCGTCAGGCTCACGCTGTTTTTCTGCGAGACGATCACCGCGCGCTCGGCGGCATCGCGCGTCGCCGCCTGGCCGCCCTTCCAGCCAAGGTAGCTGCGCTTGTTCGTCAGGAAGCCGGTGTCCTGCAGCGCGTCGAGCACCTGATTGCGCGTCAGGACGCCTGATTCTGCCTTGATGCCGGCGTAGCGCGTGCTCAGTTCGAGCTCGCTGTTGACCTTGGCCGTGTCGGCCGACAGCTGCGCGCCATTCAGGTCGGTGGTGGCGGTCTGCGTTTGCTCCAGCAGTTCCTTGCGCAGCAGCTCCAGTTCGGCCTGCGACAGCTCCATCCGCGAGCGCGGCGCATCGAAGCGGGCGATGACGTCGCCGGTCTTGACGCGCGATCCGTCTTCGATCACCGTCAACAGCGCGCGGTTTTCCCACTGACCGCCCGGCACCGTCAATCCGGTCGCCGCGGCGGCCTTGATTTCGCCGTCGACTTCGAGCGTCTCGACCCAGGCGCGCGCGGCCAGCGTCTCTGTCGGCGCGGGCGCGGCCTTCTCGCCGCAGGCGGCTACGATCAGCGGCACGGCCAGGCAAAGCAGCTGCATGCGGGTTCGGGAGACGGCGGCGTGCAAAGGCGGGGTCAGGTCCGCCGGACCTGACTCCATGCTGGTATCGGCGCGTTTCATCATGTTTTTCCTTTCGCCGGCTGCAAGCTCACCTGGACCGCGGCGCCGGGTTTGAGGTCTTTCGGCGCGCTCTCGAATTCAAGCTCGATATCGAGCACGACGATCGGCTGGCTTTGCGATTTGCCGTGATAGGTGTGTCCCAGGCCGCTGACCCTGGCGGCCAGCGTGGTGTTCGCACCCGGCACCGTCACGCGCGCGCCCTGGCCAAGCCGGATCGCCGCGGCTTGCACCTCGGGCACCTTGGCGCGGACGATCAGCTGGGCCGGATCGGCCAGCGTGGCGACGGACAGGCCTTTCCACACCTGCGAGCCGACGACGAATTTTTCGCCGTTGAACTGCTTGCGATACATGACGATGCCGTCGCGCGCCGCCTTCACCGTCAACGCGGCCTGGCCTTTCGTCAGTAGTCCGATAGTATCTTCGTGCTTGCCGATTTCGCCGAGCAGCCCCGCGACTTCGGCCTTGCGCGCGCGCTGCTGGGCCTCGCCCTGACGAACGGCCAGCGCGGCGAGCCGTTCTGCCAGGTCGCGTTCGATGACCAGCTTGTCGTAGTCGACCCGGCGGATCAGTTCCTTCGGTTGCGTGGCCTTGCGCTGCGCCCGTTCATAATTGGACTGCGCTTCCGCGATCGCCAGCGCCGCGCTGCGTTCGCGCTCGGCGTTCTCCAGCCGTGTCTTGGCCAGCGCGCTCTGCTTTTCTTTCAACGCGCTGACGGCCGTGGCGAGCTGGCTGGCGATCTGGTTGGCGTCGAACGTGGCGATCGGCTGGCCGGCGCGTACTGGCGATCCCTCGGGCGCCATCCGCGCGAGCGTGAATTGGTAGACATCGGGGATCGCCGGCGGCGAGATCGGCGAAGCGACGCGCGAGGCGACTTCGCCTTCGATCGCCAGCTCGGCCGGCGCGGGCGTCGCGGCGCTGGCTGACGGCACGCCCACCGGTTCGATCAGCACGCTCATGCCGGCGACCAGCGGCAGCGCGTGGTTCGCGGGCAGCTCGACGTCGAAGCGGAAATAGCGGCCGTTGCCCCAGCTTCCGCGCGCTTCCGGTGCGCTGGCGATGGTCTTGATTTTTGCGGTCACCGTGCCGCGCGGCAGGGCGTCGAATCCGAGCCGCACGGTTTGACCCTCGGCGATGAATCGCCGGTCCGCCTCGAGCGCCCAGCCGCGCACGCGCATCTGATCGGTGCCCATCACCTGGCCGACCGTGTTGCCGGGGAAGGCGCTGGAGCCTTCGTCGAAGCGCTCGCCGCGCCATTCGCTGTAGCCGTGCACCACCACCCCGGCGCGCTTGGCACGGACGATGACCAGCTCCTGCTGCGCCTCGCTGAAGGCGATATTCACCTGCAGCTTTTTCATTTCAAGCTCGGCGTCGGTGCGGCGCCGCGCGACCGCTTCGGCCGCGCCGGCGCTGGCTTTCTGTTTGACCTCGAAATCGCGCGCGGCGCGTTCGCGTTCGCCCTGGTAGCGGTCGAAGTCGAGCGCGGAGATCTGCGCTTTCGGCAGCGCAGCATCGACCTTGGCCTTGGCCAGCGCCGCCGCGGCCTTGGCGAGTTCGAGTTCGGCTTCGACGGCTTTCACGTCGACGTCGGCGATTTCCTTTTCGGCGCGCGAGCGAGCCAGTTCGGCGTCAAGCTTCAACTGGCGCACGCTGCCCGATTCGCTGGTTTCTGTTTGCAGCAGCACGTCGCCCACCTTGACGACGGCGCCTTCGTCGATGAAATTGCGCAGCACGACCGGGGCTGAATTCGACGGCGGCACGATGATCGGCTGCGAGTCCATCGCATCGACCATCCCGCTAAGCAGCAGGGGGCGTTCGAGCGCGGCGGCTGACGCCGGCCTGGGTTGCGGCGTCGCCTTCGCACCAGCCGGCGCGCCGTGCCAGGCCAGCGTGGCGGCGGCCGCGGCCGCGATCGCGGACGCGGCATACAGGGTGCGCTTTTTCATGATTCGGTCCGGGCGATGCGGCCGTCGTGAAGGTGGATGGTGCGGCCGGCGAGGGCGGCGATGTCGGGGTCGTGGGTGACCATCACCAGGGTCTGGCCGGCGGCGTTCAGTTCGGCCAGCAGGGCCATCACCTCGGCCGCGCTTTTCGAGTCGAGGTTGCCGGTCGGTTCGTCGGCCAGCAGCAGCGCGGGCCGGTTGAGCAGGGCGCGCGCGATGGCGGCGCGCTGCAACTGGCCGCCGGACAGCTCACCCGGCCGGTGGTCCATCCGTTCGCCGAGGCCGATGCGCGTCAGCAATTCGCGCGCGCGGACGGGGGCGCCGTCGTCGACCAGGGTGGCGTAGCGCTGCGGCAGCAGGACGTTTTCGAGCACGGTCAGGCGCGGCAGCAGGTGGAAGGACTGGAACACGAAGCCGATGCGGCGATTGCGCAGGGCAGAGGCGGCGTCGTCGTCGAGCGCGCCGACTTCGTCGTCGCCGAGACGATAGCGGCCGGCGTCGGGGCGGTCAAGGGCGCCGAGAACGTTGAGCAAGGTGGACTTGCCTGAACCGGACGGCCCCATCACCGCGACGAATTCGCCGCGCCGGATGGTCAGGTCGATGCCGTCCAGCGCGCGGATGTCCGCTCCGCCTTGCCGATAGGTTTTGCGGATGTTGCTCAACTCGATCATCTGTGTCTTTCCACCAAGCTATATTCCGTCGATGTTACTTGGAAAATAATATTGGTGCAATGACAAATGCGGGCGGGCCTCCGTTCTATTTGGGCCGCGGCGCTGCCAGGCGCCGGTCCGGCGCCGACAGGTGGCCGGCGCGCAGCTCCTTCACCGCCGTGCCGACTGCGCGCGCCACATTGCGCACTTCCTCCTGGAACGCGGTGTCCTTGTCGAGGTGCTCGTGGCTCTCGGCATAGGATTCGTAGTAGCCGATGTAGCGGTCGAGCCGCGCGAAACTGCCGGCGTCGATCAGGCCCATCCAGTCGAGCCAGTCCGACAGCCCGCGCCGGGTTCCCTCGATGCCGGCCACGTCGCCATGCACCACCAGCCCATACGCGCGATCCTGCAAATGCTTCGGATAGTCCCAGCCGGCCAGCTCCAGCGCCTTGGCTTCCTCGGCCTTCTTGCCGTGCGTGGTGGTCGGATCGGGATTGCCGCCGTCGGCGCACACCAGGCGGTCGATCATCAGCTTGAGCACGGCCGGCGTCTGGTACCAGTACACCGGCGTCATGATGATGACGCCATGCGCCGCCACCCACTTCTCGTAGATCTCGTTCATCCAGTCGCTGGTCTGGTGCAGCGAGTGATTCGGATAGCAGCTGCACGGCCAGTGGCACAGCGGCATGGCGGTCGACACGCAGCCCTTGCACGGATGGATGTGGCGATCATAGTCGGAGGTGAGCAGCGACAGGTCGAGCAGGTCGACCTCGATGCCCTGCGCCTCGAGCACTTCGCGCGCCCACCCGGTCATGCGCCAAGTCTTGGACACTTCGCCGGGGCAGGTGCCGTCGTTGCGCGCCGAGCCGTTGATCAGCAGGACGCGCGATTTGGTGGCGGGATCCTTCTGCGCCTTTTCCGCGGCCAGCAGGCGTTCGCGCGCCGCCTTCCATTCGACCGACAAGTCGTAGTCGGGATCGGCGAAACCGGGGCCGGCCTTTTCGGTGACCGGCGCCTTGTGCGATTCCTTGTAGTTGTTCCAGGCGATTTCTTCGACCTTGGCCAGCTCGCCGCCGACCTTGTTGAACGCCGGGTCCATGAACGAGCGCCGGAACACCAGGTGGAACTCGTCGCGCCCCAGCTTGCCCGGGGCCTGTCCTTTGCGTACGTCGGTCATGGCGGAACCTTTCATGGATGTGAATCGAGTATCCAAGAAAATTCGTGACGTTTATGTACGCCAACTAACCTATTGCCCCCGGATACAAAAAAGGGGCAGGCCCTTGCGGACCTGCCCCCATGCGCGATGTGGCGAAGCTTACTTGGCCACTGGCGCCGGCGCCGCCGCAACGGCAGGCGCGCGGTTGACCCACAGGGTCCAGTACTTGGCCAGGTCGGCCGAGCCGTCAGCGCCCTTGATCGACTCGAAGGTCTTGATCGCTTCGGCTTTTTTACCGGCTTTGGCGTAGGCGATGCCCAGGCGCAGCTTGGCGTCTTCGGGACGCTTGCCGACGCCCTTGGCGATGCCTTGCTCCATCAGCGGGATGCCCTTGTCGAACTGGTCCATGGTCACGTAGGCGTAGCCCAGGTTGACCAGGCCGGTGCCATCCTTGGCTTTGGCCGCGCCGGCCTCGCCGCTGGCGATGTTCTTGGCGTCGTCGGCCGCGCCCTTGTTGGCGCGGTCGCGCAGTGCCTTGTGCTTGGCGGCGTTCGAGCCGGTGCCCAGCACGTTGGCGGCGTAACCGGCGTCGAGCGCCTTCTTCGCTTCGGTCGGGAAGCCCGCTTGCAGCGCCAGTTCGGCCAGCTCGGTGTATTCTTCCGGCGCCAGCGTCTTCTCGGCGACCATCTTCAGGCGCAGCACGTCGATGTCATGGGCCTGATTGAAGGTCTTCTTGCTCTGCATGCGATGCAGCAGGTCGGTCCAGAAGTCGTCGGTCGGGTAGAACGCGACCAGCTTTTCCAGCGTCTCCACATACACGGCATCGTCCTTGACCTTGGCCGCGGCGCTGCCCAGCAGGCGCAGGTCTTCCAGCGACGGCGTCTGGCCGGCCTTCTCGGCCTCGGCGATCACTGGCGCCAGCATGGTCTTGGCGGTGGCGAAGTCGTTGCTCAGGTAGTAGGAACGGATCAGCGCCGGACGCGCCTTGAGCGGCGTCGTGCTTTCCTTCTGGTAACGCGTGAACCACTCGATCGCCTTCGGATAGTTCTTGGCGTTGTAGTAGGAGTTGCCCAGCGCGAGCACGAACTCGGCCTGGTCGGCCGGCGCCATGCGGCCCGAATTGATCACCGCTTCGAGCGAACTGGTCAACATCGCATCGTTGTTGGTGGCCGAAGCGAACGCGACTTTCATGCGGTCCAGCACGTACTGCTCGTAGGGAGTCTTGGCCGGGATGGCCTCGGCCTGGGTGATGCGGGTCTGCAGCTCGTCGAATTTCTTGTCGGTGATCAGTTGCTTCACGGCCGCCGGGTCGAGCAGCTTGAACAGCTCGGGACGGAGGGTGTCGGCGGGCTTGGCAGGCGCTGCCGCTGGGACCGGCGGCTTCTGCTGCGCGTGCGCGCTGGTCATCAGGACAGGCGCGGCGAGGCCGATCGCGGCCATCATCAGGCTGATACGGGCAAGGCGGAATTGGGACATGGAAAACCCTTCAATCAATGACAAAAAAATGAGCTGAGGCTGGGATAACGCGCGAAGGCGTCGCTCCGTGGACATGCTGATTCGACAATGCGGTATCGAAGAGCGCGTATTGTCCCATAAACCAGATAAATCGACGCTGCAATTGTGTGAGCGTCTGTAAGGGAGTTTTGCGGCGGCGGTGCGTTCCGCGCCGAGGTCGAAACATGGGGTCAGGTCCGCCGGACCTGACCCCGGACTTCAGAAGCCGGCGACCGGGGCGCGGCCGCGCGCTTCGAGTTCTCCCGCCAGCCAGCCGTTGACGGCGTCCAGCGCCGGCGCGGCGAAGCCGTAGGTGATCACGGCAGGCGCCGCGATGTCGAGCGCCTGGTACGGATTCCACAGGCACAGGTGCAGGTCGGGCTTCCAGTTGGCGCGCGCGTTCGGACCGTAGCGCAGGCGCGAGGTCGACGCCAGCATCGTGAAGCGGCCGTCGTCCGGCAGCGCGCTCCAGTCGAACGTTTCGGCGTCGGCAAACGTCACCAGCTCGACGTCGTACAGGCGCTGCAGCGACGCGGCCACCGCCGCCGCCGGCACGCCCGCTTCGGACACGCCGTCGCTGACGCGGTCCTGGCGCACCACCAGGCGCACCTTTGCGCCAGCGGCGGGACGGCGCGCTTCGCCGCGCAGCGTCAGCGCGCGCCGCCACGCGTCGGCCATCAGTGCGCGGTCGCCGCTGTCTTCCGGATAGCCGCGCTGCACGCACGGATAGGCGCTCGCCAGCGCTTCCAGGCGCGCCAGGCGCCGGGCGACGTCGTCATCACTCAGGCTGCCGTTGTCGATGGCGGCGGCGATCGCCGCGATGGTCTCTTCCTGGATCGCCGCGTCGCCCAGCGCCATCACCATGTCGGCGCCCGCCACCAGCGCGTTGACGGCCGCATGGCCGGCGCCGTAGCGGTGCGCGATCGCGTGCATGTCCATCGCATCGGTGATGATCACGCCGTCGTAATGCCACTGCTCGCGCAGCAGCCCGGTCAGGATGCGGCGCGACATGGTGGCCGGGAACTCGGGATCGAGCGTCGGATAAATAATATGCGCGGTCATCATCGCCGGCGCGCGGCCGGCCGCCATGCGGAACGGCGCGAACTCGAACTGCTCGAGTTCGGCCACCGGCTTGTCGACCGTCGGCAGGTCGCGGTGCGAATCGACGTGGGTGTCGCCGTGGCCGGGGAAGTGCTTGACGCAGCACGCCACGCCTTCCGATTCGCTGCCCGCCATCCAGGCCATGGCCAGCTCGGTGGCGCGCCGCGGATCGGCGCCGAACGAGCGCTCGGCGATCACCGGGTTGTGCGGGTTGTTGTTCAGGTCCAGCACGGGCGCGAAATTCCAGTTGAAGCCGAGCGCCTTGACCGCGCGCGCGACCGCGGCGCCGACCTTGCGCGCCAGTTCGGCGTCGTCGGCCGCGCCGAGCGCCATCGCCGATGGCGGCGCCGGCACCCAGGTCGATCGCACCACGGCGCCGCCTTCCTGGTCGAGCGCGATCAGCGCATCCGGGCCCATGACCGCGCGCAGGCTGGCTGTCAGGCGCGCGAGCTGGTTTGCGTCGGTCATGTTATTGCGGAACAGGCACACGCCGCGCACGCTGTTCGTCTTCAGGAATTGCGCGGTGGCGGTATCGAGTTCGGTGCCGCCGATGCGCACCATGATCAGCCGGCCGGCCAGGTTTCGGGAGTCGGTCATATCAGTTGGTCTTGGTGACTTTGCTCAGGTGGCGCGGGCGGTCCGGGTCCATCCCGCGCGCTTTCGACAGCTGCGCGGCCATCACGTAGAACGACTGGATCGCGACGATCGGATCGAGGTCCGGCGTGGCGGCGACCGGCAGGGTCAGGTCGCGCTCGGCGATGTCGGCGGGCGCCGCCAGCAGCACGCGCGCGCCGCGGCCGCGCATCTCGGTCGCCAGCTGCACCAAGCTCGCTTGCGTCGGTCCGCGGGTTGCGTAGATCAGCAGCGGGTAGCCTTCGTCGATCAGCGCCATCGGGCCGTGCTTGATTTCCGCGCCGCTGAATGCTTCGGCCTGCAGCGCCGAGGTCTCCTTGAATTTCAGCGCCGATTCGAGCGCGATCGGGAAGCTGATGCCGCGTCCGACCACCATGATGTTGCGGGCCGGGGCCAGCACGTCGATGGCGGCCGACCAGTCGGCCTGCGCGGCGGCGGCGAGCGCCTCCGGCAGCGCGGCCAGGCCTTCGGCCAGCTCGGGATCGTTCTGCCATTGCGAGACCAGTCGCGCGCCTGCCACCAGGCTGGTGATGAAGCTCTTGGTGGCGGCGACGCTCTGCTCTTTGCCGGCATGCAGCGGCATCGCCCATTCGGCGGCGTGGGCCAGCGGCGAATCGATGTCGTTGACCAGCGCGATCGTGGTGGCGCCGCCGTCGCGGAAGTAGCGGGTCGGCTCGACCACGTCCGGGCTCTGGCCCGACTGCGAGATCGCGATGGTCAGGGTGTCGCGCGTGATGATCGGCGACTTGTACAGCGTCAGCAGCGACATCGGCAGCGACGCGACCACGCGGCCCAGGCGCGCCATGATCAGGTAGGCGACATAGTTCGACGCGTGGTCCGAGCTGCCGCGCGCGATGGTCAGCGCGGTGTTGAAATTGGTGGAGCGCAGTTTGCGGCCAAGTTCGGCGTAGCGCTCGACGTCTTGCGACAGTTGCAGCGAAACGCATTCGGCTGCGGATACAGCCTCTTTAAGCATCAGTGAGGTCACAAACTTCTCCTTCGATATATACGGCTTTGATGTTCAGGTTGCGGTCGAGGACCACGATGTCGGCGAAGCAGCGCGGCGCCAGGCGCCCGCGCTGGGTTTCGCCCAGGTAGTCGGCGGCGTTGGTGGACACGCGCCTGGAGGCGTCGGCCAGGTCCAGGCCGATGCCGACCAGGTTGCGCAGCGCCTGGTCCATGGTGAGGGTGCTGCCGGCCAGCGTGCCGTCGGGCAGGCGCACGCCGCCCATGCACTTATGGACCAGCTGGCGGCCCAGCATGTATTCGCCGTCCGGCATGCCGGTGGCGGCGGTCGAATCGGTCACGCAGAACAGGTGCGGAATCGAGCGCAGCGCCACCTTGATCGCGCCCGGATGCACGTGCAGCAGGTCGGGGATGATCTCGGCGTAGTCTGCGTGCGCCAGCGCGGCGCCGACCATGCCGGGCGCGCGGTGGTGCAGCGGGTTCATCGCATTGAACAGGTGGGTGAAGCCGGCCGCGCCGTGCTCCAGCGCCTTCACACCGTCGTCGTAAGAGCCGGTGGTGTGGCCAATCTGCACGCGGATGCCGGCGTCGGCCAGTTGGCGCACCAGCGCCAGATGGCCTTCCATTTCGGGCGCCACGGTGATCAGGCGCATCGGGGCGTAGCTTTCCAGTTCCCGCACTTCGGCAAGCGTGGCCGGACGCGCGTAGTCGGGCTGGGCGCCCAGCTTGCCGGGATTGATGTACGGGCCTTCGAGGTGCACGCCGAGGATGCGCGACGCATTCGGGCGCGGCGCGGCGCAGGCGGCGCCGATGGCCTTGAGCGCCATCACGATGTCTTCGGGCGGCGCGGTCATGGTGGTGGCCAGCAGGCTGGTGGTGCCGTGCTTTGCGTGCATCGCGGCGATCACGTGCGGCGCGTCGCCGCCTTCCATCACGTCGCGCCCGCCGCCTCCGTGCACGTGCAGGTCGATGAAGCCGGGAATAATGTAGTCGTCGCCGTTGGCCGAGGGATCGGCCGCGGCGCCGTCGATGCGGTTGACCCGGCCGTCGAATCCGATCTCGCCGTTGACCCAGCCTTGCGGGGTCAGGATATTACCTTTGATTGCAGCGCTCATTGGCGTGGTTCCGTAGTCATGATCATGCGCAGTGCGCCCGCGGCGGCGTCGCCTTGCGGTGCGCTGCTGCGCGCGAGGAGGTTGGCCGGCAGGAATGCGCGCAGCGGCGCGCCGAGGCCGCCGCACAGGGCAAGCGGCAAGGTGCCGGAAGGGTCGAGCGCGTGGGCGATGCTGGCCACCTCGCGGCCCGCTGCCGCCAGCAAGCCGCGCGCGGTGTCGTCGGTCGCGGCATGCGCAACGACGATCGGCGCCAGCTTGGCGTAGGCGGTCTGGTTGGCGTTGGCCAGCCACACCTGGATCGCGTCGCGATGGCCGCCGCAGGCGTCGATCACGGCTTGCGCGAAGGCGCTGTCAGGCTGGCGCCCGTCGATGACTTTTTCGATGTGGTTGATGGCGCGCAGGCCGATCCAGCCGCCGCTCGCTTCGTCGCCGGCGGGGAAGCCCCAGCCGCCGACTTCGCGCTGTTCGCCGTTCGGCAGCAGCGCCTGTCCGACGCTGCCGGTGCCGATGGCGACGATGGTGCCTGGCGCGCCCGCGTGGGCGCCCATCAGGGTGGTGAAGCCGTCGGTCTCGAGGCGAATCGCGGCGAAGCCGGGATTGGCGGCGATGAACTGCGCGGCCCATTGCTTGTTGTGGACGCCGGCCAGTCCGAGGCCGATCGCCGTCGTGCCGATCGGCGCGGTCGTGATGCCAGCCTGCGCGAACGCTTTGGCGACCGCATCGCCGATGGCTTGCCAGGCGTTGTCGATGCCGTGCGCGAGGCCGGACGGGCCGCCCTGCGCTTGCGCCAGTTCGGCGCCGTCGGCGTTCGCGAGGCGGACGCGGGTGCCGGTTCCGCCGCCGTCGACGCCGATGAAGTATTCGATCATGTTGTGTTGTTGGGGGGCGAAAGTGAGGTCAGGGCACTATAGGATTCGCACCCTTGCTTGTCAACAGGTATTTAAGTGGTATTGAAATATGCCGAATCAGCATCATCGAATAACTCGCCGTTATGACGATAACTCATTGATATTTAATGCATTCGCTCGTAGGGGGAGCGCGGGTGGGCGGTATTATTGGAGGCGCCGACAGAATCGGGGTCAGGTCCGGCGGACCTGACCCCATGTTTGCTTACTTCGCGGCTTCGACCACCGGCAGCTCGACGAAGCTGGTGTGGTAAATCCGCTGCGTCGCCTTCTTGAAATCGGCCGGCTGCGCGTCGAAAATGCTCGGCACGAAGGTCTGCGGATTGCGGTCGTACAGCGGAAACCAGCTCGACTGGATCTGCACCATGATCCTGTGCCCCGGCAGGAACACGTGGTTCGCCGTCGGCAGCGCGAACTTGTACGGCAGCGCCTTGTCGGCCCGGATCGGCTTCGCGGTCTCGTACCCTTCGCGATAACGGCCGCGGAAGATATCGGCCGAAATCATCAGCTGGTAGCCGCCCATCGCCGGCTGGCTCGCCACCTGGTCGGGATACAGGTCGATCACTTTCACCACCCAGTCCGAGTCGGTGCCGCTGGTCGATGCGACCAGGTTGGCGATCGGCTCGCCGCTGATCTTCAGCGGCGAGCTCAAGACATCGGAGGTGAAGGTCAGCACGTCGGTGCGGCCCGACGCTTCGCGCTGGTCGTCGGTAAGCCAGCGCGGCCAGGTCTGGCCCTTCGCTTCGTCGTAGCCGTAATTGAGCGGGCGCGCGCGGTACGGCACCGGCTTGGCCGGATCGGAGATGTATTCGTCGTAGCCGCGGTCGCCGGCGCCGCCGAGGATAAGCTTTTCGCCCGCGACCAGGCGCAGCGGCACCGGCCGGATCGCGCAGCCGCTGTTGCAGCCGCTCGGCCACGAGGCCAGGCTGCGCCACTTGTTGGTGCCGGTCTCGAACGCGGACACCGGCGCGATGTCGGCCGCAGGTCCCGGCGCGTCCTTCAGGTAGCGGTCGAGGAAGGGGCGCAGGATCTCCTGGCGGAAGTGCAGCGCGGTGTCGCTGTTGAATTTGACTTCACCGAGCTTGCTGCCGTCGCCGATGCCGCCGCCGTGCGACCAGGGCCCCATCACCAGGAACACTTTGTCGTTGTTCTTGTCGTTCGGCTTGATCGCCTTGTAGACCGCGATGGCGCCGTAGATGTCTTCCGCGTCCCACAGGCTGTGCACCAGCATGGTCGGCACGGTGACCGGCTGGCGCGCCAGGATCTTGTCCATCGCCTGCTCGCGCCAGAACGCGTCGTAAGTCGGATGGGCCGACAGCTTTTTCCAGAAGCCGCTTTGCGTCACGCCGCGCTGGCGCGCCAGTTCGGACGCCGAGCCGGCGCGCAGGTAGGTGTCGAAGTCGTCGTAGGTGGAGGTGAACCACTTGGCGTCGTTCTTGCGCGTGACGACCTGTTCGAGCATGTACGACATATTGATCTGGCGGAAAGCGCCGTGGTGGAACCAGTCGTCGCCCATCCAGCCGTCGACCATCGGGTTCATCGGCACCGACACTTTCAGCGCCGGGTGCGGGTTCACCAGCGCCATCAGTGGCAGGAAGCCGTCGTAGGAGATGCCGATGATGCCCACCTTGCCGTTCGACTCCGGCACATTTTTGGTCAGCCACTCAATCGTGTCCCAGGTGTCGGTGGAGTGGTCGACCGGCGTGGGATTGAGCGAGCCGCCGGCCAGCGGGCGGTTCATCACGTAGTCGCCTTCCGAGCCGTACTTGCCGCGCACGTCCTGCACCACGCGTATGTAGCCGCCTTCGACGATCACGTCGGCCGCGTTGTCGTAGCCCTGCAGGATCGACATCATGTCCGAGCTCTCGTTGTGGCTCGTGATGCCGCTGGCGTCGTACGGCGTTCGGGTCAGCAGCATCGGCGCGTTTCGCGCGTTGCGCGGGACGATGATGATCGTGTTGAGCTTTGTCCCGTCGCGCATCGGCACCATCACGGTGCGCTTGATGTAGTTGAAGCTGGAGACGACGGGGACGAATTCGGCCGGCGTTTCGGACGGCAGGTTGGGGTAGGTGGCGGTTTGCGCGTGGGCGAAGCCGGCAACCGCGAAGGCGAGGGCGAGCGGGGCGAGGCGGAGGAGGGATGGCGTCATGGGCGTCCTTGTGAGCGTAACCGGCTATGCCAGGCGGGGCTCGCTTGGCGCGCAGGTACATTATCACAATGGCACGCTTTCAACAAAATGGCGACCGCGCGTGCGCGCGGCCCCCATTTTTCATGCTTTAGTTCTTGTACTGCTCCAGCTGGACCGCCAGCGTGGTCTTGTGGCTCTTGGCGGCGGCGATCGCCTCGGCGCGCACCTCGTCGCGGCTGCGCGTCGAGGAGATGGTTACGGACGGCACGTTCAGCTTCGATTCGGCGATCGGCGGCTCGCCGGCAATGACGGAACCGGCGGCGGCGATCAGGGCAGCGGCGGCGAGGAATTTCGATGCGTTCATGGTGTTCTCCTGGTTGTGTTTGGTTGATGTGTCCACTTTACACATTGCGTCTTCCGCAAAAAAGACGAATAATCGCAATGCACAATTGCGCGGATCGCAATAATCAGGAGGGGTATGGACAGGCTGGGATCGATGCGGGTATTCGCCAAGGTGGTGGAGCAGGGCAGCTTCGCGGGCGCCGCCCAGGCGCTCGACATGTCGGCGGCGGTCGTCACGCGCAATGTCGCCGACCTGGAAGCGCACCTCGGCACGCGCCTGCTGAACCGCACCACGCGCCGCCTGTCGCTGACCGAGACCGGCCAGCAGTACCTCGAGCGGGTGCGCCAGATCCTGGCCGACATCGAGGACGCCGACGCCATCGCCTCGCAGTCGGCGCGCGAGCCGGGCGGCACGCTGCGCGTCTACTGCCATCCCGGCTTTGGCCAGTCGCAGCTCGCGGTGCTGCTGCCCAAGTTCGCCCAGCTGGTGCCTGGCGTGGTGCTGGATGTGACCCTGTCCGACCACGCGGTCGACCTGGTCGAGGAGGGCTTCGACGTCGGCATTTTCATCGGCCTGCAGAAATTCGACGCCAGCATGATCGCGCGCCGGCTGGCGACGTCGAACGTGGTGCTGTGCGCTTCGCCCGATTACCTGGCGCGGCGCGGCACGCCGGCCACGCTGATGGACATCTCGAAGCACGACTGCCTGAACTTCGCTTTCGAGCAGCTGCGCCATCACTGGCCGGTGACGACGGGCGGAGAACGGGTCAACGTGCCGGTTCACAGCCGCATGGTGTCGAACAATGGCGCCGTGCTGCGCCAGGCCGCGCTGGCCGGCATGGGCATCATGCTGCGCTCGTCGTACACGCTGGAGGACGACCTGGAGACCGGGCGCCAGGTGCAGCTGCTGGAAGGGCATTACGTCGAGCAGCTGTCGATCATGATGGTGTATCCGAGCCGGCGCCTTCTGTCGGCCAAGGTGCGCAGCTTCGTCGATTTCATGAGCGCGCAGTTTCCGCGTCCCGAGTCCGACCCGTGGCTTCCGCCCCGCGCAATGTCATAATGCTCCCCATGTCCAAGCTACAACCGATCCGATCGTTCCGACTTGCGGCCGCCGCGCTGGCGTGCCTGGCCGCGCCGCTGGCGTGCGCGGCGCCGTCGACCTTCGGCCCGGTGATCGGCAATGCGCTGCTGTGCCGCAGCCACATGGACAACGCCTATTTTTACAATTACTTCACCACCGCGTTCGGCCCGGCCTACAAGCACGAGGGCGGCGCTTACTGGTTCAAGGCCGAAGGGGCGCTGTGGGGCACGCAGGTGACCGAAGTGATGGTCAGCGACGACACCAGCGAACTGGTATTCGTCGGCGCCGTGACCGAGGCCACCCCGGACAAGCTGGACGAGGCGATCCGCGCGGCGGCCGGCGTGCGGCACCGGCCGGTCGATGCGTCGCAGTTCCCGGTGCGCGCCTCGATCCCCGGCAGCCAGATCGTCTACTTCAACCAGAAGTCGAAGATCTACTGCGTGAAGTACAAGCCGCTGCCGGCGAACTAGCATCATGTACACCCAATTTTTCAACCTGAAGCAAGCGCCGTTTGCCATCGCGCCCGATCCGCGCTACCTGTTCATGAGCGAGCGCCATCGCGAGGCGCTGGCGCACCTGCTGTACGGGATCGGCAGCGGCGGCGGCTTCGTGCTGCTGACCGGCGAGATCGGCGCCGGCAAGACCACCGTGTGCCGCTGCTTCATCGAGCAGATTCCCGAAAACTGTAAGCTGGCCTATATCTTCAATCCGAAGCTGTCGGTGGAAGAACTGCTGCTGTCGATCTGCGACGAATTCGGCATTGTGCTGCCGCCCGCGGGCGCCGGCGCGGTCAGCGTCAAGGCCTACGTCGACGCGATCAACGCCTACCTGCTGGCCAGCCACGCGCAGGGCAAGAACAATGTGCTGGTGATCGACGAGGCGCAGAACCTGTCGGCCGACGTGCTGGAACAACTGCGGCTGCTGACCAACCTCGAGACCAGTGAGCGCAAGCTGCTGCAGATAATCCTGATCGGCCAGCCGGAGCTGCGCGCGATGCTGGCGCGGCCCGAGCTCGAACAGCTGGCGCAGCGCGTGATCGCGCGCTACCACCTCGGATCGCTGTCGGAAGACGAGACCGGCAGTTATGTCGCGCACCGCCTGGCGGTGGCCGGGGCAGGCGCGGCGACGCCGTTCCCGCGCCGCCTGATGGCGCTGGTGCACCGCCTGACGCACGGCGTGCCGCGGCGGATCAACTTGCTGTGCGACCGCGCGCTGCTCGGTGCGTATGTCGAGAACTCCAGCGAAGTGACGCGCCCGATCCTGCGCCGCGCCGCCGAGGAAGTGTTCGGCGGCGAGCGACCGCCAGCCAGCCGCTGGCCCGCGGTCGTCGCCGCGGTGCTTTCCGGCGCGGTGATCAGCGCGGCGGCCGCGTGGCAGCTGTTCGCCAACAAACCAGCGCCGCCGGCGCCGGTGAAGGTGGCGGCGCCGGCCGTGAAGCCGCCTGCGCCGCCGCCCGCGGCCATGCCTGTCTACGCCAGCATCGACGACGCGCTGCGCGAACTGGCCGGCCTGTGGGGCGATCCGCTGCCTGCCGGCGAGCCGTGCCAGGCGGCGCTGCAACTGAACCTGCACTGCCACAAGGGCAAGGGCGGACTGTACGAAGTGCGCCTGCTGGACCGGCCGGCGATCCTGACCCTGCACGATGGGCAGGAAGTGGCCTACGCGGTGCTGACCAAACTCGACGACAACCAGGCGACGCTGCGCGTCAACGGCAAGTCGCAGACGCTGGGCGTGGCGGCGCTGGCGGCGCGCTTCGACGGCGAGTACACGACGCTGTGGTCGGCGCCGCGCGGCTTCCGCGACCAGGTCGCGGCCGACGAGGTGGGGCCGGACGTGGACTGGATCGCGGCGCGCCTCGCGCAGATCAACAAGGTCGCCGCGCCGGCGCTGAACCAGCCGCTCGACGCCCGCATGCGCAAGCTGCTGCGCGAATTCCAGAAGCAGCAGAACCTGAAGGCCGACGGCGTCACCGGGCCACGCACGTACATGCGACTCAATCAGCTGGGCGGCGTGGCCGAGCCGCGCTTGCTGCAGGATGGGGTCAGGTCCGCAGGACCAGACCCCGCGCCGAAGGCTCACTGACATGTCATACATTCTCGAAGCACTCAAGAAATCGCAGGCCGAGCGCCAGTTGGGCAGCGCACCCACGCTGCAGGCGATGCCGCTGGGCGCCGCGTCCGTGCCAGCGGCGCGCAGGCGCCGCCTTCCGTGGCTGGCGATCGGCGGCGTCGCGCTGGCGCTGGCCGTCGCTGTCGGCGTGTGGCGCATGCAGGCGCCGGTATCGCCGCAGCCGGCGGCCGTGATTCCGACACCGCCGCCAGCGCCCGTCGTGGTCGCGGCGCCGCGTGCGCTGGCGGTGGTGCCGCCGTCGGCGCCCGCACCGAAGCCGGCGCCGCCCGTCGTCAAGCCCGCGGCGCCGGCGGAAGAGCGCTTGCCGTTGTTGCGCGAACTGCCGGATGCGATCCAGCGCTCGGTGCCGCAGGTGGCGTTCGGCGGCTACATGTATTCGGCCAACCCGGCCGATCGCCTGATCCTGGTCGACAAGGCGTTGCGCCACGAAGGCGAGGAGGTGGCGCCCGGACTGGTGCTGGAAAAACTGCAGCCCAAGGCGGCGGTCATGAATTACAAAGGATATCGTTACCTTGTCCCTTACTAAGACCCTGGGCGTCGTCGGCTGGTCCGGCAGCGGCAAGACCACGCTGCTCGAATTCCTGGTCGGCCGGCTGGCCGCGCGCGGATTGCGCGTCAACGTCATCAAGCACAGCCATCACGACGTGCTGCTCGAGCCGCCGCACAAGGACAGCGCGCGCCTGCGCATGGCCGGCGCGGCCGAGGTGATGCTGGCGTCGCCGTACCGCGTGGCGATCATGCGCGAACTGCGCGGCGCGGAGGAGCCGTCGCTGGCCGAGCACATCGCGCGCCTGGCGCCGGCCGACCTGACCCTGGTCGAAGGCTACAAGTGGGAGCCGATCCCGAAGCTGGAGGTGTTCCGGCCGTCGCTGGGCAAGCCGGCCCTGTATCCGGACGACGCGAACGTAGTCGCGGTGGCGTCCGACGCGCCGCGGCCCGACGGCGTGCGCGAATCCACCGCGTGGCTCGACCTGAATGCGCCCGAAGCGGTTTTGAGCTGGCTCAATGGCCGGATCGGCGCCGAGGGCTAAAGATTTCGCCGATCGCTCCGATAACGAGGTAGACGCCCCCCACCGGAGAATTGAATGGACATTGCAAAGACTGCAACGAACATGGCTGAAACAGGCACCAGGCAGGACGTGCAGTTCGCCGTGCAGAAAAAAGCGCAGGATATCGCGGTATCGACGGCCACGCAGCTGATCGACGCGATCCAGCCGGCGCAGAGCGTGCAGAGCCTGCCGTCGCACCTCGGTAACACGATCAATACCAAGGCCTGATTCAAGAACGCGGCAAGAAGCCGGCGCCATCCGGAAGGAGGCGCCGTTTTTTTTTGCGTGTAAAATCGCCTTTTCACCTTGGAGACAGAACAATGACCAAACGCCACGCCATCATCGCCGCCGCTATCGCCTCCGTTTGCGCCGCCGGCGCCGCATCCGCCGCCGATACCGCCAAGGCCGAAAAGGAAAAATGCTACGGCGTCGCCAAGGCTGGCCAGAACGACTGCTCGTCGTCCGACGGCGCGCACGGATGCGCCGGCGATGCAAAGGTCGACAATGGCCTGGCCGACTGGAAGTTCGTCGCCAAGGGCACTTGCGAAAAAGTCGGCGGCAAGCTGGCGGCGCCGAAGAAGTAAGCGGCGGGCGAGGGCGCGATGCCTGGAGTCGGCGTCGGCCTGCGCGTTCCGCATTACCGCGACTTCCTCGAGCAGCGGCCGCGCGTCGGCTGGCTCGAGGTCCATACTGAAAACTACATCGCCCAATCGGGCTGGGACTGGCACGTGCTGCGGCAACTGCGGCGCGATTATCCGGTCAGCCTGCACGGCGTCGGCCTCGGACTCGGCTCGGCGCGCGGCTTCTCCGAGCATCATCTCGAACGCGTGCGCCTGCTGGCCGAGCGCATCGAACCCTTCCTGGTCTCCGAGCACCTGAGCTGGGGCGCCGTCCACGACCGCAATCTCAACGACCTCTTGCCGATCACGCTGGATCACGCTGCCCTCGACTTGCTGGCCGAACGGGTCGAACGCGTGCAGCTGGCGCTGGGCCGCACCCTCCTGCTGGAAAACGTCTCGGCGCTGGTGCGCTTTCGCGACGATGCAATGAGCGAGGCCGAATTCATGGCGGCGCTGGCGCGGCGCACCGGATGCGGGCTGCTGCTCGACGTGAACAACCTGTACGTCAACCAGTGTAATCACGGCGAAGACGCGTATGCCGCGCTGGCCGCGATCGCGCCCGGCACCGTCGGCGAAATTCACTTGGCCGGGCACCTGGCGACGCCGGCCGCCGTGATAGACCACCACGGGGCCGCCGTGGCGCAGCCCGTGTGGGAGCTGTACCGCGGCGCGCTTGAACGCTTCGGCAAAGTGCCGACGCTGGTCGAATGGGATACCGATATACCGCCGCTTGCCACTTTGCTGGATGAAGTGAGCAAGGCGGAGGCGATCGCCGGCGCAGTCCGGGTTCGTCCCGCCGCGCAAACGATCATCGCGGTTACGGCAGAAGCGCGCCGCGACTTGGCGGCGCACCAGCAGCAGTTTGCGGACGCGCTGTTTTCGCCCGACGCCGCCGGGCCGGTTGTCGCGCGTCTGAAGGGCGGCGAGGAGCGGCTGGCGATCTATCGCGGCAATCTGGTAGCGACGTGGGACAAGACGCTGGCGGCAGCCTATCCGGTGCTGCGCGAGTTGGTCGGGGCGGAGTTCTTTGGCGGCCTTGCGCGCGAATACGGCATGGCGCATCCGTCCGAGGACGCCGACCTGAATCGCTTCGGCGCGACGTTCGCGCAATTCCTGGAAAGCTGCGCGCACGTGGCGGAGTATCCGTACTTGCCGGATATGGCGCGGCTGGAATGGGCGCTGCACCGCGCACATTTTGCGGCCGATGTGGAGGCGATCGGCGCCGCTGATCTGGGCGCGCCGGAGCAGCTCGAGTCGGCGCGCTTCAAGCTGCATCCGGCGTGCGCGCTGCTCGCATCCGAGTGGGCGGTGGTGCAGTTGTGGCAGGCGCACCAGCCGGGCGGTATCGCGTTTCCGGAACAGATGGCGGAGCCGAGTCATGCACTGGTCGCGCGGCCGAAGTGGAAGGCGGAGCTGGTGGCAATCGGCGCTGCCGCGCATGCGGCGCTTAGCGAACTGGCGTCGGGTGGGACGTTTGGCGAAGGGCTCGACGCGGCGTTCGACATCGACGAGGAGTTCGATGTCGCGGCGAATTTGGGGGAGTGGTTAAGGCTGGGAGTATTCGAAAATGGGGGTGGAGCAGGGGTTTAGCGAAGCGGAGGAGCTTCGCTCCTGCGGAACGGTCGAGCCTTACGAGGCTCGACTCCTTCCAGGTCCGCGGGACCAGACCCCGGTTGAAGCTAGTGGAACGCGCGCAGGATCAGCGCTTCGCCGCTCGTTTCGTCATGCTGCGCGCTCGCTTCATGCGTGGCGATGATCATGCGTTCGAGCTGCGCGTCTTCGAAGCGCGTCAGCTCCTCGGTCGCCGCGTTCAAGGCCAGCGCCAGCTTTTCGCGCGCGTTCTGATACAGCACGCTGGTGTAGTTGTCGGTGTTCTTCAGCAATTCTTCCGCGTTCTGGATCACCAGGCGCAAATCGCCGATCAGTCGTTCCTGCGTTTGGGGACTCTCTTCGGGCCTGTTCATGTCGCTCACCTTGGGGCGGTTGATCACGTCTTATGATATAAGCAAGCAAGCCCATCCATCCTTGTGTCGCCGCAAATGTGAGGGCCCGCGCGCCGCTGTCCTAACCTGGGGATGCGGCCGCGCAGGGAACTGCGTCAGCCGGCAATCACGCTGATTCGCACATCGCCCAGGCTGACCGTCTGGCCGGCGCGAATCTTCGCGGTCTTGCGCAGCTCCTGCTTGCCGTCGACCTTGACCGCGCCGCTGGCGACCAAGTTCTTGCCCGCGCCGCCGCTGTCGACCAGTCCCGACAATTTCAAAAGCTGGTTGACCTCGATAAATTCCGAGGTCAATTCGAAAGTTAGTTGTTGCATTTTATCCTTGTGAATATTGATTGTTGGTTAGAACGCGCACACTTGTGCCCGTTTTTAGCCGGGGCGCGTCATGTCGATCGGCACGATCCATTGCTCGAACTGTTCCTCGGTGACGAAGCCCAACTGCAGCGCGGCCTGCTTCAAGGTCAGGCCGTCGTGCTGCGCCAGCTTGGCGATTTGCGCGGCGCGATCATAGCCGATATGCGGCGCCAGCGCCGTCACCAGCATCAGCGAGCGCTCCATCAGCTCGGCGATGCGCGCGGTGTTCGGCTCGATGCCGTGCGCGCAGTGTTCGTCGAACGAGCGCATGCCGTCGGCCAGCAGGCGCGCGCTTTGCAGGAAGTTATGGGCGATCATCGGCTTGAACACGTTCAGCTCGAAATTGCCCGAGGCTCCGCCGACGGTGATTGCGACGTCGTTGCCGAACACCTGGCAGCACAGCATCGTCAGCGCCTCGCACTGGGTCGGGTTGACCTTGCCCGGCATGATCGAGCTGCCCGGCTCATTTTCGGGGATCGTGATTTCGCCCAGGCCCGAGCGCGGACCTGACGCCATCCAGCGCACGTCGTTGGCGATCTTCATCAGCGCGGTGGCCAGCGTTTTCAGCGCGCCGTGCGCGGCGACCAGCGCATCGTGGCCGGCCAGCGCGGCGAACTTGTTGGGCGCCGAGCGGAAGCCGGCGCCGGTGCGCTTTGCCAGTTCGTCGGCGATGCGCGCGGCAAACTGCGGATGCGCATTCAGGCCGGTGCCGACCGCGGTGCCGCCGGCCGCCAGCAGCATCAGGCCTGGCAGGGCGCCCTGGATCGTCTGCGCGGCGTATTCCAGCTGCGCGGCATAACCGGAAAACTCCTGGCCGAGCGTCAGCGGCGTGGCGTCCTGCAGGTGGGTGCGGCCGATCTTGACGATGTCGGCGAACGCCGCGGCCTTCGCTTTCAGCGTGCCGCGCAACTGGGCCAGCGCCGGCAGCACTTGCTGCGACACGGCCAGCGCCGCCGCAACGTGCATCGCGGTCGGGAAGATGTCGTTGGACGACTGGCCCATGTTGACCTGGTCGTTCGGATGCAGCAGGCGTGCCTCGCCGCGCGCGCCGCCCATCAGCTCGGAGCCGCGGTTGGCCAGCACCTCGTTCATGTTCATGTTGGTCTGGGTGCCGGAGCCGGTCTGCCAGACGGCCAGAGGGAACTCGCCCGCGTGGTCGCCGGCCAGGACTTCGTCGGCGGCCTGGATGATCGCGTCGGCGTATTCGTCCTTCAGCAGGCCCAGTTCGCGGTTCACCTGGGCGGCGGCGCGCTTGACCTCGGCCAGTGCGGCGATCAGCTCCGGCGCCATGCGTTCGGTAGAAATATGAAAATGTTCCAGCGAGCGCTGGGTCTGCGCGCCCCACAGCTGGCCGGCGGGCACGTCGATCGGGCCGAAACTGTCCTTTTCAATCCTGCTGTCCATTTCACATCCTGTTTTTGAGGGCTCGGATTAAAGAGTTTACTCCAACGCTCGTTAACGACTCTGGAAGTCCCTTTTTTTGATGTCCAATTGTCACCGCTGATCGGTTCCACCACATGTTTCATCGCCACGTTGCGCGCCTCGGCGCCATCATCCTGTCCGGCCTGTTCTGCTGCGCGCACGCGGTGGAGCTGGGCGACACCCTGGTGCGCTCTTACATCGGCAAACCTCTGTCGGCCGACATCGAGCTGACCGGCCTGGCCAGCGACACCGCCTCGGTGCAGGCGGCGGTGGCCGACCCGGACGTGTACATCGGCGCGAATGTCGCCATGCATCCGGCGCTGGCGGGGCTGAACATCACCCTGATCCGCCGCGACGGCAAGCGCTTCATTCACATCTCCTCGGGCAAAACGGTGGATGCGGACCATCTGCTGATCTTCTTCGCGCTGACGGAAAACGGCCAGCGCTCGGTGCGCCAGGCGACCTTGTGGTTCACGCCCGATCCGAATCCGGCTCCGCCGCCGCCGCCCGCACCAGTCGCGGCTCCCGCTGCGGCAGTAGCCAGAACGCCGGCTCCGCTTCCCGTGACGGCGCCGGCGCCGGTCGCAGTCGCGCCGCCTGTGGTGCGCGCCGCGCCGGCTGCGCAGCCGTTCACCGCGGCCCAGATCCGCACCGCCGCGCTGCTCGATGCCAAGAATGCCGCGCTGAGCGGCCGCATCGTCGAACTGGAAGAGAAAGTGAAGACCCTGGGGGCGGCCTTGGAAGCGAGCGCAGCGCCTGCGCCGAAACCGGCGCCGGTGGTCAAGCCGCATTCGCCAGCCGCCAAGCCGCTGCCGGCCAAGCTGGCGCCGATGGGCGAGCCGGTCAAGAAGCCGGCCGGGGCGACGCCATGGCTGTTCATCGCCATCGCCGGCGTCATCATGCTGGCGCTGGCCGGCGTTCTGGCCTTCGTCATGCGCGGCAAACGCAAGAAGAGGGTCAAGGTAGCAAAGGTTGCATCCCAGGCCGCGGTGCCGCGCTTCATCGCCAGCGTGCGCGACCGACTCAAGCCGGCAGCAAAAGTGGAGGCCGCTCCGGAGCCCGAAGCGGAGGCCGTGCCGGGGTGATTATGCGAAATTTTGCATAATTTCAAAATTTGTCTACACAAGATTGCTTTTTCGGCTATACTCGGTTTCGTGGTCCTGAGGGACCGCAAAAAACAGGGCAGAGGCCTGGCGCAGCCACCACCGATAGCGTGGCGCGACAACCAGGTGACCGTTGAAGAAACGCCTGTCCTGGAAGCGGTCTGTGCGGCGACAATGTCGCGCAGGCGCCGGATGCAACCGGCCAAGAGGCGACGCCAGGAGATACCTGGTGTTCGCCTTCCAGAATTCCACGAAAGCACCCTCCGGGGTGCTTTTTTGTTTGCCGGTACGGACACGCGAAAATAGCTACACGTTAAACAGCCGCTGCATCAGGTGAGCACGGTAGTCTCGCTTCGTGTGAATCAACATGTGGATCAACACTTCCTTGTCATTGTATTCATAGACAATCCTGGTCTGTCTTACCAGTCTTGTTCTAAAATTCTCTTGTCCCAACTCCCTCAGCTCTTCAATCTCCTTGCCAGCTTCAGGATTCATGGCGATGCTATGAATTACGTTTTTGAGTTCCTCGTTAACGTCGTTCCAAACTGCATTACCGAACTGAGCCTTCACATACGTTTTGATTTCTCGGAAGTCGGGCTTGGCAACATTCAGAATGATGACCTGCCGGGTCATTCCTCTTTGTCCATTTCGTCGAAAAAGGCCTGGGCATCCGTGTAATTACCAGCTTGATATTCTTTTCGGCCAAAAGCGATCAGACGAAGAAGCGCGAGCTGCTCTTGTTGCCTCTCGTACTGATTGATTTCAATCACTGCCATTTTGGCTTCGCCGTTCTGAGTGATGATCAGCGGCTCTGGATTGGTCGCGAAATTTTTCACGATGTCGGCCGCATTGCTCTTTAGATATGAAATCGGCTTGATTTGGTTCGCGAGTGTCATTGCAGTTTCTCCTGCCGTGTATATCGAATACGGCTAAATATAGTCCATATTTGGTCTCATTTCAAGTTCGCCAGGCACCGCGCGGCCGAGCCAGGCGCAGCGACAAAAATGAGGTCAGGTCCGCAGGAGCACAGCCCAGAAATGCAAAAAAGCGCCCCGCAGGGCGCTTTCTATATAGGTGGCAGCAAGCGCTTAGTGCGCCGCTTCCGCCATCACGTTGTTCATCCATGGCTCGGTCACGTCGCGGATGGCGCGGTCGTTGGCCATGATCTGCTTGAGCAGGTCGATCTTGCGCAGGCGCGATGCACCCGACAGGGCAGGCACGCCCGCTTCGGCCGTCTTGGCATGGGTCGCACACTGCTTTTCCAGTGAGGCCAGCGAAGTCCAATCACCTGCTTGCGCTGCCAGCGACATCTTGGCTGTCAGTCCCGCGAGGCTTTCGTACATGTTGAGTACGTCGTTTGATGTCATTCTTGCACCATCTTGGTTTGGGCGGAGTACCGCGTGTCCCTACATAACGGCCCCCGCGAAGCGAACTTTAGGGGATTTTGAAAAATAATTGAAAATTCTTTCAATTTGTTACCCGTCCCCGCCATTCCGCGATTTCGACGCTCTGGCCCCGGTTTTTGCAGTTTGTCGCATTTGTGGACATGCACCGCCTGGGCTCGGTTACAGTGCACGCTGCACTAATAATGCCAACCTGACTTTCAAAAACAACAAGGATCCCATGAGACAGTTTCCTGCCAAGCGATTGGCCGCCGGCGTAGCGCTGGCCGCCGCCACCTTCGCCGCCCATGCCGAAGCCCCCTACAAATTCAGCGCCACGCCCGGCAAGCTGCCGAAAGACGTGATCCCGCTGCAATACGCCGCCCACCTGATTCCCAACCTGGCCGACAACACCTTCCTCGGCTCGGAGACGGTCGAAATCGAGGTCCTGAGCGCGACCTCGACGATCATGCTCAACGCCGTCAACATCGAGATCGACGGCGCCACCCTGGCCGGCAAGGATATCGGCGAGATGAAACTGGCGCCGCACATCGACAAGGAGCAGGAAACCCTGACGTTCCGCCTCGAGCGGCCGCTGGCGCCGGGGCGCTACAAGCTGGCGCTGAAATTCCATGGCCTGATCAACCGCGAGGGCCGCGGCATGTTCCACCTGGCGTACAAGGCCAACGGCGTCGACAAGAAGATGCTGGCGACGACCATGGAGCCGACCGACGCGCGCCGCATGCTGCCGACCTGGGACGAGCCGTCGTTCCGCGCCACCTTCAAGCTGACCGTGGACGTGCCGGCCAGCTTCAAGGCTTATTCCAACACCCCGGTCGAGAAGCAGGAAAAGCTCGAGGGCGGCCTGCAGCGCATCTGGTTCGGCGTCACGCCGAAGATGCCGAGCTACCTGGTGGTGCTGGTCGCCGGCGAACTCGAACGCCTGTCCGCCAAACAGGACGGCGTCGACATCGGCATCGTCACCACCGAGGGCAAGCTCGCTTCCGCGGCCTATCCGCTAGCGGTCACGCGCGACGTCCTGCGCTACTACAACAACTACTTCGGCGTGCCGTATCCGCTGGCGAAGCTCGACCAGATCGCGATCCCGGGCGGCATCAACGGCGCGATGGAGAACTGGGGCGGCATCGTCTACAACGACACGGCGCTGCTGTACGATCCGAAAAAGAGTCCCGACCGGGTCAAGCAGGGCACCTTCGGCGTCAACGCGCACGAGGTCGCGCACCAGTGGTTCGGCGACCTGGTGACGATGGCCTGGTGGGACAACCTGTGGCTCAACGAAGGCTTCGCCTCCTGGATGGCGACCAAGGCGACCGACCATTTCCATCCCGAGTGGCGTCCCTACCTCGATGTCCAGGTGGAGCGTGAAGGCGTGATGAACCTGGACGCGCGCAAGACCACGCACCCGATCCAGACGCCGGTCCTGAACGAGGCGCAGGCCGCCAACGCCTTCGACGGCATCACTTACGGCAAGGGCCAGGCCTTCCTGCGCATGCTCGAGGCCTATCTCGGCGAGGACCACTTCCGCAAGGGCATCCGCGCCTACATGGCCAAGCACCAGTACTCCAACACCACCAGCGCCGACCTGTGGGCCGCGCTGGAGAAGGCGTCCGGCAAGCCTGTCGAGAAGCTCGCTTCCGACTGGACCACGCAGCCGGGCTTCCCGGTGGTGAAGGTGGCGCAGGCGTGCGAAGGCGGCAAGCGCAAGGTGACGCTGTCGCAGGAGCAGTTCCGCCTCGACGAGCCGGCCAAGGAGCAGCGCCTGTGGAACGTGCCGGTGCAGGTCGGCACCGTCGGCGGCAAGGCGTATTACACCCTGCTGTCCGGCGCCTCGACCACGGTGGTGCAGGGCGGTTGCGACGACGCGCTGGTGGTCGATCCGATGAGCGTCGGCTTCTTCCGCGTGCAGTACGACCAGGCCTCGTTCGACGCGCTGGCCGCGCAGGTGGCCAAGCTGCCCGACACCACGCGCCTGAAACTGCAGGCCGACGCCTGGGGCATGGTCATGGCCGACCGCATGCAGCTGGACGGCTACCTGAAACTGGTCGCCAAGTACGGCGACGAGCCGCGCCTGTCGGTGTGGGAAGCCATCCTGAACAACCTGACCACGCTCGACAACCTCGCGCTGGGCGAAGCGGAGCGGCCGCGCGTGCGCCGCTTCATGATCGACCTGATCGCGCCGAAGTTCGCGAAGCTGGGCTGGGACGAGAAGCCCGGCGACACTGTCGAGGAGCGCCAGTTGCGCGCCACAATGGCCGCTACGCTGGCGCGCGCCGGCGACCCGGCCGCCATCGCCGAAGGCCAGAAGCGCTTCGCGCGCTACCTGGCCGATCCATCCAGCGTCAGCCCGTCGATGATCGGCTTCGTGCTGGGCGTGGCCGGCCGCTACGCCGACGCCGCCACCTACGAAGCGCTGAAAACGCGCACGCTGCGCACCGAAAGCTCGGAAGAGCGCAGCCGCTTCAGCAATGCGCTGTCGAAGGCGCAGGATCCGGCACTGGCCGCGCGCACACTGCAGCTGGCCTTGTCGCCGGACCTGCCGGCGCAGGCGACGATGTGGGTCGTGCCGTCGGTCGCGGCCAACGAGCATATCGACCAGGCCTGGGCGTTCGCCGTGGCCCATCGCGAGGCGCTGATGAAGAGCCAGGACACGTATGGGCAGAACCACGCGTTCGGCAATATCGTCTCCAGTTCGTCGAACCCGGCGCACGCCGACATGCTCGAAGCCTATGTGAAGCAGCACTTCGGGCCCGACGCGCTGGTGGAAGCGCAGCGCGTCTCCAACGCCATCCGCACCCGCGCCGCACTAAAGGCGCGCCTGTGGCCGCAGCTGCGCGCCGCATTGAAATAAAATACCGCAATCGACTCATAAGAAAAGGGACACCATGAACACCAGCTGGACTCCAATCAAGACCGCCGTCAGCCTCGCCCTGTGCGGCGCTTCGCTCGCGCCGGCCTTTGCGCAGGCTCCCGCGCCGGCCGCCAAGCCGGCGCCGGCCGCAAAGCAGGCCAACATGGCCATGCTGCCGGGCGACGATTTCTTCACCTTCGCCAACCGCGAGTGGCTGGACAAGACCGAGATCCCGGCGGACCGCAGCAGCTGGGGCGCGTTCCAGTCGATCGCCGAGGACACCAACCAGCGCATCGTGAAGATGTTCGACGCCATCGAAACCGACAAGAACGCCACGGCCGAAGCGCGCAAGGTGTCGACCTTCTATCACACCTTCATGGACGAAGCGGCGATCGAAGCGAAGGGCGCCGCGCCGATCAAGCCGATCCTGGCCAGGATCGACGCGATCAAGGACAAGGCCGCGCTGACACGCGCGCTGGGCGCCTCGGTGCGTGCCGACGTCGACCCGCTCAACAACACCAACTTCTTCACCGAGAACGTGTTCGGCGTCTGGATTGCCCAGGGCCTGACCGACACATCGCGCAACATGCCTTACCTGCTGCAGGGCGGACTGGGCATGCCGGACCGCGCCTATTACCTGGACCAGAATCCGAAGATGGACGACCTGCGCGCCAAGTACCAGCAGCACATCGCCGCGATGCTCAAGCTGGCCGGCTACGCCGACAGCGATGCGCGCGCCGCGAAGATCTTCGCGCTGGAGACGGCGATCGCCAAGACCCACGCCACGCGCGCCGATTCGGCCGACGTCATGAAGGGCAATAACACCTGGACCATGAAGGACTTCGCCAGCAAGGCGCCCGGCATCGACTGGAAAGCCTTCTTCGACGCGGCCGGCCTGAAGGGGCAGGACAAGTTCATCGTCTGGCATCCGAGCGCCGCGACCGGCGAAGCGGCCCTGATGGCCAGCGCCGACCTGGCGACCTGGAAGGACTACCTCGCCTTCCACCAGATCAACCACTTCGCGCCGAACCTGTCGAAGGCCTTCGTCGACCAGCGCTTCGCGTTCTACGGCAAGGCCCTGTCGGGCACCCCGGAGCAGTCGGTGCGCTGGAAGCGCGCGCTGGCCGCCACCAACACCGCGCTCGACCAGCCGGTCGGCCATGTCTACGTCGAGAAGAACTTCCCGGCCGAAGACAAGGCGCGCATCAAGCAGATGGTCAGCAACATCATCGCCGCGTTCAGCAAGCGCATCGAGAAGCTCGACTGGATGGCGCCGGCCACCCGCGCGCAGGCGCAGGAAAAGCTCAAGACCCTGTACGTCGGCGTCGGCTATCCGGACAAGTGGGATTCGTACGACGCGCTGAAGGTGGTCAAGGGCGATGCCTTCGGCAACGTGGTGCGCGGCGAAGAGTTCCACACGAAGCAGGAGCTGGCCAAGCTGCACAAGAAGATCGACAAGTCGGAATGGTCGATGCCGCCGCAGCTGGTCAACGCCGTCAACATGCCGCTGCAGAACGCGATCGTGTTCCCGGCCGCGATCCTGCAGCCGCCGTTCTACGATCCGAAGGCGTCCGACGCGACCAACTACGGCGCCATCGGCACCGTGATCGGCCACGAAATCAGCCACAGCTTCGACGACCAGGGCGCCCAGTTCGACGCCCAGGGCAAGCTGCGCGACTGGTGGACCAAGGAAGACATGGAGCACTTCAAGAAAGCCTCGGCCAAGCTGGCAAAGCAGTATTCGGCCTACAAGCCTTTCCCTGACCTGAACGTGAACGGCGAGCTGACGCTGAGCGAGAACCTGGCCGACCTGGCCGGACTGGCCGCGGCGTACGACGCCTACCGCGCCACGCTGGGCGGCAAGGCGACTGCCGAAGGCGACAAGCAGTTCTTCCTCGGCTTCGCGCACAGCGAGCGCAGCAAGATCCGCGAAGCGCAGATGCGCCGCCAGGTGATGACCGATGGCCACGCGCCGTCGCAGTACCGCGCGGCCACTGTCCGTAACCTGGACGCGTGGTACGACGCGTTCGGCGTGAAGCAGGGCCAGTCGCTGTACCTGGCGCCGGCCGAGCGCGTGCGCGTCTGGTAAATCAATAAACCGCAACACCTGGGTCTGATCCGCACTTCGGGTCAGACCGTTTCCCCGCCGAGAGACCTCAATGAACATCCGCTGGACCCCGATCAAGACCGCCATCGTGCTCGCCGCGCTGGCGTGCAACCCCGTGCTCGCCCAGGACACCAAACCAGCCGCCATGACCGTGCTGCCGGGCGACGACTTCTACAACTACGTCAACGGCGAATGGATCGCCAAGACCGATATTCCCGCCGACCGCGCGGCGTGGGGCGCGACCTCCGTGATGTCCGAGGAAACCAATGCGCGCATCCTCAAGCTGATCGAAGCGGTGCCCGCCGATCCGAAGGCCAGCGCCGAAGCGCGCAAGGTCGCCGCCTTCTACAGCAGCTACATGGATGAAGCGGCGATCGAAGCGAAGGGCGGCGCGCCGCTCAAGCCGACGCTGGCGAAGATCGACGCCATCAAGGACAAGGCCGCGCTGCAGCGCGCGATCGGCGCCTCGCTGCGCGCCGACGTCGACCCGCTCAACGCCACCAACTTCTTCACCGAGAACCTGTTCGGCGTGTGGATCGCGCAGGGCCTGAACGACCCAATGCACAACGTGCCGTACATCCTGCAGGGCGGACTGGGCATGCCGGACCGCGCCTACTACCTGACCGACAGCGCGCGCATGGCCGACCTGCGGGCCAAGTATCAGCAGCACATCGCCGCGATGCTGGCGCTGGCCGGCTACGCCGACAGCGAAGCGCGCGCCGCGAAGGTGATGGCGCTGGAAATGGCGATCGCCAAATCGCACGCCAGCCGCGAAGACTCGGCCGACGTCCTGAAGGCCAACAACCAGTGGACCCTGAAGGACTTCAGCGCCAACGCGCCCGGCATCGACTGGCCGGCGTTGTTCAAGGCCGCCAAACTGGGCGACCAGAAGAAGTTCATCGTCTGGCATCCGTCCGCGGTGAAGGGCGCCGCGGCGCTGGTCGCCTCGACCGACCTGGCGACCTGGAAGGACTTCCTCGCCTTCCACCACATCAACCACTTCGCGCCGACCTTGTCGAAGGCTTTCGCCGACCAGCGCTTCGCCTTCTATGGCAAGGCGCTTTCCGGCACGCCTGAGCAGACCTTGCGCTGGAAGCGCGCGCTGGCGGCCACCAGCGGCGCGCTGGGCGAGCCGGTCGGCCACATGTACGTCGACCGCTACTTCCCCGCCGAGCACAAGGCGAAGGTGCGCCAGATGGCGACCAATATCATCGCCGCCTTCGGCAAGCGCATCGACAAGCTTGACTGGATGGCGCCGGCGACGCGCGCCCAGGCCCACGCCAAGCTCAATACGCTGTACGTCGGCATCGGCTACCCGGACAAGTGGCAGTCTTACGCGGGCCTCGACGTGAAGCCGGGCGACGCTTTCGGCAACGCCATGCGCGCCGAGGAGTTCCGCACCGCGCAGCAGTTCGCCAAGCTGCACAAGCCGGTCGACCGCACCGAATGGGCGATGTCGCCGCACACGATCAACGCGGTCAACATGCCGATGCAGAACGCGATCAACATCCCGGCCGGCTACCTGCAGCCTCCGTTCTTCGATCCGGCGGCGTCGGACGCGCACAACTACGGCGCGATCGGCACCACCATCGGCCACGAAGTCAGCCACAGCTTCGACGACCAGGGCGCGCAGTTCGACGCCCAGGGCCGCCTGCGCGACTGGTGGACCAAGGAAGACCTGGCGCACTTCAAGGCCGCTTCGGCCAGGCTGGTGGCGCAGTATTCGGCCTACAAGCCTTTCCCTGACCTGGCCGTCAACGGCAACCTGACCTTGAGCGAAAACCTGGCCGACCTGGCCGGCATGGGCGCGTCCTACGAAGCCTACCGCGCGGCGATGGGCGGCAAGGCGACGGTCGAAAGCGACCGCGCATTCTTCATCGGTAACGCGCTGAAGAACCGCAACAAGATGCGCGAGCCGGCGATGCGCCAGCGCATCCTGTCGGACGGCCATTCGCCGTCGGCGTACCGCGCCGCGACTGCGCGCAATCTCGACGCGTGGTACGAAGCATTCGACGTCAAGCCTGGGCAGGGGCTGTACCTGGCGCCGGCGGACCGCGTGCGCGTGTGGTAAGGGTTTAGGGCAAAATGGGGGGAGGTCCGCAGGACCAGACCCCCATATCCCTGGAAGCCCATGACCGACGACCTCGACGACATCACCCGCCGCACCCTCGACCACTACGAGCGCAACGCGCAGCAGTTTTTTGCCGGCACCATCGATCACGACGTGTCGCAGAACATCGACGCGCTGTTGAAGGCGATCGAAGCGGCGCCGCCATTCACCATCCTCGATTTCGGCTGCGGCCCCGGCCGCGACCTGAAGACCTTCAGCGCGCTCGGGCACCGCGCCATCGGCCTGGACGGCGCCGCACACTTCGTCGACATGGCGCGCGCCTACAGCGGCTGCGAAGTGTGGCATCAGGATTTCGTTCACCTCGACTTGCCGGCCGCCATGTTCGACGGCATCTTCGCCAACGCCTCGCTGTTCCACGTGCCCAGCCGCGCCTTGCCGAAAGTGCTGGGCGAGCTGTACGCGGCGCTGAAACCGGGCGGCGTGCTGTTCAGCTCCAACCCGCGCGGCCAGAACGAAGAGGGCTGGCACGGCCCGCGCTACGGCAGCCATTACGATTTCGATATGTGGCAGCAATACCTGACGGCAGCTGGGTTTTCCCACGTGCATCATTACTACCGGCCGGCCGGGTTGCCGCGCGAACAGCAACCGTGGCTGGCGAGCGTCTGGCGTAAGCCGGTGCGTTAAATGGCGAACAGAGTGGGGGGAGGGATGCGCCTTAAGGTGGAGCCTTGCTAATCGCGGAAGGAGGTGATCCAGATGAACAAGGACCAGGTTAAAGGCAAGGCGAAAGACATCGGCGGCAAGATCCAGGAGGAAGTCGGCAAGGTTGTGGGCAGCAACAAGCAACAGGCCGAGGGACTGGCGAAGCAGGCTGAAGGCAAGCTGCAGGAAAAAGCCGGCGATGCGAAGGAAATCATCAAGGATCGCGGCAATCGCTGATCGAAGCAGGACTCAAACCGCAGCCGCGAATTTTCGCGGCTGTTTTTTTATTGACCAGAGCGTTCGTTCACGAACAGAAGAGCTTGGCTGCGCGCGGTATTCTGGCTTCACTGCATGGCGATTCCGGCATGCGCTTACCAACCCAAGGAGATCACCATGAATCAAGACCAAGTCAACGGCAAGCTGAAAGACATCGGCGGCAAAATTCAGGAAGAAGCTGGCAAACTGGTCGGCAGCACCGAGCAGCAGGCCAAAGGCCTGGCCAACCAGGTCGAAGGCAAGACCCAGAAGAAGCTGGGCGACGCCGAAGAAGTGATCAAGGACGCGACCAACTGATCCGGTCCGCATGAAATAGAAAAGCCGCGAGTTTCGCGGCTTTTTTTGTTGCTGGGGGTCCGGTTCGCTGGACCTAACCCCCGGGGCATCAACCGCCGATGTGCTTCTTGAAGAACGCTTCGATCGTGCCGTACACGTGGCGCTGGCCGGCGCGCGACGAGATGCCGTGCTTGGCGCCCGGGTAGGTCATCAGGTCGAACTTGATGTTGCGGTTGACCAGCCCGTCGATCAGCTTGGTCGTGTTGGTGAACAGGACGTTGTCGTCGGCCATGCCGTGCACCAGCAGCAGCGGCGACTTCAGGCCGTCGAGGTGCGTGAACACGCCGCTGTTTTTGTACGCATCCGGATCGGATTTCGGCGTCGCGCCGACGAACTGCTCGGTGTAGTGGGTGTCGTACAGCGACCAGTCGGTCACCGGCGCCACCGCCACGCCCATCGCGATCTTGTCGGACGCCGCCGACAGCAGGCGCAAGGTCATGAAGCCGCCGTAGCTCCAGCCGAACACGCCGATGCGCTTCGGATCGACGAAGGACTGCCTGGCCAGCCAGTCGATGCCCGCGACCTGGTCCTGGACTTCGTGCTTGCCCAGTTCCTTGTAGATCACGTCGGTGAACTGGCGCTCACGCCGCGAAGAGCCGCGGTTATCGAGGCGGAACACGATGAAGCCCTGCTGCGCCATGTACTGGTAGAACTGGTTGTCCCACTTGCGCTGCACCTGCTGCGAGTGCGGGCCGCCGTAGGTGTACAGGAACACCGGATACTTCTTGGTCGCGTCGAAGTTCGCCGGCTTGATCATCGAGTAGTACAGCGCCTGGCCGTCGTTGGCTTTGAGCGTGCCATATTCGGTCGGCAGCAGGTCGGCCTTGTACTTGGCGTACGGGTGGTTCGCGTTCAGTTCGTTCTGCTGCAGCCAGCCGACCATCGAGCCGTCCGGGCGGCGGATCGACACCTGCGGCGGCGTCGACGGATCAGAGAAGGTGTCGACGAACACTTCGCCGTTGCGCGCGAACGCCGCGTCGTGCCAGCCGTCGGCCTTGGTGATGCGGGTCGGCTTGTTGGCGGTGCTGCCGTCCAGCGCGAGCGAGTAGATCTGCTTGTCGACGACGGCGTCGCGGTTCGAGGCGACGAACACACGGCCGGTTTTCTCGTCGACCGCCTGGACGTTGTCGATGCCCCAGTCGCCGCTCGATACGGCGCGCAGCAGCTTGCCGTTCATGTCGTACAGGTACAGGTGATTTCGGCCGGTGCGCTCGGACGACCACAGGAACGCGTTCTGGTTTTTCAGGAAGCGCAGGTCGTCGTGGATGCTGACCCAGGTCTTCGAGGTTTCGGTCAGCAGGGTGCGCTGCGCGAGGGTGGCCGCGTCGACGGCGATCAGGTCGAGGCGCTTCTGGTCGCGCGTCTGGCGCTGGTAGACCAGGGTCTTGCTGTCGGCCGACCAGTCGGCGCGCACCAGGTAGATGTCCTTGTCGGCGCCGATGTCGACCTTGCGCTGCACGCCGGTGGCCGGCGACACGATGAACAGCTCGGCGACCACGTTCGGATCGCCCGCGGCAGGGTAGCGCTGTTCGACGACGTCGGTGCGGTCGGCGAAGATTTCGAAGCGGCGCGCCACCGGCACCTGGGCTTCGTCGAAGCGCTTGTAGGCGATCGCGGAATCGTCCTGCGCCCAGTAGTAGCCGGTGCGCTGGCCCATTTCTTCCTGCGCCACGAATTCGGCTTCGCCGTTATGCACGGTGTCCTTGACATCGGTGGTCAGCTGCTTTTCGGCGCCGGTGGTCAGGTCGATCACCACCAGGTTCTGGTTGCGCACGAACGACACGTAGCGGCCTTTCGGCGAGATCTTCGGATCGGCGACGTTGCCCGAGGCGACCTTGCGCGCCTTCTCGGGATGGGCCGCCTCGATTAGGTACAGGTCGCCGGCGATCGGCACCAGGATCTGCTTGCCGTCGGGCGACCAGCTGTAATTGAGGATGCCGGACAGGCTGGCGGTGCGCGCGCGTTCGCGGCGCGCTTTCTCTTCCAGCGACAGCGATTCATTCGGCACCAGCAGCTTGGAGTCGACCAGGCGGTGCGTGGTCTTGTCCCTCATGTTGAATTCCCACAGGTCCAGCTGGAACTGGTTGTCCTCGCGGCCGCGCAGGAAGGTGATGTGTTCGCCGTCGGGCGACACGCGCAGGTTGCGCACGCCCGGACCCGACAGCGCCGGGTCGGCGTGAACTCGGTCCAGGGTCAGGCGCTCGGCGAATGCGGGAGCGGCCAACAGTGCGGCAATGAGGCAAAGGGAAAAGCGCATGGTGTGGTCTCGGAATTATGGTTGAACTGGAACAACCCCGAGACGATACCAGAGTCGGATGCGAAAAGCTGTAATTACGGCCGCGCGGGGGGGGGGGGAACACTCTGTCGAGCCTGCTCCTAATTTTGGGAGCCGCAGAAAACGCATGACCATTGCGCGCCGTCTGTGCGTGAACTAGTCTGATGTAGGAGATGGATCTTTAGAGGTGGTCAACATGTCGGCGAAATCGATTGAATTGCAACTGGAAGATGCTAAAAGGCCAGCTCGCCTGGAACTCACCGTCACGCAGGAAGTGCTGGATGCGATCGAGGAATTGGCATCCCGAACCAAAATGGAGAAGTCACAGGTGTTGCGTAATGCATTGGCCCTATTGATCGTTGCGGAAAACGCCAGGACCAGACATGAGAGCATCGGGTTATTCGATGCCGACGACACAATCACGGCAGAAATTGTCGGGCTGTGAGCCGCCGAAAGGATCTCGTTAGTGGAGCCGCGCCAAGGGAATGAATATCCAAAATCGACACGGAAAATTGACGTTAGTGTCGCACTGAAAACGCTTTTGGCGAGCAATCATCAGACGAGTATCACCATCAGTATTTCATGGGCGTGACCGGGGTGCACCAGGATGCTGGATTCAGCACCGGCGATCTGGAGGAGGCCTATATCAAGCGCGCCTTGTCGCAGCACGCGGCGGAAACGGTAGTGTTGGCGTCGAAGGAGAAGCTGGGCGCCGCGTCAGCTTACAAGATCGGCGAGCTAGCGCTGGCCGATACCCTGGTGGCGGACAGCGAGCTGCCGGCGGAACTGGCGAATGCGCTGAAGGCCGCGCAGGTGGTGATCGTTTCGGCTTGATTCCGCTGTTTTGGGCTGCGGCGCGTGACCAATTCAAGCGGAAGCGGCGACCCGCTGCCGCGCCAGCCTGTACAGCGCCGCCGTGAGCAGCACCGCCGCCACTGTCAGCCCGAGCACCAGCCCGATCCAGAATCCGAACACCGCCATCGGCTCGCGCGGCGAGAACGGAAACCACGCCGGCGCCAGCCCCAGCACGTAGCCGAGCGGCAGCGAAAACACCCAGAACGCCAGCAGCTGGATGATCATCGGCTCGCGCGTGACCTTGTAGCCGCGCAGCGCGCTCGACGCCGCCACCTGGGTCGAATCGGACAGCTGGAACACGGCCGCGAACAGCAGCAGCTGCACACAGAGTTCCTGCACCGCCGGATCGGACGTGTAGGCGCGCGCGATCTGCCAGCGGAAGACGGCGATGAAGGCCGCCGACAGCACGCCGAAACCCACCGACATCGCCACGCCGACCCACGACACGAAGCGCGCCTTGCGCGGATTGCTTTCGCCGAGCGACTGGCCGACCCGCGTGATCAGCGCGATGCCGAAGCTGAGCGGCACCATGAACACCAGCGACGCGAAATTGAGCGCGACCTGATGCGCCGACACCTGCACCACCCCAAAGCGGGCCACCAGCAGGGCGACCCCGCCGAATGCGCTGACTTCGGCGAAGTAGGTGACGCCGATCGGCAGGCCGAGGCGCAGCATGCTGCCGATCTCGGCCCGGTTCGGCCACTCCCAATGGGTGAACGGGAAGGTGCGCCGGTACTCCGGCGCCACGCGCATCCAGGCGATCATCGCCGCCAGCATCAGCCACATGCCGGCGGCGGTCGCGACCGCACAGCCGACCGCGCCCAGCTTCGGCATGCCGAGATTGCCGAACACCAGCAGCCAGTTGACGATCACGTTGAAGGCCAGCCCGCCCAGCGCGATCACCATCACCGGCTTGGTCTGGTTGATGCTGGTGGTGTAGCCGTACAGCGCGCGGTAACAGCCGAACGCGGGCATGCCCAGGCTGATCACGTGCACGAACATCGACGCCTTGGCGTTGACCGCCGCGTCCAGGCCGATATGGTCGAACAGGAAGGTGGCGAGATTGAGCGCCGCGGCGCCGGCCAGGCCGGTCCCCAGTCCCATCCACAGCGCCTGGCGCACCGAATGGGGAATCCGCGCGAAATTGCCGGCGCCCACTTCGTGCGCGACCACGGTGTTGATCGCCATCACCACGCCCATCACCGTCACCAGCACGATCGACCACACCGAGGCGCCCAGCGACACGGCGGCCAGTTCCTCGGCGCTGACGTGGCCGGTCATGGCGACGTCGACCACGCCCATGCCGACCGTGGCGATCTGGCCGACCAGCATCGGCCAGGCCAGGTGCCACATGGCGCGGATTTCTTGCAGGACGGGGGCGGACGGGCGCGGAGCGGACATGGAGGAAACTTTGTGCGAAAGGAACGATTTTACCGGCAATTGCTTCACTGGAATACACTGTCTGCATTCCAACTGCCAGCGGAGTGATCGTGTCGACCGAACCAGTGACCTTCAAAGCCAGCTTCAATCCGCTGATCAAGCCTTTCCTGGTGGTGCGGATCGGGCTGGTGATGGCGGCGACCATCGTCGGCATACCGCTGGCGATCGTCTGGTTTCTGGGCGTAGGCCGCTGGTGGGCGCAGCATTATTTCGACCTGCTCGAATGCCAGCTGGGCGAGCGCAGCCTGCGCTTTCGCAAAGGCATACTGGTCAGCACCGAAAAGACCATCCCGCTGGAAAACATCCAGGACGTCACCTTCGTCGAAGGCCCGATCCTGCGCCGGTTTCACTTGAGCACGCTCAAGTTCGAGACGGCCGGCCACAGCGTGGGCCAGGCGTCCGACATGCACCTGACCGGCATCATCGACGCGCAGCAGTTTCGCAACCGGATCATGGCGGCGCGCGAAACGTTGAAGCATGCGCCGGCCGTGCCGGCCGCGGACGCGGCGACCGGCACAGCGCAACTGGCCGCGTTGCGCGGCATCGAAGCGAAACTGGAGGAAATCGCAGGCCTGCTGCGCGAGCGGCGCTAGCAGCATCGGGGTCAGGTCCGCGGGACCAGACCCCCAGGGCCGATCAGCGCCTTCCGGCCTCGACCGGCGGCAGCGTCTTGAGGAAGCTGTACAGAGCGCGCAGGTCGGTCTCGCTCATCTGCTTGAGCGAGCCGAACGGCATCACCTCGCTGATGGCGCTGCCGTCGGGCCGGCGCCCGCTGCGCAGGGTCGCCATGAACACCTCGGGCGTCGGGTAGCGCGGCATCACGCTGCCTTTGCCTGGCGTCAGGTTGGCGGTGGCCGGCCAGGTCGGCGGCGCGCCGGGGATCTTGCCGCCCGACAGGTGGGCGCCGTGGCATCCCATGCAGGTGTTGGCGACGTAGGCGCCGTGCTCGACCGAGACAGTCGGCGCCACCGGCGTCGATGGCGGCAGCGAGTGGTCGATCTTCTCGGAGGCGTCCTTGATCACGCCGAACGCGTACAGCACTTTTACCGCCGTGGGCAGCTGGATCACCGGCGGGGCGCCGGCCGCCGGCGGCAGCGACTTGATGTAGACGATCAGCGACGCCATGTCCGCGTCGGTCAGGCGGTTGTAGTCCTCGCTTGGCATGATCAGCACGGGATTGCCGTTCGGCTTGACCCCGTGGCGCACGGTGCGCACCCAGTCCTCGACTTTATAGGCGCTGGTGACGCTGTTGGCGCCCGAGGTGATGTTGGGCGACATCACCAGCATCGCCCCTTCCTTGATGACCGTCTTGCCCGCGCCGTTGGCGCCGTGGCAGTCGGCGCAGCCGCGCGTGCTGAACAGGTAGCGGCCCTGCTCGATGCGCGCCGGGTCGGTGCTCAGGCTCACCGCCGTGACGGGCACCGCGATCTTGCGCGCCAGCTTGCGCTCACCTGCCGCCTTGCCGCCGAAGGCGACGGCGAGGCCGGCCACTGCCAGCACCGCCAGCACGATGCCGGTTCGTTTCGTCCATTTGCTCACCATTGTTAAGTACCTTTCCTCAACAAACTGACCGTTGTGTCAATTTATCATCATGGCAAGGAAGCGGAAACCTAAAAATGGGGCAAGAGTGCGATTTTTGCAAATCCGCGTCGGGGAAATCGGGCACTAGCCGCCGAAACAGTTCCTGATGGTGAAATCGGCTAACCCTTGTCGCGTGGCCTGGCCGGCGACTTTGATGACGCTGAAATGGCCAATCATGTCGTCATCGCACACCATGAAAAAGGCGGTCTGGTGCTGGAGTTTGCAGATCCCGCCGAAGCTGTTATTGCCATGCGCCGTGCCCACCGCGACGTCGACCAGGCTCTCGCAGCTTGCAACCGGCGCCATCTTGCGCCGAATTAATTCCTTACTAAATGACGCAACGCGTTCATTCGCATTCCGCATCGTGAGCAGGTTGTAGGACTGGCCGTCGAGCGCATAAATTTCCGCGATATTCGCACATCGGGATGTGCATTCTCTCAGCAAGGCGATACGGGTTTGATAAGCGCGTCGCAGGCAGGAAACATCGTCGCATAAACTGCGGGAAAGGCTAAGCCAGGATTTTTGTTCGGCGATGAATTTACTCTTGTAGCCGGGGTCCAAGGACTTCAAAGTCTCGTCGTACGTTCGTGCCAGATCCTCATCCATCCTCCCGATTACGGCATCGGAACAAATCAATTTTTCGGTCTGCGTCCGGGCATTTTTGCAGTCGAAACTGGCAGCCGACGCCGCGTTAAAAACCACCAGGCACAACAAAAAACAGAATCCTCTCATTTCCACCCCTTTTGATTATGGATCTCGCTGCATTCAGCGGGATCCCGCATAGTGCGTTTCCAGGATCATTGTAAGTCTGATAATCGCCAGATGCCTTAGCCCATTCTTAACTGCGCCGCACGGTTAAACGCTGGCGGCAATTTCCATGCCGGAAGCCGTGCGCTGCGAGCCCCCCTTGTTGCCGAATAAGTGGCCGAGGTGTGCAAAGGCCAGCGCGATTCAACACCGCGCGAGAAACCGTGCGCTGCGCGGGTCAGAGCCGTTGTACGATAGACAAAATCCGACAACATTCAGAACAGTGGGAACCGTCCGTGGAATACAAGGATTATTACGCGGCCCTCGGGGTCGAAAAGAACGCCTCGGCTGACGACATCAAGAAGGCTTACCGCAAGCTGGTGCGCAAGTACCATCCCGACGTCAGCAAGCACAAGGACGCCGACACCAAGACCAAGGAAATCAACGAAGCCTACGGCGTGCTGGGCGACGCCGAAAAGCGCGCCGCCTACGACGAACTCGGCAGCGGACGCCGCGCCGGCCAGGAATTCCAGCCGCCGCCCGACTGGGGCTCGGCCTTCGGCGCCGGCGGCGGCATGGACAGCGATTTCTTCGCCGACCTGTTCGCGCACGTGGGACGGCGCGGCCGCGCCGGAGGAGGCGGCCACTTCCAGATGCGCGGCGAAGACATGCACGCGACCATCGCGATCGACCTGCACGACACCTATCACGGCGCCACCCGCAAGGTCAGCCTGCGCGTGCCGCAGCACGACGCGTCGGGCCGCGTGGTGACCACCGAGAAGACCATCGAGGTCAAGATTCCCAAGGGGATCTTGCCGGGCAAGCAGATGCGCCTGACTGGCCAGGGCCATCCCGGCAGCGGCGGCGGCGGCAATGGCGACCTGTACCTGGAGATTCAGCTGAACCCGGACCGCCGCTACACGGTCGAGGGAAGCCACGTGTACGAAACCGTGCCGGTGGCGCCGTGGGAAGCGGCGCTGGGCGCGAACATCGCGGTGCCGACGCCGGCGGGCGAAGTCGAGGTGACGGTGCCGGCCGGCTCGCAGACCGGGCGCAAGCTGCGGCTGAAGGGCAGGGGCATCCCCGCCCATCCGCATGGCGACCTGTACCTGGTGCTGGAAGTGGTGCTGCCGCCAGCCGACAGCGAGCAGGCGCGCAAATTATACGAAACCATGGCGCGCGAGCTGGCCTTCGATCCGCGCGCCCGGATAGGAGCGTAGATGATGGGGCAAGGCAATCCACTGGACGTCGTGCTGGTCGATGAAGTCGCGCTCAGCCTGGAAGAACTGGCGCGCGCCTGCGCGGTCGAGCCGGACTGGGTGGTGCGGCACGTGCGCGCCGGCGTGCTCGGCAGCGGCGACAGCGTCGAAGTGAGCACCTGGCATTTCCAGAGCCACGACCTGGCGCGCGCGCGCCGGCTGCTGAGCGTGGAGTCGGCGTTCGACGCCAACGAGGACATCGCCGCGCTGGTGCTCGACCTGGGGGACGAAATCCACCGGCTGCGGGCCCGGCTGCGCGTGCTGGGCGGCGAATAGGTCCTGCCTTCGGACGGCGCCGTCGACAAACCCGGGGTCGGGTCCGGCGGACCTGACTCCAGACCTTAGGCCGCGGCGCGCTAGAAACTCATCGGCATCCGGACCGTCAGCGAGATGTCCGGCGTATCGCGCGTCACGCCGGCGCCGATCGCCACGTTCAGCGTGCGCTTCGGGCTCAGCCGATACGAATACGCGATCAGCAAGGTCCCCAGCTGCGTGCGCACCGAGCCCGGCACCGGCGCGCCGTTCTGCTTCATCCGGGCGATCGAGCTGTGGTCGTAGCCCAGGCTCAGCGACGCCTTGTCGTTCAGCGCCAGGCCCATGCCGAAGTTGAACCCGATCACGTCGCCGGGCGCCAGTTCGCCGATCGGATCGCGCTCGCCGTTGAGCACCAGCCGGGACACGCCGCTGCGCTTGAAGCTGTGCAGGTAGCTGAAGGTGCCGAAGAAAATCGCCGGATCGGACGGGAACAGCCACGTCAGGCTCGGCTGGATCGAATAGAAGCCCGAGCCGGTCGGCAGGTCCAGCGGCAAGCCGGTGCCGGTGGCGTTCTCGCCGATGCAGCGCTTGACGCAATCGGTGACCACGCTGAACGGGTCGCGTCCGGTGCGGCTCTTGAAGCGCAGGCCGCCGATGTAGTAGGGCTTGTCGGCGCCGCCGTCGTTGAGCTGGTAGCGCGCCGCCAGTTCGATGTCGCCGATCGCCTTGCCGGCGGTGTCGAACACGCGCTCGTTGGCGGTGCCGGTAAACAGCTCGCGGCTGACGGTCGCATCGGACCGGTACACGTACGGCACCTTCAGTTCGACTTCAAACCGGTTCGTCAGCCCGGTGCGTCCGGTCAGCGCCGCGCTGAAGGTGTTGCGCTTGACTTCGCGCACGTCGATCAGGCCGATCAGCAGGGCCGGGATGATGGTGTAGCCGACCAGGGCCACGCGGTTGCTCGACGAATAGCCGAACTGCAGCGAGGGCTCCAGCACGTACTTGCCTTTCTGGGTCAGCACGCCGGGCGCCTCGAACAGCGGCGCCACCTCCGGCGGCCGGGTGTCGCGCGCGGGCGCCTTGCCGACCGGCTGCTGGCCCTGGGCCGCCGCCTGCGCCTGCATTTGCACCTGCTGCTGCGCCTGGGTGAGCGGCGGCTGCGTCTGGCCGGCGCCGCCGGCCCCGGCGCCGCGCTGCTCGGCCAGGGCCTCGCGCGGCGCCGCCTGCAACGCGCGCAACTGTTCGCGCTGCGCCGTCACTTCGCCACTGAGCTGCTCGACCAGGCGGCGCTGGTCCTCCAGCGCGCGCTGCATCTTGATCAGCTGCTGCTCCATCTCCTGCAGGTTGGCCGCCGGTTTCGGCTGCGGCTGCGGCGCTTGCTGTTGTCCGAGCGCGCTTGGCGACAACAGCAGGGCCGACAAGCCGGCCCCTCCCAGACCCAGAACAAGTTTTCCATGCATCAGTTCCTCCGGTGGTGGTCACGAAATTGGTCAGTGGGTGCCGATCGCGCGGATGGCCGCATCGCGCATGCCGTCCTGGAAGTTCAGGTCCTTCAGCAGCGACATGCTGTTGACGCTGGAATTGATGATGGTCTGGGTGCCGATCATCTGGTCGCTCAGGGTATTCTGGATGAAGGTGCCGCGCGCGCCGGCGACGTCGCTGCCGGCGAAATTGTTGGCGCCGTTCTGCACCAGCCGCACCGAGTTCAGCGCGTCGTGCGCCTGGCGCGCTTCGTCGACGCTGATGTTGCTCATGTCGGCGATCTGGAAGCTGGTGCGCGACACCAGGTCGCCGTTGATCGAGACCAGCCGCTCGATGCCGAGCGAAATGGCGAGGCCGCCGGGGCCATCGAAGCCGCCGCGCATCGTGTCGAGCTGGTCGGCGCTGGCGGCGACCCAGCCATCGGGACAGGCGCTGCCGATCAGTTCGAAATCGAGCGCGCGCTCGGCCAGCGTGGGCAGGCGGTCCGGTTCGGCCGCGCCCGCGCCTGCCGTCGCCAGCAGCAGGAGCGAAAAGGAAAGAGTGCGCATGCAGTGCTCCATATCAGAAATCGCCGGGCCCGAACTTCGGCAGGGTGATCATGGTGCCCGGCGTCATCGCCTGCGCCAGCGGCGCCAGCGGTGCGGCGCGCCAATCGGACGGCAGGTTGAACGCGACGTTGCCCGGGTAGCCATGGATGACAAATAATAACTTGTTCAGCCACATGGTGCGAAACAGCTCAACGGGAATCGCGCGCGCCCCTTTCGACGGGTCGCCCACCAGGATGCGGCCGTCGGCGGCGCCCTTGATCACGACGAAATGGTTGTAGCCGTGGTCGGACACCAGCACCACGGCAGGCAGCTTGGCCTCGATCAGTTTTTCGAGCGGTAATTGAAAGCCGTCGCCGCGAAAGCCGCGGGTGGCCAGGAAGCGCTGCATGTCGAGCAGCGAAAAACCTTGCTGGCGGATCTTGGCCTGGTCGCCGTTGTTGTACATCTGTTCGAACACCACCTGCTCGGTGACAGGCGTGTTGTAGTGGTGCGTCAGCAAGGTCGCCAGCGCGGCCGAGCCGCAGCTGAAATCGTGCTGCTGGCGCACCGTCGCGACGAAGCGCGCCTCCTTCCAGGTCTTGAGCGGCACCACCATCCGGCCGCCGCCCACCGAAGGCAAGTCGATCGCCCACGCCGCGGGCGCCGGCAACAGCATTGCCAGCGTCAGCCACGCGGTCATGCGCATCGTGTTCATGGCTATTTCATCTGCAAGTTGATCACCGTCGCGTTCTGGATCAGCACGTTGGCGCCGGTGTTCTGGATCACCATCGGGATGCCCGTCATGTTGGCGAACGAGCCGTTGTCGATATAGTTGCTGCCGGTGACGACATAGTTGGCCGAGTTATTGGCGACCGTTCCCCCCAGCGTGGCGCTGGAGATGGCGGTATCGGCGCGGCCGCGTTGGCGCGCCAGCGTCGCTTGCTGGGCGGGCAGGCCGAGGCCGTCCACCGCAAGCGGGGTTTCCTTCTCTGGTGCGGCCGGTTGAGGAGCCGCGACAGCGGGTCCGGCGTCGGGCGCCGGTGCGGGTGGCAGCGCCTGGCAGGCGCCACTACAGCTGAAACCGGCGAGCAGGGCGCCCGCCAAAATCATCTGCAAGCAATGTTGTTGCATCTTGTCCCCCTTGGTGAAAAAACGCCGTCATCCCCGGGCAGGGATGACGGCGAAGGGCCTTACTTGCCTACAGCGAGATTCGCCTGGACGCTCACGCTTTGCTGGACCAGGTTCGAGAAGCCGTTGCTCTGGCTCAGGACCGTGATACCTGCCGCGCCGGTGGCGATGTTGCTCATGGTGTTGGACATGTCGAACACGCCGGCGCTGTTGGAGACGTTGCCGCCCGCGCCGCCAGTGCCCGCGCCGCCCATGCCGCCTGCGCCTGCGCCGCCGGTGTTGGTGCCGCCCATGCCGCCTGCGCCGGCGGTATTGCTGCCGCCGTTGCCGCCTGCGCCGCCGGCGCCGCCGGTTGCGCTGCCGCTGGTGCTGGCGCCGCCGGTTGCCGTGCCGCCGCTGGCGTTACCGCCCGCCGCGCCTGCGCCGCCGGTGTTGGACGCCGTGCCGGTGCTGCCGCCTGCGCCGCCGCCTGCACCGGCCGCACCTGCGCCGCCGGTCGAAGTGCCGCCACTGGAATTGCCGGCGGTCGAGGTGCCGCCCGCGCCGTTGCCGCCCGTCGATGCGCCGCTGCTACCGTTGCCTGCCGTCGCATTCGCACCGCTGGCGGCCCCGCCGCCCGCCGTGCCGCCCGCGCCCGCGCCGCCCGAACCTGCGCCGCCGGTGCCCGCCCCCGCAGTGGCCGTGCCGCCGGTGCCTGCACCCGCCGTCGACGTGCCGCCGGCAGCTGCGCCGCCGCTGGCAGTGGCCGCTGCGCCCGCGCCGCCCGAGCCGCCTGCGCCGCCGGTGCCCGATGCGCCGGCGCCGCCGGTGCTGGTCTGGGTGCCGCCCGCGCCGCCCGCGCCGCTGGTTGCCGTGCCGCCTGCGCCGCCGGCGCCCGAGGTGTTGGCTACCCCGCCGCCGGTGCCGCCCGCGGCGCCGCCGCCGTTGGCCGATCCTGCGCCGCCGTTGCCGCCGGTGGAGGAGCCGGCGGTATTGCCGTTGGCGCCGCTGGTGCCGGCGCCGCCGGTGCTGCTGTTGGTGCCGCCGGTGCTGGCGGTGCTGCTGCCATCGCCACGCTCACGCGAGCGGGCAGTGTCGCCGCCGTTGCTGGCTGCGCCGCCGCCGGCGCTGCTCGAAGCAGACTGGCCGGCGCCGCTGGCAGCGCCGCCGCCACCGCCGTCGCCGCCACCGCCGTTGGCAGCGCCGCCGTTCGACATGCCGCCGCTGGCGTCGCCGATGTTACCGGCGCGTCCGCCGTTCGCGCCGCGTGCCAGGCCGGAGGCGGCGCCGTTTGCGCCATCCTGCGGACCGGCCTGTCCGCCCATCCCGCCGGTGGCGTCGCCGCCGCGCGCACCGCGTGCGCCGCTGCCGCCGGTTGCGGCCGCTGCTCCGCCGTCACCGCCGCCAGCCGTCGAGGATCCACCCACGCCGCCGCCATCGGTGGCGCTGCCGCCGCTGCCGGCGCCGCCCGCGCCGCGGCCGCCATTGCCGCCGCCCGCACTTGCCGCCCCGGCCGTGTTGGTGCCGCCGCTTGCCGTGCCGCCAGTCGCATCGCCCGTGCGCGAGCGGCCGCCGTCGCCGCCGCCTGCCATCGAGGCGCCGCCATCACCGCTGCTCACGCCTGACGCGCCGCCCGCTCCGCCGCGGCCGCCGTTGCCGCCAGCTCCTGCAGGACCGCTGGTGGCGCCGCTGGCGTCTCCGCCATTGCCGCCAGCGCCGGCCGTCGCCTGGCCGACCCTGGTGGTGCCGGAGGTCGATGCGCCGCTGGTGGCGTCGCCGCCGTTCGAGGCCGAGCCGGCATTCGCGCCGCGTGCGGTTCCGCCGTCGCCGCCATTGGCGTTGCCGGTGTTGCCGCCGTTGCCGGTTCCGCCCGTCGCGCCGCTGCCGGAGCCGCCGTCGGCGTTACCGGTATTGTTGGCGACGTTACCGATGCCGCTGATGGTGTTGCCGGAGACGTTGCCAGTCATGTTGCTGGTGACATTGGCATTGGAAGTGTTGAACGAGCTGTTGACCGAGGCGTTGCTGCCATTGTTGGCGGCTGCCGAACCGCGCGCGCTGGCAGCGGCATCGCCAGTGCTGTTGTTTTGACCGGTGCTCTTGTCGTTGTTGACGTCGTTATTGCTCTTGTTATTGTTCTGATCCGAGTTAGCAGTTGCGGTCTGCGTATTGTTGTCCCCCCTGCGATTGTCGTTGGTTTGTGCCTGCGCCGCCAGACTGAACGCCATCAAGATGGCCGCTGCGATTGTAGTTCGTTTCATGGAAAAGCCCCTCCCAGATTGAGATGCGATAAAGTTGCGACCGGCGAAGCGTTGCCCGGACAGAAGGGTCAGTAGCAAGCTTGATGCCAGCGCATGGGCTCGCTTCAAGTGGTTGAAACGCAAGCGGAAATTTCCGATGCGTTAATTCGCTTGTAGGATTGGATGCCGTCTGCCAATGGGACCGCGCCTAGGTGTCACATTGGTGTGACAGTGTCCGCAAAACCGATACAGAAATCGTTCAGTCGACCGTAGGGACCAGGTGCGCGAGGCATCGGCAGCGCGCTTTGCGGCGTCCGAACTGTAACGTTCGCGTGACAGTGCGCGAAAAATCTGCGCGAACATTCGGCACAAAGTGCTCAACAGGGACGTCGGAGGGGTGGCCGAAGCGACGTCGGACAGCATGCCGTCGTGACGTCGGAAGAGGCGCGCGGGGGTGCCGTCAAACGGTGATGTTGTGCTTGGCGAGGAGGCGGTACAAGGTCATGCGCGAGACGCCGAGATCGCGCGCGGCATGGGTGACGTTCTTGCCGGCATTGGCCAGGCTGACGCAGATGGCGTCGCGCTCGGCGCGCACGCGCGACTCGACCAGCGCGTCGCCGTGGAAGGGGAAGGCGTCGTCGGCCAGCGACAGGTCGGCCGGCGTGATCAGGCGCCCGTCGGCCAGCACCATCGCGCGCCGGATGCAATTGATCAGCTCGCGCACATTGCCGGGCCAATCATGCTGCTGCATCGCGCGGATCGCCTTGCTGGAAAAGCCTTTGACGTGCGCGCCTTTTTCGGCCGAATACATCTGGAAAAAATGCGCCGCCAGCAAAGGGATGTCGGCGCTGCGGTCGCGCAGCGGCGGCACTTCGATCGGCAGCACGTTCAGGCGGTAGTACAGGTCTTCGCGGAACAGGCCCTGCGCCACCGCGCGTTTCAGGTTCACGTGCGAGGCGGCGATGACGCGCGCGTCGACGCTCACTTCGCGCGTGGCGCCGATGCGCGTGATGGTGCGCTCCTGCAGGAAGCGCAGCAGGTTCGACTGGATCTCTTTCGGCAGGTCGCCGATCTCGTCGAGGAAAATGGTGCCGCCGGCCGCCGATTCGATCAGGCCGGCTTTCTCTTTCTGCGCGCCGGTAAACGAGCCGCGCTCGTAGCCGAACAGCTCGGACTGGATCAGGCTCGGCGGGAGGGCGCCGCAGTTGATCGGCACGAACGGGCCGTGCTTGCGTGACGACAGCGCGTGGATCGCGTGCGCCGCGAGTTCCTTGCCGCTGCCGCTCTCGCCCCAGATCAATACCGGCGCATTGACCGGCGCGACTTTGCGAATCTGCGCGCGCAAAGTAATGATCGCGGCCGACTGTCCATGGATCGTGCTGATCGCGTCAGGACCGGATTGTTCCACCGCGCGCTCGCGCAGCATGGCCCAGCCGTGCGCGTGGCCCAGCGTGTGGCGCAGGCGCGCGGGGTCGAGCGGATTGGTGTGGAAATCGCACAAGTGGTCGGTGACCAGCGCGCGCCACTCGCCATGATCGAGCAACTGGCGGTCGATCACGCCGACCCACTGCACGTCGCAGTGGCGGCGCAGGAACTGGTCGCACTCGGCGTTCGGTTCCATGCCGAAAAAATCGAGCAGCAGTCCCACCATGAAGCGCTGCGATTCGAGCACGCGGTTCGCTTCATGCAGATTCGATACAGTGCACACATCCCAGCCGCTCAACGCGCCGCACTTGTCACGGACCGCGCCACCCCCCTTCGGCGAGATGCAAATCAGCCGCTTTACTGTCATCTTATTCTTCCGTTGCCATCTCTGCTGACGCAGTATTGTTAAGGCGCAGAGTTTCTTCAGTACCCGCTTTGCATATGGCCTATTCTATGCTCAACATCATCAGGATGCGCGTGTGCGTCGTAAAAAAAACACGACCATTAGTGGCTTACATTCCGCGTGGAATTCATTGCAGATGTTCATGCGTTCGTAGGCTGTTCTCTTCAGGAATTCTCCGCGCATATTGTTCAGCTTTACGCGCCGCGCTGTTCGTTGATGCGCGGCATGCGCGCGCCGCCGTTGCGGGACCCGCACTAAAATCGGCTGCGAGAATGGTGATCGATATTGATGAACACGAGGAGCGATAATGGCGCAGAAGATGCAGACATTGAATGGCAAGCACATCGCCGTGCTGATGACGGACGGCGTCGAACAAATCGAGTACACGTCGCCGCGCGAGTTCCTCGAGCAGCACGGCGCGCAAGTGACGCTGGTGTCGCCGAAGAAAACCGGCGAAGATATCCAGGGCTTCAATCACATGACGCCAGGCGACAAATTCAAGGTGGAGAAAAACGTCGGGGAAGCGAAGGCGGACGACTATGACGCCTTGGTAATGCCGGGCGGCGTGGCCAATCCAGACATGCTGCGCCTGAGTCCGGAGGCTATCGATTTCATCCGCGCGTTTGCCGATGCCGACAAACCGATCGCGGCGATCTGCCACGGCCCGTGGACCCTGATCGACGCCGGCGTGGCGAAGTCGAAGCACATGACCAGCTGGCCCAGTTTGCAAACGGATTTGCGCAACGCCGGCGCCGAATGGACCGACGAGGAGGTGGTGGTCGACGGCCGCCTGATCACCAGCCGCAAGCCGGACGACCTGCCGAAATTCAATGACGCGCTGCTGAAGGAACTGGCCGCGGAGGACGACGCCGACATCGGGCCGTCGTCGTAATCGAGGGGGCGGTCCCGCGGACCTGCCCCCTTCGATCAGAGCTTGTAAAAATTTTTCTTGACGCGGGGCGCGCGGATGCGGCGCACCGGCTGGCCCGACAGCACGCCGCTGTAGTTGGTGAGCCGTTCGCCGATCTGTGTGCGGCCCTCGACGATGTCGAAGAAGCGCACGTCTTTGCTGTGCTCGCTGCCGCGCACCTTGATCACCGACATCACGCGGCGGAACTGCCCGGCCAGTTCGACATAGCGCTGCATGATGATGGCGTCGGCCAGGAAAGCGTTGCCGTACGAGCTGAAGCTCAAGGTTGTGTAACGGTCTTCCAGTTCGGCCGTCATCAGGACGGTCACGCCCATGTTGGTCAGCACTGCGACCAGGCGATACAGCGACTCGCGGAAGTCGTTGCGGAAAATCGACGACAGCGCCAGTTCGAATCCGGACAGCGAATCGATCACGACGCGCCTTGCGCCGTTCTTGCGGATCATCGACACCAGGTCGTGCAGGATCTCGTCGATGGACAGGTCGAGCGTGCGCGTGTTGATCATCCCGACCTTGCCGTGCTCGACGAGCTGCGTGAGCTTTTGGCTTAACAGTTGATTTGGGCTTTTCTCGAATGCGGCGATGATGCCGTACTCGCCGCGCCGCTCGCCTTCCGCGAGGAATTCGGTGGCCAGGATGGTCTTGCCCGATCCCGACGGCCCGACCACCAGCATCGAGTAGCCCTCCGGCACGCCGCCGCCGAGCATTTCGTCCAGCACCGGCAGGCCCATCGACATGCGGTGATCGGATACATTCGCGCGCGCGGCCTGTTCGGGCTCTTGCAGTACCGCGCGTGGAAACACCTGGATGCCGGCGCTGCCGATACGGAAGGTGTGCGACCCCAGTTTCTGCGCCGCGCCGCGCATCTTGACCACCTGCATCTTGCGCACCATCGAATCGCCCTGGACCAGCTGCGACAGCCACAGGATGCCATCGGCCACCGTGAACACCGGGCCCGATTCGGTATCGGGCTGAAGGTATTCGCCGATCAGGAAAGTGGTCGCCTGCCAGCTGGTCATATGCATGCCGAGCTGCTGGATGAACACCTGCAGGTCGGCGAATCCCTGGTCGTTGGCCGGCGCCGATTGCACCACCGAGCGGAACGAATCGACGAATACCAGGCTGGGCGAATATTCCTGCACTTCGTCGATGATGCGCGCCATGACGCGGTCGAAATTGCCGTCCACCATATCGGCCGCCAGGTTGACGAAGCGGATCGAACTTTCGATCTTGTCGAAATCAAAGAACGAAAATTGCTGCTGGTAGCGCAGCATTTTCAGCGGTGGTTCGCCGAGCACGGTGAAGAACAGCGCGCGCCGACCCGGGTTAGCCAGGGAGAACATCAACTGGTGCGCGAGCGTGGTCTTGCCGCTGCCGGGCGTGCCGGCAATCAGGTTGAATGAGAACTCGGGTACGCCTCCGCCGAGCAATTCATCGAACCCCGGCACGCCGGTGACCAGCTTGCCGATGTTTACGCGCTTACCCATTATCCTGCTCCTTGCTCTTTTTTATTGCTTCGGCCCGGCCCGTAGCCGATTGCAGAATCAGCATGGTCATGTGTGTCCCGATCAAGGTCGAGAGGATGTCGATCAAGGTGTTGAACAGCAGTGTGCTTGCAGCGCTTGCCTGCGTCAGGCTCTGGCCTTCGAAGCAGCGCCGCAACAGATGGAATTCCGGGTCGGCGGGGCGCGCGCGCGGATCGAAGATCATCCACGGAAATTCCGCGTTGACGCGATGGGCGCTACGAAACAGCAAGGTCTCGAACGCTTGTTCGCCAATCATGCCGATCAAGCTGCTCGCCAGGAGTTCGAGTAACTCGATGCTCGTGTCGACGACTGCGCCAGGATCGCGCGCCAAGGCTAGCTCGATAATGGCCCGCGGTGAATCCTCGTCTGTTGCCATATGATTAGCCGGATGTATATGTCGAAATTCAAGACATTTTAAGTCTAAACTTGCAGGAATCAAAGCGAAGTGCCGCGCGGCACTTCGCGCCGGGGTTTCGCTCGGCGAAACGGCCCGAATAATCGCCTCGCTTCGATTCTGCAGCGCCGGGTGCTGTGTTCCGCGTGAAGTGCTCAGAGGGAAAGAAAGTCCGGACCGGCGCGGCCATTGGAACGAAGTGAGCATCAGAATCGGGGTCTGCTCGCGTGGACCTGTACCATGCGGTAGTGGCGGCGAAGGCAGGAAATCGCCGTTGCGCGCCGTTGCGATTTCCCTCTGGTCAGACGAATCGGAGAGCCTTGCGCTTGCAAGCGYAAGTCGCTTCAGCGGCGCCGAGCAGTGCTCGGCGAATTCCCGCTTACGCCCCGCGTCCCGCGGCTTCGATTCCCGCCGCCCGCGAACGCACGCGAAAAAAAACCGTCCACTGGACGGTTTTTTAGAATGCGGTGGTGGAGGCGGCGACTACCGAACAACCTTCAGAGATCCGCTTGAACAGGGCGTTTCAGCTTTGTTGAAAAACGCTATGCCCCCGTGGATGCCCCCAACTGTAATCGCGAGCTTGAATCCTCCATGCAGGTGGTGTTCGTGCCATTTCGTCCATATCCTAACAATGCCCCTGCGCCACTTCTCAGATGCCCCCCACCAAGGGGAAAACTTTGCGGGCGGCGTCCCTGGTTCGCATGTCGTTCGGCCGGTAGGCGGCCGAACCCCGCTGAGCGCGGGGCGGGCGACACCATGCTCGGATATGTCCACGATCGCGAACAAAATGCGTCTACGGAGAAAAACGATGGCTCTTTAGCCGGAACGGAACAGCTCAGCGTTCATCCTTGCCATTCGCGGATTTGGGCTCCGCTGCATCAGCATGTCTGGTTTGCGCGTGGAAAGCCTTGGGGTGGTTTGTGACGAGCGCAGCGAGGATGCCCCGCAGGGCAAGCCGTTTGAGCGAAGCGAAAATATGGCTTGCTCCTAACCGGCGACTCGGCGACCACCACCATATGCTGATTGCACCGGCGGCAGACGAGCAGCGTCGAGCAATGTTAGCAATTCCCGCGAAAGCAAAAATACCGCAGACAACCAATTGCGTCAGCGACACCGTTGAAAGCATATCCGACGCTCTTATGAACACGACGCCGCCTTCAACAGCCCTCGGCGAAGTGACGCATTCCGCGCTCGCAATGCTGTCCTTTCGCTCGCTCGGGGAACCCACGACCGCTGTTCTTGTGAGGATCATGAGCAGCCACTACCGACTGCTGATGGCAGCCATTTGTGGGCGTCCGCTTCCGACCCAAAGCGGACGGTTGGAACCAAAAATTGGGCGTAGTGCGACGCCTGCCGTCTAGTCACTCGGATTTAACAAACGGCAACCGAAACGAGATCCGAAAGCTTCCACTTTGCGCCCACGCCTCGGACAATTATGTACGTTGTCGTGACGCCGCAGCTGTTGAGTGCAGGACGAAGCTATCGCTCTCAGGTAGGTCACTCTCAGGAATTGACCTATGTAGTTTCATAATTGCCTTGGCCGCATCCGGAGGCAACTTAGAACCTATTACTATTACCAAGTCCCGCTGCCATTCATACTTGGCGATCACGGGCTTCGCGGCCGCTCTCCAGATATAGTCGTCAGTCATGCTTGATGCGCTGCCGTAAGCCTGCGGCGCAACGACAGCGATTAGAACTGTGAAGCGCTGTATCGCCTTCCGCAATTTAACTCTCCGATAACAATTGGACCACCGATGAAGTGACAAAAAGTCCGACGCTTGAGTCCGCTTCTGGCCGAAGCCGGCCGTTGGGTCCAGCATAGCATGTTGCCAACGAGGAAAATTACACAGGCGGTCGCGACCGGCAGCAAGCGACCCAAAGCGGACACTGAAGTATTGCTAGTGAACTGCGTTCACCACGGATTCCTCCTAAAACCTTAGTTCGCGCGTATGAGGCGTAAACCCGGCTTCATGCTCAGCAACCTCAATTTTGACGGTATGTAAGCAAAGTGAGATCCCGGCCACAAACGGCAGTACGAAGCCACCGAGGATTATCACAGCGGGCGGCGCACAGATAAAACTGGCGAAAGGAAAGGACAGACAGAATGATGCGACGAGGCACAAATTACCTAACGTCGAAGCGCGTATGCGCAAAGGCGTGTGGCACTGGGGGCAATCGTGCTTCATTCCCCGAAAATTTAGCAGAGCGCGATACATTGGTATGGCGTTGGAGTGACAAGCCGGGCAGTTATACATCTATTTTTCCTCAAGATGATGGATAAGCGGAACTTCTGCTTCTGGCCGTTAGCAGACGCCTAAAGAATGGAATGCCGTTTTGTGCTTGAGCGTTGTTGACGCTACCTCACCGGTCCGCTACTTCACCGAGCAATCCATTTTTCGGGTTCTCATCGATTAATTAGTTACCGTTTCTGCGACGTAGTTGCTCGCCGGATTTAAGTATATCCAGATAATCTGCCCACTGTTGCATCATTTTCTTTCGTTCCAGGAGATGCGCGGTCCGGTTGTAGGCGCGTCCGTTGGGATCTCGAACCGCATGTGCGAGTTGGTGTTCGATTAGTTCGGGACGAACGCCCAGCACTTCATCCAGAATCGTCCGCGCCATCGCGCGAAAGCCGTGGCCGCTCATCTGGTCCTTCGCTATTCCCAGGCGCCGCATCGCCGCAAGGATTGCGTTGTCGCTCATTGGCCGTGTAGACGATCGCGCGCTGGGAAAAACATATTTCCCGTCGCCGGTCAGCGGACGTACCTCACGCAAAATTGCAATCGCCTGTGTGGACAGCGGAACGATGTGGGAAGTGTCGGTCTTCGTTACTGTGTAACGCCATTCTGCAAGGTCGAAGTTGATATCGGCCCACTCGGCAGTTCGCAGTTCGCCAGGTCGCACGAAGACGAGAGGCGCCAACTTGAGCGCACAAGCGACCACCAACGTTCCTTGATAGCTATCAATTTCGCGCAGCAGCCTCGCGACTTCAAACGGCTCTGTGACCGCGGCAAAGTGCTCGCCTCGTACTGGTGGCAGAGCGCCCCGCAAATCGCCGGAAGGGTCGCGCTCGGCCCTTCCGGTGGCTACTGCGTACCGAAACACCTGGCCGCAATTTGCCAAAGCGCGATGGGCAGTTTCGATGGCGCCGCGATTCTCGATTCGGCGTAACACAGCCAACAGCTCTGGCGGCTTGATGGCGTCGATCGGGCGCGCCCCGATCCACGGAAATATGTCGCGTTGAAGCCGGCGAATGATGCGATTAGCGTGGTTCTCGACCCAGTTCGGAGAATACTTTCCATACCACTCCTGGGCGATGACCTCGAAGCTATTCTCGACGCTCGAGCGCTGCGCTGCCTTTTGCGCTTTCCGGTGTTCGCCTGGATCGACGTCGTTTGCAAGCAGCTTGCGCGCGGCGTCTCGTTTTCCGCGCGCATCCTTCAGGCTTGTATCGGGATAAATACCCAATGCCAAACGTTTTTCCTTCCCGTTGAACCGATATTTCCATCGCCACAACTTGCTCCCGGTGGGCGCAACTTCGAGATAAAGGCCGCCAGCATCGTAGAGCCTGACTGCCTTTATGCCTGGCTTGGCGTTGCGAACGCTGAGATCACTGAGCGGCATTTGGGGGCACCGGAAAATAAGGGTCACCGTATGCCGCCTAGAATGCCCCTCTCTGGGGTCGGACGTCAACGGACTTCCGCAGACTTCCACGCACAAAAAAACCGCGTTTCCCTAGGGAGAACGCGGTTTTCAGCAAATCCTGATACATCTCAAAGCAAGCTCATGGTGGAGGCGGCGGGAATCGAACCCGCGTCCGCAAGCACTACACAGACAGTTCTACATACTTAGCACTGCCATTTAATTTAACCGGTACAACGCGGACGTGCACGCTGTGTACAAGCGAGTTACCTATTATTTAGTCGAATACTAAGTAACCCAGTATCAGACGAGTCCCTGTAAATGACTCTAGAGCTTTTAACGGCCCACCCCAGGGACGAGGTGTTCTAGAGCTAGCAGCAATTAAGCTGCCAGTGCGTACGAGTTATCGTTTGCAGTTAAGTTTTTTCAGGTTGTATTTACGAGGTAGCCCGCCCTCGGTATGCCCTGCGCTGCTTCGCAACCCACGTCGAAACCAGGTCGCCCCCACAGAACTCCATTGTAGCGCAATCTGCTCCCGCGTGCGGTACCTGCGCGCCGCCGCGCGTGAGCGCGGACAATCAGCGGTTCTGATTGCCGATCTGGTTGCCCAGCATGCCGCCGCCGATCACGCCGGCCACCGTCGCCAGCTTGCGCCCGTTGCCGCTGCCGACCTGGTTGCCGAGCAAGCCGCCGACCACCGCGCCCACGCCGATGCCGACGTAGTTCGGCTGGGCTGGCCGCGGCGCCTGTTGCACGGGCGCACGGTAGTTGTCGTTGTAGTCGTTACGCGCGACCTGCTGAGGGTGGTGATGCACCACGTGGCGCGGCGCGGCGTGCTTGACCACCGGCGCCTTGCGCACTGGAGCTGGCTCCGGCTCGTCGACGTACAACTGCTGCGGCTGGACCGGCTGCGGCGTGGCCGCTGCCAGGTTCATTGGCGCCGCCGGCAGTGCCGACAAGGTCGCCGCGCTGGTCAGGGGAGTTTGCTCGGGCGCGACGGCGCCGCGGGAGGAGGGCAGCAGGCCGGTGATCGCCGCCGTGCCAGCCAGGCTCACGACGATGACGGAGGCGGCGGCCGCTGCCATCAGCGGGTGAATACGGGTTGCGGTTTTGATCGATTCCATTTTTTTGCTCCTGAGCGTTAAGTTGTGCTGCAGGAACAGATTAACCGCGCCGCCCCGGGGCAAGATAGGCGTAGGCTGTTTCAGTCGTTACAAGGTGTAAGTACGGGATGTCGTACCAGCGAAGGCTGGTACGACGCGGTGGCGCGTTACGCTGCCACGACGTTGCCGGACAGCGCGCGCAAAGTGTCGAGCAGCGCGCCTGGCGTCTCGAGCAGGAAGTCCGCGCCCCAGGTACGCGGCTCGATCGCGCCGCAGTAGCCCCAGGCGCAAGCGACCGTCACCATGCCAGCGGCCACGCCCGCTTCGACGTCGCGCAAGTCGTCGCCGACATACCAGCAATGCTCCGGCGCAACGCCAAGCCGGCGCGCGCCTTCCAGCAGCGGCTCCGGGTGCGGCTTAGGATGCGGCGTGGTGTCGCCCGAAATGATGCAGCCGGCGTGCGCCAGCCCGATCTGCGGAATCAGCGGATCGGTGAAGCGCGCCGGCTTGTTGGTGACGATGCCCCACGCCATGCCGGCGCCGGTGATGCCGTCCAGCAGTTCGGCGACGCCGCCGAACAGCGAGCTCTCCACCGCCATCGCCGACTGGTAGCGGTCGAACCACTGCAGGCGCAGCTCTTCGTAGCCTTCATCGGCCGGCGTCAGCCCGAAAGCGGCGCCAATCATGCCGCGCGCACCGGCCGAAGCGGTCGGCCGCAGCACGTCGTACGGGGTCGGCGCCAGCCCGCGCTGGGCGCGCAGGTAATTGACGGCCGCCGCCAGGTCGGGTGCGGTGTCGGCCAGCGTGCCGTCGAGGTCGAACAAAATGGCACGCGGTGCCTGCGTTGGGAGTGCGCGGTTCATGGAAGTCTTGAGAAAAAGAGGGCGCCGGTCAGAGCGGGCGGGTGCAGGCCACCATGTAATTGACGTCGGTATCGTCGTTGAGCGAATACAGCTTGGTCAGCGGATTGTAGCCGAGGCCTTTCATCGCATCGAGCTGCAGGCCTGCCTGGCGCACGAACTGCGACAGCTCGGCCGGCGTGATGAATTTGGCGTAATCGTGCGTGCCTTTGGGCAGCATGCGCAGCAGGTACTCGGCGCCGATCACGGCGAACAGGTAGGACTTCGGATTGCGGTTCAGCGTCGAAAGGAACACGTGCCCGCCCGGCTTGACCAGCTTGGCCGCGGCGCGCACGATCGACGCCGGGTCCGGCACGTGCTCGAGCATCTCCATGCAGGTGACGACGTCGTACTGGCCCGCTTCGCGCTCGGCCATGTCCTCGGCCGAGATCAGCTCGTAGCGCATCTGCACGCCTGACTCCAGGCTGTGCAGGTCGGCCACTTTGAGCGCCTTGTCGGACAGGTCGATGCCGGTCACGTCGGCGCCCTTGCGCGCCATCGATTCGGCCAGGATCCCGCCGCCGCAGCCGATGTCGATCACCTTGCGCCCGGTCAGCAGCGCGCGCGCGTTGATCCATTCGAGGCGCAGCGGATTGATGTCGTGCAGCGGGCGGAACTCGGACGTCGGGTCCCACCAGCGGTGGGCGAGGTCACTGAATTTTTGGATTTCGTGTTGGTCGGCGTTCATAGGCGGAATAATAACGGGAAATTCAAACGGTGGGCGAACAACTGGCGCGCGCTGCGGCGCCATATAAAAAAACCCCGCCGAAGCGGGGTTCTTAAGAAGAGCGGCGAACCGCCCAGGAATTACTTGTTGCGGGTACCGACGACTTCGATTTCCACGCGGCGGTTCTTGGCACGGCCGGCGGTGGTCTTGTTGTCAGCAACTGGCTGCTTCTCGCCCTTGCCTTCGGTGTAGATGCGGTTCGCTTCCACGCCCTTAGACTGCAGGTAGGCCTTGACGGCTTCGGCGCGGCGGATCGACAGCTTCTGGTTGTACGCATCGGTGCCGATCGAGTCGGTGTGGCCGACGGCAATGATGACTTCCAGGTTGATGCCGCTCAGCTTCGAGGTGAGGTCGTCCAGGCTGGCTTTGCCGGCTGGCTTCAGCACTGCCTTGTCGAAGTCGAAGAACGCGTCGGCCGAGTAGCTGACTTTTTCCGAGGTCGGCACTGGCGCGACGACGGGGGCCGGTGCCGGGGCAGGAGCCGGAGCGGCCACGACTGGCGGCGGTGGCGGAGCGACGCAACGGCCATTCACCAGCGTCTCAGGCGCCACGCACAGCGGCAGGTCGCAACCTGGCACGGCGTCGGCCGGGGTCCAGTAGCCGGTGCGCCAGCACAGGCCGAACGGGTTGCGGGCGATGATGCCACGCGAATCCTGCACGTAGGCGCTGTACGGCGTTGGGGCCTTGATGTCGGTGGTCAGCGGCGCGTACGGCGGCGAGGTCGCGGCCGAGGTCTGCGCGAAGGCGCTTCCCGCCAGCGCTGCGGAGGCGGCGAGGATGAAGGTGGCTAATTTATTCATGTAATTTTCTTCCTTTCGGGGGTAATATCCGCAGCAAAATCTGCGCAACGTGGCGTGCATGGTCAGAATACTAACACTTTTCATGCCTTGCCCGCCTCGGCTTGCGAAACAGGCAATTGACTTCTCGGCCATTTTGCCACAGCAACCGATTCCGCACGACGCCCCGTAAATCAAACGTGATGCATTCTGAAACTCACGTTGTTTATTTGCAACATCGTGACACCCCGTACTTGCCGGGCTTGACAGGCCCGTTTCACGCTGAGATTTAGACAAAAAATCAACACGCTGGAATTGCGCTAATGCTATAAGCCGCATGGTAAAATCGCCCGCTTGTAACATAACCACAGCCTGAGACCAGTCCCTGCCAATGGATCAATTCGCAAAAGAAACAATCCCTATTTCCCTCGAAGAAGAGATGCGCAAGAGCTATCTCGATTACGCGATGAGCGTGATCGTCGGCCGCGCATTACCGGATGTGCGCGACGGCCTCAAGCCTGTGCACCGCCGTGTGTTGTTCGCCATGCACGAAATGAACAACGTCTACAACCGCCCGTACGTCAAGTGCGCGCGCGTGGTCGGCGAAACCATGGGTAAGTACCACCCGCACGGCGACGCGTCGATTTACGACACCCTGGTCCGCATGGCCCAGGACTTCTCGCTGCGCTACACCCTGGTCGACGGCCAGGGCAACTTCGGCTCGATCGACGGCGACTCCGCCGCGGCAATGCGTTACACCGAGTGCCGCCTCGACAAGATCGCCAGCGAAGTGCTGGCCGACATCGACAAGGACACCGTCGACTTCCAGCCTAACTATGATGGCAAGGAAAAAGAGCCGACGGTATTGCCGACGCGCATCCCGAACCTGCTGATCAACGGCTCGTCGGGCATCGCGGTCGGCATGGCGACCAACATCCCGCCGCACAACCTGACCGAGATCATCAACGGCGCGCTGCACGTTCTGCGCAACCCGGACTGCACGATCGACGAACTGATCGAGATCATCCCGGCGCCGGACTTCCCGACCGCCGGCATCATCTACGGCGTCTCGGGCGTGCGCGACGGCTATCGCACCGGCCGCGGCCGTGTGGTGATGCGCGCCAAGACCCACTTCGAGGAATACGGCAAGGACGGCGGCCGCATCGCGATCATCGTCGACGAGCTGCCTTACCAGGTCAACAAGAAGTCGCTGCTCGAGCGCATCGCCGAAAACGTGCGCGACAAGAAGTTGGAGGGCATCTCCGACATCCGTGACGAGTCCGACAAGTCGGGCATGCGCGTGGTCATCGAACTGAAGCGCGGCGAAGTGCCGGAAGTTGTGCTCAACAACCTGTACAAGCAGACCCAGCTCCAGGACACCTTCGGCATGAACATGGTGGCGCTGGTCAACGGCCAGCCGAAGCTGCTGAACCTGAAGCAGATGCTGTTCTACTTCCTGTCGCATCGCCGCGAAGTGGTCACGCGCCGTACCGTGTTCGAACTGCGCAAGGCGCGCGAACGCGGCCACATGCTCGAAGGCCTGGCCGTCGCACTGGCCAACATCGACGACTTCATCGCCATCATCAAGAGCGCGCCGACCCCGCCGGTCGCCAAGACCGAGCTGATGGCGCGCGGCTGGGACTCGTCGCTGGTGCGCGAGATGCTGCAGCGGACCGCCGAAGGCACGACCGTCGGCGGCATCGAGGCATTCCGTCCCGAGCACCTGCCGAAGCACTACGGCATGCAGGCCGATGGCCTGTACAAGCTGTCGGACGAACAGGCGCAAGAGATTCTGCAGATGCGCCTGCAGCGCCTGACCGGCCTTGAGCAGGACAAGATCGTCAATGAGTACAAAGACATCATGACGCACATCGCCGACTTGCTCGACATCCTGGCCAAGCCGGAGCGCGTCACCACCATCATCACCGACGAACTGACCGTCATCGTCAACGACTACGGGACCGGCAACAAGGACGTGCGCCGCTCGACCATCGAGATGAACGCCACCGACCTCGAAACCGAAGACCTGATCACGCCGCAGGACATGGTCGTGACCCTGTCGCACACCGGCTACATGAAGTCGCAGCCGATCGCCGAGTACCGCGCGCAGAAGCGCGGCGGCCGCGGCAAGCAGGCGATGGCGACCAAGGAAGAGGATTGGATCGACCAGCTGTTCATCGCCAACACGCACGACTACATGCTGTGCTTCTCGAACCGCGGCCGCATGTACTGGCTGAAGGTATGGGAAGTGCCGCAAGGCTCGCGCAATTCGCGCGGCAAGCCGATCGTCAACATGTTCCCGCTGCAGGACAACGAGAAGATCACGGTCATCCTGCCGCTGTCGGGCGACAACCGCACCTTCCCGGAAGACCACTACGTCTTCATGGCCACCAGTCTGGGCACCGTCAAGAAGACGCCGCTGAAGGACTTCAGCAATCCGCGCAAGGCCGGCATCATCGCGGTCGACCTGGATGAAGGCGACTTCCTGATCGGCGCCGCGCTGACCGACGGCGAGCACGACGTGATGCTGTTCTCCGATTCCGGCAAAGCGGTGCGCTTCGACGAGAACGACGTGCGTCCGATGGGCCGTACCGCCCGCGGCGTGCGCGGCATGAACCTCGAAGAAGGCCAGAACGTGATCGCGCTGCTGGTCGCCGAGAATGAGCAGCAGTCCGTGCTCACGGCAACCGAAAACGGCTTCGGCAAGCGTACTCCGATCACCGAGTACACCCGCCACGGCCGCGGCACCAAGGGCATGATCGCGATCCAGACCAGCGAGCGCAATGGCAAAGTCGTTGCCGCGACCCTGGTCGTGCAGACCGACGAGATCATGCTGATCACCACCGGCGGCGTGCTGATTCGCACCCGTGTTTCGGAGATCCGCGAGATGGGCCGCGCGACCCAGGGCGTGACCCTGATCGCGGTCGAAGACGGCACCAAGCTGTCGGGCCTCCAGCGCATCGTCGAAACCGACCTGGAAGAACCGGACGTCGAACAGGCGCCGGAATAAATCAGTGCGGGGGAGGGCTTTGGCCCTCCCTTTTTTTGCCTAACCCGAAGAGCACACCCATGAAAAAGATCGTTCTCGCAGCTTGCCTCGCTCTGTCTTTCGCCATGCCGTCCGTGTACGCCCAGAGCGCCGCGCCGGTCAGTCCAGCCGCCACTTCCGCCGCTCGCGACGTGCTCGAGGCGATGAACTACCGCAGCACAATGAAGGCGATGATGGCGCAGGTCCAGCAGAGCATGCCCGCCATGATGCTGCAAGGCGCCACGGCCGCCATCGAAAGCAATCCGAAAATGAATGCGGAGCAGAAGGCCGCCGCGCTGAAGGACGCGCGCGAGGAAATCCCGCGCGCCGCCGCTTCGTTCGGCGCGACCTTCAACGATCCCGCGCTGATGGAAGAGCTGGCCGCCGAAATGATTCCGCTCTACGCCCGCCATTACACCGTGCCGGAGTTGAAGCAGATCGCCGCGTTCTACCGCTCCCCTGTGGGCGTCAAGATGATGGCCACCATGCCGCAGCTGATGAACGAATCGATGGCCGTCAGCCAGAAGGTCATGATGCCCCGCATCAAAGCGGCGATGGAAAAAGTGGTAAAGACCCAGTAATCGCTTTGCTTTTTTGGGTCCGCTGAGCGGAAAGTCGGCGGACGGGCTACACTTTGTGGTCCGTCTTCATAAAGAAGGCTGTGCGAATGCCGCCGGCCCTGAAATGAATGTCGTTCCAGCGCAGGCTGGAACCCATGCGCCATGTGAATTGCGCCGATGCCAGATCTGGCAGGGTATGGGTTCCAGCCTTCGCCGGAACGACAGTCATGGGTCGGCTGCCTTGTGTTCATTTTCATCGAGCTGACCTCACGTGACCCACATCTACAACTTCTCCGCCGGCCCCGCCGTCCTTCCCAAAGAAGTCTTGCAGCAGGCTGCCGCCGAAATGCTCGACTGGCACGGCAGCGGCATGTCGGTGATGGAGATGAGCCACCGCGGTCCCGAATTCATCTCGATCTACCAGCAGGCCGTGGCCGACCTGCGCGAGCTGCTCGCCGTCCCCGACAACTACAAGATCCTGTTCCTGCAAGGCGGCGGCCTGGCCGAAAACGCCATCGTGCCGATGAACCTCGTCGGCCGTGTGGGGCAGGGCGCCACCATCGATTTCGTCCACACCGGCTCCTGGTCCGGCAAGTCGATCAAGGAAGCCGCACGCTACGCCAATGTCAACGTGGCCGCCGCGCCGGCCGACGGCTTCACCAGCGTGCCGCCGCAGCAATCGTGGAAGCTCACACCCGGCGCCGCCTACCTGCACCTGTGCACCAACGAGACTATCGACGGCGTCGAGTACAACTTCGTGCCGACCGTGCAGGGCGACACCCCGATCGTCGCCGACATGTCCTCGCACATCCTGTCGCGCGTGATCGACGTGTCGAAATACGGCGTGATCTTCGGCGGCGCCCAGAAGAACATCGGCCCCGCCGGCCTGACGCTGGTGATCGTGCGCGAAGACCTGCTCGGCCACGCGCTGCCGATCTGCCCGTCCGCGTTCGACTGGAAGGTCGTCGCCGACCACGACTCGATGTACAACACGCCGCCGACTTACGGCATCTACATCGCCGGACTGGTGTTCGCGCATCTGAAAAAAATGGGCGGCGTCGCGGCGATGGAGAAAATCAATATCGAAAAGGCGCGCCTGCTGTACGCCGCGCTCGACGCCGACGACTTCTATTCGAACCGTGTGGCTGTCGCCGACCGCTCGCGCATGAACATCCCGTTCTTCCTGCGCGACGAATCGCTGAACGACAAATTCCTGGCTGGTGCAAAAGCGCGCGGCCTGCTGCAACTGAAGGGCCACAAGTCCGTCGGCGGTATGCGAGCATCGATCTACAACGCGATGCCGATCGAGGGCGTGCAAGCCCTGGTCGATTATTTGAACGAGTTCGCCGGCAGGTAGTCTAATAATAGACACCAGCGGCCCCAATCGAACCAATCCAAGCAGACAATGACAGACAAACTCAAACCACTGCGCGAACAGATCGACGCGATCGATGCGCAGCTTCTCGACCTGCTGAACCAGCGCGCGCGCCTGGCGCAGGACGTCGGCCACATCAAGGCAGAAACCAGGGCGCCGGTATTTCGCCCCGAGCGCGAAGCGCAGGTGCTGCGCGGCGTGGCCGACCGCAATCCCGGCCCGCTCAAAAACGACGACGTCCAGACCATCTTCCGCGAAATCATGTCGGCCTGCCGCTCGCTCGAAAAGCGCGTCACCGTCGCCTACCTCGGGCCGGCCGGCACCTTCAGCGAACAGGCCGTGTACCAGCAGTTCGGCGGCGCCGTCGACGGCCTGCCTTGCGTGTCGATCGACGAAGTGTTCCGCGCCACCGAAGCCGGCACCGCGGACTTTGGTGTGGTCCCGGTCGAAAATTCGTCCGAGGGCGCGATCAACCGCACGCTCGACCTCATGCTCGCCACCACCACCATCATCAGCGGCGAAGTCGCGATTCCCGTGCACCACAGCCTGATGACCAGGACCGGCTCGATGGACGGCGTCAAGGTCGTGTGCGCGCACTCGCAGGCGCTGGCGCAGTGCCAGGTCTGGCTGAACCAGCACTATCCCCAAATCGAGCGGCGCGCCGTCGCCTCGAACGCGGAAGCGGCCGTCATGGCCAGCAATGATCCGACGATCGCGGCGATCGCCAGCGAGATGGCGGGCGAGCAGTACAAGCTCGGCGTAGTGCAGGCCCACATCCAGGACGACCCGCACAACCGCACCCGTTTCGCCGTGATCGGCCACCTGCAGACCAACCCGTCGGGCATCGATCAGACCTCGCTGGTGCTGGCGGTTCCCAACAAGGCCGGCGCGGTATACAACATGCTGGCGCCGCTGGCCACGCACGGCGTGTCGATGACGCGGTTCGAATCGCGTCCCGCCCGCATCGGCACCTGGGAATACTATTTTTACGTCGACATCGAAGGCCACATCTTCGATCCGTCCGTCGCCAAGGCGATGGAAGAACTGAAAGACAACGCCGCCTTCTTCAAGGTGCTCGGGTCCTATCCGCGCAGCCACTAACTTTTTAACAGAGAATCGTCCATGTCCAAGCAATACGGTCCAGATTACGTCCGCGCCATCGCTCCTTACCAGGCCGGCAAACCGATCGCCGAAGTAGCGCGCGAGTTCGGCCTCGACGAGGCGTCCATCGTCAAGCTCGCATCGAACGAAAACCCGTTCGGCATTCCCGAGTCCAGCCGCGCCGCGATGGCCGCAGCTGCCGCCGAACTTGGGCGCTACCCGGACGCCAACGGCTTCGAGCTGAAGGCCGCGCTGTCGAAGCGCTACAACGTGCCGGCCGACTGGATCACCCTTGGCAACGGCAGCAACGACATCCTCGAAATCGCCGCCCACGCCTTTGTGCAGGCCGGCCAGTCGGTGGTGTACGCGCAGTATTCGTTCGCCGTGTACGCGCTGGCGACCCAGGGCGTCGGCGCCCGCGCCATCGTCGTCCCGGCCAGGAACTACGGCCACGATCTCGACGCGATGGCCGCCGCGATCGAGCCCGACACCCGCCTGGTGTTCATCGCCAATCCGAACAACCCGACCGGCACCTTCATTCCGGCCGCCGACATCGAAGCCTTCCTGAACAAGGTGCCGGACCATGTGATCGTCGTGCTCGACGAGGCCTACAACGAATACCTGGCGCCCGAGCACCAGTTCGAGTCGGCCGACTGGGTCCGCAAGTACCCGAACCTGATGGTCTCGCGCACCTTTTCGAAAGCCTACGGCCTGGCCGGCCTGCGCGTCGGCTTCGCGATCGCGCAGCCGCACGTGACCGACCTGATGAACCGCATCCGCCAGCCGTTCAACGTCAACTCGCTGGCGCAGGCCGCCGCGATCGCCGCGCTCAACGACAAGGAGTTCCTGGAGCAGGGCGCAAAGAACAACGCCGCGGGCTACCAACAGTTCGTCGAAGCGTTCACGGAGCTGGGGCTCGAGTTCGTGCCTTCCTACGGTAACTTCGTGCTGGTGCGCGTGGGCGGCGACGAGCAGGCCGGCGCGCGCGTCAACCTGGCGCTGCTCAAGCAGGGCGTCATCGTCCGCCCGGTCGGCAACTATGGCCTGCCCAACTGGCTGCGCGTCTCGATCGGCCTGCCGGCGGAGAACGCCGTCTTCATCGCCGCGCTGAAGAAAGCGCTCGGCTGATGCTGCAAAAGGTCGTCATCTTCGGCGTGGGCCTGATCGGCGGCTCGTTCGCGCTGGCGCTCAAGCGCGCCGGCGCGTCGCGCGAAATCGTCGGCATGGGCCGTTCGCCGGAAGCGATGGCGCGCGCGCTGGAACTGGGCATCGTCGACAGCGTCGGCCAGTCGGTCGAAGCGGCGATGCGCGGCGCCAGTCTGGTGCTGATCGCGGCGCCGGTGGCGCAGACCGAGGCGATTCTCGCGTCGCTGCTGCCGCACCTTGAAGACGGCACCATCGTCACCGACGCCGGCAGCACCAAGTCCGATGTCGTCGCGGCCGCCCGCGAGGCGCTGGGTGCGCGCATCGGCCAGTTCGTGCCTGGCCACCCGATCGCCGGCCGCGAATCGAACGGCCCGGACGCCGCCATCGCCGACCTTTACCAGGGCAAGAAGACCGTGCTGACGCCGCTGCCCGAAAACGCCGCCGGGGATGTGGCGCGCGTGGCCGCTGCCTGGGAAGCCTGCGGCGCCATGGTCCACCAGCTAACGCCGGCGCAGCACGACAAGGTGTTCGCCGCGGTCAGCCACCTGCCGCACCTGCTGGCCTTCGCGCTGGTCGACGACATCGCCCGCAAGCCGCACGCCGACCTGCTGTTTCAATACGCGGCCAGCGGCTTTCGCGATTTCACCCGCATCGCCGCCTCGTCGCCCGAAATGTGGCGCGACATCAGCCTGGCCAACCAGCAAGCGCTGCTCGGTGAGCTCGACGCATATCTGTCACAATTGACCGGACTGCGCGCGATGCTGGCCGCCTCCGACGGCGCCGCCATCGAAGCCGTCTACGCCAACGCCCGCCGCGCGCGCCGCCGCTGGACCGGCGAAATCGAGGCCGCCGAATCTCCCGCGCCGCGCAGCGCCGAATAGCTTTCAAGGATCACCGCATGACGCAGCAAAAAACCTACCCGCACCACATCGATCTCGCGCCGGTGGCGCACGTCGCCGGCACCGTGCGCCTGCCAGGCTCGAAGAGCATCTCCAACCGCACCTTGCTGCTGGCCGCGCTGGCCGAAGGCAGCACCACCATCGTCGACCTCCTCGATTCGGACGACACCCAGGTCATGCTGGCGGCCTTGCGCTCGCTCGGCATCGCGTGGGAGCAGACCGATTCGCGCACCCACGTGGTCGATGGCGCCGGCGGCGTGCTGCCGGTGGCGCAGGCCGACCTGTACATGGGGAACGCCGGCACCGCGATCCGCCCGCTGTCCGCGGCGCTGGCCGTGATCGGCGGCGACTACACCTTGCACGGCGTCGCGCGCATGCACGAACGCCCGATCGGCGACCTGGTCGACGCCCTCAACGCGGTCGGCGCGCATATCGAATACACCGGCGAGCCGGGTTTCCCGCCGCTGCGCATCGGCAGCGGCGATCTGCGCGCCGAACGCATGTCGGTGCGCGGCAACGTGTCGAGCCAGTTCCTGACCGCGCTGCTGATGGCCGCGCCGCTGATGGCGAAGGATGGCCCGGTCAGCATCGACGTCGAAGGCGAGCTCATTTCCAAGCCTTACATCGAGATCACGCTGAACCTGATGCGGCGCTTCGGCGTGACGGTGGAGCAGGACGGCTGGCGCTCGTTTACGGTGCGGCCGGGGCAGAAATACCGCAGCCCCGGCGTGATCCACGTCGAAGGCGACGCCTCGTCGGCCTCGTACTTCCTCGCGGCCGGGGCGATCGGCGGCGGTCCGGTGCGGGTCGAAGGCGTGGGCGCCAACAGCATCCAGGGCGACGTGCGCTTTGCCGAGGCTCTCGAACAGATGGGCGCCAGCATCACCCGCGGCGACAACTGGATCGAGGCGAAGTCGAATGGCGTGCTGAAAGCGATCGACGCCGACTTCAATCACATTCCGGATGCGGCGATGACCATCGCGGTGGCCGCGCTGTACGCCGATGGCACCAGCACCTTGCGCAATATCGCCAGCTGGCGCGTCAAGGAAACCGACCGCCTGGCGGCGATGGCGACCGAGCTGCGCAAGCTGGGCGCGGTGGTGGTGGAGGGCGCCGATTACCTTTCGGTGACGCCGCCGGCCGCCATCCAGCCGGCCACCATCGATACCTACGACGACCACCGCATGGCGATGTGCTTCTCCCTCGCCACGATCAAGGGCGCGGCGATGCGCATCAACGATCCGAAGTGCGTCGCCAAGACTTTTCCGGACTACTTTGAGGCGTTTGCCGCCATCGCGAAGTAAAAAAAGGGGGCAGGTGCGCCGGACCTGACCCCGCCTGATCGCCGCGGCGGGTAGAATTTGCCCCACTGCCAACACTGAATAAGAAGCGCCATGCCAAACAACCCAATCCCGGTCATCACGATCGACGGCCCTACCGCGTCCGGCAAGGGCACGGTCGCACACAAAGTGGCCGATCGCCTCGGTTTTCACTTCCTCGATTCGGGCGCGCTGTATCGCCTGACCGCGCTGTCGGCGATCCGCCGCGGCACCGACCTGGCCGACGAACACGCGATCGCCAAGGTGGCCGAACACCTGCAGGTCCGTTTCGACGGCCCCGAGATCCTGCTGGCGAGCGAAAATGTCACGAGTGCCATCCGCGCCGAAGAGGTTGGCAACCTGGCATCGAAGATCGCCGCGCTGCCGGCCGTGCGCCAGGCGCTGTTCGCGCTCCAGCTCAGTTTCCGCAAGGCCCCCGGCCTGGTCGCCGACGGGCGCGACATGGGTACCGTGATTTTTCCCCATGCCAAGCTAAAGGTGTTCCTCACCGCAAGTACCGAGGCGCGCGCCCAGCGCCGATATAAGCAATTGATTGACAAGGGAATTTCTGCTAATATGGAAGACCTCCTGTCAGATTTGAAAGCGCGCGACGACCGTGATACGCATCGGGCAATCGCACCGCTGGTTCCGGCAGAAGGGGCGCATCTCCTCGACACTTCCAACATGACGGCCGACCAGGCCATTGAGGAAGTGATGTCCTGGTGGGCGCACAGGGACGCAAAATAGCGTGTCCCGCGCGCGGCGCCGACCCTCGACGCTTTCAACATGACGGCCGATGCCGGCCTTTGAGAAAGCCTGAATGGAGGCGCAACGCGGCAGTCGTGGTGTCCGGCGCGGCAATGGTGCCGTTTCGGACGTGGTTCAACCTAACCCAGTTTAAGTCGCATCGTGCGATCTCTGCTGGCTCACAAAGTAAATCCTATGTCTACAGCAACAACTGAAGCAACCGGTATGGAAAGTTTTGCAGCGCTCTTCGAGGAATCGTTGTCGCGTCAAGATATGCGCTCCGGCGAAGTCATTTCCGCTGAAGTCGTGCGCCTCGACCACAATTTCGTGATCGTCAACGCCGGCCTCAAGTCCGAAGCATTCATTCCCATCGAAGAATTCAAGAACGACCAGGGCGAACTGGAAGTTCAAGTCGGCGATTTCGTTTCCGTAGCGATTGAGTCGCTGGAAAACGGCTTCGGCGACACCATCCTGTCGCGCGACAAGGCCAAGCGCCTGGCGTCGTGGCTGGCACTGGAAAAAGCCATGGAATCGGGCGAGATCGTCGTCGGTACCGTCAATGGCAAAGTCAAGGGCGGCCTGACCGTTCTGACCAACGGCATCCGCGCGTTCCTGCCGGGTTCGCTGGTCGACACCCGTCCTGTCAAGGACACCACCCCGTTCGAAGGCAAGACCCTCGAATTCAAGGTTATCAAGCTGGACCGCAAGCGTAACAACGTGGTGCTGTCGCGTCGCGCCGTCATCGAAGCATCGATGGGCGAAGAGCGCCAGAAGCTGATGGAAACGCTGAAAGAAGGCACCGTGGTGACCGGTATCGTCAAGAACATCACCGACTACGGCGCGTTCGTTGACCTCGGCGGCATCGACGGCCTGCTGCACATCACCGACCTGGCATGGCGTCGTGTGCGTCACCCGTCGGAAGTGCTGACCGTCGGCCAGGAAATCACCGCCAAGGTCCTGAAGTACGATCAGGAAAAGAACCGCGTTTCGCTGGGCGTGAAGCAGCTGGGCGACGATCCTTGGACCGGTCTGTCCCGTCGTTACCCGCAAGGCACCCGCCTGTTCGGTAAAGTCACCAACCTCACCGACTACGGCGCGTTCGTCGAAGTCGAGCAGGGCATCGAAGGCCTGGTCCACGTGTCGGAAATGGACTGGACCAACAAGAACGTCGCTCCAAACAAAGTCGTCCAGCTGGGCGATGAAGTTGAAGTGATGGTCCTGGAAATCGATGAAGAGCGTCGTCGTATTTCGCTGGGCATGAAGCAGTGCAAAGCGAATCCATGGGATGACTTCGGCGTGACCCACAAGAAGGGCGACAAAGTCCGCGGCGCGATCAAGTCGATCACCGACTTCGGCGTGTTCATCGGCCTGGCCGGCAACATCGACGGCCTGGTGCACCTGTCCGACCTGTCGTGGACCGAGTCCGGCGAAGAAGCCGTGCGTCGTTTCAAGAAGGGCGACGAGCTCGAAGCCATCGTTCTGGCCATCGACGTGGAGCGCGAGCGCGTTTCGCTGGGCGTCAAGCAACTGGAAGGCGACCCATTCAACAACTTCGCGGCAATGAACGACAAAGGCTCCCTGGTAACGGGTACGGTCAAGTCGGTCGAGCCTAAGGGCGCTGTGATCCAGCTGTCCGAAGAAGTCGAAGGCTACCTGCGTGCTTCCGAAATCTCGCGCGACCGCGTTGAAGATGCCGGTACCCACCTGAAGGTCGGCGACAGCGTTGAAGCCCTGGTCATCAACATCGATCGCAAAGCGCGCAGCATCCAGCTGTCGATCAAAGCGAAAGACAATGTCGAGACCCAGGAAGCCATGCAGAAAATGGCAGCAACCGACAACAACGCAGCTTCGGGCACCACCAGCCTGGGCGCGCTGTTGAAAGCCAAGTTCGATAACAAGAACTAAGCATTCGGAACCAGCCAGATGACGAAGTCCGAGTTGATCAACCGCCTCGCTGAGCGCTATTCTCAGCTGGTGGCCAAAGATGCGGAGTACGCTGTCAAAACCATTCTCGATGCAATGACCAATGCTTTATCGACTGGCCAGCGCATCGAGATCCGCGGTTTCGGCAGTTTTGCCCTGAATAGTCGGCCACCGCGCATCGGCCGCAACCCGAAGTCCGGCGACAAGGTGATGGTTCCTGAAAAACGGGTCCCTCACTTCAAGCCAGGCAAGCAGTTGCGCGAGCGCGTAGACGCGATGGTCGGGCAGCCGATCATCGAAGACTAAGTCGTCTGGCGGCACAGCATGCAAAGAACGGCGTCCCTGGATGCCGTTTTTTTTCGTCCTGCCGATTTATGCGGAACTTTGAATAATTACCCATGATGTGCGACACTTCGCACTTCGACTCACCAGGACCTGGCAGATGAAATTCCTCTCCTCCATCGTTGGATTAGTTCTGTTTATCCTGTTTTTCGGCTTCGCGCTGAAAAACACGCAGGAAGTCGACCTGCACTTTTTCCTGAATTACGAATTGCGCGGCCCGCTGGTGCTGATGCTGCTGGCGTTCTTTGTCGCCGGCGCCGCCCTCGGCATCCTGGCCGTCACGCCGACCGTATTCCGCCACCGCCGCGAGCGCACCCGCCACGAGGACACCATCCAGGCGCTGCAAAACGCCAAGGTGGCGAGCGCGCCGCAACCGGACAGCGTCAGCCCGCGCGGCTGATCGCGTCCTTCACCCATCGAATAAAAAGAAACGCATGGAATTTGAACTCTGGTGGCTGCTCGGCATCCCCTTCTTTTTTGCCCTCGGCTGGATCGCCGCGCGGGTCGACATCAAGCAGTTGCTGGCAGAGTCGCGCAGCCTGCCGACCACCTATTTCAAGGGACTGAACTTCCTGCTCAACGAACAGCCCGACAAGGCGATCGACGCCTTCATCGACATCGTCAAGCACGACCCTGAAACTGCCGAAATGCACTTCGCGCTGGGTAACCTGTTCCGCCGCCGCGGCGAGATCGAACGCGCCATCCGGGTCCACCAGAACCTGCTGGCGCGGCCCGACCTGCCGCTCGAACAGCAGCAGCACGCGCGCTACGAGCTGGGCATGGACTACCTCAAGGCGGGCCTGCTGGACCGCTCTGAAGAGACCTTCAACACGCTGCTCGATTCAAGCTACGGCGTGCAGGCGCGCCGCGCGCTGCTCGAGATCTTCCAGCGCGAGAAGGAATGGCGCCGCGCGATCGAAGCCGCGCAGGGACTGCAGGAGTCCGGCGCCGGCGCGCGCCAGAAGGAAATCGCCCAGTTCTATTGCGAGCTGGCGCAGGACGCGCTGGTGCACCTGCAAGTGCCCGAAGCGATGGCGCTGCTCGACCAGGCCTTGCAGGCCGATCGCAAGAACGTGCGCGCCACCATGCTGCTGGGCGACGCCCAGCTGGCCCAGGGCGACACCGAAGGCGCGCTGGTCACCTGGCGCCGCGTCGAGCAGCAAAGCGTGCCGCACGTGGCGCTGGTCGCCGCGCGCCTGATGGACGGCTACCGCAAAGTGGGCCGGGCGCAGGAAGGCGTCAACCTGCTGCGCTCCTACCTGGCCGAAGCCTCGTCGATCGACCTGATCGAAGTCGTGTTCAAGGCCGTGATCGAACTCGATGGCGTGGAAGCGGCCAAGCAGCTGGTGGTGGAAGAACTGAAGCGCAACCCGACCCTGCTGGGCCTGGACAAGCTGCTCGAGGCGCGCATGATGGATGCGCCGGCCAACATCTGGGAAGAGCTGTCGATGGTGAAGAACCTGGTGCACGGCTACACCCAGAAGCTGGCGCGCTACCAGTGCGGCCATTGCGGTTTCAAGGCGCGCCAGTTCTATTGGCAGTGCCCTGGCTGCAGCCGCTGGGAGACCTACCCGCCGCGGCGCACCGAAGAACTCAATGTAATGAATTGATTTAGGCTGAACCCATGAAAATTACCATTATCGGAACCGGCTACGTAGGCCTGGTGACCGGCGCCTGCCTCGCCGAACTGGGCAACGATGTGTTCTGCCTCGACGTCGACCAGGGCAAGATCGACCTGCTGAACAACGGCGGCATCCCGATCCATGAGCCGGGCCTGCAGGAAGTCGTGGCGCGCAACCGCGCTGCAGGCCGCCTGCATTTCTCCACCGACGTCGCCGCCAGCGTCGCGCACGGCGCGCTGCAGTTCATCGCGGTCGGCACGCCTCCCGACGAAGACGGCTCGGCCGACCTGCAGTACGTGCTGGCCGCGGCGCGCGCAATCGGCCGCCACATGACCGGCTTCAAGGTCATCGTCGATAAGTCGACCGTGCCGGTCGGCACCGGAGAACGGGTACGCGCCGCCTTGGCCGAGGAAATCGCCGCGCGCGGATCCGACGCGACCTTCTCGGTGGTGTCGAACCCCGAGTTCCTGAAAGAGGGCGCCGCGGTCGAAGACTTCATGCGCCCGGACCGCATCGTCCTCGGCCACGACAGCGATGCCGCCGGCCTGCGCGCGCGCGAGATGATGAAGAAGCTGTACGCGCCGTTCAACCGCAACCACGAACGCACCTTCTGGATGGACGTGCGCTCGGCCGAATTCACCAAGTACGCCGCCAACGCGATGCTGGCGACCCGCATCTCGTTCATGAACGAGATGGCCAACCTGGCCGACCGGGTGGGCGTCGACATCGAAGCGGTGCGCCACGGGATCGGATCCGACCCGCGCATCGGCCACAGCTTCCTGTATGCCGGCGCCGGCTACGGCGGCTCGTGCTTCCCCAAAGACGTGCAGGCGCTCGAGCGCACCGCGCGCCAGTACGACCAGGACCTGCTGATCCTGCGCGCGGTGGAAGCGGTCAACGACAACCAGAAGCAGGTGCTGGGCAAGAAAATCGTCGCCAGCTTCGGCGAAAACCTGGCCGGCCGCCATTTCGCGATCTGGGGCCTGGCGTTCAAGCCGAACACCGACGACATGCGCGAGGCGCCTGTGCGCGTGCTGCTGGCCGAACTGATCGCGCGCGGCGCCACCGCCGCGGTGTACGACCCGGTCGCGATGGACGAGGCGAAGCGCGTACTGGCACTGGACCTGACGCCCGGGCAGCTGGCGCGGGTGCGCTTTGCCGCCAATCCGATGGATGCGCTGGACCAGGCCGACGCGCTGGCCATCGTCACCGAATGGAAGGCCTTCCGCAGCCCCGACTTCGACCAGATCAAATCGCGGCTGAAGGCGCCGATCGTATTCGACGGCCGCAACCTGTTCGAGCCGGACGTGATGGCCGAAGCCGGCTTCGAGTACCACGGCATCGGCCGCTCGGTGCTGACCCGGAGGTAAGACCATGAACGACGCCGTCCCCAGCCGCCTGCTGACCCCCGACAGCAACCCGAACATCGTCGCGCCGCAGCTGGACGCGGTGCGCATCCTGGTGGTCGGCGACGTCATGCTGGACCGCTACTGGTTCGGCGACGTCAGCCGGATCTCGCCGGAAGCGCCGGTGCCGGTGGTGCGCATCGAAAAGCGCGAGGAGCGCCTCGGCGGCGCCGCCAACGTCGCGCGCAACGTCGCCTCGCTGGGGGCGCGCTGCGGCCTGCTCGGCGTGGTCGGCGCCGACGAGGCGGGCGCGCAGGTCGAGCAGATGCTCGGCGAGTCCAGCATCCATAGCTATCTGCACCGCGACGAAGCCATCTCCACCATCATCAAGCTGCGCGTGATCGGCCGCCAGCAGCAGCTGCTGCGCATCGACTTCGAAGACGCGCCGACCGACACCGTCCTGCGCGACAAGCTCACCCAGTTCAACGGCGTGCTGGCCGACTACGACGTGGTGATCCTGTCCGATTACAACAAGGGCAGCCTGGTCAACGTCGCCGAGATGATCCGCGCCGCGCGCGCCGCCGGCAAGGTGGTGATGGTCGACCCGAAGGGCGACGACTTCTCCCCCTACGCCGGCGCCACCATCCTGACGCCGAACAAGTCCGAACTGAAGCGCATCGTCGGCAGCTGGAACAGCGAAGAGCAGCTGACCGCCAAGGCCCAGGCCCTGCGCGTGGAGCTGGGGCTCGACGCCTTGCTGCTCACGCGCTCGGAAGAGGGCATGAGCCTGTACAGCGCCACCGAGGTGCTGCACATGCACGCCGCCGCGCGCGAAGTGTTCGACGTGTCGGGCGCGGGCGACACCGTGATCGCCACGATGGCGGCGATGCTGGGCGCCGGCATGCCGATCGCCGACGCCCTGATCACGGCCAACCGGGCCGGCGGCATCGTCGTCGGCAAGCTGGGCACCGCTACCGTCACGCGCGCTGAATTATTCGGGGCCTGATCTGTCAACCGTGTCTTTACTGAACCGTTAAGCGGGAAGGGCGGCGTCGCCGTCCATTCCCAACAACAACGGAGATGACGGACATGATCAAGAAACTGATGCTTGCAGTGGCGACGATGATTGCCACGATGGGTTTTGCCTTTGCGCAAGTCGATGTGAACAAGGCCGACGCCGCGGCGCTCGACGCGGTCAAGGGCGTGGGGCCGAAGATGTCGAAAGCCATCATCGACGAGCGCACTAAGGGTGGCGAGTTCAAGGACTGGGCCGACTTCGAGAAGCGCGTCAGGGGCGTGGGCGCCAAGAACGCCAAGAAACTGTCGATGGCCGGCCTGCAGGTTGGCGGCAAGTCGATGGACGGCGCCGCGATGACGGCCGCCGCCAAGGCGACGCCAGCTGCCAAGCCTGCGCCGGAAGCGAAGCCGATGCCTGCCGCCAAGCCGATGCCGGAATCGAAACCGATGCCGCCAGCCAAGGCCCCGGCCGACATGAAGGCCAAGCCAGCCGCCGCCGGCGCCAAAGCCTCGATGTAATGCAGTTCGGGTCTGACCCCGCGGGTCAGACCCTGGTTCCCGGTTTTTCGCCTTGTTCCCCCTCAAACCCCCAGCGTCAACTCAGCAGCCCCGCAGCCGTTGATGGTCGAGGATGGCATCCGCCGTCCCTCATCCAACTACAACGGAGAACACTGACATGATCAAGAAACTGATGCTGGCCGTCGCAACGCTGATCGCCACGATGGGATTCGCCTTCGCCCAGGTGGACGTCAACAAGGCGGACGCCGCCGCACTGGACAGCGTAAAAGGGATCGGACCGAAGATGTCCAAGGCCATCCTCGACGAGCGCACCAAGGGCGGCGCCTTCAAGGACTGGGCCGACTTCGAAAAGCGTGTGCAGGGAGTGGGCCCGAAGAACGCCAAACGGCTGTCGACCGCCGGCCTGCAGGTGGGCGGCAAATCGTTGGACGGCGCGGACATGACCGCCGTCGCGCCGAAGACGCCGGCGAAGGCCAAGGCTGACGCCAAGCCAGCGGCCAAGATGTAAACACCTGGGTCTGGCCCCCTGGGGTCAGACCCTTCGGAAGCAGCCTGGCCTGAGCTCTCGCAGACGCGGAAATGCATCCCGGCATACAATGGGGGCTGTACCGAACAGCAAGAGAGCATCCATGCCTTACAAGACCATCCAAGATACGATCGGCAATACGCCCCTGGTGCAGCTGGTGCGCCTGCCCGGCGCCGACGCCGCCGCGCGCAACAACATCATCCTCGGCAAGATGGAAGGCGACAATCCGGCCGGCTCGGTGAAAGACCGCGCCGCGCTGTCGATGCTGCGCCGCGCCGAAGAACGCGGCGACATCAAGCCGGGCGACACGCTGATCGAAGCGACCAGCGGCAACACCGGCATCGCGCTGGCGATGGTCGCCGCGGTGCGCGGCTACAAGATGGTCCTGCTGATGCCCGACAACCTGTCGGTCGAACGGCGCCAGAGCATGGCCGCCTACGGCGCCGAAATCGTGCTGACCCCGAAAACCGGCGGCATGGAATACGCCCGCGACATGGCCGAGCAGATGCAGCGCGAAGGCAAGGGCGTGATCCTCGACCAGTTCGCCAATATGGACAATCCGCGCGCCCACTACGAAGGCACCGGCCCGGAAATCTGGCGCGACACCGGCGGGCGCATCACCCATTTCGTCAGCGCGATGGGCACCACCGGCACCATCATGGGCGTGTCGCAATACCTGAAAGAACAGAGCGAGGCGATCCGGATCATCGGCGCGCAGCCGGAGGAAGGCTCGTCGATTCCCGGCATCCGCAAGTGGCCGGATGCCTACATGCCGAAAATTTTCGACAAGGCGCGCGTCGACCAGGTCGAAAGCGTGAGCCAGGCCCAGGCCGAGCACATGGCGCGGCGGCTCGCTGCGGAAGAGGGGATTTTCTGCGGAATTTCGGCGGCGGGCGCCTGTGAAATCGCATTGCGGATATCGCAGACGGTGGAGAACGCAACCATCGTGTTCATCGTCTGCGACCGCGGCGATCGCTACTTGTCGACGGGCGTCTTCCCCGCCTGATATGCAATGCCAGGTCCCTTCGCGCGAAGGGACCCGTGGTGATACCGTTCCGGCTTAAGCTTGTGGCTCGCCTTCTTTTGGCTTGAACTGCTTGTCGCTGATGCGGAACTTGTTACGACGGTCGCCCATCAGGTAACGCAGGTCGCGGATCGACAGGTCGCTCACTTCGTGCATGCGGATCAGCAGCGATGCGCCCACTGGCAGGCGGTGGTGACGGATCTTCGAGATTACCGGCGGCGCCACTTCCAGCGCGCGCGACAGCGCTGCGTCGTTTTTCAGGCGCAGGTTTTCGATGAGCGTGTCGAGCAACCGGTTAGGGTTGTATTGCAGCAGATCGTCCGAATCCGAATCGCTGTTCATATCAATGCCGACTTGGTTTGTCATGATTTCGATCATTCCTATTTTGAGTTGTCTTGCTGGTTCTTACACCCGGCGTTCGCGTGCTACGAATGTCACTATCTGATTGATTTCAGAGAACACTTTGGAAAATATATACACAATTGTACAACCTTTTCCTGGGTAATACCTGAAAGCAATAAAGATTCGTGCGCCAAATGCATCGCGATGTTGTTCAGTTGCAACATAGCCCCAATGCAATTCTCTCATATATTCACAATTTTGAAATTGTTTTGTGGGTAAAGTTAAGTGTAGGGTAATTGTCGTTGGATTGCTGCACAATTTCGGATTCAGCGGTCCGGCCGCCCAATATTGGGGAGTATGCGGACAAAGACGCTGTGGAGGTATGGAGATACTGCCGGGAGTATATTGATTAAACCGGTGCGTTCAGGCGCCGCGCGGGCGCCCTGGCGTTACAGTTGATTACAAAGTTTCCCGGCCAGCAAGGGTTACGCGCCGCGCGCCAAACGGATCGCCCTGCCCAATTCGACAACGGACATGGCATAAAAATAACTGCGATTGTAATGGGTGATAGCAAAAAAATTATCGGTGGCCAACCAATATTCTGTTGCTTCCGCGCCATTTTGTAAGTCGATCAGGCCGAACCGTTCGCCGGCCGGCAAGGCCGCAGTGCTGCCGACGCCGGCCGCCGCCAGTTGCTCCGCGCTGAATTTGGCGGCCAGGCCTTGTCCGATGAAACTTTCCCACGCACGATTCTCCGACACCTCGGCCGGGAATACCGCAGGCCCGCTGCGCGAACCCAGCCAGCCGTGCTTGACCAGGAAGTTGGCGACGCTGCCAATCGCATCGGTGGGTGAATTGCGCAGGTCGACGCGGCCGTCGCCATCGAAGTCCACGCCATATTCCAGAATGCTGCCCGGCATGAACTGGGGCAGGCCGACCGCGCCGGCAAACGAGCCGAGCAGCGACAGCGGATCCATGTTGGACTTGCGCGCCAGCAGCAAGGTGTTCTCCAGCTCGCCGCGGAAAAACACCTGGCGCGCCTCGCGGTTGGGCGTGTCCGGGTAGGCGAACGCCAGCGTCGTCAATACATCCATCACGCGGAAGCGCCCGGTATTGCGGCCATACACGGTCTCGACGCCGATGATGCCGACGATAATTTCCGCCGGCACGCCGAACTCCGCCTCGGCGCGCGCCAGCGCCGCGGCGTTCTCGTTCCAGAACGCGACGCCCGCTTCGGTCCGCACCGGCTCGATGAAGCGGTCGCGGTAGGCCTGCCAGTTTTTCGGCTTGCCCGGCGGCGCCGGTTTGACCAGCTGCACCGCCGAATCGATGTAGTTCACCTGCGCCATCACGCCCTTCAGCGTGTCGCGCTCGAAGCCATGCTTGGCGACCATCTCCTCTTCAAAATCGGCGACCGCCTTCCATTCGCGGAAATTGACCTGCTCGCCGGCGTAGTCGACCTTGCGCGGCGGCGGCGCCATCTTTTTGGCCTTGACCAGCTTGGCCGCCTTGACGGCCTTGGCATGGGTGGAGGTTTTCGGCTTGGCCTTGGCGGCCAGCGCCAGCGGCGCCGCGGCGCAGGCCAGCGCCAGCAGCAGCAAGGTGGAACGGCGGGGAATGAAGCGCGGCTTGAATGTCATCGGAATTTTGTCAGCAGACTTTTCAGTGTGGCGGCCAGCCCCGGGAGAGCCGGCTGGGCGCCGTATTTGTAGGCGCTGTAGAGGCGCAGGAATTGGGCGGCGGCGTCGTGCTGCGCCGGCGCCAGCGGCGCGTGCGCAAGCCGCGCGCGATAGGCGTTCGGGCCTTCGTCGGCGCCGCGCGCCAGGCCGCGCCGGCCCAGCTGCAGGCACAGCGCCGAGTATAGCGCATCGATCGGATCGCCCCGGCGCCGCACGCGTCGCGCGTGCGCCAGCGCCAGCAGCGGCGCGCACAGGAGCAGCGCGCAGAACGTGCGCCAGTCCAGCAGTGCCGCGGCGATCGATTCGACCACGCCGTGCTGGCGCTCCGGCGAGTAGTTCAGCACCCACTGGTTCCAGCCGTTGTTGAGCGCCGCCATCTCGAAGCGGATGCGGGCGAAGAAGGGATTCGCGCCGGCGCCGAAGTCCACCAGCTGGCCCAGCCCGGCCAGGGCGCCGCGGCGCCGCGCCGCGCTCCCCGCGCCGCGCTGCACCCGTTCAGGCGCCACCGCGGACGTCGGATCGATGCGCAGCCAGCCGCGTCCCGCCAGCCACACCTCGGCCCACGCGTGCGCGTCGGACTGGCGCACCGTCATGAAGTCATCGACCGGATTGAGCTCGCCGCCCTGGTAGCCGGTCACCACGCGCGCCGGCACGCCGGCGGCGCGCATCAGCACCACGAAGGCGCTGGCGTAGTGTTCGCAAAAGCCGGCGCGGGTCTCGAACAGGAATTCGTCGACGCTGTGGCGGCCCAGCGGGGGCGGATCGAGCGTGTACGAGAAGCTCTCGGTGCGGAAGGTGTGCAGCGCCGCCTTGACCCGCTGCGCCGGATCGGCATAGGCGCGCAGCGCTTCGCCGGCGGCCAGCGCGCGCGGATTGAAGCCGTCCGGCAGGTCCAGCCAGCGCGCCGCGCCGGGCAGGGCGGCGCCGGCTTCCAGGCTGTAGTCCGGATGCGAGACCGCCTCGTAGCGCACGCGCTGGTCGATGGGTGCGAACGCCGCCAGCTCCTGCTCGTGCGAGATCGCGCTCGGGCGCCCGGCCAGTTGCGGCGGCGCGTCCGGCAGGTCGAGCGCATACAGCCAGCGCTGGCCGCTCGGCTCCAGCGTGACCTCGTGCCGGATCGCCGGCCCGCGCGTCGGATGGGCCGCGGCGCTGGCCGGGCGCAGGCGCTGGATCTGGGTCCAGGTGCGGCCGTCGAAGCGGCTCAGCACCAGTCCGCGCCAGTACAACTGCGGTTGCGCCGGCGCCGGGTCGATGAAGCGCACCCGGAACGCGGTCTCGTCCGACTGCGCCAGATGCGCCAGGTTCCCCGGCGCCATGCTGTCGGACATGCCGGTGCGGCCGACGGCGGCGTCGCTCGGCAAGCCCCACAGCGGCCCCTGCAAGCGCGGGAACACAAAGAACAGCAGGATGCCGGCCGGCGCCGCGATCAGCACCACGCGGCCGGCCAGCCACAGGCGCCGGCGCAGCGGCGGCACCGCGCCGGTGAACTGGAACGACAGCTGCGCCGTGAACAGCATGACGATCGAGGCGACCATCATCAGCGCGGTGCCGATGCCCTGGGCGTAAAAGAAGGTCGTCAGCAGCAGGAAGAAGCACAGGAAGATCACGACGTACAGGTCGCGCCGCGCGCGCATCTCCAGCATCTTGAACGCCACCAGCAGCACCAGCATCGCCACGCCCGCGTCGCGCCCCAGCACCGTGTGGAAGGTCAGCCAGATGCCGCCGGCCGCCGCCAGCGCCAGCGGCAGCAGCAGCGCCGATGGCGGCAGGCGGGTGCCGCGCACGGTGATCGCCACGCGCCAGGCCAGCGTCGTCGCGCACAGCGCCGTGACCCACAGCGGCAGGTGCAGCGCGTGCGGCGCCAGCACCAGCAGCGCGCCGGCCAGCAGCGTCAGGGTGTCGGCCTTGTCGCGCGGCAGGCGCGCGAAGAAACCGGCCAGCCGTGCGCGCAGAACCGCCAGCGTCGCGCGCTTCATGGCTGCTCCGCGCCGATGCCGTGCAGCGCCAGCGCCCGCAGGCAGGCCGCCTGGTGCGCCGCGCCCACGCCGGCCGGGTAATCCTGCGCGCCGATCCGGAAGCCGTAGGGCAGGCCGCTTTGCTCGGCCTGCAGCACCCAGCGCGTCATGCGCGACAGGCGCAGCTCCAGGTGCATGGTCGAGGGCAGCGCATTAAAGTCGAGCACCAGTTCGGCCGCGCCGCCGCCTTCGAAATGCTTGGTCACCAGTTGGCCGCCGTCGTCCAGGTCGAGCCGCGCGATCTGGCGCCACGCCAGGCTGCGCATCGAATCGCCCGGCTGGTAATTGCGGATGCCGCCGAAGTCGTCGTCGCCCGCGCCGCCGCGGCCGTCGGCACGCGCCTCGCCGGCCATCGGCAGCGGCGGCGCGTCGGCTTCCGGGAACGGGTAGACCAGCGCGCGCATGTCCGGCTGCCAGTAGGCCCAGGCCCGGAACAGCCCGAGCGGAAAACGCGACACCAGCCGCACCCGCGGCGCGCGCATCCAGCCGCGCGCCTCGGTGGCGATCGCCAGCGCAATCGTCGCGCTGCCGCCGGACGGCACGTCGACCGTGTAGCGCGGCCCGTCGTCGCGGCTGAAATCGACGCCGATCGCGTAGCGGTCAAGCGCGCTGCGGTTGATCAGCGTCGCCTCGAAGCGCGCTTCGGACCCGGCGAACACGCTCGGCGCCTGGCCGGCGCGCACGTGCATCTGCCCGAGGTTGCGATAGGTGAGATACATGTCGACCACCGCGCAAGTGGCGAGCAGGAAGGTGAGCGCGAATCCAAGCGCGAGGTTGTAATTGGTCGCGCCAACCAGCAGCACCAGCAGCAGGAAGGCGAAGCCGACGCCGGCGTTGGTCGGCAGGATGTACACGCGGCGCCGGTGCAGGAACGTCTCGCCGCGTTCGAAGCCGCGCGGCTTGAACATCCACTGCCTTGCCCTGCGGCGCAATGCGGCGATCATGCCCGGCCCTACACCGGCACCGATTTTTGCAGTTCGAGCACCAGGTCGCGGCTGGCCAGCGCGACGCCGTGCGCCGACTTCAGCGGCCGCAGGCGGTGCGCGCACACCGGCACCAGCACTGCCTGCACGTCTTCCGGCACCACGTGGTCGCGGCCCTCCAGCGCGGCCCACGCGCGCGCCGCCTGCAGCAGCGCGATCGAAGCGCGCGGCGACAGGCCCTCGGCGAACAGGCCGTCGCGGCGCGAGGCCTGCGCCAGCGCCTGCACGTAGTCGATCAGCGATGCCGACGCGTGCACCTGGCGCAGCGACTTCTGCGCATCCATCAGCTCCTCCGGCTGCATCGCCGCCGGCAGCGCCTTGAGCATGCTGCGCCGGTCTTCGCCCATCAAGAGCGCGCGTTCGGCGGCGGCGTCCGGATAGCCGAGCGAGAGGCACATCAGGAAGCGGTCCAGCTGCGACTCAGGCAGCGGGAAGGTGCCCACCTGGTGCGCCGGATTCTGCGTGGCGATCACGAAGAACGGCTCGGGCAGCGGGCGCGTGACGCCGTCGGCGGTGACCTGGCGCTCCTCCATCGCCTCCAGCAGCCCCGATTGGGTTTTCGGCGTGGCGCGGTTGATTTCGTCGGCCAGCAGCACCTGGGTGAAGATCGGCCCCGGATGGAACACGAAGCCGGCGCGCTCGCGCTCGTACACCGAGATGCCTGCCACGTCGGCCGGCAGCAGGTCGGACGTGAACTGCACGCGGTTGAATTTCATCCCGAGCGAGATGGCCAGCGCGTGCGCCAGCGTGGTCTTGCCCACGCCCGGCACGTCTTCGACCAGCAGGTGGCCCCCGGCCAGCAGGCAGGTCAGCGCCTGGCGCACCTGCAGGTCCTTGCCGACGACAATTCCGCTGACCTGGCTGGCTACCGCGTGCAACTTGTTGAACATGTGCTTGTCTTTTCTGATTGATGTGGCATGGGCGTCCTGCGAACCGTCGCGGCGGCGTGGTAGATTAGCGCCATACCGACATAATTGATTCGTCATCACAACCGGTCCGAAGATTCTATAAGAGAACGGCGGCGCCGGGCATGATATTGATGGCGTCAGGACATAAAAGTTGCATACATGAGTACTGCCATCTACAGCCACGCCGATTGCCTGCGCCATGAAATGGGCGAGTGGCACCCGGAATCGCCGGCGCGCCTGCGCGCCATCGAGGACCAGCTGATCCGGTCGCGTATTGACGGCCTGGTCGAGCGCCGCGAAGGCCCGCTGGCCGAACTGCCGGCGCTGCTGCGCAACCACACCGAAGCGGCCATCGCGCTGGTGCGCGACCACCTGCCGGGGCCGGGCGAGTACTATCCGCTCGACGCCGACACCCTGCTCAACGAGCACAGCTACCAGGCGGCCCTGCGCGCGGCCGGCACCGCGATGGCCGCCACCGATGCCGTGCTGGCCGGCGACATCGCCAACGCCTTCTGTGCGATCCGCCCGCCGGGCCACCATGCGCGGCCCGGCGGCGCGATGGGCTTCTGCCTGTTCAATAATGTCGCGCTGGCCGCGCGCCACGCGCTGGAAGGGCACGGCCTCGAACGGGTCGCCATCGTCGATTTCGACGTCCATCACGGCAACGGCACCGCCGAAGCGTTCCGCGACGATCCGCGCGTGCTGATGGCCAGCTTCTACCAGCATCCGTTCTATCCCTACACCGAGCCGGAGCCGATCACCGCCGCCAGCGTCAACATCCCGGTGCCGGCCCGCAGCGGCGGCGACGTCGTCCGCGCGCTGGTCGAGCAGTACTGGCTGCCGGCGCTGCACGCCTTCAGGCCGGAGATGATCTTCATTTCGGCCGGCTTCGACGCCCACCGCGAGGACGACCTGGGCGAAATGGCGCTGGTCGAAGCCGACTACGCGTGGATGACGCGCCAGATCATGGCCGTCGCGCGCGAGCACGCGCAGGGCCGCATCGTCAGTTGCCTGGAAGGCGGCTACAACCTGTCGGCGCTGGGCCGCAGCGTGGTGGCGCACGTCAAGGCGCTTGCTGAGCTGGACTAGCGGCGCAAACGCCACACGCATAGTGTGCGCGTTGACTTCATCGTTTTCGCCGCGTAGATTGGATTGACGCGGCGCGCAGGGATGGTCGCATGAAGTTCCTCCTGGAATGCCGCATCCGTTTTTCGCGGGGAGGAATGAATGCGTGCATTCCTGCTGTCATTTCTGGTGTTCGCCGTGGTGGCCGGGGTACTGGCGTGGCTGACGCGCCGCGATGACGCGTCCAGGCCGGTCGCCGCCGTTGTCACGCGCACGCCGCAGCCGCGCATCGAGCCCGTGACCGCGGTGCCGGTCGCGCAGCCGGCGCGGCGCCAGCAGGTCGCGCAAGATCTGCGGCTTGCCGACCACGCTTACTGCAGCTATCGCGCCAGCACCAAATATCCCTTCACGTCGCGCCCTATTGCCGAACAATCCGACCAGGCGTATCCGAACGCGCCGGTGACGGATGCGCACGCGATGCGGCTCGACGGCGGCGACACCGATCCCGGCATATCGATCCAGACCTCGCAGTCGCGCGTCTGGCTCGCGGCCGGCGAGGACGTCGCGTTGTCGCTGCGCGCGGTCGATCCCGGCGGCGCGGCGCTGCCGGTCGTGGTCACGCGCGCGGTTGCGCAAGGCCTGACGCCGGACGGCAAGCGCGCCGCCCCGCAAGTGACGCTGGCGTTCGCCGATGGCGGCGCCGGCGCCGTGGTCGCGGTGCTGGCGCCCGGCCAGACCGCGCTCGCCTCGTTTGCCGGCGCGATTCGCGCGGACGTCCGCTACACCGTCGCCGGCCGCAACGGCAAGGTCCTGTTCGACGTGCTGTATTCGCCGGAGGCGCCAGGCAAATGGACCGGCCAGGTGCGCGACGCGGTCGAAGACGGCTCGCTCAGCTTCTACCTGAAAGCCGATATCCGCCAGGCCGGGCACTACGTCGTGTCGGGCCGCGTCGACGACGCCAAAGGCCGGCCGTTCGCCCTGGCGACCTTCAACGACATGCTGCTGTCGGGGCCCAACGAAGTGAAGCTGACCGTGTTCGGCAAGCTGCTGCGCGACGTCGAGCCCGCGCAGCCGCTGACCTTGCGCGACGTCGACGGCTACCTGCTCAAGGAAAACGCCGACCCGGATCGCGCGCTGATGCCACGTCTCGAAGGGCGCGCCGCGGTGGCGGACACGCACCCGCTCAAGTCATTTTCGGACGCCGAATGGCAAAGCGAGGAACGGGGACGCTACCTGGCGCGTTTCGGCCAGGACCTGGCGCGGGCGCGGGCCGCGTTCAGGGAGCTCGATCCGCAGGCGCCCTTTCCGCCGAGCGCGTGCGCCAACTGAAAACTGTCTTCACTGGGAGAACAACATGAACAGGAAAATGCGACTGAACGTAGTGCTGGCCGCCTTGCTGGCGGGAGGCGCGGCCAGCGCCACCGATTACACGCTCTGGATTAAAGGGCGCGGAACCGGCGGCGCGATCGGCAACTACGCCGACTTCTCGTACTGGGGACCGGCGCGCATCAACGCGGGCGTGAACAAGAAGGCGGTCAACTGGGACGGCTACAACAGCATCTCGTCGCAGAACGGCATCGTGCGCAATGCGCTCGATTGCTTCTGCACCGGCCAGAACTGGTGCTACATCGCGACTTACAGCGCGGGCGACCCGATGATCGGCTACGCGCTGGCCAACTTCGGCGGCCTGCCGCGTCCCGTCACCAATGCGACGCCGAATGCGGCCGGCGTGTGTACCGGCGTGGGCGGCGCCACGCAGACCGGCTGGAATATTCGCTGGGTACGGTCCGCAGCCGGCGCCGCGGGCGGCAGCGAACTGTCGGACGCCGGCCGCTGGACCACGGGCGAGCCGCTGGTGCACGACATGAGGACCACCACCATGCGCGCCATGTACAACCATAACGATACGCGCGGCGTCTGGTTCTACATGTACGCGGGCGCCAAGGGCACCCTGTATTCCGGCATCTTGCCCGGCCAGGATGACGAAGTGGTCGCGTACCACAGCGCCGGCGCGGTATCCGGCACCAAAGGCGGCGCCTACTGCAATCCGCGCGACTGGTGGTGCAACGACCTGACCAAGGGCAGCGCGGTGAATGAAGGCGGTTGGCCCAAGTGGGCCAACCACTACGTCTGGTATCGCGACGACGCCGAGTACTTCAACCACTACCTGCGCGACAACTGGGAAGGCATCACCGCCCCGCTGCGCGCCGACATGGAAGCGTACGCGAAGTAGGGCGCTCAGGCGCCTTTCGCCGCGCCGCGCGGGCCGGCGGCGTCGGCCGCGGCCGACTGGCGCTTTTCCAGCGCCGTCATGCGCCTGGCCTTGATCACCACCACTGGCATCGCCGCCGGCGTCGCCGTGTCGCGCGGCGCCGGCTTGGCCGTGCTGTCGGGCAGCGCGGCGACGACGATGCCGGCCACCACCACGACGGCAAAAATGGTTTCAATGTGTTTCAGTGCGCTCATCGCCAGACCCTCCCGAAAGATGGGTCTATTGTTCTCTTTCCGTACGTCAACTTACTGCGTTACATCAAAGTCTCGGTGAACCCGTAAAATAGCGGGGTTAATTGAGATTTTGAAAGCACAGCATGTCGATACAATGGTACCCGGGCCACATGAACGCCGCCCGCAAGAAGGCGGCGGAGCAGATGGAGAATACCGACCTGGTGATCGAGGTGCTCGATGCGCGCCTGCCCGAGGCGAGCTGCAACCCGATGGTCGAGGAACTGCGCCTGTTCCGCCAGCGGCCCTGCCTGAAGATCCTCAATAAAGTCGACCTGGCCGATCCTGCCGCGACCGCCGCCTGGAGCGCCTACTACGACGCCCAGGAAGGCGTGACGGCGTACCCGATGACGACCAAGAAGCCGGCCGACGTCGCGCGCATCCCCGACCTGTGCCAGTCGCTGGCGCCGCACCGCGGCGTGCCGACCAAGCCGCTGCGCATCATGATCATGGGTATCCCGAACGTCGGCAAATCGACCTTGATGAACGCGCTGCTGAAGAAAAAAGTGGCGAAGGTGGGCGACGAGCCGGCCGTGACCAAGATGCAGCAGAAGCTCTACCTGGGCAAGAACACCATCCTGGTTGACACGCCGGGGATGCTGTGGCCGAAGATCGCGCTGGCCAGCGACGGCCTGATGCTCGCGGCCAGCCACGCGATCGGCTCGAACGCGCTGATCGAAGACGAGGTCGCGGTGTTCCTGGCCGAAGTGCTGCTCGAACGCTATCCGCATCTGCTGACGGCGCGCTACGGCTTCAAGCTCGAAGGCATGGACGGCATTGCGGTGGTCGAAGGCGTGGCGGCGCGGCGCGGGTACCGGCAGAAGGGCGGCGACCTCGATTTCGAGAAAGCGGCGCACACCTTCCTGCAGGATTACCGCACCGGCGCGCTGGGGCGCATCAGCCTCGAGACGCCGGAGACGCGCGCCAAGGCGCTGGCCGAGCACGCGGCCGCGATGGCGGAGAAGGCAGCAAAAGCTGCCGCAATCGCCGCCGAGAAGGCCGCCAACTCCGCGCGCGGCAAACGCGGAACCTGACGCGCAATCTTATTCGGCGGCCTTGCCGAACCTGAAACTGGACACCGCCAGGCTGCCGAAGAAATCGTCTTCGTGGTACACGCACGCGGCTTCTTCATTCTCCGCCGCCCCCAGCGCCACCATCAGCGGCACCAGGTGATCCTCGCGCGGATGCGCGAGCCGCGCATACGGCGCCTCGCTCCAGTGCATCAGCGCGACCTTGCGCTCGGCCGGCGTCAGCTTCAGCAGCACGTGCTGCAGCCAGGCGTCGAATTCGTGCGATGCCTTCTGGCCGCCCGGCCCGAACTGGCGCAGGTTGTGATAACTGAGTCCGCTGCCGATGATCAGCACGCCCTCGTCGCGCAGCGGCGCCAGCGCGCGCCCGATATCCAAGTGCGTCTGCGGATCGTAGCCATGCTTGATAGACAGCTGCACCACCGGCATGTCCGCCTCCGGATACACCGGGTACAGCATCGAAAACGTCCCGTGGTCGTAGCCGCGCAGCGGATCGAGGCTGACCGCGTGGCCCGACTTCGCCGCCAGGTCCGCGACGCGCTGCGCCAGCACGGGCAACCCCGGCGCGGGATACTTGACTTGATAGGTGTGCGGCGGAAAGCCGCCGTAGTCGTAGATCATGGCCGGCGCCGTGCCGGACGAGACCATGAATTCGTCCTCTTCCCAGTGGCTGGTCACCACCAGCACGGCCTTCGGCCGCACGCCGACCTGGCGCTTCATGTCGACCAGCGACGCTTCGAGCTTGTCGTAAGTGGCGCCGTACTGGTCCTTCATGAACGGCCACGGACCGCCGCCGTGCGAGACGAAGAAAGTGGGCAGGGTATGGCTCATGACGGCTCCTGGGGATGGGGTGAATCCATATTGTACTAGTTAGGACTAATTTGCGCGCGCGCCGCTGCAAAATGGGGACCAGGCGTCCCCGTCGCTCCGCCGGACCTGGCCCCGCCCTTGGCGCCGACGCCCGCACTGCGTCCTTGTTACGTTTATAATAGACCCGTTTTGGTGCCCGTCCGCGTGATCACGCGGACAGTTAAACGGGAAACACCAGGCGGCGGCGCCTTCTTCAAGCGCCGCGGTCCAAAGGTGTGCTGCCCCCGCAACGGTAAACAAGCGTCGCCGCGAAACCGGCGACTGGCTGCCTCGAACACCACTGTGCTTGCATAGGAAGGTGGGGCGGTCTGACTTGCGAGCCCGGATACCGGCCAGGACAGGTGGAAGCGCTCGCACTGCGGCGGCTTCCGTTGATTCCGGCTTGCGGGGACGCACGGCCGGGGACTCTTATCAAAGACCTTCACATGATTTTTCAAGCTGCACCGTTTCGCGCGCGCGCCGTTCGCCCGCTCGCCATCGCCATTTCCCTCTGCTTCGCCGCCCCCGCGGTCTGTGCTCAAGACATCCCGTCGGTGCAGGTCACCGGCTCGCGTTTCGTCAGCATCCCCGAACTGGCGCCGATCGGCGCCACCGTCATCACCGCCGACGAAATCCGCCGCGCCGGCGTGGGCGACGTCAACCAGGCGATCCGCAAGATCGGCGGCGTCGTGGCGCGCCAGAGCCTCGACTCGAGCCCGGACTTCTCGCTCGACCTGCGCGGCTTCGGCGCCAACAGCGGCCAGAACATGGTGGTCATGCTCGATGGCGTGCGCATGAGCGAGAACGAGCTGGCCAGCCCGGTGCTGTCGACCATCCCGATCGAAACGGTCGAGCGCATCGAGATCGTCCGCGGCGGCAGCGCCGTTCTGTATGGCGAAGGCGCCACCGCCGGCGTGATCCAGATCGTCACCAAGCGGCCCGGCAAGGACGGCGGGCGCGGCTCGGTCAGCGCCGAAGTCGGCCAGTTCAAATCGCACGACGTGCGCGCATCGGCCTCGCGCAGCTTCGGCGCCGTCTCGCTCGACGCGGCGATCGCCAACCAGGCCACCGACAACTACCGCGCCAACGCCGACTTCCGCCAGACCGCCTTCAGCGGCGGCGCGCAATGGCTGGTGGGTGCGGGCCGCGTCGGCGTGCGCATCGACAGCGCGCGCCAGGATTCGCGCTTTCCGGGTTCGTTGACCCTGGCGCAGTTCCAGGCCGACCCGCGCCAGACCAAAACGCCCAACGACTTCGGTTCGCTCGACTCGGATCGCGTCAGCGCCTTCCTCGAACAGCGCCTCGGCGGCGTCGACCTCGCGGCCGAACTGTCGCACCGCGAGAAGACCGTCAAGTCCCATTACGTATCGAGCTTCGGCATCACCGACCTGTCGTACGACAGCGAGCAGACCCAGTTCTCGCCGCGCCTGCGCCACCTCGCGCAATTCGGCGGCATGCTCAACGAAGCGATCGGCGGCGTCGACCTGATTCGCTGGAAGCGCGTGACCCACAGCGACTTCTCGGCCGCCGATGCGCGCCAGGATTCGAAAGCGTTCTACCTGCGCGATGAAGTGCGCTGGGACGCCGCCCATAACGGCCGCTTGTCGGCCGGCGCGCGGCGCGAAGTGTTCGACAAGGATTACGCCGATCCGCTCGGCTTCCCGCCGGTGAACGAGTCCACCTCGCAATCCCAAAATGCCTGGGACGTCCAGGGCAGCTACGACGTGCTGCCGCACGTGACGCTGCACGCCAAAGCGGGGCAGAGCTACCGCATGGCCAACGCCGACGAGAACAGCTACCGTTCGTCGATTACCGTGCTGAACGCGCAGACCTCGCACGACCTCGAAGCCGGCGTCACCGTGGGCAGCGCAGGGCGCCAGATCGGCGTGCGCGCGTTCCGCCACAAGCTGACCAACGAGATTTTCTTCGATCCGACGCTGGGCTTCGGCGGCATCAACACCAACCTCGATCCGACCCGCCGCGAAGGCGTGGAGCTCGACGCGGAGATGCGCGTCGCCGCCGACTGGCGCCTGAGCGGCCACCTGCAGCACGTGAAGGCCACCTTCACCGGCGGCCCCAACGCAGGCCGTGAAATGGTGCTGGTGCCGAAAAACCTGCTGACCGCGCGCCTGGCGTGGGCGCCGGCCGCCGGCCACAGCGCGGATGTCGGCGTGCAGTGGATCGACAGCCAGCGGTACGGCAGCGACTTCACCAACGCCTGCGCCGCGCGCATTCCGTCGCACGCCACGCTCGACGCGCGCTATGCCCGCAAGGTCGGCGCCTGGGAATTCGCGGTGTCCGGCCAGAACCTGGCGGACAAGCAGTTCTTCAGCCAGGCCTTCGGCTGCCAGTCCGGGATCTATCCCGAGAATGGCCGCCAGCTGAAACTCGCCGCCCGGTATGACTTCTAAGCGAAGCCCGCTGACGCCGCGGTTGGCCGCGGCATTGCTCTTCGCTCCGATGATGGCGCACGCCGCCATCACGGTCGTCGACGACGCCGGCCGCCAGGTCACCTTGCAGGCGCCGGCCAGGCGCATCATCTCCATGGCCCCGCACGCGACCGAACTGCTGTTCGCCGCAGGCGGGGGCGAGCGCATCGTCGGCGCGATCAACTTCAGCGACTACCCCGAAGCGGCGAAGAAGATCCCGCTGGTCGGCAGCAACGCCCAGATCGACATGGAGCGCGTGATCGCGCTGAAACCCGACCTGCTGGTGGTCTGGCAGAGCGGCAACACCGGACGCCAGCTCGAGCAGCTGGGCAAGCTCGGCATCCCGGTGTTCTACAGCGAGCCGCACAAGCTCGACCAGGTGGCCGACAGCCTGACCCGCTTCGGCCGCCTGCTCGGCACTGAAGCGGCCGCGGCGAAGTCGGCCGCCGACTATCGCGCCAGCATCGCCGGCCTTGGCGCGCGCTACGCGAAGCGGCCCAGGGTGCGCGTGTTCTACCAGATCTGGGACAAACCGATCTACACCCTCAGCGGCAAACACATCATCGACGACGCGATCCGCCTATGCGGCGGCGAAAACATCTTCGCCGGCCTGGCCGTGGTGGCGCCGTCGGTCAGCACCGAGGCGGTGCTGCAAGCCAATCCGGAAGCGATTTTCGGCGGCGACCAGCACGATCCGGGAGACGCCGGCATCGGCATCTGGAAACCCTACCGCAGCCTGCTGGCGGTCGAGCGCGGCAATATGTTCCGGCTTGAAGGCGAGTTGCTGACCCGCCCGGGGCCGCGCATGGCGCAGGGCGTGGCCCAGCTGTGCGACAAAATCGAGCTGGCGCGTCAACGCCGCAAGTAGCATCGCGTTAAAGACGTAAGCATTTGCAATATTCCAGCCGGCCACCGCAGAGATCGCTGAAAAAGTGGTAATCTCGCGGTCGTTCGCCTAACATTCATAAGGACACACATGCGTTACCTGCGATTTGCTGTAGCCGCCCTCGGACTGGCCGCCTCCGCCGCGTTTGCCTCGCCGGCCGATCCGAAGCTCGGCACCGACTACGTTCAGCTGGCCAATCCGCAACCGGTGCAAGCCGTCGGCAAGAAGGTCGAAGTCATCGAATTCTTCATGTATCACTGCCCGCATTGCAACGTGCTGGAACCATTCCTGGCCGAATGGGTCAAAAAGCGTGGCAACGACATCGTTTTCAAGCGCGTGCATATGCCGTATTCCGGCGCCAACGACCCGGAAGCGCATCTGTACCTGACGCTCGAGGCGATGGGCAAGCTCGACGAGATGCACGCCAAGGTGTTCAAGGCGATGCACGTCGACCGCGTACGCCTGAATCAGGAGCCGGTGCTGATGGACTGGATCGGCAAGAATGGCGTCGACAAGGCGAAGTTCCTGGAGGCGTGGAATTCGTTCGGCGTGATGACCAAGATGAAGCGCTTGCCGCAGATCTTGAATGCGTACAAAGTCGATTCGGTCCCGACGCTGGTGATCGATGGCCGCCTGGTGACCTCGCCGGCGCAGGTCGGCGCCAGCAATCCGAACATGGATGAAGGCGCGCTGTCGCGCGCGACGATTCAGGCGCTGGACAACATCGTGACGAAAGTAGCGAAATCGAAATGAACGACGTCGAAGGCAAAGTCCTCAACATGTACGACAAGTCCCGGCCTGTCGAGGAAGAGCTGTTCGAGACCAGTCATGTGAACCAGGTCGCCTGGACGCTGGCGGTGCTGTTTGGCGGGCTGGCGATCTGGCTGATGATCGCGCTGGTCAACGCCGAGAACCAGCGCTTCGCGCTCGAGAGCAAGAAGTGCGCCGATCCGCTGTTCAAGGGCGAGATCGACCAGAAATGCCTGGTGATGGTGCACTCGCGCGATCACTGGTGGGAGCACCTGGGTTACGCCATGACGCACGTGCGCCCGACGGCGCTCAAAAAGTAAAACAAAACTCCGCCGCGGCGGAGTTTTTCATTGGGCGGCTGCCGGCAATACGATCGTGAAGCGCGCGCCGCCCAGCGTCGATTGGTCCGCGCGGATCGTCCCGCCATGCAGTTCCACCGCCTTGCGCGCAATCGACAGTCCCAGGCCGAAGCCGCCGGTGGCGCGGTCGCGGCTGCGGTCGAGCCGGTAGAAGGGCTCGAAGATGCGATCGCGTTCCGAGTCCGGGATGCCGGGCCCATCATCCTCCACCACGATCTCGACTCCGGGTCCCACCTTGTGCGCACCCAGAATTATGCGAGATTTCGCATACTTTTCCGCATTGCGCAGCAGGTTGCCGACGGCCCGCATCAGCAGCCGCTGGTCGCCGACGAACATGCCCAGCGACGCCTCGGTATCGCAGTGGACCTCGACCTTGGGGTCTGACCCCGCGGGGTCGGACCCCGGTGTGGCGGAAACGCAGTCGGTCAGCGCCGACGCGAGGTCGAACGGTTCGGCCTGCAACTCTCCGGCGCCAATCTTCGCCATCCCCAGCAGCTCGCCCACCAGCGCGTTAAGTTCCGCCAGGTCGCCCTCCATCGCCGCGATGCGCGGTTCGAGCGACCCGTCCGGCGCCTTCGCCCGCAGCAGTTCCAGCGCAAACTCCAGCCGCGCGATCGGCGTGCGCAATTCGTGCGAGACCGAATGCAGCAGGTTCGCCTGCGATTCCACCAGGCCCTCGATGCGCCCGGCCATGTGATTGATGCGTTCGGCGAGCGGGTAGATGCTGGCGCTGGGCTTGACGGTGGCGCGCGCCGACAGCTTGCCGGCGCCAAACGCGTCGGCGACGGCCGACAGCGACTGCAGGCCCTGCCAGTGCGAGCGCGACCACAGGGCGATCGGAATCAGCAGCGCCAGCGCGACGATCAGGTAGCGCAGCGCCTCCATCTCCAGCGCGAATCCGATATCGATGGGCAGGTTTTGCGCGTGGATCACTTCCTCCGCGCTGCCGATGTAGCGTTGGCCGGCCAGGTCGACGCGCCGGAAGAACGCCTTGTTGGCGGCGTCGAGCACGACGTCGCCGCGTTCGAGCGCGGCTCGCCAATGGGCCGGGACGGCGGCGCGCGCGCGCTCGAGCGGCACCAGTTCCAGGTTGGCGCGCGACACCTCGCGCACCTTGTTCAGGCGCACCAGCCATTCGTCGGCGGGCGCCTGGTCGACATACTGTTCGAGCAGGAAGATCTCGGCCGCCGCCTGGCGCCGCGCAATGTCCTCGAGCGGATCGCCGAACAGGCGACTGATGGCAAAGTAAATGACGAAGGCGGCCGCGGTGATCGACAGCATCACCAGCACGAAGAAACGGAAGAACAGGCGATTCATGCCGCAGCCAATCTCGAAACCATCGAACTCTCCTTGGCCAGCATTGTAATCTGGAAAACGCCATTACAAATTGATGACAATTGGCCGACAAATCGCGGGTGATTCGCCGCGCGCCATCGGCTAAGCTGGCAGTATTAGAGCTTTCCGTTTGCCCGCTGGTACGCCAATGCCGGTGGGCTCTTTTTATTCGTGGCGCGTGCGGCGGCTCAGGACGGCGGGCGCGCAGGGGAGGACAAGTCATGGCCTCATCCAGCAAATTGTCCGGCGCGGCGGCGATGTCGATGCTGCTGTCGCTGGCCGCGTGCGGCGGCGGCGTGGCGCGGACCGACCGCCAGGCGGGGCAGGGCGTCGCGGCGGCCGCGCCCGCCAGCGGCATGCCGGCGCTTGCGGATTTCATCGCGATGGCGCAGGCGGCGACCTGCGCCAATCAAAGCAACCGCCTGTTCATGATCGACAAAAAAATGGTGTTCTGGGACCGCGCCGGCAGCTGCGCCGACAATAGCTACGGCCGCACTCTGTATGGCGCCACGCCGCAGCAGGTGCTGTGTTCGGTGAGCGATTCGATCGCGGGGCCGCGGACGACCTGCGGCGACGAATCGTCGCGCTCCTTGTTTACGACGATCGCCGGCAATCTCGATAAGAGCGACCTGGGGTTGGGCAGCGGGCACCAGGTCGAACCGATCGCGGTGCCGCCGCGCTAAAGGACCGGACCCCAGCCCTTAGGCCGCAGCGCGTGCAGCACCGGGGTCCGGTCCCGCGGACCTGACCCCATTTTTGAAAAAAACCGCGGCGTATTCACCGCCGCAACACCACGGAATTTGAAGGGGAGGCGACTGTCACCGTAGAATACCGGCACGCGAACTCAACCACACACCACATGAAACAGTATCTTTGCCTCGCGCTGGCGGCCGCATCGGGTGCTGCCGCGGCCCAAACGCCGGCGCTGAACCTGATGCCCGACGGCAGCCGCGACCTGTACCTCGGCCTCGGCGCCGTGTCGGCGCCGCGCTACGAAGGCGCCAGCGAGCGCAAGCTGTCCGCGTGGCCGGTGCTGCAGTTCGAGTGGAGCAACGGCGTCTTCATTTCGGGCGCGAGCGCAGGCATGCACCTGTCGAGCGCACCGTCGATCGAATACGGTCCGTTGCTCGCCCTGCAGCCGCGCCGCGACGACCGCGGCAGCGCGAGCGGCATCGGCGGCATCGACAGCGCCACCCGGGCCGGGCTGAACGCACCACCCGTGACGACGCAGCGCGCCACCCGCAGCGGCAGCGGCCTTGCCGGCATGGATGTTATCGATGCGCGCCTGCAAGCCGGCGCCTTTTTCAACATGAATCTCAGCCCACACCTTCGTTGGACCAACAAGCTGCTCGTCGGTTCCGGAAACGCGCGAAAAGGTGCGACATGGAGTGTCGGCCTGCAGCACATCGGCGCCGATCTCGCCGCGCATCACACGCTGGCGCTCAGCGCGGGGCTGACACTGGCCAACCGCCAGTACGCCCAGGCATTCTTCGGCGTGTCCGAAGCCGAGGCCGAGCGCAGCGGCTATCCACAGTACCAGGCTTCGGCCGGCGTCAAGGACATCCACCTCGACGCGCGCTGGAACTGGGCGCTGGCGCCGGCGTGGATCGTCACGTCGAACCTGCAAGCGACGCGCCTGGCGGGCAGCGCCAAACACAGCCCGCTGGTCCAGCGGCCGACCAACTTGACGGTTTCGACCGCGCTCGCCTACAGGTTCTGAACCGATGTCGCCATTCCGCTCCCTGTCCCTGATTGCCGCCTTGCTGCTGGCCGCCGGCCTGGCCGCCGCGCAGGCACAGGATGGCGAGTGGGTCAGCTATCGGGACGCGTATCGGAAGATGGTGGTATTCGAAAAATACGGCAAGCCAAAGCACCTGATCCAGAACCACCTGCAGGTGATCCCGCGCAGCCGAGGCGTGTCGCGCGAAGGGCTGCGGCTGGAGCTCGAAGGCAAGTCGACACAACTGAACCTGTCGCTCGACGCCACGGGGCGCACCGTCTTCCCGCTGGTGAAGGCCGCTTACGACGACAACGCCGCGCTGGTGCTCGATCACAATGTCGGCCAGTTCGTGGTGCGGCCGCGGGTGACGCTGGCGGTGCGCGCCGACGGCATCTACGAGGCCGCCGAATTGCGCGCGGCGTGCGAGCAGGCGCTCAACTTTGCGCGCTATGTCGATGCGTCGGCGCGCGGCCTCGCGTGCGCGGGCGTGCGCTTCGGCTTTCCGCGCAAGGGCGCCGCGCCGGCGGTGCGGATGCGCAACGGCGAAGCGGTGACGGTGCTGGCGTCAGTGGACGGACCGATCTTCGCCGACGATCCCGATGACGGCTTCCGGACCGTGCTGGTGCGCTTCACCGACTTGCCGGCGCGCGGCCAGGTGGTGACCCGGCAGGCGCCGCAGGCGATCGTACCGGTGTTCGCGAGTCAGGCCCAGGCCGTCGGCGAAAACAGGTAGCCTTCGCCCCACACCGTCTTGATTTTTTCCGAGCCGGCGTCGTCGAAGCGGCGGCGCAGCTTCGAGATGCCGTTGTCGATGCTGCGGTCGAGGCCGTCGAATTCGATGTTGCGCATCTTCTTCATCAGCGCGTCGCGCGACAGCACCTGGCCGGCGGCGCCGGCGAGGACCAGCAGCAGTTTGTATTCGGTATTACTCAGCACGCACAGTTCGCCGCGCCAGGTGACGCTGCGTTCGCTCGGCGTGATAGTCAGCGCGCCGAACACCAGCGGCTGGCCGTCGGCCACGGGTTGCGGGTTGGCCCGTCGCATCAGCGCGCGCAGGCGAGCCAGCAGCACGCGCGGCTGGACAGGCTTGTTGAGGAAATCGTCGGCGCCTTGTTCGAGTCCCGACACTTCGTCGTACGAGTCTTCGCGCGCGGTCAGAATGAGGATGGGCGCGCCGGTGATGGCGCGCAGCTGGCGGCACACCACCATGCCGTCGAGGCCGGGCAGCATCAGATCGAGCACGACGATATCGGGGGCGATCTCGGCGAAGCGCGTGAGCGCCTGGTCGCCGCGCGCGACCGTCGTCACGGCGAACTCGTAGCCGCTCAAATATTCGGTCACCAGCTCGGCGAGCCGCACATCGTCTTCCACCAGCATCACTCGGTACATGGGCAATCTCCTCGGCCGCTATTGTAGAGGAATCGCCGCGTCCGGGCCTGGGGGATAGCGCGTTGGGTGGCCAGCCATGGACCGCCGCTAATCGGCCAGCCGGGTCCCGGCCGCCACCATGTGCCGCAGCTGCGCGGGCGGCACGGCGGGGCTGAAGTAGAAACCCTGCGCCTCGTCGCATTCGTAATCGCGCAGGAAGGCAATTTGTTCGCGCGTCTCCACGCCCTCGCGATCACCTTCAGGCGCAGGCTGTGTCCCAGCGCGATGATCGCGCGCGTGATGACCGCATTGCCGTCGATCCCGATGTCGCCCAGGAAGGAGCGGTCGATCTTGATGAAGTCCACGGGGAATTTTTGCAGATAGCTCAGGCTCGAGTATCCGGTGCCGAAATCGTCGATCGACAGCCGCACCCCGAGCGCCTTGAGATGCTCGAGCGCCTCGACGGCATGCTCCGGCTGGTCCATCAGCTGGCTTTCCGTGACCTCGAATTCGAGCGAAGCTGGCGCGACCTGATGCTCGGCGAGCAGCGCGCCGAGGCGGGCTGCGAACTGTCTTTGCCGCAGCTGGCGCGCCGACAGGTTGACGGAAATGACGAAGTCCGTCACGCCGTCGGCGCGCAGGTCCTGCAGCGTCTCGCACACCTTGGACAGCACCAGCTCGCCGAGCGGGACGATCAGGCCGGTCTCCTCGGCGACCGGGATGAAGCGGCCGGGAAGAATCACGCCCTGCTCGGGATGGCTCCAGCGCACCAGCGCTTCGGCGCCGACCACCTTGCCGGAGCGCAGGTCGACCTTGGGCTGGTAGCCGACCACCATTTCGTCGCCCTGGATCGCGCGGCTCAGGCTCGCCTCGAGCAGCAGCTGGTCGTGCATCGCCCGGTTCAGCTCGGCCGAATAGAACTGGCAGTTGTTCTTGCCCATGGTCTTGGCGTGGTACATGGCGGCGTCGGCCGCGCGCATGACCCGTTCGGCGCTGTCGCCGTCGCGCGGGAACAGGCTGACGCCGATGCTCACGCCCGGCAGGATGGCGTTGCCGTCGACAGTCACCGGCGCGCCGACCGTCTGGCGGATGCGCTCGACCAGCTCGGCCAGCTGGGTTTCGCTAGGCTCGTCGTTGATGACCAGGACGAATTCGTCGCCGCCGACGCGCGCGACGGTATCGTCCTCGCGCACGCTGTCGCGCAGGCGCCCGGCAATCTCGCGCAGCACCGTGTCGCCGGCCTCATGACCGAAGGTGTCGTTGATGTACTTGAAGTTGTCGAGGTCGAGGAAGGCGACCGCGCCCAGCGAACCGGCGCCGGCCGCGCGCTCGATCGCCAACTGCAGCCGTTCGTGCAGCAGGGTGCGGTTGGCCAGGCCGGTCAGCGGATCGTGATGGGCCAGGTGCTGCAAGCGCCGCTCGGAGTGCTTGGCCTCGGTGATGTCGTTGATGACGCCGACAAAATGCGTCACCTCGCCATGGGTGTTGGCCACCGGGTCGATGCGCAGGTCGCTCCAGAAGACCTCGCCATTTTTCCTGGCGTTGCGCAATATTGCGTGCACGCTCTCATGGCGCGTGAGGGCCTGGCGGATGCGCGCATGCTCGTGCACGTCGCAGCCTTCGATCCGCATGAAGCGCGGATCGCGCCCCTTGATTTCCTGCAGCGTGTAGCCGGTAATGTGCTCGAACGCAGGATTGACGTACTCGATCGGGAATTGATGGTCCTTGCAACAGGTAATCACAATCGCGTTGACGCTGGAGGAGATGGCGCGCTCGCGCAGCAGCAGGCTCAATTCGGTTTCCTTGCGTGCGGAAATGTCCAGGCCGGTGCCGAACACGCAGGGTATGCTGCCGAGGCTGGTGCGGGCGCAGTGAAACAGGCAGGCCGTGCGCTTGCCATGCGTGCCGACCAGTTCGGCTTCATGCGACGAGTGGCCCTGCTCGAACGCGGCGAGGATGCTCTGGAAGATCGACTCCCGTTCCTGTTCGTCGAAGAACTGCTGCACATTGACCGTGGGCATTTCCTCGCTCGTCATTTCGAGCACTGTTTCGAGCTGGCTGTTCCACAGCATCAGGTGGCCGCTCTGGTCGATGACGTAGAACACGCAGGGCAGGCCTTCGATGATGTCGCTTACCGGCAGGTCCTGGATCAGCGCGTAGCGCGGCGCCGCGACGCCGGCACGCGGGCCGACGATGACGCTGAACGAATCGAACTGGTCGGCAGCCAGCGATTGCGGCGCGATCGTGACCCTGACCGGGATGCGCCTGCCGTCCCGGCTGGTCAGGTGGCCGGTGGCTTCCGCTTCGCCCGCCAGCGGGAAGGCCGGAGCGTTCGCGTCACCTTCGTCGAAGGCGATGATTCGATCCAGCCGGCTTCCGGCGATGTCCGACGCGGTGTAGCCCGCCATCTTTTCGCAGGCCTTGTTCCAGCTCTGGATAGTGCCGGCCGCATCGACAACGAAGACGGCAATCGGCAACGGCGAGACGTCCACCCGGTCCTCCTCCGCGCCCGTGGGGAGAAAAAAGCGCTGAAGAGGAATGATATCGCAGCACCATCCGGCGAGTGCGAAATTGATTTCAGTCGTGCAGCGCCTGGGGCGCCATGAAAAACGGCCCGCGCAAGGCGGGCCGTCAGGATGGATGCCGCGGGAATCAGGCCGCGTTCTTGGCAGCCGCGTCCCAGTTGACCAGGTTCCAGAAGCCTTCGACATACTTGGCGCGCGCGTTGCGGTAGTCGATGTAGTAGGCGTGCTCCCAGACGTCGCAGGTCAGCAGCGGCTTGTCGCCGGTCGTCAGCGGGCAGCCGGCGTTCGAGGTGTTGACGATGTCGACGCCGCCGTCGGCCTTTTGCACCAGCCAGGTCCAGCCCGAACCGAAATTGCCCAGCGCCGACTTGGTGAACTCTTCCTTGAACTTGTCGAACGAGCCCCACTTGGCGTTGATCGCGTCAGCAACCTTGCCGGTTGGCGCGCCGCCCCCGGCCGGCTTCATGCCGTTCCAGTAGAAGGTGTGGTTCCACACTTGCGCCGCATTGTTGAAGATGCCGCCGGACGATTTCTTGACGATCTCTTCCAGGGACATGTTCTCGAACTCGGTGCCCTTGATCAGGTTGTTCAGGTTGGTCACATAGGTAGCGTGGTGCTTGCCGTAGTGGTACTCGAGCGTCTCTTTGGAAATGGTCGGCGCCAGGGCGTCCATCGCGTACGGCAGGGGGGGCAGTGTATGTTCCATGTCTTGTCCTTTTGTTGATTGGAAACGCGTTGATAATACTGAAACGACGCTTATTGTAAAACGGATGCTGCTTCGCTGCTGATTTGTTCGCGCCGCTTATTCGAGCAATCCCTGCACGCTCGCCACGCCCACTTCGGCGCTGCCTTCGGCCAGCCGCACCGTCAGCGTGTCCTTGACCTTGATCGCGTCCGGCGAACGCAGCACGCGGCCCGCACTGTCGCTGACGATGGCGTAGCCGCGCTCGAGCGTGCGCTGCGGATTGAGCAGCTCGAGCTGCGCCGCCAGTGCGCCCAGCGCGTGGCGGCGCGCGCCGAGCTGGCCGGCGAAGCTGGCGCCCAGGTGGCGCTGCTGCGAAGCGATCTCGGCGCGCCGGCCGCGCACGTCGGGCCGGTGGCGCGACCAGCGCGCGCGCAGCTGCTCCAGCGCGAAGCTGTGGCGATTCACCGGCGCGCGCACCGCGTGCGTCATCGCCGTCGACAGCGCCAGCAGCTGCAGGCGCTGGTGGCCGATCCGCGCCGACGGGCTTTGCAGCCGCCGCGCCCACGAGTCCAGGGTCAGGTTCGCTTCCGACAGGGTGCGCCGCATCGCGCGCTTGAGGTCGATGCAGTCGGCCGACAGCGACGCCATCCAGTCGGCGCGCGGCGTCGCGGCCAGTTCGGCCGCCGCGGTCGGCGTCGCCGCGCGCACGTCGGCGGCGAAGTCGGCGATGGTGAAGTCGGTCTCGTGGCCCACGCCGGAAATCACCGGCATGGCGCAATCGGCGATCGCGCGCGCCACGATCTCTTCGTTAAAGCTCCACAGGTCTTCGATCGAGCCGCCGCCGCGGCACACCAGCAGCACGTCGACCTCGGCGCGCCGCGAGGCGCTATGGATGGCGCCGGCAATCCGCTCGGCCGCGCCCTGGCCCTGAACCGGGCTCGGATACAGCACGATGCGCACGTGCGGCGCGCGCCGCTTGAGCGCGCTGAGGATGTCGCGCAGGGCCGCCGCCTGCGGGCTGGTGACGATGCCGATGCTGCGCGTGAACAACGGAAGAGGGCGCTTGCGCTCGTCGTCGAACAGCCCCTGCGCGCCCAGCTTTTCCTTGAGCCGCAGGAAGGCCTCGAACAGGGCGCCGACGCCGGCGCGCCGGATCGCTTCCACATTGATCTGGTAATCGCCGCGCGCGCCGTACAGCGTGACCAGCGCGCGCACCTCGACCTTGTCGCCTTCGCGCGGGATGAAGCCGGCGTACTGGGCGCGGCCGCGGAACATCACCGCGCGCACCTGGGCCGCGTCGTCCTTCAGCGTGAAGTACCAGTGGCCGGAACTGGCCTTGGTGAAATTCGAAATCTCGCCGCCAATCCACTGCAGCGGAAAACTGCGCTCGAGCAGGCGCGCGACCTGCTGGTTCAGCGCGGTGACCGTCAGGACCGGGGGGGCGGCGATGGGAGCATCGGAGTCGAAGAGGCTGTGCATGGGGGGGATCTGTCCACAAAAATTTCTGGCGGTCATGCTTATGTCACAAATTACCGCATACTTCAAGCATTTCTTGTCAAGTGACTGATTTTAAAAGAGAAATCGTCGTGCCTTAATTTCTCGCAAGAACGAAAAAGCCTTACGGATCAAGGACTTTGGCGGTCCCCGACCTACTTGCTCACAAAGTTGTCCACACTTTCTGTGACAAAGCGCAGGTCAGTGCAGCGGTGGAAAATCAGCGCCGGTCGCTGCTTACTTCTTGAGCACGGAGCAATTTCTCAATGGAATCAACGACTTCGCTTCGGCGCCGCGCCATTGCTCACAATCTTATCCACAAAAGATGTGCAGAAAGCCGCAGCCGACATGAATCGCCGAGCAAAAGAGCATGACACAAGCAGGATTTTTGTGGTTTTCTCCACAAAAACCTCACCTGCCTTGTTTTTGCGCAAGGTAAAAATATGCAGATGAATCAAGGGGATGGAGTGGCCTTGAGCGCATTGCGCACAATCTTATCCACAAAAGCTGTGCAGAACATCGCCGCTCGGAATGGAAGCGTGGCAAACTCTTTGGATTGCCGGATTTCTCGCAAGAATTGCCCGCTGCCTTGTTTTTGCGCACTGCTAAATTTCCCTTTGGAATCAAGGCGCTTGCATTCAGTCGAAGTGTTTGCGCACATTCTTATCCACACAATCTGTGCAGAACGGCCGTTCCTTCGGCGTTTGACTTCTACCGAATGAAATGATGCGTGCGGGGATCAGTTCCGGGCGTTTCAAGGCCAAAGTTGGACGAAAGCAATTTCCGATGTCGATTTCCTCCCTTGCCTGAATTTCGCGCAGTAGGATTTTTCCTATATGAATCAAGGCGCTTTCCTACAGTCAAAGTTCTTGCGCACAATCTTATCCACAAAAAATGTGCAGAACGGTGGACAAGCCAGGCCACCGAACGAAATTAACGAGTATCGGCGAAAACAGCTGATGAAGTGACCGGGTGTGGGTGGCTTGGGCATCAAAACATCCCCTCGCAAGGCGTTTAAGACGACGATTTCTCCACCTGCCTTGTTTTTACGCACCAGCATTTTCCTCTTTAAAATCAACGGCCTTTCCTAGAGTCAAATTCCTTGCTCACAATGTTGTCCACAGAAGATGTGCAGAACTGTGCATACATCCGTTCATTGCCCCGCACCAACGCGGGCACTGGTCCGCACGGACCTTACCCCAGCTTCTTGTCCGCCTTGGACAGCCACGGGTATTTGACGACAAACGGCACATAAATCCTTATCGCGGCAAGAAACACCAAACAAAACCTCGCGCTGACGCGAATTTCTTCAACATTCCACGACCTGCCTCGTTTTTGCGCAGCAAGACTTTTCCCTTTGGAATCAACGGTCTTTCCTACAGTTAAATTCCTTGCGCACAATCTTATCCACAGAAGATGTGCAGAACTATACTTGCCGTTCAGCTGGCAACACGTTACATTGCCGCATTCACCAGTTCGCCGTTCCACCTCATATTCAGGAGTTCCTTTGCTCGCCATTCTTCAAGCTGCAGGTTGGCCAATCTGGCTGTTGCTGATCGCCTCCGTCGTCGCCCTGGCCCTGATTTTCGAACGCATGATTTACCTGCGCCGGGCCAAGATCCTGCCGAAGCAACTGCTCGCCGAGGTGATCCGCGTCTACCATAACGGCCAGGTCACGCCCGACATCATCGACAAGCTCGAACACAGCTCGCCGCTCGGCGCCGTGCTGGCCGCCGCGCTGCGCAACATCGATGCGCCGCGCGACGTGATGAAAGAGTCGATCGAGGAGGCCGGCCGCGGCGTCGCCCACGTGCTCGAGCGCTTCCTGACCACGCTCGGCACCATCGCTTCGCTGGCGCCGCTGATGGGCCTGTTCGGCACCGTGGTCGGCATGATCGAGATCTTCGGCGCGCAAAATTCCACCGGCACCAATCCGGCCCAGCTGGCGCACGGCATTTCGGTGGCGCTGTACAACACCGGCTTCGGCCTGGCCATCGCCATGCCGGCCCTGGTGTTCTACCGTCACTTCCGCGCCCTCGTCGATTCCTTCATCATCGACATGGAACTGCAGGCGGTGAAATTTGTCGACGTCGTCCACGGTGCCCGCAAATGATCGATTTCCGGCGCGGCAAGAAACGCGAGGATCCGGAGATTAACCTGATCCCGTTCATCGACGTGCTGCTCGTGGTGCTGATCTTCCTGATGGTCACCACTACCTACAGCAAGTTCACCGAACTGCAAATCACGCTGCCGACCGCCGACGCCGAGAAGGCGCTCGACCGGCCGTTCGAGATCAACGTCACCGTCGACGCCAAGGGCAACTACACGGTCAACAACCAGCCGGTGTCGTTCCACACGGTGGCCGGCCTGGCCGACGACCTGAAGGCGGCGGCGAAAGCGGGACAGCCGAACGCGACCGCGGCAAACAGCCCGGTGGTGATCGTCAACGCCGACCAGTTCGCCATGCACCAGATGGTGATCAACGTGCTCGAAGCGGCGCGCCTGGCCGGCTACGACAAGCTGACCTTCGCGGCCCAGACCGCCGGCAAGAAGTAAGCCACGCGGGCGAACCGGTTTCGCCCGCCCGCGCATGCCCGCATCCAACCATTCCCTCGAAGCGATCCTGAGCCGCGCCTGGCTGCGGCGCGGCGCGCTGGCGCTGGCACTGTGGCCGCTGTCGCTGCTGTTCTGCGCGCTCTCAAGCCTGCGCGTGCTGCTGTTCCGCGCCGGCATCCTGAAGTCGCACAAGCTGCCCGTGCCGGTCATCGTCGTCGGCAACATCTTCATCGGCGGCACCGGCAAGACCCCGCTGACGATCTGGCTGGCCGAGACCCTGCGCGGCGCCGGCTTCACGCCCGGAATCATCTCGCGCGGCCATGGCGGCGATGGCAGCCTGGCGCGCGAAGTGACCGCCGATGCGAACGCCGCCGACGTCGGCGACGAGCCCCTGCTGATCGCCCGCCGCAGCGGCTGCCCGGTGATGGTCGGCCGCGACCGGCCGCAGGCGGGCAGGGCGCTGCTGGCGGCGCACCCGAACGTGGACGTCATCATCAGCGACGACGGCCTGCAGCACTACGCCCTGCAGCGCGACGTCGAGATCGTGCTGTTCGACGGCCGCGGCGCCGGCAACGGCTGGCTGCTGCCCGCCGGCCCGCTGCGCGAACCGGTCTCGCGCCGCCGCGACTTCACCGTCGTCAACGCGCCGCACAGGGTGGACAACATCGGCGGCAAGGCGTTCCGCATGCAGCTGGCCGGCAAATTCGCCGAGCAGTTGCGGGCGCCGGCCGAGCGGGTCGAACTGGCCGCGCTCAAGGGCAATCGCATCGCTGCCGCCGCCGGCATCGGCAACCCCGGCCGCTTTTTCGCCATGCTGCGCGCCGAGGGCCTCGACTTCGCCGAGCTGCCGCTGCCGGACCACCACGACTTCCTCGACCAGCCGTTCGCGCGGGTCGACGCCGACATCATCCTGATCACCGAGAAGGATGCAGTAAAATGTAGGCAAATTGAAAATCTCAGCAACGACCCGAGACTGTGGGTCGTTCCGGTGACGGCGCAGTTGGACGCCGCGCTGGCCGAACAAATTGTGGAGAAATGTCGTGGATGCTCGACTGCTTGATATCCTGGTCTGCCCGCTGTGCAAGGGACCGCTCGAATATGACAAGAAGGCGCAGGAACTGATCTGCAAGGGCGACCGCCTGGCTTACCCGGTGCGCGACGGCATCCCCATCATGTGGGTGGACGAGGCGCGCAAGGTAGAACCGGTGTGAAGTTCACCGTCATCATCCCGGCACGCCTGGCCTCGACCCGGCTGCCGAGCAAGCCGCTCGCCGACCTGGGCGGCAAGCCGATGGTGGTGCGGGTCGCCGAACGCGCCGCCGAATCGGGCGCCAGCCGCATCATCGTCGCCACCGACCACGCCGACATCGCCGCTGCCTGCAGCGCGCATGGCGTCGAAGTGTGCATGACGCGCAGCGACCATCCATCCGGCACCGACCGCATCGCCGAAGTGGCGCGCGCGCTGAACCTGGCGCCGGACGAGGTGGTGGTCAACCTGCAGGGCGATGAGCCGCTGATCGACCCAATGCTGCTGGCCGCCTGCGCCAGCCGCATCTCGGTGGACGTCCCGATGGCCACCTGCGCCCATCCGATCGGCCAGGCCGCCGACGTGTTCAATCCGAACGTGGTGAAGGTCGTGCTGGACAAGGCCGGCCGCGCGCTGTATTTCTCGCGCGCCGCGATTCCGTGGCACCGCGACGGTTTCGCCCAGTCGCAGGGGACGCTGCCGGCCGGCTACGCGCCGCTGCGCCACATCGGCCTGTATGCCTACAGCAACGCCTTCCTGCAACTGTACCCGGGCCTGGAACCGGCGCCGCTGGAAGCGGTCGAAGCTCTTGAGCAGTTGCGCGTGCTGTGGCACGGCTATCCGATCGCCGTGCACGTCACCGACGCCGCGCCGGCTGCCGGCGTCGACACGCCGGAGGACCTGGAACGCGTGCGCCGCCACTACCTCGCATGAACCAGGCGCAAGAAAATAAATAACCGGCAACTTTGATATTGGCGTTGAGCGTGACTTTTGTGGTAAGTTTCGTTCCAAGGTAGTCAGATATGCATCAACGCTCGGTGCCACCAAAAAAATTATTCAACATCTGTTTTAGGACTTTTCATGCGTCTCATTCTGTTAGGTGCACCCGGCGCCGGCAAAGGCACCCAGGCTAACTTCATCAAGGAAAAATTCAATATTCCCCAGATTTCCACCGGCGACATGCTGCGCGCAGCCATCAAGGCCGGCACCGACCTCGGCATGGCTGCCAAAAAAGTCATGGACGCGGGCGGCCTGGTGTCGGACGACATCATGATCGGCCTGGTCAAGGACCGCCTGCAGGACGCGGACTGCGCCAACGGCTACCTGTTCGACGGCTTCCCGCGCACCATCGCGCAGGCCGACGCCATGAAGGACGCCGGCATCAATGTCGACTACGTGCTGGAAATCGACGTGCCGGACGAGTCGATCGTCGAGCGCATGAGCGGGCGCTGGTCGCATCCGGGCTCGGGCCGCGTGTACCACACCAAATTCAATCCGCCAAAAGTGGACAAGCTCGACGACGTCACCGGCGAACCGCTGATCCAGCGCGACGACGACAAGGCCGAGACGGTCATGAAGCGCCTCGCGGTCTACCACAGCCAGACCGAAGTGCTGCTGGGCTACTACAACAAATGGTCGCAGTCCGGCTTGCCGGGCGCGCCGAAATACCGCCGCATTTCCGGTGTCGGACCTGTCGAGCAAATCCGTGACGCGGCCTTCGCGGCGCTGACGGACTAAAGCCAAAATCACCAGCGGACCTCGTGTCCGCTATTTTTTTGGCCGCTACTGATGGGCTTGCTACCGTCGCACCTGTTTTGGATTCAAAGTTTTGCAGTACGCAGTAAGGTTGACCGTCCATGTCGGACGGGCTGTCGAAGTGTGTTTTTGTGTTACTTGATAAGAAAACTAAGGGGACGAAATGGTAGCAAATTCACTGATTTTTGCAGTTGTTTGTGGACTGATAGCGGTCGTGTACGGATTGTGGTCGCGTGCCTGGATTCTTCGCCAGGATGCCGGCAACGCGCGCATGCAGGAGATCGCCCAGGCGATCCAGGAAGGGGCCGCCGCATATTTGGCGCGCCAGTATCGCACCATCGCGATCGTCGGCGTGGTGCTGTTCATTGCCATCTTCGTCCTCCTTGGATGGCAGACGGCGCTCGGATTCATGGTCGGCGCGGTGCTCTCGGGCGCGTGCGGCTTCATCGGCATGAACGTGTCGGTGCGGGCCAACGTGCGCACTGCGCAGGCGGCCACGCGCAGCATGAACGACGCGCTCGATGTCGCCTTCAAGGGCGGCGCCATCACCGGCATGCTGGTGGTCGGCCTGGGCCTCTTGGGCGTGACCCTGTTCTACTGGATGCTGACGGTGCAGGCGGCCGGCACGGCGCTCTCGGCGCATGACATCATCAAGCCGCTGATCGGCCTGGCGTTCGGCGCCTCGCTGATCTCGATCTTCGCGCGTCTTGGCGGCGGCATCTTTACCAAGGGCGCCGACGTCGGCGCCGACCTGGTTGGCAAGGTCGAAGCCGGCATTCCCGAGGACGACCCGCGCAATCCCGCGGTGATCGCCGATAACGTGGGCGACAACGTCGGCGACTGCGCCGGCATGGCCGCCGACCTGTTCGAGACTTACGTCGTCACCCTGATCGCCACCATGCTGCTGGGCGCCTTGATGTTCACCGGCGCCGACACGGGCACCGCCATGCTCTATCCGCTGCTGCTTGGCGCGGTGTCGATCATCGGCTCGATCGTCGGCTGCTCGCTGGTCAAGGCCAGGCAGGGCAAGAAGATCATGTCGGCGCTGTACACCGGCTTGTGGTGGGCCGCCGGCCTGTCGCTGGTGGGCTTCGCCGCCGTCACCTGGCACGTCTGGGCTCCCGACATGCGCATGAAGATGATGGGCTGCGCGCTGGTCGGCATCGTCCTCACCGGCCTGATGGTCTACATTACCGAGTACTACACCGGCACCGATTTCCATCCGGTGCGCCACATCGCCGAAGCATCGACGACCGGCCACGGCACCAACATCATCGCCGGCCTGGGCGTGTCGATGAAGTCGACCGCTTACCCTGTGCTGGCCGTGTGCGCCGCGATCCTCGCGTCCTACCAGATGGGCCAGTTGTACGGCATCGCGATTGCAGCGACCTCGATGCTGTCGATGGCCGGCATCATCGTCGCGCTCGACGCCTACGGTCCGATCACCGACAACGCCGGCGGCATCGCCGAGATGTCGCACATGCCTGACTCGGTGCGCGCCATTACCGATCCGCTCGACGCCGTGGGCAACACCACCAAGGCCGTCACCAAGGGCTATGCGATCGGTTCGGCCGGCCTGGCCGCGCTGGTGCTGTTCGCCGACTACACCCACGCTCTCGAAACCGCGGGCCATGTCATCTCGTTCGACCTGTCGAATCCGATGGTCATCGTCGGCCTGTTCATCGGCGGCCTGATTCCTTACCTGTTCGGCGCGATGGCGATGGAAGCGGTGGGGCGCGCTGCCGGCGCCGTGGTGGTCGAAGTGCGCCGCCAGTTCCGCGACATCAAGGGCATCATGGACGGCACCGGCAAGCCGGAGTACGACAAGGCGGTCGACATGCTGACCGCGTCGGCCATCAAGGAAATGATCATCCCGTCGCTGCTGCCGGTGCTCGTGCCGATCGTGGTCGGCATGCTGCTCGGGCCGATGGCGCTGGGCGGCCTGCTGATGGGTACCATCATCACCGGCCTGTTCGTGGCGATCTCGATGACCACCGGCGGCGGTGCGTGGGACAACGCCAAGAAGTACATCGAAGACGGCAATTTCGGCGGCAAGGGTTCCGAGGCGCACAAGGCCGCGGTGACTGGCGACACGGTGGGCGATCCGTACAAGGACACGGCTGGTCCCGCGGTCAATCCGCTGATCAAGATCATCAACATCGTCGCGCTGCTGCTGGTGCCGCTGCTGCCGATCACCGGCTGGATCGCGGTGACGCCGGCTGCGGCGCATGCGCCGGCCGTGGTGGCGCCTGCGCCTGTGGTTGCGCCGATGGCCACGCCGGCGATGCCGGCCACCGAGACAGCCGAGCCGAAGGCGCTGCCGCCTGAAGTCACGCCGCCGATGGATCCGGCGCTGACCAAGCCGATGCCGAAAAGCGAAACGGAAGAGCCGAAGCCGCTGAAGTAATTGAAGGTGGGGTCAGGTCCATTGGACCTGCCCCCGAAGTTGTCGCCGCCGCTCGATCCAACGCTGCGGCAAATCGCCATCCTGCGTCAAACCCAGGGTCAGGTCCAGCGGACCTGACCTTTTTTTTCGTTTGAAGCCAGCAGATCAGGGATATACAATGATTCTACAATGGAGGGAGCCATGGAACTTTCGATCCAGAAATGGGGCAAAAGCGCGGCGGTTCGACTCCCATCGACGCTGCTCACGCAAATAGGCGCGTCGATCGGCGATAAATTGGTGGTCGACATAAAGCCGGATGGCATGATGCTGCGACCGGCACGCAAGGCCTTCGCCCTGTCTGACCTGATGGCGCAATGTGATTTGCAGGCCGAACCACCTGCGGATCTAGCCGACTGGGGCAACATCGAGCGGGCTGGTCACGAAGCATGGTAAAGCGCCAGCATTTCAATTGTCCGGTTCGGGCACTCAGACGCAGGGAGTCGCACTGGTGAACATGGTGCGGACACTTGACCTGGCAGCGCGGCACGCGAAAAAAATCGAAGCCGCGCCGGAATTCGTCGTTGAAGATGCCTTGGCACGCTTGCGCGCGATTCTCGAAACGTGAGTTAGATCGCGGCGGCGATCGCTTTTCCCACTTCGCTAGTGCTGGCGGTCCCCCCCATGTCCGGCGTCCGCGGTCCCTCCACCAGACACTTCTCCAGCGCGTGCACGATCGCGTCATGCGCATCGGTGTGTCCCAAAAAGTCCAGCATCATCGCGCCCGACCAGATCATCGCGATCGGATTGGCGATGTTCTTGCCGTAGATGTCCGGCGCCGATCCGTGCACCGGCTCGAACAGCGACGGGAACTTGCGTTCCGGGTTCAGGCTCGCCGAAGGCGCGATGCCGATCGTGCCGGTGCACGCCGGCCCCAGGTCCGACAGGATGTCGCCGAACAGGTTCGACGCCACCACCACGTCGAAGCGCTCCGGCGACAGCACGAAGCGCGCGCACAGGATGTCGATGTGGTACTTGTCCCAGCTGACGTCGGGATACGAAGGCGCCATCGTTTCGACCCGCTCGTCCCAGTACGGCATCGAGATCGAGATGCCGTTCGACTTGGTGGCCGACGTCAGGTGCTTCTTCGGCCGCTTCCGCGCCAGCTCGAACGCGTACTTCAGGATGCGGTCGGTGCCGTGGCGGCTGAACACCGCCTGCTGCATCACCACTTCGCGTTCCGTGCCTTCGAAGCTGCGCCCGCCGACGGACGAATATTCGCCCTCGGTGTTTTCGCGCACCACGAAGAAATCGATATCGCCCGGCTTCTTGTTGGCCAGCGGGCAGGGCACGCCCGGCATCAGGCGCACCGGGCGCAGGTTCACGTACTGGTCGAACTCGCGCCGGAACTTGATCAGCGATCCCCACAGCGAAACGTGATCCGGCACCTTGGCCGGCCAGCCGACCGCGCCGAACATGATCGCGTCGAATCCTGAAAGCTGCGCGAACCAGTCGTCCGGCATCATCTGCCGTGTGCTTCGAAGTAGCCGCAGTTGGCCCACTCGAAGGTGGTGAACTCGAGGCCGATGCCGAAACGGTCTGCCGCCGCCCGCACCGCGCGCAGGCCCTCGGGCATGACTTCTTTGCCGATGCCGTCGCCGGCCAGTACCGCGATGCGGTGCGTCTTCATGCGGGTCCTTTCGAGAATGGTCTCCAATTATGCAACAAATCGCATAATTGCCGACACCAGCGACATCTCGTCCGACTCGCCCGAATGGCGCTCGCCGTTGATGAAGAAGGTCGGCGTCTCGACCACGCCCAGGTGCGTTCCGGCGGCGGCGACCTGCTCGATGCGGTCCTTGAAGCGCTGGCTCGCCAGGTCGAGGTGCAGCATCTCGACGTCGAGTCCCAGGCGTTCGCCCAGCAGCGGAATCATCGCCGGCTCGAAGCGCTCCTGCAGCGCGAACAGCGCATCGTGCATGTCCCAGAAGCGGCCCTGCGCGGCGGCCGCTTCCGCCGCCTCGGCCGCCAGTTCGGCGTACGGATGCCGGTCGGTGAGCGGGAACGGCCTGAACACGTAGCACAGCTGGCTGCCGAGCCGATGCTGCATGTCCTTCACCGCCGCGTGCGCCTTCTTGCTGAACGGGCATTGGTAGTCGCCGTATTCGACCAGTACGATGCCGGCGTCCTTGCCGCCTTGCATGTGGTCGTCGTGGTGAATCGAAACTGTCGGGCTCATGTTTACCTCTCCTTGAAGTCGGGCCTGCGCTGCGTATACTTTAAGCCCGAACCCGCCATTTTTGGAGGTTTATCATGACACGCAAATACATCGACTGCCGCGAGGTTCCCAGCGATTCGAAGTGCACGGTGACAATCGCCGCCGACACCGAAAAAGAGTTGATGGAAGTCGCGGTCCAGCACGCCGTCGCGGTGCACGGCCACCAGGACACGCCGGAATTCCGCCAGCAGCTGACCAAGGCGATCCACACCGGCGCGCCGCCGGCCTGATTCGTCAGAACACGCACATGCGGTCGGCTGCGGCGCGCAGTTCGGCGCGAAAGTCGGGATGCGCAATCGCGATCAGTTCCTTGGCGCGCTGCCGCGCCGACTTGCCACGCAGTTGGGCGACGCCGAATTCGGTCACCACGTAATTGACGTCGTTCTTGCTGGTCGTCGCGTGGGTGCCAGGCGTGAGCGTTGGAACGATGCGCGAAATGGCGCCGTCCTTGGCGGTCGAGGGCAGCACGATGAACGATTTTCCGCCGCGCGAGCGGTTCGCCGCGCGGACGAAATCGACCTGGCCGCCGGTGCCGGAGTAGGGAAGGTGAGCGATGCTTTCCGAGCCGCACTGGCCGAGCAGGTCGACCTGCAAGCTGGCGTTGATCGATACCAGGTTGTCGTTCAGGCCCGCATTGTAGGGATCGTTGGTGAAGTTCGACGGATGCATCTCGACCATCGGGTTCCGATGCATGAACTGGTACAGCCTGCGCGAGCCGAGTGCGAAAGTCGCCACCATTTTTCCCGGCAACAGCGTCTTCCTGCGGTTGGTCACGGCACCGCATTCGACCAGCGTCAGGATGCCGTCACCGATCATCTCGGTGTGGATGCCGAGGTCGCGCTTGGCCGTCAATTGCATCACCACGGCGTCCGGGATGCCGCCATAACCGATTTGCAGCGTGGCGCCGTCGTCGATCATGTCCGCCACGTACTTCCCGATCGCTTCCTGCACCGGGCCGATCGCCGGCAGTCCCACCTCCAGGATCGGTTCGTCGCTCTCGACGATCGCGTGCACCTGCGACACATGCACGTGGCACTGGCCGTGCGCGAACGGGACGTTCGGATTGACTTCCAGCACCACCGCTCGCGCCTTCGCAACGGCCGCCATCGTGTAGTCGGTGCCCAGGCTCAGGGAAAAGAATCCCTGTTCGTTCATGGTCGACGCCATCGCGAACACCACGTCGGCCGGCATCTGCCCGCGCTCGATCAGGAGGGGAATTTCCGAGAAATAGTTGGGGATGAAATCACACCATCCGGCCTGGCCGCCGGCGCGCGAGGCGCCGCCAAAAAACAGCGCGGCGTGGCGCACGTGCGGGGCCGTGTTGCGATCGAAATAGCCGAACTTGCGCATTGCGAGGATTTGCGCGACCTTGACGTCGCGGAAGCGGCGCCGCTGCTCCGACAGCGCGGTGAGCAGCGCGGGCGGCTCGCCGACGCCGGTGGGCACGATGATCATGTCGCCGTCGCACAGCAGGTCGAGCGCGTCGGCCGCGTCCCTGAGCTTGTCCTGGTACAGCTGGTGTGCCGTTTGCATTGCCGTCTCCCCCGTTGTCACCCAAATACTACCGCAGGAACAGCATCGCGCGATCTCTGTGAACTGCCGTGGAGCGGCGAGGTCTAACTCAGGAACCCACGAAGCTGAATGACAAAGGAGAGATCTCATGCAGCCCGAACCAGCCGGCCTACCGACACGTGAAGCAGGGCATGAGAATCAAGCGGAGGACGACGAAGCGGCGCAGCGTTCCTTCTGCGCCTTGCGGCCCACGCCGCGCCGGATATTCGCGCCAGGGGTGACCGCCGCGCGCATCGAAGCGATCAACCTGTTCTCCAATAAATGAGTCAACCACACGGTGCTTCACTATTACTTCTTCGACCGCGTCACCGATGGCGAGACGGTCATGTTCAACGATGGCACCAGCGGGTTCGTCAGCTGGGTCGGCGCGGAAGAGCAGCGGGCGGTCGTGCGGCGCGGCTTCGAGACCTGGGCCAACGAACAGATCGGGATCGAGTTCCGCGAGGTGGCCGTGCGCGAAGAGGCGGAAATTCGTATCGGCTTCATGCGCGGCGACGGCGCCTGGTCGTGGCTGGGACGGGAAATTCTCGACCACGGCCCGAACGAGCGCACCATGAATTTCGGCTGGAACCTCACCCGGCCCGGCGAGCTCGATACCGCGGTCCATGAGATCGGCCACACGCTCGGCTTTCCGCACGAACACCAGAATCCCAAGTCCGGCATCGAGTGGGACGAGGAGGCGGTCTACGCGGCGCTGGCCAGGCCGCCCAACGAGTGGGACCGGCAAAAGACCTTCTGGAACATCATCCGCAAGCTCGACCCCTCCGAAGTGGAGGGCACGACCTGGGACCCGGACTCGATCATGCATTACCCGTTTGAAAAAGGACTGATCAAGAAGCCGGAAATCTATTTTGCGAACGGCTTGCAGCCGCACGGCGGCCTTTCCCCCAAGGACAAAAGCTGGGTCAAATCGCTGTACCCGCCATCGGCCGGCTTGCAAGACGTCGAACTCAAGCCCGCCGAGTCTGTCCTGCTGAAGCTGTCGGCCGGCGAGCAACGCAACTTCGTCGTCATGCCGCAAGAGACGGCCTACCGCGAATTCAGCACCTTCGGCGCGTCCGACTCGGTCATGGTGCTGTTCGAGGAAGACAACGGACAGCTTCGCTACCGCACCGGGGACGACGACAGCGGCGAGGACACCAACGCCTACTTCCGTTTCAAGCTGGTCAAGGGACGCAAATACGTGCTGCGCATCCGCCTCTACTACAGCGACCGGCCCGGGCAGACCTCGGTCATGATGTGGTAAGCGGCACATGGGACGCGCGCGCCGCCTTCGGCGTTGGTGCTAAAGTTGAGCCTCGCTAAGAGGTGTGCCATGACTTGCTTGAAACCGGCGTCGATTGCCTTTCTGCTGGCTTGTTCGCTGGCGGCCGCCGGCGCGCGCGCGCAGCAGGCGCCAGTGCCGGATCCGCAGCCGCAGCCGTCCGAACAGGCCGCCGCCGTGGCCGCGCCCGCCGCGCCGGCGCCGTCGAAGCCGCGCAAGCCCCTCAAGCGCCGTTCGGTCCGGCAGGTGATCGAGCCGACCCCGCGCATCGGGGCCGAACCCTATCGCCCGATCCTCGAAGTCCGTCCACCCATCCCATTGCCGCAAACTATCCCCGGCCCGGTGCGCATGAACAGCTGCGACGGCGCCGGCTGCACCGACGTCAACGGCAACCGCTTCAACGGCGGTATCGGCACCACCCTGATCGGCCCGCAAGGCCAGCTGTGCAACAAGGGCCCGGTCACCGCCCAGTGCTTTTAGTCGCTGTCCGGCGCAAAGTTCGCTACAATCCTGCAGGTTGACGTTTACGTAAACGTTAAATCGAACATTCAGGGGAAATCCATGCAAATTCAGGACAATGTCTTCATCATCACCGGCGGTGCATCCGGTCTTGGCGCCGCGACCGCGCGCATGATCGTCGAAGCCGGCGGCAAGGTCGTGCTGGCCGACGTGCAGGTCGAAGCCGGCACCGCGCTGGCCGCCGAACTCAAGGGCCGTTTCGTCAAGTGCGACGTCACCTCCGAAGCCGATGGCATGGCGGTCGTCGCCGCGGCGCAGGAAATGGGCACCTTGCGAGGCCTGGTCAACTGCGCCGGCGTCGCGCCCGCGGTCAAGACCGTCGGCAAGGACGGCGCGCATCCGCTCGACGTGTTCCAGCGCACGGTGAACATCAACCTGGTCGGCACCTTCAACATGGCCCGCCTGGCCGCTGACGCAATGGGCAAGACGGAAGCCGGCGAGTCGGGCGAGCGCGGCATCATCATCAACACCGCGTCGGTCGCGGCCTACGACGGCCAGATCGGCCAGGCGGCCTACGGTTCGTCGAAAGCGGCGGTGGTCGGCCTGACCCTGCCGATGGCGCGCGACCTGGCGCGCAGCGGCATCCGCGTGATGACCATCGCTCCCGGCATCTTCGAAACGCCGATGCTGATGGGGATGCCCGAAGAAGTGCGCGATGCGCTGGGCAAGATGGTGCCGTTCCCGCCGCGCCTCGGCCGCCCGAACGAGTACGCCCACCTGGCGCGCGCGATCATCGAAAACACCATGCTCAATGGCGAAACGATCCGCCTCGACGGCGCGATCCGCATGCAGCCGAAGTAAACGTTTGCACAATTTGAGGTAGGATGCCAACAGCTGGGGTCAGGTCCGATGGATCTGGCCCCGATTTTTTACAGCCGCTGTTGGAGATTCGATGATCACATTGAGGACGCTGGCCCTTGCGGCCGCGCTGACGGGCGCTTTCGCCCACATGCCCGCGCGGGCGCAGACCACGCAGGACGCCCCGGAAGTTGCCACCGCCTGGCAGGACAAGGCCGGCTGGGCGGCGAAGAAATACATGGTGGCCGCGGCCAATCCGCTGGCGGTCGACGCCGGCTACCGCATGCTCAAAAAAGGCGGCAGCGCCATCGACGCGGCGATCGCGACCCAGATGGTGCTCACGCTGGTCGAACCGCAATCGTCCGGCATCGGCGGCGGCGCCTTCCTGATGTACTACGACGGCAAGAACGTGCAGGCCTTCGACGGCCGCGAGACCGCGCCTGCCGGCGCCGACGAACACCTGTTCCAGAATCCCGATGGCACGCCCTTGTCGCGCGTGGCCGGCGTGGTCGGCGGCCGCTCGGTCGGCGCCCCCGGCGTGCTGCGCATGCTCGAACTGGCGCACAAGCAGCATGGCAAGCTGCCCTGGAAGACGCTGTTCGAGCCGGCCATCGGCCTCGCGGAACATGGCTTCGCGGTCAGCCAGCGCCTGAATGGCCTGCTGATGTTCGACCAGCACATTCGCAAGGATCCGGTGGCCGCCATGTACTTCTACGACGCCGACATGAAGCCGCGCCCGATCGGCTACATCCTCAAGAATCCGGCGCTGGCCAAAACCATGCGCGAGATCGCGCAGGGCGGCGCGAACGCCTTCTACACCGGCCACATCGCGCGCGACATCGCGGCCAAGGTGGCGGGACATCCGACCAATCCGGGCAAGCTGACGGCCGCCGACATCGCCGGCTACCAGCCGAAGGTGCGCACGCCGGTGTGCAGCGACTACCGCGCGTGGACCGTGTGCGGCATGCCGCCGCCGTCGTCGGGCGGCATCGCCGTGGCGCAGATGCTCGGCATCCTGGAGACGCGCGACATGGCAAAGCTGGCTCCGGAGGCGGGCGGCGTGCCCGGCCCCGAGGCGCTGCACCTGTTCACCGAAGCAGGGCGCCTGGCCTATGCGGACCGCAACCGCTACGCCGCCGACACCGACTTCGTGCCGCTGCCTGGCCGCGGCGTGCCCGGCCTGATCGACAAGGACTACCTGGCCACGCGCGCCATGCTGATCGGCGAGAAGTCGATGGGCATGGCGCCGGCCGGCCGTCCGCCCGGCATGGACGTGGCGTGGGGCGCCGACACCGCGATCGACAATCCGTCGACCTCGCACCTGGTGGTGGTCGACAGCCACGGCGCCGGCCTGTCGATGACGACCACGGTGGAAGACCTGTTCGGCTCGCGCCAGATGGTCGACGGCTTCATCCTGAACAACCAGCTGACCGACTTCTCGTTCGACTCGGTCGACAAGGACGGCCCGATCGCCAACCGGGTCCAGGCCGGCAAGCGGCCGCGCAGCGCGATGTCGCCGACGATCGTGTTCGACAAGGGCTCGCGCAAGCTGGTGCTGGCGGTCGGCTCGCCCGGCGGTCCGGCGATCATCAACTACGTCGCCAAGGTGCTGGTGGGGACGCTGGACTGGAACCTCAACGTGCAGCAGGCGATCGCGCTGCCCAACTTCGGCAGCAAGAACGGCCCGACCGAACTGGAAGAGCGGCGCTTCCCGGCGGCGACGATCGATGCGCTCAAGGCGCGCGGGCACACGGTGCGCCTGACCGAGCAGAACTCCGGCCTGCACGGCATCCAGCGCCTGTCGATCCACGGCCAGGATTTCTGGTTCGGCGGCGCCGACCCGCGCCGCGAGGGCGTCGCCAGGGGCGACTGAGTTATGTGCTTGTCGTTCCTGCCTTTGCAGGAACGACGAACGAAAACATGCTCCCGCTTTTGTAACTTTTGCTAGCCTCGCAGCCCCTGTCCCTGCTAATCTTGCAGTATGGGAATACAAGAAAAAACCGGACTCATCCTGACCGGGGGAGGGGCGCGCGCCGCCTACCAGGTTGGCGTGCTCCAGGCGATTTCCCAACTGTTATGGGAACAAGGCTGGTCGCCGGCGCGCAATCCGTTCGACATCATCTGCGGCACCTCGGCCGGCGCGATCAACGCGACCGCGTTGGCCTGCCGCGCCGACAATTTCGGCGAGGGCGTGCAGACCCTGCTCGACGTCTGGGAAAACTTCACCGCCGAACAGGTCTACCGCACCGATTCGATCGGCATGCTGCGCTCGGGCGCGCGCTGGCTGTCGCTGCTGTCGTTCGGCTGGCTGCTGCGCAAATGGCGTGCCGCGCCGCCCAGTTCGCTGCTCGACAACACGCCGCTGGCGGGGCTGCTGCACCGGATGCTCGACCTGCCGCGCCTCGACGCCGCGCTGTCCGAAGGCCTGCTGCACGCGCTCGCCGTCACCGCCTCGTCGTACACGGTCGGCAACCATATCACCTTCTACCAGAGCGCGGTCGACGTGGCGCCGTGGGTACGCATGCAGCGCATCGCGCTGCAGGACCAGATCGGCGTCGAGCACCTGCTGGCGTCGTCGGCGATTCCCTTCATCTTCCCCGCGGTGCCCCTGTACCTGGGCGGACGCCAGGAATATTGCGGCGACGGCTCCATGCGCCAGCTCGCGCCGATTTCGCCGGCGATTCACCTGGGTGCGACCAAAGTGCTGGTGGTCGGCGCCGGCCGCATGAACGAGCCGGTGCGCAGCGCGCCGCAGTCGGCGCGCTATCCGAGCCTGGCGCAGATCGCCGGCCACGCGATGTCCTCGATCTTCCTCGACAGCCTGGCGGTCGATGTCGAGCGCCTGAACCGCATCAACGCCACCTTGTCGATGATGCCGCCCGAGCATCACGCCAGGACCACGCTCAAGCCGGTCGAACTGCTGGTGATCGCGCCGTCCGAGCGGCTCGACGACATCGCCTCGCGCCACGTCGCCAGCCTGCCCGGGCCGGTGCGCGCGCTGCTGTCCGGGATCGGCGCGACCGAGACGCGCGGCTCGGCGCTGGCGTCCTACCTGCTGTTCGAATCGAGCTACACGCGCGAGCTGATCGCGCTGGGCAAGAGCGACACCCACGCGCGCGCGGCCGACGTGCTGGCTTTTTTCGGGGATTAGCGTGACGCTCAACCCCTTCCGCGTGTTCGCCGCGCTGCTGCTGGCACTAAGCTTCATCTTCGCCGCCGGCGCGGGCGCCGCGCCCGCGCGCAGCCTGCGCTTCGAGCAGCTTTCGGTCGAACACGGCCTGGCGCAGGAGTCGATCCTGTCGATCGTCCAGGATGGCGACGGCTTCATGTGGTTCGGCAGCCAGTCGGGCCTGTCGCGCTTCGACGGCTATCGTGTGACGACCTGGCGCAATGAGGCCGGCAACCCGGCCACGCTGGCCAACAACTGGGTGAGGGTGCTGCACATCGACCGCGCCGGCCGGCTGTGGATCGGCACCGACGGAGGGCTCGACCGCTTCGATCCGGAGACCCAGACCTTCACCCATTACGAGCCCAAAGAGGCGGTCAGGCGCGGCAACGGCAACCGCCATATCCATGCGCTGCTGGACGACGGCAAGGATGGGCTGTGGGTGGCGACAGCGGACGGCCTGCAGCATTTCGACATGAACAGCGGCGCCTTCAAGGTGTGGCACCACGCCGCCGGCACGCCGCAAAGCCTGGCCGACGACCAGGTGAACGCGCTGGCGCTGGACGCCGGCGGCCGTCTGTGGATCGGCACCGCTTCGGGCCTCGACAGCATGGCGCCTGGCGCGACCGGCTTCGAGCACCATGCCATTGCAGGCGGCGGCGCCAAGATCAACACGGTCGGCGCGCTGCTGATCGACGCCAACCAGACGCTGTGGATCGGCAGCCTGGCCGGCCTTGAAATGTGGAAGCCGTCGGCGGGCGCCGCCGCGCGGCGCCTGCTCGGTCCCGACGAAGGCATCGCCCGCAGCCAGGTCACCGTGCTGTTCCAGGATGCCGACGCCACCATCTGGGCCGGTACCCACGACGACGGCCTGTATCGCTGGCTGCCGCAGCTGCGCCGCTTTGCCAACTACCGCAGCCAACCCGGCGATAGCCACAGCCTGGCCGACAACTACGTCTCATCGCTGTTCCGCGACCGTGTCGGCACGTTCTGGGTCGGCACCTGGTACGCCGGCGTGAGCCGGGTCGACCTGGGCTCGGGCGGCTTCACCCGCCTCGTCAAGCAGCCGGGCAACCACGGCTCGCTGTCGGACAACAAGGTGCGCGCAATCGTCGGCGACGGCGCCGGCAAGGTGTGGCTCGGCACCAACGACGGCATCGACCGCTACGATCCGGTCACTGCGACGACCGAGGTGTGGCGCCACGATCCGGCCAATCCGAACAGCCTGTCGGACACGCTGGTCAACGCGCTGGCGCTCGATCGCAACGGCGTGCTGTGGGCCGGCGGGCGCTCCGGCGTCACCAGCTTCGATCCGGCGAAGGGTCGCTTCACGCGCCAGCAGCTCGCCGCGGGCGACCCGGATGGCGAGACCGTGCGCGGCATGCTGGCCGACCGCGCCGGCATCCTGTGGATCTCGTCGCGCGGCGGTCTGCACCGGCTCGACCCGTCCACGCGCAAGGTGACGACCTTCCGCCATGACCCTGCCGATCCTTCCAGCCTGGCCGACAACGCCGCCCGCACCATCCTCGAAGACGGCCGCGGCCAGCTGTGGATCGGCACCTTCGATGGCCTCGACCTGCTCGACCGCGCCACCGGCAAGTTCACCCACTTCCGCCATGATCCGGCCGACCCCGCCAGCATCAACCACGACGAAGTACACTACCTGCTGGAAGACCATCGCGGCGACATCTGGGCGGGCACCGCGGGCGGCTTGAACAAGATGATTCAGCGCCGCGGCGGCATCGGGTTCAAGCGCTATTCTTCCGCCGACGGCCTGGCCGACGACGCGGTGGCGGCGATGCTGGAAGACGACGAGGGCAACATCTGGGTCAGCTCCACCACCGGCCTGTCGCGCCTCAATCCCCTCACCGACAAGTGGCGCACCTACAGTGCCGGCGACGGCACCATCGAGGGCGCATACTTCGACGGCTCGGCGTTCAAGTCGCGCGACGGCACGCTGTACTTCGGCGGCTTCAACGGCATCACCGCGTTCAACCCGCGCGCCATCAGCGACAATCTGATCGCGCCGCGCGCCGTGATCACCGGCTTCCAGGTCTTCAACAAGCCGGTACAGCAGGTCCATCCGGGCCTGCTGAAAGGGCCGATCGAGCACGCCGCGGAGATCACGCTCGATGCCGCCGATTCGGTGTTCTCGCTCGAATTCTCGGCGCTGCATTACGCCGCGCCGCAGCGCAACCGCTTCGCCTACCAGCTGGTCGGATTCGACGAGAACTGGGTCGCCACCGACGCCACCAAGCGATTCGCCACTTACACCAACCTCGATCCCGGCACCTACACGTTCAGGGTGAAGGCCGCCAACAAGGACGGCGTCTGGAGCCCGTCCGGCGCCACGCTGTCGATCGTGATCCGGCCGCCGTTCTGGAAGACCTGGTGGTTCCGCACGATGATGGGGATGGCCGTGCTGGGCAGCGCCTACGCGGCTTTCCGCTTCCGCATGCGCGGGCTGCGCCGGCAGAAGGACCTGCTCGAACAGCAGGTGCACGCGCGCACCGCGGAAATCGGCCTGCAGAACCGCCTGCTCGAGCGTCAGAAGCTCGAACTCGACGTGCGCCGCGTCGAAGCCGAATCGCAGCGCGCCGAAGCGGAGCAGCGCCGCCGCGACGCCGAGCGCCAGAAGGAAGAGGTCGAGCTGCAGAAGGAGAATGTCGAACTGGCCCACCGCAACATCTCGATCCTGTCCGAGATCGGCCGCGAGCTGACCGCCACGCTCGACATGGAAACCATCATGGGCACGGTGTACCGCCACGTTCAGCACCTGATGGACGCGCGCATCTTCGGCATCGGCATTTACCGCGAAGACCTCGGCGTGATCGAGTTCCCGTTTGCGATCGACCAGGGCTTGCGCTCGCCGCGCTATACGCGTCCGGTGGACCAGCCGAACCAGCTGGCCGTGTGGTGCCTGACGCACCGGCGCGAGGTGTTCATCAACGACATCGAGGCCGAATACGACAACTACATCGAACGGCGCGAGCCCGGACCGCTGGTCGGGATGCGGCGCATCGACGGCAGCGCCACCTCGGTCGCGATGTCGACGATGTACGTGCCGCTGATCGTCAAGGAGCGCGTGATGGGCGTGCTGTGCGTGCAGAGCATCGAGAAGAACGCGTACCGCCGCGTGCACCTCGACATGCTGGCCACGCTGGCCGCGCACGCGGCCGTCGCGCTCGACAATGCGCGCGCCTACCGCCAGCTCGAGGAGATGGAAAAGCGCGTGCGCCTGAACACCGACGAGCTGGCCCAGGCCAACCGCGCCTTGCAGGACAACGACGAGCGCCTGCGCCTGGCCAAGCAGCGCGCCGAGGACGCGACGCGCCAGAAGTCGGAATTTTTGGCCAACATGAGCCACGAGATGCGCACTCCGCTGGCGGGCGTGATCGGCATGCTCGGCTTCGCGCTGCGCGACGCCCGCCTGCACGACGGCACCCGCGAGCAAATCCTGCGCGGCCAGGCCAACGCCCAGGCGCTGCTGGCGATCATCAACGACCTGCTCGACTTCTCCAAGATCGAGGCCGGCAAGCTGACCATCGAGAACATCGACTTCGCGCTGGCGGCCACGCTGGAACACGTGGCCAGCCTGTTCGAAGAGCAGGCCGCGGCGCATAGCATCGGCTTCGACATCGAGCTGGCGCCCGATTTGCCGCGCTTCGTGGTCGGCGATCCGACCCGCCTGCGCCAGGTGCTGGTCAACCTGGTCGGCAACGCCTTCAAGTTCACCCAGCGTGGCAGCGTCAGCGTGAGGGTCGACGCGCTGGCGTCCGACCCGGCGCGGCCGCACGTCAATATGATACGGTTTTCGGTGCACGACACCGGAATCGGTATCGCATCGGACGCGCTGGAGCGGCTGTTCCAGAAATTCGAGCAGGCCGACAGCACCACCACCCGGCGCTACGGCGGCACCGGGCTGGGGCTGGCGATCTGCCGCCAGCTGGTCGAACTGATGGACGGGACCATCAGCGTGGTGAGCGAAGAAGGCAAGGGCAGCTGCTTCAGCTTCGTCGTGCCGCTGGCCGACGGCGTGCAGCCACCGGTGGTCGCGCCGGCGCCGCGCGCGCCGCACAGCCACCGCCTGCGCGTGCTGTGCGCCGAGGACTTTCCGACCAACCAGATCATCATCCGCATGATGCTGCAGGAGCTGGGCCACCAGGCCGACATCGTCGACAACGGCCAGCTGGCGCTGGCGGCCTGCGCGCGCACCCGCTACGACCTGATCCTGATGGACGGGCGCATGCCGGAGCTGGACGGCGCCAGCGCCACCCGCATCATCCGCGACGGCGGCCCGCCCGAGGCGCCGGTGCTGGACCGCGACCTGATGATCATCGCTCTCACCGCCAACGCCAGCGAGGAAGACCGCGCGCGCTACATTGGCAGCGGCATGGACGATTTCCTGTCCAAGCCGATCGACGAAGCGGCGCTGCACCAGCAATTGAGCCGCGCGATCGAGCGCCAGCTGGCGCGCGGCATCGCGCTGGCGCCGATGCCGGCGCCGCCGATCGGCGCGCCCGGCATCGCCGACCTCGACGCGATGTTCGGGGTGCTCACCGGGCCGACGCCGCTGGCGGTGGCGGTGGCGCAGAACGCCGGGCGCCGCACCACCGACCTGAAGGCGCGCCTGCGCAGCGCCTTCGCCGGCGACTTGCCGGGCAGGCGCGCGGAGCTGGAGCAGGCGCTGGCCCGCCAGGATCACGACACGGCGGCGCGCGTGCTGCACGGGCTCAAAGGCAGCGCCGCCTACCTCGATGCGACCGAGCTGCACCTGCTGTGCGGCGAGCTGGAACTGTCCGCCGACCAGCGCGAGTGGGGCGTGATCGGCGCCGCCATGCCGCGGCTGCGGCGTCTGCTGGACCGCTTCGAAGCTGGCGCTGCCTGAGCGCGCGGGCCGATATAATCGACGCGAATAAAGGGAGATGCGATGAAAGTGCTGGTGGTTGACGACGACGTGGTCTCGCGCATGGTGCTGATGCACCTGGTCGATAGCTGCGGCGCCTACGAGATTTTCGAAGCCGAGGACGGGGCCGACGCCTGGCGCCAGCTGCGGGAAGGGCTGCGGCCGTCGATCTGCTTCTGTGACCTGCGCATGCCCAACCTGGACGGCATGGCGCTGCTGGCGCGCGTGAAGGAAGACCCCGCGCTCGACGGCATGCGCTTCGTGCTCGCTTCATCGGCCAACGACCACGCGACGATGGCGCAGGCCAGCAGCCTTGGCGCCGGCGGCTACATCGTCAAGCCGTTCGAGCAGGACCTGGTGCTGGCGCAGCTGGCCGGGTTGCGGCCGCAGATGGACGACGCCGCCGAAAGTCCGCTCGCCACCATGCAGCGCCTCGGGATCGACGGCGCGCGGCTGCTTGCCTACCTCGGGGGCTTCGAGAGCCAGCTGGCCGCGGCGGCGCACGAACTGGCCGCGGTGGAGGAGGGCGATGCGCGGTCGCGGATCGAAAAGCTGCACGCCGGTTGCGTGACCCTGGGGCTCGATGGCGCGGCGGGGCGACTGCACGCGCTGGCGCAGGGCGAGATCGGCGCGCGCGCCATCCAGGCCGCCTTGGGCGCAGCGCTGGAATCGGTGGGCCGGCAGTCGGACCGTGTGCGCAAACTGCAGACCTGACCCCGCCTTTGTCGCCGCCGCGTGATCCACTCTTGCGCCAGGTCTGGCTAAGCCCAGAATATGCTTGATGTTGTGATTGTTTAGAATTAAAGTATCCGCCAGCAAGCCAGTCTGACCGATACTTCAATCAAGGCGACCATGACAAGCGTGATCCCCGCAGCACTGAGCCCTTCCGCCCACCAGGACGATTTCGCGCGCGCGCACCTGCCGCCGCCCGACCAGTGGCCGGAATTCCGATTCGACCTCCCCTCTTTGCAATACCCGACGCGCCTGAACTGCGTCGCCGAACTGCTCGACGCCGCCGTCGCGCGCGGCCGCGGCGAGCGCATCGCGGTCTACGGCGCCGCCGAAACCCTGACTTACGCCCAGCTCACGGCGCGGGTCGACCGCATCGCCCATGTGCTGCGGCGCGACCTCGGCCTGGTGCCCGGCAACCGCGTGCTGCTGCGCGGCGCGAACAACCCCACCATGGCCGCCAGCATCCTGGCCGTGATCAAGTGCGGCTGCATCGCGGTGCCGACCATGCCGCTGCTGCGCGCGCGCGAACTGGGCAAGATCATCGACAAGGCGCAAGTGGACGCGGTGCTGTGCGCCTCCGGCCTGCGCGCCGAACTCGATGGCCTCGAGCGCCTGCCGCCCGCCATCATCTTCGACGCGCCGGCCGACCCGGATGCGCTCGAATCGCGCATGGCGCGCCACGACGATCCATTTACGCCGTGCGCCACCGCCGCCGACGACGTCTGCCTGATCAGCTTCACTTCGGGCACCACCGGCATCCCGAAAGGGACCATGCACTTCCACCGCGACGTGCTGGCGATCTGCGACTGCTTCCCGCCGCACACGCTCGGCTCGCGCGAGGACGACATCTTCATCGGCACGCCGCCGCTGGCGTTCACCTTCGGCCTGGGCGGGCTGCTGCTGTTCCCGCTGCGCGTCGGCGCGGCCGGCGTGCTGCTTGAGAAGCTGACGCCGGAGTCGCTGCTGGCCGCGATCGAACGGTACCGCGCCACGGTCTGCTTCACCGCGCCGACCTTCTACCGCCAGATGGCGCCTCTGGCGCACAAGTACCAGCTGGCCAGCCTGCGCCACACCGTATCGGCCGGCGAAGCGCTGCCGCTGGCCACGCGCGACGCCTGGCGCGAAGCGACCGGCCTGGAAATGGTCGACGGCATCGGCGCGACAGAACTGCTGCACATCTTCATCTCCGCATCCGGCGCCGACGTGCGGCCTGGGGCGACCGGCAAGCCGGTGCCGGGGTACCAGGCCTGCATCCTCGACGACGAGGGCAAGCAGGTGGGGCCGGGCGTGATCGGGCGCCTGGCGGTAAAGGGCCCGACCGGCTGCCGCTACCTGGCCGACGAGCGCCAGCGCGACTACGTGGTCGACGGCTGGAACCTGACCGGCGACGCCTACGAGATGGACGCGGACGGCTACTTCTTCTATCGTTCGCGCACCGACGACATGATCATCTCGGCCGGCTACAACATCGCCGGCGTCGAGGTGGAAGAGGCGCTGCTGCGCCACCCGGCGGTGGCCGAATGCGGCGTCATCGGCCGGCCCGACGAGGAGCGCGGCCAGGTGGTCGAAGCGTTCGTGGTGCTCAAGCCGGGCTTCGAGCCGTCGGCCGAAACGGCGGGCGCGCTGCAGGATTTCGTCAAGCAGTCGATCGCGCCGTACAAGTATCCGCGTTCGGTGCGCTTCCTCGACAAGCTGCCGCGCACCGAGACCGGCAAGCTGCAGCGCTTCAAGCTTCGCAGCGGCGATGCCGCCTGAGGAACCCATGCAAGACCACGACATCGACCTGGCCACCCGCCTGACGCAGGACCATCACCAGTCGCTCAAGCTGTGGCTGCGCATGCTGTCGTGCACGACGCGCATCGAGAACGAGATCCGCACGCGGCTGCGCGCCACCTTCGGCATCACGCTGCCGCGCTTCGACCTGATGGCGCAGCTCGAGCGCCATCCGGACGGGCTGCGCATGGGCGAACTGTCGAAGCGCATGATGGTCACTGGCGGGAACATCACCGGCATCACCGACCAGCTGGAGCAGGAGAAGCTGGTGGTGCGGGTGCCGGACCCGAAGGACCGGCGCGCCTACAGCGTGATGCTGACGCCGGCGGGGCGCCGCGCGTTCGCCGAGATGGCGGTAGTGCACGAGGGCTGGATCGCCGACCTGCTGAAGGACGTCTCGCCCGACGACAAGGGCATGCTGATCGAGCTGCTGTCGCAGATGAAGCAGCACCTGAACGCTGCCGGCGGCAAGGACAGCGACTAACGCTTTTTCCTAGCGGCCGCCCGACACGTCGATGAAGCTGCCGGTCGTGTACGACGCCTGCGCCGAGAGCAGCCAGAGTACCGCTTCCGCCACTTCCTCCGCTTCGCCTCCGCGTCCCATCGGCACCGATCCCTGCAAGCGCTCGACCCGCCCCGGCTCGCCGCCGCTGGCGTGCATTTCGGTGCGGATCAGGCCCGGGCGCACGCCGTTGACGCGGATGCCTTCAGCCGCCACTTCCTTCGACAGTCCGATCGTCAGCGCGTCGACCGCCGCCTTGGAGGCCGCGTAGTCGACGTATTCGCCGGCCGAGCCGAGCACCGCGGCGCGCGACGAGATGTTGACGATGGCGCCGCCGCTGCCGCCATGCGCGGCCGACATGCGCTTGATCGCTTCGCGCGCGCACAGAAAGCTGCCGGTCACGTTGGTCGCCAGGATGCGCTCGATGCGCGCGGCGTCCATCTGCTCGACCCGCATCTGCTTGCCGAGGATGGCCGCGTTGTTGATCAATGCATCGAGGCGGCCGAAGCGCGCGTCGATCGCAGCGAACATGCGCAGCACATCGTCTTCGCGCGCGACGTCGGCCTGGATCGTCATCGCGCTGCCGCCGGCCTGTTCGATCGCGCGGGCCACCGCCATCGCGGCATCGGCATCGCGCAGGTAGTTGATGCAGACGGTGTAGCCGCGCCGGCCGGCCAGCAGCGCACACGCCGCGCCGATGCCGCGGCCACCGCCAGTAATCAGAAGAAGGGGAGAGGTCATGGCGCCGAGAATATCACGCCGCTGCGGCAGCGCGGCGACACGGGCGCGGCCAAGTCCTACAGGCAATCGTGCGCTTTGCCAACCATGATATAAATCCTCATCGACACGGAGGACGCGATGAACGAGCAACATGCCCCACGCACAGATATGGAAACGGCCCGGCAGGTGGATGAAGGGATCGCGATGAAGCGCGCGTTCGGCGACGACGTCGCGCGCAAGTTTCTGCTGCTGCGCGGCATCGATCCGGACCTCACCGAGCGCGTGCTGACGGCGCCCCGCGAGCAGCTGCGCCATTAATTCGTCCTATTGAATCGCGGGACGCCTTCATGACTTGCGCGGCTGATGCAGGTCGCATCCGACGATTGCTGGCGATGTTAGATTGGGAACCGGTTCGGCTCCCGCATCGGGAACCTTGGTCATTGCTGCTTCCTGATTTCTACCCAACATCCCCTCCCACGGCACATGCGGAAAATGTCCGAATTGGAGGCCAGGTCGCTGCTGGCTTATCCGACCTACACGGTCGGCAAGCTTGGGTGGATTCGATCTCCACATCATCCCGAAACATTTTTGCTAGCGACAGGCTTGGTCGACGAAGATGGTGCCCAGGTCCATCTGCAGATTGAGCTGAGGTTTAGCTTCATCGGCCCTGCCTTAAGACGCTATGTCTTCACCGTCTTCAAGACCGAGAAGTACGGCCCAGAAATAGTCTACCAGCTCGATGTGACACAAAGCCCGCGCCCGATAAAAGATGTGCACAAGCGATCGCATGAGCATATAGGACGAACGCGCATTGGCGGGTCTGCGGAGTGGATGAAATGGAGGTACGATCAGGTGTTGGCGTTTTTTTGCGAGCAAACGAATATCGTATTCGACGTTGTGCCGCTGCCTCCAAAGAATGCTTACGAGAGGGGAAATGACGATCTTCACACAGATTTCGGCGAAGCTTGGATTCGACTGCCATGCTCTGACCGACGATGGCTCTGTCGCCATGATTGCCGTTCCTTACGTTTATCCAGACGGCGACGATGTGCCCGTTTACATCGAACAGCGAGGAGACCGAGTCAGGTTTTTTGATGCAGGCGAGGCTTCTCTCCGACTGCTCACGTGCGGCATGTTCCCTGACGACGAGAGAACAATCAGTTTCACCAATGAGACCGCTGGTCCCAATGGATTGTCGCTGAACAAGGACGGCGAGCTGGAAATCTGGACCAGCGTAGATGATGCGCCCCAGGGCTTCGCACAATACTTGAAGACTATGCTTGCCCTGGACGATTGGGAGGCCGTGCTGCCGAACGGAATCGAACCGATATCCGTACGCATTGCGGCACAAGGCAGACAGCCCGCCTGAGTCTCATTTGGCCGGCGCGGCACGCGCCGCGAAGATGCCGGCTTGCTCGCCTCTGCGCTGGGAGATATCGCACGCGCCGAAGGCGTAACCGACATTGCGAAAAAGGCGGGAATCACGCGCGCGACAACATCGTTGGCGTGCGCTTGAGCGTCGTGCCCATCGAAAACGTCGCATCAGAGGAAGAGTTCGTGGTCTCCGACTAGGATCGAATAGTGCCTTGAAACCCGCATGGATAAAGGGTCTTGCATCCGAAAATTCTCTCGATGCCGACAAAAGTACCGACAGATTAAGGCGCTGAACAGATGCTGCAGAAGGATGGTGCGGCGTTTCTATTATAAACCTCCAGGTCGTGGTGTACTAGCAGTGGACGGCACGCTTCGACCTGGTAAGCAAACGACCGTCCAACGATCTGCCGGCAGGGGCGATTTGAGCCGAGCGCATGCGAGGTCGCCCGCGAGGGCGTACCCCTGCGTATGCCCGGCGCTCCTCCAGAGCGCCGGCCGAGCACCGTGCCGCTGACCTTGAGTCGCCATTCCCGCGAATCATGGTTGAGGAGAAAGGAGAGCGTGGCGAGATCCAGTTCCATGTGTGCTTCGGTGCGAGTTGAAAGCGGCTTCGTCTTCGTCGTCTGGACCAGTTTCAGTCAGCTATTTCGACGCTGCCGATAGCTCCCATCTATAAATTTGCGCTCCTGCAATTGTTGGCTTTGCGTGGTGCTGCGCATCGGCCGCCGGTGCACTCCGATTGCAGCGGTGGTCGTCGAGTCGCCGGTTGGGAGCAAGCCATGTTTTCGCTTCGCTCAAACGGCTTGCCCTGCGGGGCTTTCTCGCTGCGCTCGCCCGGCGTGAATTTTTTCACTGCGAATGATCCGATGAAAGGAAGCGGGAGTGCCGGCCGTGGTCGAGTCGAAGCTACTTGCACAGTTCGGTGGGGTTCGGAAGGAGGGCGGGCGTTGCGCTTGAACTCAAGCGATCTAAATAGTCGGCCCAGCGTTGCATCATTTCCTTGCGAGCAGGGAGGTGCGCGGTACGATTGTAGGCGCGTCCGTTCGTGTCCTTCACCGCGTGCGCCAGCTGGTGTTCAATGAGATCGACGCGTTCGCCAAGGACTTCATCCAAGATCGTGCGTGCAGTCGCTCGAAATCCGTGCCCGGTCATCACATCCTGGCCGTAGCCCATCCCGCGAAGCGCTGCATTAATGGTATTTTCACTCATGCATTTGTCGAACGTGCGAATGCTAGGGAAAACGTATTTTCTGTGCCCCGTCAGGCGGTGCAGGTCGCGCAGGATTTGCACCGCTTGAGCGGCCAAAGGCACGATATGGTCGATTTTCATTTTCATCTTCCTGCCGGGTATCCGCCATTCCGCCGCATCCAAGTTGAATTCGACCCACTCGGCTGAACGCAGCTCGCCTGGACGTACGAACAGCATCGGCGACAGCCTGAGGGCAGCGATCGAGTACGCGTGACCTTGGTAGGCCTGAATCGCACGTAGCAATCCAGCGACCTGTTGTGGCTCCGTAATCGCGGAGTAATGCTTCTTCGGTATCGCGGACAGTGCGCCCCGTAGGTCTGCAGTGACGTCCCGTTCCACCAATCCACTTGCGACGCCAAAACGAAAAACCTGGCCGCAGATCTGTTTGACCTTGTGTGCCGAAAACACGGCGCCGCGAGCCTCGATTTTTTGGACTGCGAGCAGCACGTCCCGCGGCGTGATGGTTGAGATTGGCTTCTTGCCAATAAATGGGAAGGCATCCTTTTCCAGCCAGGTAGTCAGCTTTGAGTGGGTGCTGGCAGCATGGTCAACAGCGGTTTTCGCTAACCATTGGCGCGCGACCGATTCGAACGTGATCGCCGCCGCATCGATCAGACTTTGCCTCTTCTCGCGTTTGGCGACGCCTGGATCACTTCCTTCGGCGATTAGTTCGCGCGCCTCCTGCCGTCGTTTCCGCGCCTTGGCGAGCGAGATTTCAGGGTATATCCCTAACGCTAGCGTCTTGCGCGTTCCCAAGTGTCGATAGTCCATCCGCCAATACTTGCCTGATTTCTTCACCAGCAAATACATGCCTCCGCCATCGGCGTATTTATCACCGTTTTCCTTGATGGGTTTGACCTGTCGAACGAAAGTGTCTGTGAGCGGCATGGCGGCCTCCGTGACGGTATCTCGTTGTAGCTCAGCGGGTAGATACCGTCAAAAGTGACGGTATTTTTCCGGGCTTCCATCGTACTTCGGCGGACGTCGGCGGACAAGAAAAACGCCACTACGCCCGTGAGGAGAGGGGGTATTCGGACTTTGGCGGACGTTTAAGGATGAGTTTCTGGTCCCTCCGACTGGAATCGAACCAGTATCCCACGCTTAGGAGGCATGTGCACTATCCATTGTGCTACGGAGAGGACGCTCGCGCCGCCGGGGAGCCCGGCGGGCAGTGGCAGGCCAGGCCTGCAATTCGGCGATCGTGATGGCAACAACGCCATCCGGTGTCGTGAATCGAGCGCAATTATAGCCGACCTTCGGCAGCTATTTGTGCTTGCTCCCCCGACAGTCGGTACAATGCACGCTTCTTTCATTTTTTCGGCCACGCATTTCCTTGCGAAAAGCTCCACGGCCGGGCATTCCTACTTATTATGGCAGTCATCTCCCTCTCGTCGGCGCAGCTCGCGTTCGGCCACGTCGCGTTGCTCGATCACGCGGAATTTTCCCTGGAAACCGGCGAGCGCGTCGGTATCATCGGCCGCAACGGCACCGGCAAGTCGACCTTGCTGAAGGTCATTTCCGGCAAATTCAAGCTCGACGACGGTCTGCTGGTCATGCAGCAGGGCCTGAAAATCGCCTACGTCGAGCAGGAGCCGACCTTCGACCCGGCCATGTCGGTGTTCGACGCGGTCGCCGCCGGGATGGGCGAGCAGGCCGCCATGCTGGCCGAGTACGAGGAGCTGACCGGCCAGTTCGGCCAGGGCGACGACGAGGCGCTGATGGACCGCATGCACGACCTGCAGGTCAAGCTCGACGCGACCGACGGCTGGAGCATGCAGAACAAGGTCGACACCACGCTCGACCGCCTGAACCTGGCCGGCTCCGACCTGATGGGCACGCTGTCGGGCGGAATGCAGAAGCGCGTCGCGCTGGCCGTGGCGCTGGTGTCGGCGCCGGACGTGCTGCTGCTCGACGAGCCGACCAACCACCTCGACTTCAAGTCCATCATGTGGCTCGAGGGCCTGCTGCGCGATTTCAAGGGCTCGGTGCTGTTCATCACCCACGACCGTAGCTTCCTCGACAACGTCTCGACCCGGATCGTCGAACTCGACCGCGGCAAGCTGCTGTCGTATCCGGGCAATTTCAGCGCCTACCAGGTGCGCAAGGCCGAGCAACTGGAGATCGAAGAGGTCGAAGCGGCCAAGTTCGACAAGTTCCTGGCGCAGGAAGAAGTGTGGATCCGCAAGGGCGTCAAGGCGCGCCGGGTGCGCGACGAAGGCCGCGTGCGCCGCCTCGAAGCGTTGCGCCTGCAGCGCGCCGCGCGCCGCGAGCAGCAGGGCCAGGTCAACCTGACGGTGGCCGCGGGCGACCGCTCGGGCAAGATCGTCGCCGAGCTGGACAGCATTTCGAAAAGCTACGGCGAGAAGGTCATCGTCAAGGACTTCAGCGCCACCATCCTGCGCGGCGACAAGGTCGGCCTGATCGGCTCGAACGGCGCCGGCAAGACCACCTTGCTGAAGATGATCCTGGGCGAAGAGACGCCGGACGGCGGCAAGGCCAAGCTCGGCACCAAGCTGCAGGTCGCGTACTTCGACCAAATGCGCGCCCAGCTGAACGAAGAGGCGAACCTGATGGAAACCATCGCGCCGGGCAGCGACTGGGTCGAGATCAACGGCGCCAAGAAGCATGTGATGAGCTACCTGAACGACTTCCTGTTCGCGCCGGAACGCGCGCGCTCGCCGGTCAAGTCGCTGTCCGGCGGCGAGCGCAATCGCCTGCTGCTGGCGCGCCTGTTCGCCAAGCCGGCCAATTGCCTGGTGCTCGACGAGCCGACCAACGACCTCGACATCGATACCCTGGAGCTGCTCGAAGAGCTGCTGGAAGACTACACCGGCACCGTGTTCCTGGTCAGCCACGACCGTACCTTCCTCGACAACGTGGTCACCCAGGTGATCGTCGCCGAGGGCGAGGGCAAGTGGCGCGAATTCGTCGGCGGCTACACCGACTGGGAGCGCGTCAAGGCGCAGACGCCGGCCGCGGCGGCGAAGCCGGCCGCCAAGGCGGCGCCCGCCGCCGCACCCAAGGAAGTTGCAAAAAAGGTTAAGTTGAGCTACAAGGAACAGCGCGAGCTGGAAGAATTGCCGCTGCTCATCGCCAGCCTGGAAGACGAGCAATCGGCCATCACCCAGCAGCTCAATGCGCCCGATTTCTACAAGACCAACCCTGCCGACGCCAAGCGCATCAACGCGCGCTTTGCGGAAATCGACGAGCAGCTGATGGTCGCGCTGGAAAAATGGGAGCTGATCGAGGCCCGCTCAAAAGGCGAATAAGCCACGCTGAAAACATTGGAGGATCCCGATGTCCAAGCAGCATGAAGCACCCAGCCCCGCCGGCCTCGGCGCCGGGGCGCCCCTGTTGACCCGCGCCGCCCTGGTGCGTATTCTCCCTTTCGCCGCCTACATGGCGTTCATCGCGCTGGCCGAACTGCTCGGCCGGATCGGCTGGGCCGCGCCCGAGCTGCGCTGGCTGTACGCGGCCAAGGTCGGCACGGTCGCGCTGTTGCTGGCCGTGTTCTGGCGCCACTACACCGAACTGCACGTTTTCCGCCTTCGGCCGCCGCGCGTGCTGTTCGCGCTGGCGATCGGCGTCGTCGTGCTGGTGCTGTGGGTCAGCCTGTCCGCCGGCTGGATGAGCATCGGCTCCTCGGCCGGCTTCGACCCGACCAACGGCGGGCGCATCGACTGGGCGCTGGTCGCGGTGCGCATCGCCGGCGCCGCGCTGGTGGTGCCGGTGATGGAGGAGCTGTTCTGGCGCTCCTTCCTGATGCGCTGGCTGGACAACCCGGATTTCGACAGCGTGCTCCCGGCGCGCGTGACGATCCGCAGCGTGCTGATCTCGTCCGTGCTGTTCGGCTTCGAGCACAACCTGTGGCTGGCCGGAATCGTCGCCGGTCTTGCTTACAGTGCACTGTATCTGCGCCATCGCACGATCTGGTCGCCCATCCTGGCGCACGCCGTCACCAACGGCCTGCTTGGCGCCTGGGTGGTGTATACAGGAAGCTGGTGGTATTGGTAGACCTCGCTGGTCTTCGCCGTGCTGTTTGTTTCCCCCCAGCGTGATCGAAGCGCACCCGGCGCGTGCCGGTTCGCGCTTCTTGCACCGTTCTCAAAATTACAACACAATTGAACGCGGCATCGGATGAGTGCCGGATTACAATAACATTTTTCCATTGAACATTGATTTCTGAAAGTTGCAGATGCTTATCTACCTGGTGGCGGGCGCCCGGCCCAATTTCATGAAAATCGCGCCGATCGTTCGCGCATTGCAAGCCCAGCAAACGCTGACGTTCAAAATCATCCACACCGGCCAGCACTATGACCGTGACATGAACGACGTGTTTTTCGAGGAACTCGGCATTCCCGAGCCGGATGTGTTCATGGCGGCCGGCGGCGGCAGCCACGCCCAGCAGACCGGCAAGATCATGGTCGGCTTCGAGGAACTGTGCATCGCCGAGCGGCCCGCCGCGGTGCTGGTGGTCGGCGACGTCAATTCCACGCTGGCCTGCTCGATCGTCGCCAAGAAGCTCAACATCCCGGTCGCGCACGTCGAAGCGGGCCTGCGCAGCGGCGACATGACGATGCCGGAAGAAATCAACCGCCTGGTCACCGACGCCATCTCCGACTGGTTCTTCGTCACCGAGCCGGCCGCGGTCGGCCACCTGAAGCGCGAAGGCAAGCCCGATTCGGCGATCCACTACGTCGGCCACGTGATGGTCGACAACGTGCTGTTCCAGGCCGACAAGCTGACCCGCGCCGACACCTCCGGCTTCGAGACCGCCGCATTCAAGGCCGCGCATGCGCGCTACGGCGTGGTCACCTTGCACCGCCCGAGCAACGTCGACGACCCGCTCAATTTCGCCCGCATCGCCGGCGCCCTGAAGGAAATCGCCGCCGACCTGCCGCTGATTTTCCCGGTGCACCCGCGCACCCGCGCCAACCTCGACAAGTTCGGCATCGACCTGGGGCCGAACATTACGCTGGCCGGGCCGCAAGCCTACATGGCGTTCCTGAACCTGTGGAAAGATGCGGCGGTCGTGCTGACCGACAGCGGCGGCCTGCAGGAAGAGACCACCGCGCTGGGCGTGCCGTGCGTGACGATCCGCGAAAACACCGAGCGCCCGGTGACGGTCGACGAAGGTTCGAACGTGCTGGTGGGCACCGATCCGGTCAAGATCCTGGCCGAAACGCGCAAGGTGCTGCGCGGCGAGGGCAAGCAGGGCAAGCGCCCGCACCTGTGGGACGGCAAGGCGGCCGAGCGCATCGTCGCGATCCTGACGCAAGCGCTGGCGTAAGCCGGGCCCTGTAGCGGGACGGCGCGAGGCGACATGCGGCGCAACTGACGCGCCGTCTCGCTGCCGATCAACCGTTGCATTCGCCACTGGCGCACAATCAGTGTTCGCCCCGTGGGATTTTGGATTCGAAAGAGAGTACGACAAATGAATATCCTCGTTACCGGCGGCATGGGTTACATCGGTTCCCACACCTGCGTCGAATTGCTGCAAGCCGGCCACCAGGTGGTGATCCTCGACAACTTGTGCAACAGCGACCCCAGCGTGCAGCAGCGCATCGAGCGCATCGCCGGCAAGCCGGTGCAGTTCGTCAACGCCGACATCCGCGACCGCGCGGCCATGGAAGCGGCGTTCGCCGCGCACCAGGTCGACGCGGTGATCCACTTCGCCGGCCTGAAGGCGGTCGGCGAATCGGTCGAGCAGCCGCTGCGCTACTACGACAACAACGTGACCGGCAGCGTGGTGCTGCTCGAGACCATGGAGCAGTTCGGCGTGCGCACGCTGGTGTTCAGCTCGTCGGCGACGGTCTACGGCGATCCGGCTTCGGTGCCGATCACCGAAGATTTCCCGCTGTCGGCCACCAACGCTTACGGCCGCAGCAAACTGATGATCGAAGAGATGCTGCGCGACCTTGCGCGCGCCAAGCCCGAGTGGCGCATCGCGCTGCTGCGCTATTTCAACCCGGTCGGCGCCCACGAGAGCGGACTGATCGGCGAGACCCCGAACGGCATCCCGAACAACCTGGTGCCCTACATCGCCCAGGTCGCCAACGGCGAGCGCGAACAGCTGTCGGTCTACGGCGACGACTACCCGACCCCGGACGGCACCGGCATGCGCGACTACATCCACGTGGTCGACCTGGCGCTGGGCCACGTCAAGACCCTGGCCAAGCTGGCGGCCAGCCAGGGCGTGCTCACTTACAACCTGGGCACCGGGCGCGGCAACAGCGTGCTCGAGATGATCCAGGCGTTCGAGCAGGCCAGCGGCAAGAAGATTCCGTACAAGATCGTGGCGCGCCGGCCCGGCGACATCGCCAAATGCTACGCCGACCCGGCGCGCGCGCTGGCCGAGCTAGGCTGGAGCGCCGAGCGCAACATCGCCAGCATGTGCGCCGATTCCTGGCGCTACCAGACCACCCCGAAGTAGCGAGGACTCCCATGAAAGCAATGATCCTGGCAGCCGGCAAAGGCACCCGCGTGCGGCCGCTGACCTATGATTTACCCAAACCCATGATTCCGCTGCTGGGCAAGCCGGTGATGGCCTACCTGGTCGAGCACCTGGCCAAGTACGGCGTCAACGAAATCATGGTCAACGTCAGCTATTTGCACGACAAGATCGAGGAATACTTCGGCGAAGGCCACCAGTTCGGCGTCCAGATCGGCTACTCGTTCGAGGGCTACACCAAGGACGACGGCGAAGTGGTGCCAATGCCGATCGGCTCGGCCGGCGGCATGAAGAAGATCCAGGAGTTCGGCGGCTTCTTCGACCAGACCACGATCGTGCTGTGCGGCGACGCGCTGATCGACCTCGACCTCAAGTCGGCCCTGTTCGAGCACCGCCGCAAGGGCGCGCTGGCCTCGGTGGTGACCAAGGAAGTGCCGTGGGACAAAGTGTCGAGCTACGGCGTGGTGGTGGCCGACGCCGACGGCCGCATCACCGAATTCCAGGAAAAGCCCAGCCAGGAAGACGCCCGCTCGAACTTCATCAGCACCGGCATCTACATATTCGAGCCGGAGGTGATCGACCTGATTCCGTCCGGCGTGCCGTTCGACATCGGCTCCGAACTGTTCCCGCTGCTGGCCGAACGCGGGCTGCCGTTCTACGCCCAGCGCCGGCCGTTCAACTGGCTCGACATCGGCAGCGTGTCCGACTATTGGGAAGTGCTGCAGAACGTGCTGATGGGCGAAGTGGCGCACATGGACGTGCCCGGCACGCGCGTCGAGGAGGGCCTGTGGGTCGGCCTGAACACCAGCATCGACTGGCACGGCACCACCATCGAAGGGCCGGTCTACGTCGGCTCGGGCACCCGGATCGAGGCCGGCGTGCGGATCGTCGGGCCGACCTGGATCGGCCACGGCAGCCACATCTGCGAAGGCGCGGAAGTGGTGCGCAGCGTGTTGTTCGAATATACCCGGGTGTTGCCTGATGTCAGCCTCCATGAGATGATCGTGTTCAAGGATTACAGCGTCGACCGCAAGGGCGACATGAAGCACGTGTCGGAATATGCGTCGGAAGAATGGGTCAACGCGCGCGACCGCCGCAACAAGCGGCGCAAGGATGTCACGACCCAAGATGCCCCACAAGAACAGAAAGAGCTTCCATGAAAATTTATCCAGTCATCCTGTCCGGCGGATCCGGAACACGCCTGTGGCCACTGTCGCGCGCGGTGCTGCCCAAGCAGCTGCTGCCGCTGGTGTCGAACCAGACCATGCTGCAGGAAACCGTGCTGCGGGTGGCCGGCTGGCCCGAGCTGATGGCGCCGGTGGTGGTGTGCGGCAACGAGCACCGCTTCCTGGTGGCCGAGCAGCTGCGCGAGATCGGCGTCGCGCCGCTCGGCATCCTGCTCGAGCCGGCCGGCCGCAACACCGCGCCGGCGGTGGCCGCGGCCGCGCAGTTCCTGCGCAAGCTCGACCCGGACGCGGTGATGCTGGTGCTGCCGGCCGACCATGTGATCCTCGATAACGCCGCGTTCGCGGCAGCGGTGGCGCGCGCCGCCGCGCCGGTGGCCGCCGGCGCGCTGGCCACTTTCGGCATCGTGCCGCAGGGACCGGAAACCGGCTACGGCTACATCCACCGCGGCGGCGCGCTGGACGCCGAAGGCTGCTTCAAGGTCGACCGCTTCGTCGAGAAGCCGGACCGCGCCACCGCCCAGCAATTCGTCGACGCCGGCGGCTACTACTGGAACAGCGGCATGTTCCTGTTCCGCGCCGAGCGCTACCTGTCCGAGCTGGAACGCTGCAATCCGCAGATCGCCGCGGCGGCCGAGGCGGCGGTGCGGCTCGGCTACAGCGACCTCGATTTCTGCCGCCTGCACGAAGCGTCGTTCAACGCCTGTCCGTCCGACTCGATCGACTATGCCGTGATGGAGCGCACCGAGCGCGCCGTGGTGGTGCCCGCCGACATCGGCTGGAGCGACGTCGGCTCCTGGGCGGCGCTGTGGGAAGTGCAGCAGCGCGACGCCGACGGCAACGCCAGGCGCGGCGACGTCTACCTGGACGGCGTGACCAATTCGCTGGTGCGCGCCGAGAGCCGCATCGTCGCCGTGGTCGGCGTGCAGGACCTGGTGGTGGTGGAGACGCGCGACGCCGTGCTGGTCGCGCACAAGGACCAGGTGCAGCGGGTCAAGCAGGTGGTGGACCACCTGAAGGCGCAGGCGCGCACCGAGCACCTGTATCACACCAGGGTGTACCGGCCGTGGGGCCACTACGAAGGTATCGACGCCGGCGACCGCTTCCAGGTCAAGCGCATCACCGTCAAGCCGGGCGAGAAGCTGTCGCTGCAGATGCACCATCACCGCGCCGAGCACTGGGTGGTGGTGTCCGGCACCGCGCGCGTGACCTGCGGCGAGACCGTCAAGCTGCTGTCGGAAAACGAATCGACCTACATCCCGATCGGCATGAACCACCGGCTGGAAAACCCCGGCAAGGTGCCGCTGCACATCATCGAGGTGCAGTCGGGCAGCTACCTGGGCGAGGACGACATCGTGCGCTTCGAGGACATCTACCAGCGCGCCTGAAGCGGCGCCGCGTCACACGGAGGAGGCCGCGGCCTCCTTTTTTTCGTCCCGATTATGCGAGATTTCGCATAATCGGCCAATGCGACTTCAAAACATCATTTCTGCAACAAATTCGGGATTGTTGTGAGTCAGATAACGTTTATTGCAGGAATTCAGCGATAATTCCCGCGTGCCGGTTTTTGCCACGAGGTCCGCCGGGCCTCGCAATCCGCCCAGCTCGCATCCATTCGATGAAATCAAAAACCTCCTCCGTCAAGAACGAAATTGAATTGACGCTGGCGTCGTTCAAGCGCGTGTTCTTCACCGTCGGCGCCTTTTCGGCGATCAGCAACCTGCTCATGCTGGTGCCCTCCATCTACATGCTGCAGGTGTATGACCGGGTGCTGGCCAGCCGCAATGAAATCACCTTGCTGATGCTGACCTTGATGATGCTCGGCGCCTACCTGCTGATGAGCGCCCTGGAGGCGGTGCGCACCTTCGTGCTGGTGCGGGTCGGGGCCCAGTTCGACATGCGGCTCAACCAGCGGGTCTACACCGCCGCGTTCGAACAGAACCTGAAGAAATCCGGCGGCAACGCCGGCCAGGCGTTGGCCGACCTGACGAATATCCGCCAATTCCTCACCGGTAACGCCTTGTTCGCCTTCTTCGATGCGCCGTGGTTTCCGGTGTATTTGATCGTCATTTTCTTTTTCGAGCCCTCGCTCGGTCTGTTCGCCCTGGCCGGCACCGCGGTGCTGGTGGGCCTGGCCTTCATCAACGAGAAAGTGACCCGGCAGCCGCTGGCCGAAGCGAATGCGATGGCGATCGCCTCGACCACGCTGGCGACGAACAACCTGCGCAACGCCGAAGTCATCGAATCGATGGGGATGCTGCCGAACCTGATGGCGCGCTGGTTCAAACTGCACGGCAAATTCCTGCACCTGCAGGCCGAAGCGAGTGAGAAGGGCGGCCTGGTCGGCGCGGTCACCAAATTCGTCCAGGTCTCGCTGCAGTCGCTGGTGCTCGGCTTCGGCGCGCTGCTGGCCATCGAAGGCAAGATCACCCCGGGCATGATGATCGCCGCGTCGATCCTGGTCGGGCGCGCGCTGGCGCCGGTGCAGCAGGTGATCGGCGTCTGGAAGAGCTACAGCACCACGCGCAGCGCCTATGAGCGCCTGGTGACCCTGCTGGCGGCCAATCCCGCGCGTGCCGCCGGCATGGCCTTGCCCAAGCCGCTGGGCGCGCTCACGGTCGAAGGCGTGACGGCCGCGCCGCCGGGCTCCTCGATTGCCGTGATCAAGGGCCTGAACCTGGCGATCGCCGCCGGCGACGTGATCGGCGTGATCGGCCCGAGCGGCTCGGGCAAATCGACGCTGGCGCGGCTGCTGGTGGGGGTCTGGCCGGCGCAAGTGGGCAAGGTGCGGCTCGACGGCGCCGACATCTACTCCTGGAACAAGGCCGACCTGGGCCCGCACATCGGCTACCTGCCGCAGGATATCGAGCTGTTTGCCGGCTCGGTCAGCGACAACATCGCCCGCTTCGGCGAAGTCGATCCGGAGCGCGTGGTGGAAGCGGCCAAACGCGCCGGCGTGCACGACATGATCCTGCACTTCGCGCAAGGCTACGACACCCTGCTCGGCGATGGCGGCGCCGGCCTGTCCGGCGGCCAGCGCCAGCGCCTCGGGCTGGCGCGCGCGATGTACGGCGATCCGTCGGTGATCGTGCTCGACGAGCCGAACTCGAACCTGGACGACGTCGGCGAGCAGGCCCTGGTGCAGGCGTTGAGCGACCTGCGCCAGCGCGGCAAGACCATCGTCCTGATCACCCACCGCACCAGCGCGATCGGCGTGACCAACAAGCTGCTGTTGCTGCGCGACGGCGTCGCGGCGATGTTCGGCCCGACCAGCCAGGTGCTGGCGGCGCTGCAGGAGAAACAGGGACAGCCACAGGCGGCGCAATTGGCGCAGCGGCCGCGGACAAACGCGGCTGCCGCCGCCACCGAATCGAAATGAACAAGATGAAGCTTCTGAAAAAACAACCGGCCACCGACCTCGTTGCGCATGACGCGCAGGCGCCGGCGGTCGATACCGATGCGGGCGCGTACAGCAAGCTCGGATGGTGGATCGTGCTGCTCGGCGTGGGCAGCTTCCTGCTGTGGGCGTTCTGGGCGCCGCTCGACAAGGGCGTGCCGCTGTCCGGCACGGTGGCCAAGGAAAGCAACCGCCAGGCGGTGCAGCACCTGACCGGCGGCACGGTGGATGCGATCCTGGTGCGCGAGGGTGACAACGTCAAGGCCGGCCAGGTCCTGGTGCGGATGAACGGCGTGCAGGCCCGGTCGCAGTCCGACATCACGCGCGCCCAGTACTTCAACGCGCGCGGCGCCGAGGCGAGGCTGCGGGCCGAACTGGAAACGAAGAAAACCATCACGCCGCCGGCCGCGCTGGCGCCGTACAAGGCCGATCCGCGCGTGGCCGCGGTGGTGGCGCTGCAGGCCCAGCTGATGGCGTCGCGCCAGCTGGCGCTGCACAGCGAACTGGCGGCGATGGACGAAAACATCGCCGGCCTGAAGATCCAGACCCAGGGACTGCAGGATTCGCGCGACAGCAAGAAGCAGCAAATGGCGATCCTGAAGGAGCAGCTCGACAACATGCGCGAGCTGGCCAAGGATGGCTACGTGGCGCGTTCGCGACTGCTGGAAGTTGAACGCACCTACGTGCAGACCAGCGGCATGCTGTCCGAGGACATCGGCAACATCGGCCGCGCCCAGCGCCAGGTATTGGAACTGAGCCTGCGCCGCACCCAGCGCATCCAGGAATACCAGAAGGAAGTGCGCGCCACGCTGTCGGACACCGAACGCGAAGCCGAGGCGCTCGCCGCGCGCATGACGGCGCTCGATTACGAGCTGGCCAACGTCGACGTCAAGGCGCCGGTGGACGGCACCGTCGTCGGCCTGAACATCTTCACCCGCGGCGGCGTGGTCGGCCCGGGCCTTCGGATGATGGACCTGGTGCCGACCGACGATCCGCTGATCGTCGAGGGGCAGCTGCCGGTCAACCTGATCGACAAGGTGCACGCCGGCCTGCCGGTCGAACTGATCTTCTCGGCCTTCAACGCCAACAAGACGCCGCACATTCCCGGCGAGGTGATGCAGGTGTCGGCCGACCGCACCGTCGACGAGCGCACCGGTAACGCCTTCTACCGCATGAAAGCGAAGGTGACGCCGGCCGGCGCCAGGCTGATCGCGGCCAAGAAGCTCGACATCCGCTCCGGCATGCCGGTCGAACTGTTCGTCAAGACCGGCGAGCGCACGATGATGAGCTACCTGCTCAAGCCGGTGTTCGACCGCGCCAAGACGTCGATGTCGGAGGAGTAGGAGTGAAGATCGTGTCGAAAAATCAGGCGCTGCGTGCAGTGGCGGCCGCCGCGTTGATGGCCGCCAGCGCGGCGGCCGGCGCGGTGACTTTCGCCGAGGCCTACCAGGCCGCGCTGCGCAACGATCCGGCCTACCGGATGAACTACTACGAGAACGAATACGCCAGGGAGAACGTGGTGATCGGGCGCGCCGGCCTGCTGCCGAACGTCGGCGCGACCTACCAGGCCAGCCGCAACCGGGTCGACCTGGAGGGCGCCGACTTCCTGGGGCGTCCGACCCTGACCCATCCCGAGTACATCAGCCGCGCGGCCGCGGTACAGCTGCGCCAGCCGCTGCTGAACCTCGAAGCGATCGCGGCCTACCGCCAGAGCAAGGTGCAGGCCGAAGCGAGCGAGGCGCAGTACCGCACCCGCGGCGGCGAAGTCGTGCTGCGCGTGGCCGGCGCCTACCTCGACGCGCTGCTGTCGGACGACGCGCTGGCGCTGGCGCTGGCGCAGCGCGACACCTATATCGAACAGGCCAAGGTCAACCAGCGCCTGTTCGAAAAAGGCGAGGGCACCCGCACCGACATGCTCGAGACCCAGGCGCGGCTGGACCAGGCCGAGGCCCAGGTGCTCGAAGCGCGCGACACGCTGGCCAACAGCCGCAACGCGCTGGCGGCGGTGATCGGCATGGAGCCGGGCGTGCTGCAGCCGCTGGCGCCGGCCTTCCGTTTTTCGGCGCTGTCGCCGGCCGGCTACGACGACTGGAAAGCGATCGCGCTGGCGAATAATCCGGACCTGGCCGCGGCGCGCCTGACGGTGGAGGCGGGACGTCTGGAAGTGCAGAAGGCCCAGGCCCGGCACGCGCCGCGCATCGACCTGGTGGCGACCTATTCGAAGAACGACGCGGAGACGGTCAACACCTACAACCAGCACAGCGTCAACCGCGCGATCGGCGTGCAGGTGAACGTGCCCTTGTATGCGGGCGGGCAGGTCAGCGCGATGGCGCGCCAGGCGGTGGACGGTTACGAGCGGGCCAGGGCCGACCTGCAGGCGCGCACCGACCGCGTAATGATCGAGCTGCGCAAGGCGCACGGCATCACGGTGAGCAGCGTGGCGCGCATCGCCGCGCTCGACAAGGCGGTGGCGTCGGCCCAGTTGCTGGTCAAGGCGACCGAGCAGAGCATCAAGGGCGGCGTGCGCATCAATCTCGACCTGCTCAACGCGCAGCAGCAGCTGACCGGCGTGCGGCGCGACCTGGCGCAGGCGCGCTACGTCTACCTGGTGGCGCAGCTGCGCCTGCGCGCGGCGGCGGGCACGCTGTCGGCGGCCGATGTGGGCGAGGTGGCGGGCTACTTCCGCTGAGCGTGCGAAAGCGCGGATGAGCCAAAGCCGGAGCCGGGATACTCCGGCTTTTTTCATGGCGCGGGCCGCAGATTATCCAAGGTTTTGCATAATTCTATCGAAAATACGCAAATTGATCCGAACGGACTAACGCTTGGTCATAAAGCTGTCATAGCCAGCACTTAATATCACTTTTGCCATAAATCAATATGTTTTGCTAAGTAGATCACTAATGTTGATTGATGAGTAAGAAATTGCCGTCCTGGCACGGCTTTTTCGCAACAGATATTATATTTATTTTAAGAAACTTTTAAAAATAGAATTAAGTTTTCCCTAGGTAAAACCGGATTTATTCGGATTTGGTCTCAATTCAGCAATGAAATTGAATTTGCGTTAGCTCAAGCGCATAGGCATATTACTCCGCGGAAGCACCGGCTTTCCGAGGCGAACAATAACGAAGAGGCTCAGGTATGAACGGAAAAAATCAGTTCGGCAAGCAATCCTTGCCGCGTCGCGCACTGCTCGCGATGGCATTGGCAGCAATCAATTTCGGCGCCCTGGCGCAACATCTTGAAGAAGACCACCGCGAATTCGAGGCCACGCTGTACGCGCCGTACGCCGCGGGCCCCCAGGGCAGCCGCAGCTTCGCGCTGAATTTCTCCTATCCCTTCGTCGAAAGCGCCCAGGACATCGCCTGGCGCCTCGAACTGCTCGACGCGCGCGGCTATGTCGTGCAACGCTGGCAGGGCATCGAGCGCCTGACCGGTGCGCCGCGTAAAGTCAATGTCGACTGGGCCGCCCGCAGCGCCGACCCGAGCCTGGCCGATGGCGTGTACACCGTGCGCATGCTGGCCGCGGCCCACCCGGCCAAGGGCGCCAAGGTCGGCAGCACCAGCCGCGAAGCGGTCGACGCGCTGCTCGCCGGCGCCGAGGAAACCGAAGAACAGAAATGGGACATCGTGGTTGGCGCGCTGCCGGCCGCCCCGATGCCGAGCGCCGCCACGCTGGCCGCGCCCGCGCCGAAAGCCAAGGGCTCGACGCTGCAAACCATGGCGGCGCAGTCCAAAACCGTCTCGGACGCCGGCGTCACGCTGGCGGCGCCGACGATGGCCGCCGCGTCCACCGCCGGCACCTCGCTGCCCGGCTACACGGTCTACTTCGGCAACCTGCACAGTCAGACCAACCATAGCGATGGCGGTGGCGCGCTGTCGTCCTGCACCGGCGCCCAGAATCCGCAGTCTGGCACCGCCGGCGGCCCGACCCAGGCCTACACCTACGCGATGAACAAGGGCCTCGATTTCCTGATGGCCTCCGAGCACAACCACATGTACGACGGCTCGGACAGCACCAACAACAACGCCAACGCCGCCAATGCGCGCGCGCTGTACCAGTCCGGCCTGACCGCCGCGTCCAGCTTCAATGCCGCCAACCCCAACTTCCTCGGGATCTACGGCCTGGAGTGGGGTGTGATCAACAACGGCGGTCACATGAACATTTTCAACACCAATGAATTGCTGGGTTGGGAATCGAACAGCAGCGGCCAGCTGATCGGCGACACCTACACGGCCAAGGGCGACTACGCCGCCCTGTACACCCTGATGGCGCAGCGCGGCTGGGTCGGCCAGTTCAACCACCCATCGACCAGCGGCCAGTTCCAGGTCAACGGCAAGGCGCTCGGCTACACGCCGGACGGCGACACCGCGATGGCCCTGTGCGAAGTGCTCAACACCTCGGCCTTCTCGACCAACACGACGGAAACGGAAACCAGCCGCAGCAACTACGAGGCCGCCTGCAACAAGGCGCTCGAAGCGGGCTTCCACGTGGCGTTTTCGACCGACCAGGATAACCACTGCGCCAACTGGGGCGCGTCCTACACCAACCGCACCGGCGTGCTGATCCCGAGCGGCACCCCGCTGAGCAACGCCAGCTTCATTCAGGCATTGAAGGATCGCCGCGTGTTCGCCACCATGGACAAGGCCTCGCAGCTGATCTTCACCGCCAACGGTCACGTGATGGGCGAGCGCTTCTACAACAGCGGGCCGCTGGACCTGGCCGCCAGCTTTTCCAACGCCAACGGCAAGTCGGTCTCCACGGTGACGATCTACGAGGGCGTCCCTGGCCGCAATGGCACCGTGTCGGTACTGGTCAACTCCGCCAGCGCCAGCATCGTCCCGACCATCGGCGAGCACTTCTACTACGCCAAGGCCACCCAGGCCGACGGCAACATCCTGTGGTCGGCCCCGGTGTGGGTGACCCAGACCAACGGCACCGGCGACTACATCAAGCCGACCGTCAGCGGCAGTGTGACCGGCACCAGCGGCGACATCACCCTGTCCGCCGACGCCAGCGACGACACCGGCGTGACGATGGTCGAGTTCTACATCGACAACGCGTTGGTTCAGGCTACCGGCATCACGCCGTACTCGACCACGTTCAATTCGACCACCCTGACCAACGGCAACCACCGCCTGGTCGTCAAAGCCTACGACGCGGCCAACAACGTCGGCGTCTCGACCGCCGTCACCTTCGCGGTGAGCAACGCGATCGTCGACACCGCCGCACCGGTGGTGTCGGCCAGCGAGACCGGGCAAATGGGCAGCGTGACCCTGAGCGCGGCGGCGTCCGACAACGTCGGCGTCACCAAGGTCGAATTCTACGTCGACGGCAGCCTGGCCGGCTCGACCACCGCGGCGCCGTACAGCCTGGCGCTCGATTCGACCCTGCTGACCAACGGCAGCCACAACGTGACGGCCAAGGCCTACGACGCGGCCAACAACATCGGCAGCTCGGCCGCCTTTGCCTTCACGATCAACAATCCGGACGCGGTCGCCCCGGTCGTGACGGCAAGCGAGAGCGGCACCAGCGGCACCATCACGCTGTCCGCCGCGACCTCCGACAACGTCGGCGTGACCAAGGTGGAGTTCTATGTCGACGGCGTGCTGAAGGGCACCTCGCTGGCCGCGCCGTATTCGCTGGCGCTGAACTCGACCCAGCTGAGCAATGGCAGCCACAGCCTGGTCGCCAAGGCCTATGACGCGGCCGGCAACATGGGCGCCTCGGCTCCGCTGAGCTTCTCGGTCAGCAACAGCACCACCAACCTGATCCTCAACGGCGGCTTCGAGTCGGGCGCCACCAAGTGGACCGCGACTGCCGGCGTGATCAACAAGGACCCGAGCGAAGCGGCGCGCACCGGCACCTACAAGGCCTGGCTGAACGGCGCCGGCACCGCCGGCACGGCCTCGCTGGCGCAGAAGGTGACGATCCCGTCGACCTCCGCTTCCGCAACGCTCAGCTTCTGGCTGCGCGTGACGTCCGAGGAAACGGGCGCGGCGCCGGTCGACACCTTGCAGGTGCAGCTGCGCAACAGCAGCGGCGCCGTGCTGGCGACGCTGGCCACCTACTCGAACCTGGACAAGGGCACGGTCTACGTGCAAAAGAACTTCGACCTGACCGCCTACAAGGGCCAGGCCGTGACCGTGACTTTCGCCGGCGCCGAAAATGAAGGGGCAGCGACCTCCTTCATCATCGACGACGTCAGCGTCAATGTGCAATAAGGAAAACTCGACATGTCCAAACTATTCTTCAAGCTCTCGACCGGCAGTCTCACCCAGGACTGGTCCAACCAGTCCCTGATTACGACCAACAACGACTGGAGCGGCGTCGCCAGCATCGTCGGCTATAACGGCGTCGGCGTCGTCAGCGGCACCGCCAAGGACCCGGCGCTGGCGCTGACCGACGGCGTGACGTCGACCGTCAACGTGCTCGCCAACCAGACCAATCCGAACACCTTGACCAACGGCGGCGTGGCCGAGTTCAACATTGCCAATCCGGTCGTCGCGCTGCAGGGCTCGGGCTCGGCCAACGCGCCCAACCTCGTGCTCTACCTCGACTCGACCGGAATGGAGAACGTGCGCCTGAACCTGGACTTGCGCGACGTCGACGGCAGCGGCGACAACGCAGTCCAGCCAATCGCGATCCAGTACCGCATCGGCGACACCGGCAACTGGACCAACCTGCCGAGCGCCTACACCGCCGACGCCAGCGCGGGCCCGAACCTGGCGACCCTGTCGACCCACATCAATGTGCTGCTGCCGGCCATCGCCAACAATCAGCCTCAGGTGGAAATCCGCATCATCACGACCGACGCGGTCGGTAGCGACGAGTGGATCGGCATCGACAACATCGCTGTCACCAGCACCGCCATCGTCGTCGCCGCCGACACCACGGCGCCGACGATCGCGGCATCGGCGCCGGCCGACAACGCCACCAACGTGGCGGCCGGCGCCAACCTGACCCTGACCTTCAGCGAAGCGGTCAACCTCGGCACCGGCACCATCACGCTGAGCGACAACGCCGGCGACCTGCGTACAATCTCGGTCACCGACAGCAGCCAGGTCAGCCTGAACGGCCAAGTCATGACGATCAATCCGTCGGCCGACCTCAAGCTCAGCTCCACCTATCACCTGACGCTGTCGGCCGGCGCCGTGGTCGACGCGGCCGGCAACGCCTTCGCCGGCAACGCCGCCAATCCGGTCGACTTCGCCACCGCGCTGAAGCTGACCGGTATCTACGACATCCAGGGCGCTGGCCACACCTCGGCGCTGGTCGGCCAGACCATCCACACCAGCGGCGTGGTCACCGCGATCGACACCAGCGGCAACAAGGGCTACTGGATCCAGGACGCGGCCGGCGACGGCAACAACGCCACCTCCGACGCGATCTTCGTCTCGTCGGCGACCACCACTGCCGTCAAGGTCGGCGACCTGGTCGACCTGCAAGGCGTGGTCGAGGAAAGCACCAACGTCGGCACCAACAGCAACAACCTGACCGTCACGCAACTGAACTCGGTGCAGAACCTGGTCGTCGTCAGCCACAACAACGCGGTCGCCGCCACCATCATCGGCGAAGGCGGCCGCGCGGTGCCCGGCGAAGTGGCCGACAGCGACAATTTCGGCGCGTTCAATCCGGACCACGACGCCATCGATTTCTACGAATCGGTCGAGGGCATGCTGCTGACGGCCAGGAACGTCCAGGTGGTCAGCAATTCCGTGTCGGGCGCGACCTACGTCGTGACCGACGGCGCCAGCGGCGCGAACGACCGCGGCGGCGTCACCAACTCGCTGGGCGACGTCAACCCCGAGCGCTTCCAGCTGTACGCCGACACCGGCGTGACGGCCGGCATCACCGGCACCTACACCACCGGCGACACGCTGGGCGATGTCACCGGCGTGATGAGCTACTACAACGGCAACTACGAGCTGCTGCCGACCTCGCTGCCGGCGCCTGCCGTGCACCATGCCGCCTCGCGCGAGACCACCAGCCTGACCGGCGACGTCACCCATCTGTCGGTGGCCAGCTACAACCTGGGCAGCCTGAGCGTGAATGACAGCCAGGCCAAGTACGACGCGCTGGCGCACGACATCGTGGCCAACCTGGCCGGTCCCGACCTGCTGGGCCTCGAAGGCGTGCAGGACAGCAACGGCAACATCGGCGGCGAGCTCGGCGCCGACCTCACGATCGGCCGGCTGATCGACGCCATCGTCGCCGCCGGCGGCCCGCGCTACCAGTTCGCGCAGGTCGACCCGTCCGACGAAAACACCAGCGGCGGCACCATCAACACCAACGTGCGCAGCGTTGTGCTGTACAACCCGAACCGTGTCGACTATGTGGAAGAATCGGCGCGCCTGCTCGACGACACCCATTCCGCCACCGGCGACGCATTCGCCAACGCGGTGCACCCGCTGGCGGCCGACTTCACCTTCCGCGGCGAGACCATCACCTACATCGGCGTGGACATGGCCAGCCGCGCCGGCGGCGACGAGATGTTCGGCAAGAATCAGCCGGCCACCATCGTCGGCGACGCGCTGCGCGCCGATCAGATCGGCTCGGTGCAGGACTTCGTCGCCGAACTGCAGGCCGCCAATCCGGGCAGGCACATCGTGGTGGGCGGCAATTTCAACGCCTACCAGTTCGACACGGCGATGACCTCGCTGGCAAGCGGCGCCGGCCTGGTCAACCTGGCCGACACGCTGAGCGCGACCGACCGCTACACCGCCGCCAGCAACGGCAGCAATTCCCAGCTCGACCACCTGCTGGTGTCGTCCGGCCTGGCCGGCGGCGCGCAGTTCGACAACGTTCACTTCAACACCAACCAGGCCGCCAACACCACCCAGAGCGAGCGCGATCCGGTGCTGGGCACCTTCTACATCAACAGCGCGCCGGTCGCCGTGGCCGACAGCTTCAGCCTCGACGAAGACGCCACCTTGACGCTCAACGCCCTGCAAGGCGTGCTGGCCAACGACAAGGACATCAACCAGGACACCCTGGCGGTGAGCCTGGTCAGCGGCACGGCGCACGGTAGCCTGGCGCTGAACGCCGACGGCTCGTTCACCTACACGCCGGATGCCAACTACCACGGCGTCGACAGCTTCAGCTACCAGCTGGGCGATGGCCACGGCGCCAGCTCGGGCATCGTCACCGCGCAGTTCACGGTGGCGTCGGTGGACGACGCGCCGGTGCTGAGCGCCGATGCGGCCGGCAACGTGCTGGTCGAGGACGGCCAGAACGGTCCCGGCGTCGACTCCGCCGTGGTCCAGCTGCACGTGAGCGACATCGACAGCGCCGTGCTGGAGTTCGGCAACGACGGCTGGATCTCCCAGGGCGACGGCCTGTTCACCCAGGACGGCCTGTACGGCACCGCCACGCTCGACACCAACAGCATGACCGTCTCCTACCAGCTCGACAACGGCCTGGGCGACACCGATGCGCTGGCCGAAGGCGCGCCGGCGCAGGACCTGTTCATGGTCAGCCTGAGCGATGGCTCGACCACGGTCAGCGTGCCCGTCACCTTCGACATCCTGGGCGCCAACGACACCCCGTACGGCAAGGCCGACAAGGCCGTCGTGACGGAAGACGCGAGCGTGCTGGTCAATGTGCTGGCCAATGACGGCGACGCCGACGGCGACGCGCTGACCATCATCCTCGATGGCGCCAAGTCCAGCCTGGGCGCGACGCTGACGCTGGTCGACGGCCAGGTGCGCTACAGCGCGGACGTCGACGCCTTCGACCTGCTGGCCGCCAACACCAGCGTGATCGACCGCTTCACCTACCGCGTCTCCGACGGCCACGGCGGCGTGTCGGGTCCGATGTCGGTGCAGGTGACGGTGAAGGAGGGCGGCGACAACCTGATCCTGTCCGGCAGCGACCGCAACGACGTGTTCAACGTTGCGCTCGGCAAGGACACCACCTACGACGGCGGCAAGGGCAACGACACCATCACCGGCAACAGCGGCCTCGACGTCCTGCTCGGCGGCGACGGCAACGACAACATCGACGGCGGCGCCGGCAACGACATCCTGTCGGGCAACGACGGCGTCGACGAGCTGTTCGGCGGCGACGGCAACGACTCGCTCGACGGCGGCCTCGGCAACGACCGCCTCTACGGCGGCAACGGCGACGACAAGCTGCTCGGCGCCGAAGGCAACGACTGGCTCGACGGTGGCAGCGGCAACGACGTGCTCAACGGCGGCGTCGGCAACGACAAGCTGGACGGCGGCAGCGGCGACGACCAGCTGCAGGGCGGCGCCGGCAACGACCAGCTGACCGGCGGCGCGGGCAACGACGTCTTCGTGTTCGGCGCCAACAGCGGCCACGACACCATCTTCGACTTCAATCCGGGCAGCGACATCATCGTGACCGGCTACAGCGAGGCGGGCGGGGCTGTGGCGCCGGCGGCGGCATGGAGCATCGTCAACACCGACACCGACGGCAATGGCACGGCGGACGCGGTGGTGATCAGCGGCGGCAGCCTGGGCGGCGACAGCGTGACGCTGGCCGGCTGGACGGTCGCGACCCTGATCGGCCAGCACTACCTGGACGGGCAAGGCCACGTCATCGGCGCCTGGCTGCACTAAAAATCGCAGCGGTCCGGCACGCTGTTCGCGCCGGCCCGCTCGTCGATTCGCCTTTTTTTGATTGCGCATGTGTCCGGAAACGACACATGCGCTTTTTTTTGCCCAATCCACATCTTCATCGGAACCCTTGCTGCGCCCACTGCCGCAGGGCGACGGGATCTGAAGACCGGCGTTTATTCGGCAAACCCGGAAACAGCCGCACAAAATCGTATTGTCAAAGCCGGGCTTCTTGGTGCATAGTGAAACAGAAGTTGTTCATCAGTCACACTATTGCTGAAAATTACATCGCCTCATGTCCGCATCCATCCTCGTCGTCGACGCCGCGCCCTCGGTCCAGCAGTTGATCGAACTGAACCTGACCCGCGCCGGGCACCGGGTCGATTGCGTGCCGGATGCCGAAGCGGCCATGGCCGTGCTCGCCGCGACCTTGCCGGAGATGGTGCTGCTCGAATGGGATTTGCCCGGCCAGGACGGCATCGCGCTGATCCGCCGGCTGCGCGCCCATCCGCGCGCGCGCGACGTGCCGATCATCATGGTGTCGGCGCGCGACAGCGAGCACGACAAGATACTGGCGCTCGAATCGGGCGCCGACGACTACATCACCAAGCCTTTCGGTCCGCGTGAAATGATCGCGCGCATTCACGCCCTGCTGCGCCGCCGCGCGCCGCAGGCGGGCGCCGACACGGTGCAGATGGCCGGCCTGCGGCTCGACCCGAGCACGCACCGCGTCACCGCCGGCGCCCAGCAGATCACGCTCGGCCGTATCGAATTTCGCCTGCTCAATTTCCTGATGCACCATCCGGAACGCGTGCACAGCCGCGCCCAGCTGCTCGACAAGGTGTGGGGCGACCATGTCTTCCTCGATGAGCGCACGGTCGACACCCACGTCGGCCGCCTGCGCAGCGCCTTGCAGGCCAGCGGCCACCAGGAGCACATCGAAACCGTGCGCGGCAGCGGCTACCGCTTCGTCGCCTGGGATGCGCGCGTCAAGCTCGGCTGGCAAAGCGCCGCCTGAAGCAGGTAGGGCGTGGAACCGGTCATCCTCAGCAAGCTCGAGCAGGAATACCTGCTGCGGGTGATCGAGTCGGCGCACCAGGTGCGCGACGCGCGCCAGTTCTTCCTCTGGACCCAGGGCCAGCTGCAGGCGCTGCTGCCGCATCAACTGATGCTGTGCATGCAGTTCGACGCCGCCGGCGCGCTGCTGCGCCTCGACCCCATCCACGCCGGCGTGCTCGACGACGCGGCGCTGCGGCGCCTGACCGATCCCGCCCACGGCCTGGCGGCGCGGCTGGCGCGCCACTGCCGCAACAGCGACCGGCTGCCGGCGATGACGGGCGGCGGACGGCGCGCCGGCGACGCCATGCTCGAACCATACCGGGCCGAACTGAGCGCCGCCGGTTTTGACCACATGGTGGTGCACGGCAGCGGCGCGCTGGCCGGCGGCGCCACCTTGTTCGTGCTATGCGGCTGGGCCGAGCGCCCGGCCGCGCGCCACGCCTATTTCCTCGCGCTGCTGCTGCCCTACCTGCACATGGCGCTGCTGCGGCTGTCGGCCGGGGGCAGTCCCGCGCCGGCGCCCCAGGAGGCGCTGGCGCGCCCGCTCAGCGCGCGCGAAACCGAGATCCTGCGCTGGGTGCGCGAAGGCAAGAGCAACTTCGAGGTCGGCTGCATCCTCGGCATCAGCGCGCTCACCGTCAAGAACCACCTGCAGCGCATCTACCGCGCGCTCGGGGTCAGCAACCGCACCCATGCGCTGGCGCGCTGCCTGTCGCTGCGCCTGCTCGAGCCGGGGATCTGAGGGTGGCCACCAAGGTCTGACCCCGCGCGTCAGAGCGTCGACCCCAAGCCAAAATGAAAAAAGCCGCCGGATTGCGCCGGCGGCTTTCGGACCAGCGTGCGTCGATTACCAGCCGATATCCTTCAGCAGTTCGAGCGTCAGGTCGTTCGGCGCGGAGTTCGACTGCGTCAGGTCCGGATTGATCGCCGGCTCCATCAGCTGGTTGCGCTTGGCCGCCGTGTTGTAGTGCGAAACCGACGAACCCTGCTGGTACGCGGAAGGCGTGTACATGGTAATGCGGCCAGCCGCATCGGTGCCTGGCAGCACGGTCTTCGACATAGCCAGCGAGGCGACGGTGCCCGAGGTATTGCCGTTGAGCTTGGTCAGGCTGGCGGCGAGCAGGGCGCCGTCGGCCTGGCTGATGCGGACCGATGGGATCGTGATGCTGCCGTCGGCGCCGCCCAGTTCGGCCAGCGGACCCGGTGCGTTGTCGGAGACGATCACGGCGATCGCGCCGGCGTCCTGGGCGTGCTTGACCTTGATCGTGAACGCGCAGGTGCCGCGGCTGACCAGGGCGATGCTGTTCTTCACCGCGGCCGCGTTGGCCGCGTTCAGCGCGGTGCAGGCGACGCCAGGGCTGTCCGACTGCAGCGCCACCGGCATCACCTGGCCCGTTACCCCTGCGTTCGTCAAGCGTGGGCCGAATTGCGCGTCGGCGACAGCGTACATGCCGCCAGCGGCGCCGGCGCCGGCGCCGGTCACGCGCATTTCAGGCGCGCCCAGCACTCTCGGAACGGCCTGGGTTACCTTGGCGCCGGTCCACGACAGGCCGCCTGGCTTGAGCGACGACGCAGCGCGCTCGGCATTGGTCATGTTCGCCCACAGCTTGTTGGTGGTGTTGTCGAGCAGGAAGTGATCCCAGATCGATGGAAGACCGGCCAGCTGTTCGCCAGGGAAAGTTGCCGTTGCGCCATTGGTAAAGGTCTGGAAGCCGAGGCCGTGACCCATCTCGTGCAGGAGAACGGTCACGAAGTCGACGTTAGCGCCATGGTTCGAGTCCAGGCCCAGGTAAAAATAGGTATTGGTCAGGCAGCCAGGCTTGCCCAGGTTCGAGTTGAAGTTGGCGTTGATCTGCGCGCTTGGCGTGTCGGAGATTTCGCTGCCATACAGCTTGTTGGCCAGGGCGTAGGAGTACAGCGTGCCCTCTTTCGTCGCGCCTGGGAAGTTGTAGTAGATTTTGGTGGCGCCAGCGCTGCCCAAGGTGGCCCCGGAGGCGGTGCAGGCGAGTGGCCGGAATTGCGCGTTGATGACGATCGGCGTCTTGCTGGTCAGGGTCTTGCCCCAGATGTTGGCAGCGTAGGTGAACGCGATCAGGCGTTGCTCGCCCAGCGTCGTGCCGGTGTTGCCGCCGACGGGCGTGGCCGGGGTCGGATCATTGAAGCCGATGCCTGGTGCGTTCAGGTTGTTGATCTTGATTGAGACGTCGGCCTGGGCGACGCCGGCCGCGCACGACAACGCCAGGGCCGCGGCGATCAGGGTGAGGGAGGGACGCTTATTGCACTTCATGCTGGTGCTCCTTGGATTCCGTGGTTGCCGGGGTCGACATCGCTGCTTGCGCCGAGGCGGCGCCTGTCACGCATTGCAGGACCAGTTCGCCTGCTGCGTTACGCGTCATCACCGAGTAGGTCATCGTGTCTTCGTCGGGCGTGATCTCGATTGCGCCATTCGACTGGCGCACTGGGACGCCGGCCGCCGGGGCCTTGGCAGCCGCGCGGGCGGCGGCGCCTTCTGCTTTCATGGCTGCGCGCTCGGCGGCGCGGGCCGCTTGCAGCTCCTGCTGCTCAGAAGCGGTCGGCTCGCGCATGCGGCCGGTGGCTGGATCCTTGAACGCCGTCTGGCTGGCCTGGCCGGCGGCGAACGCCGAACCGGAGAGCGCGAGGGCCGCAATGGCGGCCACACGGCTCATCAATAAAACTTGTTTTTGCATGTCATGTCTCTCAGAAAGATGTATTTACATTCAGTGCCAAGCATTTCCCATGTCCCACTTTTCTTAGCTGGTTGTTAGCGAATATAGCTTCGGAGATAACTTGTGTGAGAAAAATCTTAACGTTTATTCTCCTTATTTTTTACGAATGCGACATATTTCCTTCGGGTTCCTCTCTGAAACGCCGTTCATTTGCTGCAACGCGCCATGTTGTTTTTGGACACTTGAATGATGTTGGGAAAATGCTTAGTGCATAGGAAAGAAAAATTTGGCGACGGCACTTTCGCTGTGGTAGCCTTTGACGCCCGAATTGCCATGTTTTCATTCTGGCGAGGCGGCGTCGATTACCGCGGCGGCATGGGCGTCACATCACTGGATCATCGAAGGAGCAGGACATGGCCGAATTACATTTCCGGGGCGAGCGCCAGCGCGGCTTCACGCTGCTCGAGCTGCTGGTCGTGATCGTCATCATCGGCCTGCTGGCCGCCTATGTCGGGCCCAAATATTTTTCGCAGCTGGGCAAGTCGGAAGTGACCATCGCCCGTGCCCAGATCGGCGCGTTCGAAAAATCGCTCGACACCTACCGGCTCGACGTCGGCCGCTACCCGAACACCGAAGAAGGCCTGGCCGCGCTGCTGACCGCACCCGCCAGCGGCGCCGCCCGATGGAACGGTCCCTACCTGAAGAAGGCGGTGCCGCTCGATCCGTGGGGCCATCCGTTCCAGTACCGCGCGCCGGGCCCGAAAGGCGAATTCGAAATCCTCTCGCTGGGCCGCGACGGCCAGCCGGGCGGCGCCGGCGAAGACGCCGACATCACCAACTGACCGGGATCCCAGCATGCAGTTCCAGGTGCGCGCCCTGACGGCCGACTCCACCGTCGCCCAGCTGAGCGTCGATGCGCTCGACGAGGCCGACGCGCGCCGCCAGGTGGAGGCGCGCGGGCTGTTCGTCTCGACCATCGAACGCGCCGCCGGTGGCCGCGCGAAAGGTGCGATCTCGCTGGTGCTCTTCAGCCAGGAATTGTTGGCGTTGCTGTCGGCCGGCCTCGGCGTGGTCGAGGCGCTCGAAGCGCTGCTGGAAAAGGAAGCCAATCCGGCGCTGGCCAACGTGCTCGAACGCCTGCTCGCCGGCCTGCGCGAAGGCAAGCGCTTTTCCAGCGTGCTGGCCGAGCAGGGCGACCGCTTTCCGCCGCTGTACATCGGCATCGTCAAGGCGGCCGAAGGCACCAGCGACCTGCCGCGCTCCCTGTCGCGCTATATCGACTACCAGCAGCGCATCGACGCGGTGCGCGCGAAGGTGGTCAGCGCCGCGATCTATCCGGCCATCCTGCTGCTGGTCGGCGGCGGCGTCAGCGCCTTCCTGATTACCTATGTGGTGCCGCGCTTCGCCGAGGTCTACCAGGGCGCCGGCCGCAACCTGCCGTTCATGTCGCGCATGCTGCTGTCATGGGGCCAGTTCGCCGCCAACCATACCGCGCTGCTGCTGGCCGGCCTGGCCGCGGCCGCCGCGCTGGCGGTGTTCGGCGTGCGCCATCTGCTGGCGCGCGGCGGCGTGGCCGGCATCCTGGCGCGCCTGCCCGGCATCGGCGAGCGCGTGCGCATCTACGAACTCTCGCGCCTGTACCTGACGCTCGGCATGCTGACCGAAGGCGGCATCCCGATCGTCCACGCGATCGACACCGTGCAGTCGATGGTCTCGCCGGCGGTGCGCGGCGCGCTTCGCAATGCCCGCCTGGAAATCGAGTCGGGCCAGCCCTTGTCGAGCGCGTTCGCCGACAACGGCCTGACCACGCCGATCTCGTTGCGCATGCTGCGGGTGGGCGAGCGCACCGGCGATATGGGCCCGATGCTGACCCAGTCGGCGGCCTTCTACGACGGCGAAATCAGCCGCTGGATCGACCGCTTCACGCGCACCTTCGAGCCGCTGCTGATGGCCGCCATCGGCCTGGTGGTCGGCGCCATCGTGGTGCTGCTGTACATGCCGATTTTCGACCTCGCCGGAGACATGTCGTGAACGCGCCGCTCGATCGCGGGCCGCTCGATCCGGCGCTGCTTGCGCGTGCCCGCGCGCAGGCAGCGCGCACCCAGCGCTCGCTGGTCGACGAAATCGAGGCCGAAACCGGCGCCGATCCGCGCGACATCGTGCGCGCGCTGGCGGCCCCGTTCGGACTGACGGTGGCGGAAACGGCCGACATGCTGGCGTTCACGCCGGCGTTCGACCTGCTGCCGCTGTCGCAGGCGCTGGCGCGCCGCTGCGTGCTGCTGCGCAGCCCTTCGCGCGAACTGATCGGCGTCGTGGCCGACCCGTTCGACCTCGACCTGCAAACCTGGCTCGGCGCGCGCGCCCAGGCCACGCCGCGCGCGCCGCTGCAAACGCGCCTGGCGCTGGCATCCGACATCCAGGCCTATCTCGGCAAGCACGAGGAATCGGCGCGCGCCGTCGACAGCCTGGTGCCGGGCGAAACTGGCGAACGGCGCGACGGCAAGACCACCGCTGTGCTGTCGTTCGCCTCGGTCAGCGAGGCCGCCAGCCCCGCGGTCCGGCTGGTCAACTCGACCCTGTACGATGCCCTCAAGGCCGGCGCTTCCGACATCCACCTCGAAAGCACCGCGCTGGGCCTGGCGGTGAAGTACCGCATCGACGGCGTGCTCGATCACGCCACCTCGGTCAACGGCATCGAAGTGGCCGAGCAGGTCATCTCGCGCCTGAAGGTGCTGGCCGAACTCGATATCTCCGAGCGCCGCATCCCGCAGGACGGCAGCTTCCGGGTCGAATCGGCGGGGCGCGAAATCGACCTGCGCGTGTCGATCATGCCGAGCATCCACGGCGAGGACGCGGTAATCCGTATCCTCGACAAGCGCGCCATGATCGAAGCCTACGGCGCGCTCACGCTGGAGGCGCTCGGCTTCGACGCGCCATCGCTGGTGTCGCTGCGCAGTCTGGCGCAGGAAGCCTACGGCATGCTGCTGGTGACCGGCCCGACCGGCTCGGGCAAGACCACCACCTTGTACGCCGCGCTCACCGAAATCAACAACGGCCGCGAAAAGATCATCACCATCGAAGACCCGGTGGAATACCAGCTGCCCGGCATCCTGCAGATCCCGGTCAACGAGAAGAAGGGCCTGACTTTCGCCAAGGGCTTGCGCTCGATCCTGCGCCACGACCCCGACAAGATCATGGTCGGCGAGATCCGCGACCGCGAGACCGCCGAAATCGCCGTGCAGTCGGCGCTGACCGGCCACCTGGTCCTGACCACTGTGCACGCCAATAATGTGTTCGACGTGTTCGGCCGTTTTACCCACATGGGCATCGATCCCTACGCCTTCGTGTCGGCCCTGAACGGCATCTGGGCGCAGCGCCTGGTGCGCATGAACTGCCCGCACTGCGCGGTGGCCTACCGTCCGGACGACGCCGAACTGGCCGCGGCCAACCTGGCGCGCGCCGACGTCCTCGACTACCTGTTCATGCAGGGCAAGGGCTGCGGCGACTGCCGCGGCACCGGCTACAAGGGGCGCCGCTCGATCGCCGAAATTTTGACGCTGACCGACGAGATCCGCGAACTGATCGTCGACAAGCGTCCGATCCGCCAGATCAAGCAGGCCGCGTTCGACAACGGCACGCGCAGCCTGCGCCTGGCCGCGCTCGACCTGGTGCGGCGCGGCGCCACCACGCTGGCCGAAATCAAGCGGGTGACCTTGCATGCGTAGGCGCTTCGGACAGGCCTTGCGGCTCGGCGTGTCGCACGACGCGCTCGCGCTGGTGCAGACCAGCCGCTGGGGCAGGGAAGCCGTGCTGCTGGCCGAACAGCCTTATGCGGCGGCGCTGCCCGAAGCCCTGGCCGCGGTGCTGGATGGCGCCGGCCGCAACGGCTGGCCGCTGACCATCGTGCTGGCCGACGACCTGGTGCGCCTGTGGCAGGTCACCCCGCCGCAGGATAGCGCGCGGCTGGCCGATCTCGAAGCGGCGGCCGCCCAGCGTTTCCAGCAGTTGTACGGCGAGCCGGCCGCGCAATGGCAGTTCAGCGCCGGCTGGGACGCGGCGCATCCGTTCCTGGCGGCCGCGCTGCCGCGCGCGCTGCTGCTCGCCTTGCGGCACGGCGCCGCCGCGCACAAAATGAAAGCGGTCGAAATCGTGCCCCAGTTTCTCGCCCTGTTCAACCGCTGGCGCGACGCCGTGGGTCCCGGCGCCTGGTTCGGTGTGCTGCACGACGGCGTGCTGACCCTGGGCGCCTGCGAGCGCGGCGCCATCGCCGCGGTGCGCGCGGTGAAGGTGCCGGACGGCGCCGGCGCCGCCTGGCTGGCCGAACACCTGGACCGCGAAGCGCTGCGCCTGAACCTGCCCCCGCCGGAGCGCCTGCAGCTGTGCGGCGACGTGCCGGCGGCATGGATCGGCGCGCGCGCCTTCATGCTCGGCGCAGAGGCGCCGCGCGGCTGGTCGGCCGCCGCGCGGCTGGCCGCCAGCGGGAGCGCCGCATGAAGCGCGTGCGCATCGACTTCGCGCCTCCAGGCCTGGCGCGCACAATTCACCGCACCGGCCCGGGCGCGTGGGCGCTGGCCGGCCTCGCGCTGGCGCTGTGCGCGGCGGCCGGCGTGATCGGCTGGCAGATGCACGTGCGCCAGCGCGCGCTCGAGTCCCAGCTGGCGCTGGTGCGCACCCATGCCGCGCCAGGCGCGGTCGTTTCCGCGCCTGCGCCGCGCGTGGCCATTCCCGCGGCGCAGGCTGCGGCGGTCAACGCCGCGGTGATGCAATTGAATACTCCGTGGCAGGCGCTGCGCGACGCGATCGGCGCCGCCACGCCGGCCACCATCGCCTTGCTCACGCTGGAGCCGGACCCGCGCCGCCGCAGCATGCGCATCACGGCCGAGGCCAGGACCAGCGACGACATGATCGCCTACGTCGAACAGCTCAAGCAGCAGGAGCTGTTCGGCACGGTGGCGCTGGTGCGCCATGAAATCAGCGAACTCCATCCGAACCGGCCGATCCGCTTCCAGCTCGACGCCCATTGGAGCGCGCCATGAACGCCGCGGCCCTGATGCTGCGCTTGCGCCTGTGGCTCGCCGCGCGCGGCCCGGTGGCCTGCGTCGGCGCAGCGCTGTGCCTGGCCGGAGTGCTGGCGCTTGCCTGGCTGCTGCCGGAACGCGCCCTGCAGAGCCAGCGCCGCGCGGTGGCGCTCAGTCTCGCGACGCTGCCGCCGCCCAAGCCCCTGGTGGTCGCCGCGCCCGACAGCCCGAACGAAAACCTGGCGCTGTTCTACGGCACGCTGGGCGAACGCCGCTACGCCGAGCAGCAGGTCAAGACCCTGTTCGGGCTCGCCGCCAAGGCCGGCCTGACGCTGAACCAGGGCGAGTACAAGGCCGCCTTCGACAAGAACGGCCGCTTTCACACCTACCAGGTCAGCCTGCCAGTGAAGGGCAGCTATGGCGCCATCTGGCAGTTCGGCATGCTGGCGCTGCGCTCGATTCCGTTCGCGTCGCTCGATGAAATCAGCTTCCGCCGCGAGTCGGTCGGCGAGCCGGTGGTGGAAGCGCGCGTGCGCCTGACCCTGTACCTGGCCGACCAGCCCCCGGGAGCATCGCCATGAAGCCGCGCCATATCGCCCTTGGCGCCGCTTTGATTGTGGCGGCGGGCTTCGCCATTTACGGCGACAAGTCGCCCAGCGGCGCGCTGGTCGAGCCGGCTCCGCGCCGCGCCGCGCCGGCGCCGCGCGCCGAAGCCTTGGTGCCCAAAGCGCCGCCCGACGAAGTTGCCATCCTGCGCCTGCAGCCGCGCCTCGACCCGATCGACGCCGGCACGGACGGCGGCGGCTTCGCCAGCCGCAACTGGACGCCGCCGCCGCCGCCCCCGCCGCCGGCCCAGCCGCCGCCGCCGCCAAGCGCGCCGCCGCTGCCGTTCACCTTCCTCGGCAAGGCCCAGGAGAAGGGAGCGTGGGAAGTGTTCCTCGCGCGCGGCAACGACATCCTGATCGTGCGCAACCAGATGGTCGTCGACGGCGTCTACCGCATCGACGCGATTGCGCCGCCGTCCTTGAAGATCACCTACCTGCCTTTGAATCAGGTTCAACAGCTTAATATTGGAGTAGCCGAGTGATGCCGATCCACCTGAACCGCCTGCCGCGCCTGATGCTCGCCTGCGCCATCGCCGTCGCGCTGTCCGGCTGCGCCGCGCAAATGGCTTACCGCGACGGCGAAAAGCTGGTGGCCGAGGACAAGATCGAGGCCGGCCTGGTGAAATACCAGGAAGCCATCGCCGCCGATCCCGGCAACGCGCAATACCGTGCCGCCTTCCTGCGCGCGCGCGACCGCAACACCACGCGCCTGGTCGAGCAGGCCGAGCGCGAACTGGCAGACAACCACCCCGACCTCGCGCTGCGCAGTTATCAGCGCGCGCTGGCGATCGATCCGGCCCACGAGCGCGCGCGCGCCGGCCTGCGCCAGGTGGAGGCCGATGCGCGCCAGGCGGCGATGATGGGCGAGGCCGCCGCGGCGTTCGACAAGAAGGACTATGAACTGGCGCGCCAGAAGCTGGCGGCGATCCTGACCGAGCGCCCGAACCATGAGCCGGCGCGCCTGCTGATGGCGCAGGTGGTCGAGAAGACTGCCGCGCCGGCCGCCGACGCCGGGCTGGCCGCGGCCTTCAAGCTGCCGATCAATATCGAATTCCGCGACGCCACGCTCAAGCAGGTGTTTGAAGTGATCTCGCGCCGCTCCGGGCTGAACTTCCTGTTCGACAAAGACGTCAAGACCGACCAGCGCACCTCGATCTTCCTGAAGAACAGCACCGTCGAAGCGGCGGTCTACTACCTCCTGGTCAGCAACCAGCTCGAGCAGCAAATCATGGACGGCAACACCATCCTGGTCTATCCGAACATCGCGGTCAAGGTGAAGGAATACCAGGAGATGGCGGTCAAGACCTTCTTCCTGGCGAACGCCGATGCGAAGACAGTCGCCAATACCCTGAAGACCATCCTCAAGTCGCGCGACGTGGTGGTCGACGAAAAGCTGAACCTCGTGATCCTGCGCGACAGCCCGGAAGCGATCAAGCTGGCCACGCGCCTGGTGGCGCTGCAGGACGTCCCCGAGCCTGAAGTTATGCTCGACGTCGAGATCCTCGAGATCAAGCGCAGCCGCCTGATGGACCTGGGCATCGCCTGGCCGGCCAGCGTCGGTTTCGCGCCACTGCAGGCCGCCGGCGGCGGCGCGGTGACCATCAACACTTTGCGCAACCTGAATGGCGGGACGATCGGCGTGACCAACATCGCCGCCACCGTCAACGCCAACAAGACCGACGGCGATTCCAATACGCTGGCCAATCCGCGCATCCGCGTGCGCAACCGCGAGAAGGCCAAGGTCGTCATCGGCGACAAGGTGCCGAACATCACCACCATCATCACCGCCGGCACCGGCGCCGGCTTCGCGTCCGAAACCATCACCTACACCGACGTCGGACTGACCCTGAACGTCGAACCGACCATCTACCTGAACAACGAAGTGGCGATCCGCATTTCGCTCGAGGTGTCCAACCTGGTCGACTCGATCACGACCAAGTCCGGCTCGGTTGCGTACCGCATCGGCACCCGCTCGGCCACCACCATGCTGCAGCTGAAGGACGGCGAGAACCAGGTGCTGGCGGGCCTGATCAACAACGAAGACCGCACCAGCGGCAGCAAGGTGCCCGGCGTCGGCAACCTGCCGATCCTGGGCCGGCTGTTCGGCAGCACGCGCGACTCCAACGACAAGACTGAGATCGTGCTGTCGATCACGCCTCACCTGGTGCGCAATATCCAGCGTCCCGCGGCCGGCCTGTCCGAGTTCAATGCGGGCACCGAGACCAGCTTCCGGCGCCGTCCCGAGACTGCCCCGGTTCCGGTCAAGGCCGCGCTTCCCGCGCCGGCGCCTGTCATCCCGCCTCCGGCGCCGGCCCCCGCACCCGCGACCACCGTCGTACCGCTGCCGGCGCAATGAAAGGCTTCACGCTGATCGAACTGCTGGTCACGCTGGCGATCCTGGCGCTGCTCGGCACGATCGTCGCGCCGGCCGCGCAGGTCGCGGTGCAGCGCCGCCAGGAGACGGAGCTGCGCCGCGCGCTGCGCGAAATCCGCACCGGCATCGATGCGTGGAAAAAGGCCAGCGACGAGGGACGCATCGCCAAGGCGGCCGGCGCCACCGGCTATCCACCGAAGCTGGAAAACCTGGTCGAGGGCGCGGCCGACCTGCGCAGCCCGAAGCACGCCAAGATTTTTTTCCTGCGCCGCCTGCCGCGCGACCCGTTCAACCCCGATCCGGACCTGCCCGATGCGCAAACCTGGGGCAAGCGCAGCTACGCCAGCGACGCCGACAATCCACGCGACGGTGACGATGTGTACGACGTGTATTCGGTATCGGAGCGGGCCGGCCTGAACGGCATCCCGTACCGCAAGTGGTGACCCGCATGCGCGCCAAAAAAGGATTCACGCTGATCGAGCTGCTGGTGGTGCTCGGCATCGTCGCGCTGCTGCTGACGCTCGCGGTGCCGCGCTTCTTCCCCAGCATCGACGCGGCCAAGGAAACCATCCTGGCCGACAACCTGCGCAACACGCGCGCGGCGATCGACCAGTATTACAGCGACACCGGTCGCTATCCCGATTCGTTGGAGCAGCTGGTCGAGAAAAAATACCTGCGCAGCGTGCCGCTCGATCCGGTCGCCGACAGCAGCGCCGCCTGGATCGTGGTGCCGCCGGAAGACGCCAGCAAAGGCGGCGTCTGGACGATCAAGAGCGGGGCGCCCGGTAACGACCGTCACGGCAAGCCGTATGCGGACTGGTAAGCGCGCGCGCCAGGATGGCTTTACCTATCTTGGCCTGATCATCCTGGTCACCGTGATCGGCATGGTCGGCGCGGCGACGCTGAAAATCGACGCGCTGCTGCAGCGCGCGGCGAAGGAAGAGGAGCTGCTGGAGATCGGCGCCGCGTTCAGCGCCGCGCTGCAAAGCTATGCCGCGGCCACGCCGCGCGGGCAGCCGACCCAGCCTCCGAGCCTGCGCGAGCTGCTCAAGGATCCGCGCACGCCAGGCGTGCGGCGCCACCTGCGCAAGATATTCGTCGACCCGATGACCGGCAAGGACGAGTGGGGCATCGCCTACCTGGGCGGGACCACCGGCGTGGTGGCGGTGTACAGCCTGTCGCAGGCGGCGCCGTTCAAGGTTGGGAACTTCGACGCGCGCTTCGTCGGCTTCGAGAACCGCCAGCACGTGTCGGAGTGGCGCTTCACGGCCGGCGGGCTGACGACGCCGCAGATTGCGGAGCCATTGGCGGCCGCGCGGATTGAGCCACCGCCACCGCCGCCACCGCCACCGTCACCGCCGCCCGAAGAAAAGCAGGAAGAAGAGAAATCCGAACCGGTCGCGCCGCCGCCGGAAAAGCGCGGCGACCGTTGAAAAGAATGAAGGTCAGCGCGCGCGGCGCTTGAAGTCGCGGAAGCGGAATCCCAGCGCGAAAAGCACCGCGAAGTAGACCACCGCGCCGGCCCCGATGATGCCGAACAGCGCGCCGGCGCGCAGCCACGGATGCGCGCGCAGGGCGGCCCAGTCGAACTGTCCTTGGGCGTACCAGCACAACGCGCCCATCAGCGCGACGGCCACCACCAGCTTGGCGGAGAATCCGATCCAGCCTGCCTGCGGCACGAAGATTTTGCGCTTGCGCAGTCCGATGTACAGGAACAGAGAGTTCAGGCAGGCGCCGGCGCCGATCGACAGCGCCAGGCCCGTGACGCCCATCCCCATCCACCACACGAAGACGATGTTCAGCAGCTGGGTCGCGATGATCGTGCCGGTGGCGATGCGCACCGGCGTGCGGATGTCCTGGCGCGCGTAGAACGCCGGCGCCAGGGTCTTGACCAGGATGATGCCGAGCAGGCCGGCCGCGTAGGCCATCAGCGGCATGGCGGAGGTGTGAATCGCCGTGGCGCTAAATCGGCCGTAGTGGAACAGGGTGGCGATCAGCGGTTCGGCCAGCGCGGCCATGCCGACCGCGGCCGGCAGCGCCAGCAGGAAGGTCAGGCGCAGGCCCCAGTCCAGCAGCGAGGAATACTCGGTGTTGTCGCCCTCCGAGTTCGCCTTCGACAGGCTGGGCAGCAGCACCGTTCCCAGCGCCACGCCCAGCAGGCCGATCGGGAACTCCATCAGCCGGTCGGCGTACTGCAGCGCCGACACGCTGCCCGCCGCCAGGCTGGCGGCCCAGCTGGTGTTGATCAGCAGGCTGATTTGCGCGGCGGCGACGGCGAACACGGCCGGCCCCATGCGCTTGAGCATGCGCCGCACGCCGGGATCGCGCAGGCCGGACAGGGGATTGAACGACAGGCGCGGCAACATGCCGATGCGCACCAGCGCCGGCACCTGCACCGCCACCTGCAGGATGCCGCCGACGCAGACGCCGACCACCATCGCGTAGACGGGCTGGGCAAAATATTTCACCAGGAACAGCGCGGCGAAAATTTGCGAGATGTTCAGCAGGACCGGCGCGAACGCCGGCACCTTGAATTCGCGCCAGGTATTGAGCACGCCGCCTGCGAGCGCCGCAAACGCCATGCACACTATATAAGGGAACATGATGCGGGTCATCAGCACCGCGTCGTTGAAGGCGTCCGGCGCCAGGCCGCTGGCGATCAGGGTCAGCAGCACGCCGCTGCCGAGGATGCCCACCACGGTGACCGCCAGGGTCGCCCAGATCAGCGAATTGGCGACGTGGTCGACCAGGGTCTTGGTGGCCGCGTCGCCCTGCTGGTGCTTGTACTCGGCCAGGATCGGCACGAAGGCCTGCGAGAACGCGCCTTCGGCGAACAGCCGGCGCAGCAGGTTGGGGATGCGAAATGCGATAATGAAGGCGTCGGTATAGGCCGAGGCGCCGAACGCGCGCGCGAACAGGCTGTCGCGCAGCAGTCCGGTGATGCGGGACAGCATGGTCATGCTGGAAATGGCGGCGAGGGATTTGAGCAAGTTCATGGCGCGAGATTATATCCCGGCAACACCTCCGCGGCCGGCCAGATCCGACATGTGCGATTTTTGAATTGCTCCGGCCGGAATAATTCGCTATAATCGAAGGCTGTACAGAATTCTGTTACGCAGACACATTTGTTTGACAGGCACTGGTTTGACAGCAAGGTTGTTCAAGCAGCATGAACTCACCGGTTTGCCAGACGCTTGTGTTTGCAAACGCAACTTGACCCCGTTTTAGGAAATTCCATGGCAAATACCGCACAAGCGCGCAAACGCGCTCGTCAAGCAGTTAAGCAGAACGCACACAACTCGTCGCAGCGTTCGACCCTGCGCACCGCTATCAAGGCAGTGCGTAAAGCGATCCAGGCTGGCGACAAGGCAGCTGCCGCGTCGATCTTCCAATCGTCGGTTTCGACCATTGACAGCATCGCTGACAAGAAAATCATCCACAAGAACAAGGCCGCTCGTCACAAGAGCCGCCTGGCAGCTGCCCTGAAAGCGCTGGCTTAATTGCCGCGTTGGCGTGGCCGCTTCGGCGGTTGCGTCCAGCAGTGCCTGTGGGAAAAGAAACCCGCCTGACTCGGTCCGGCGGGTTTTTTCGCTTGGCGCGGCGAAATCTGGATCTCTGCCTTAAAACCATGGCGCCTGGCAAAATACTGGTGCATAATGTGAAACGCGCCTCTTATGTCTTATAGAAGACTTTCCGGCGCGCCCCCTTCATCGGAAGAAGTTTAAGATTTCTGAGTTTCACCCATCGCGCCACCGTTCGCGCACATTGAGGAAAATCGCATGAGCAGTGATCAGACCATCATCTACACCCTGACCGACGAGGCGCCGCTGCTGGCGACCCACGCCTTCCTTCCAGTCGTCAGCACTTTCGCCAAAGCCGCCGGCATCACCGTCGAGAAGAGCGACATCTCGGTCGCCGGCCGCATCCTGGCCGCGTTCCCCGAGCGCCTCAAGCCGGAGCAGCGCGTGCCCGATACGCTGGCCGAACTGGGCAAGCTGACCCTGACGCCGGAAGCGAACATCATCAAGCTGCCGAACATCAGCGCCTCGGTGTCTCAGCTCGAAGCGGCGATCGAGGAACTGCAGGCCAAGGGCTACGACGTGCCGAACTATCCGGCGCAGCCGAAGACCGACGAAGAAAAAGAAATCAAGGCCCGCTACGGCAAGTGCATCGGTTCGGCCGTGAACCCGGTTCTGCGCGAAGGTAACTCGGACCGCCGCGCCCCGCGCGCCGTCAAGGAATACGCCCGCAAGAACCCGCACTCGATGGCCGAATGGTCGCCGGCGTCGCGCACCCACGTCTCGCACATGACCGAAGGCGACTTCTATCACGGCGAAAAGTCGATGACGATCAAGGGCGCGCGCGACGTCAAGATGGAACTGATCACCAAAAGCGGCAACACCATCGTGCTCAAGCCGAAGGTGGCGCTGCAGGACGGCGAGATCATCGACTCGATGTTCATGAGCCGCAAGGCGCTGCTGGCGTTCTACGAAAAGCAGATCGACGACGCCAAGAACACCGGCGTGATGTTCTCGCTGCACGTCAAGGCGACCATGATGAAGGTGTCGCACCCGATCGTGTTCGGCCACGCCGTGCGCATGTTCTACAAGGAAGCCTTCGCCAAGCACGGCGCGCTGTTCGACAGCCTGGGCATCAACGTCAACAACGGCATGGCCGACTTGTACAACAAGATCGAGAACCTGCCGGTGTCGCAGCGCGATGAAATCATCCGTGACATCCACGCCTGCCAGGAAAACCGTCCGGCGCTGGCCATGGTCGATTCGGCCAAGGGCATCACCAACTTCCATTCGCCCAACGACGTCATCGTCGACGCCTCGATGCCCGCGATGATCCGCGCCGGCGGCAAGATGTACGGCGCCGACGGTCGCCTGAAGGAAGTCAAGGCCGTGATCCCGGAGAGCACCTTCGCCCGCATCTACCAGGAGATCATCAACTTCTGCAAATGGCATGGCGCGTTCGATCCGAAGACCATGGGCACCGTGCCGAACGTCGGCCTGATGGCCCAGCAGGCCGAGGAATACGGCTCGCACGACAAGACCTTCGAGATCACCGAAGCCGGCGTGGCCAACATCACCGACCTGGCAACGGGCGAAGTGCTGCTGTCGCAGAACGTCGAAGAGGGCGATATCTGGCGCATGTGCCAGGTCAAGGATGCGCCGATCCGCGACTGGGTCAAGCTGGCCGTCACGCGCGCGCGCAACTCCGGCATGCCGGCCGTGTTCTGGCTCGACCCGTACCGTCCGCACGAGAATGAGCTGATCACCAAGGTCAAGACCTATCTGAAAGAGCACGACACGACGGGCCTGGACATCCAGATCATGTCGCAAGTGCGCGCGATGCGCTACACGCTCGAGCGCCTGAAGCGCGGCCTGGACACCATCTCGGTGACCGGCAACATCCTGCGCGACTACCTGACCGACCTGTTCCCGATCCTGGAACTGGGCACCAGCGCCAAGATGCTGTCGATCGTCCCGCTGATGGCCGGCGGCGGCATGTACGAAACCGGCGCGGGCGGTTCGGCGCCGAAGCACGTGCAGCAGCTGGTGGAAGAAAATCACCTGCGCTGGGATTCGCTGGGCGAGTTCCTGGCGCTGGCGGTGTCGTTCGAAGACCTGGGCCTGAAGACCGGCAACGCCAAGGCCAAGATCCTGGCCCAGACGCTGGACGCGGCCACCGGCAAGCTGCTGGACAACCGCAAGTCGCCGTCGCCGAAGACCGGTGAACTCGACAACCGCGGCAGCCAGTTCTACCTGTCGATGTACTGGGCGCAGGAACTGGCCGCCCAGACCGAGGACGCCGAACTGGCAGCGCACTTCGCGCCGCTGGCCAAGTCGCTCACCGAAAACGAAGCGAAGATCGTCGCCGAATTGCTGGCGGTGCAGGGCAAGCCGGTCGACGTGGGCGGATACTACAAGCTCGATGAGGCGAAGGTGTCGGCCGCAATGCGTCCAAGCGCCACCTTCAACAACGCGATCGAAACGCTGGCGTAAGCCGTCATCGGACGTACCAAAAAAACCCGCTTCGGCGGGTTTTTTATTTGCCGATCGAAGTCGCCGGCACTTCCACGAAGTCGCCCGGCATCAAGGGATGCGTCGCCAGCGAAAATGGCCCGATGCTCGATCGCACCAGCCGCAGCGTCGGCAGCCCGACCGCCGCGGTCATGCGCCGCACCTGACGGTTCTTGCCCTCTTCGAGCGTGATCGCGATCCAGCTGGTCGGCTTGTCGGCGCGCTCGCGGATCGGCGGATTACGCGGCCACAGCCAATCCGGCTCGGCGATGCGCACCGCGCGGCAAGGCTTGGTGATGAAGTCGCCCAGGTCGATCGGCGCCTGCAGGCGCGCCAGCGCGTCCGCATCCGCCACGCCGTCCACCTGTACCAAGTAAGTCTTCGCTTCCTTGTGATCGGGATGCGCGATCTTGTGCTGCAGCTTGCCGTCGTCGGTGAGCAGCATCAGGCCCTCGCTGTCGGCGTCGAGCCGTCCGGCCGGGTAGATGCCGGGGATGGACAGGTAGTCGGCCAGCGATTCGCGGCCATCCTGCGGCGTGAACTGGCACAGGACCTGGAAGGGTTTGTTGAAGAGGATCAGGGGCATGGCATGGTGCGGAGGAGGGAAGCCAAAATCATAGCACCTCGCATACGTCTGGTGCATAATGCAATACTAGAATCTTATGTCTTATGCAGGACTTCGGGAGAGCTCAATGTACCAACATATCACCGTCCCGGCCGAGGGCCAGAAAATCGGCGTCAACGCCGACCTGTCGCTCGCGGTGCCGGATAATCCGATCATCCCTTTCATCGAGGGCGACGGCACCGGCATCGACATCACGCCGGTGATGATCAAGGTCGTGGATGCGGCGGTGGCCAAGGCCTACGGCGGCAAGCGCAAGATCAGCTGGATGGAAGTATTCGCCGGCGAGAAGTCGACCAGCGTGTACGGCCCGGACGTGTGGCTGCCAGAAGAGACGCTCGACGCGGTCAAGGACTATGTCGTGTCGATCAAGGGCCCTTTGACCACGCCGGTCGGCGGCGGCATCCGATCGCTCAACGTGGCGCTGCGCCAGCAGCTCGACCTGTACGTCTGCCTGCGCCCGGTGCGCTATTTCACCGGCGTGCCGTCGCCGCTGAAAGAACCGGAAAAGACCAACATGGTCATCTTCCGCGAGAACTCGGAAGACATCTACGCCGGCATCGAGTACCAGCAGGGATCCGACGGCGTCAAGAAGCTGATGGATTTCCTGGTCAAGGAAATGGGCGTGACCAAGATCCGCTTCCCCGAGACCTCGGGCCTGGGCATCAAGCCGGTGTCGATCGAAGGCACCGAGCGCCTCGTGCGCAAGGCGATCCAGTACGCGATCGACAACGACAAGCCGTCGGTGACGATTGTCCACAAGGGCAACATCATGAAGTACACCGAAGGCGGCTTCCGCGACTGGGCGTACGCGCTCGCTGCGAAGGAGTTCGGCGCCGAGCTGATCGACGGGGGCCCGTGGATGAAGTTCAAGAACCCGAAGACCGGGCGCGATATCTGCATCAAGGATTCGATCGCCGACGCCTTCCTGCAGCAGATCCTGCTGCGCCCGATCGAGTACAGCGTCATCGCGACGCTGAACCTGAACGGCGACTACATCTCCGACGCGCTGGCCGCTCAGGTCGGCGGCATCGGCATCGCGCCGGGCGCCAACATGTCCGACACGGTGGCGATGTTCGAGGCGACCCACGGCACCGCGCCGAAGTACGCCGGCAAGGACTACGTCAACCCGGGCTCCTTGATCCTGTCGGCCGAGATGATGCTGCGCCACATGGGCTGGATCGAAGCGGCGGACCTGATCATCGCCTCGATGCAGAAGTCGATCGCGTCGAAGAAGGTCACCTACGACTTCGCGCGCCTGATGGAAGGTGCGACGCAGGTATCGTGCTCCGGCTTCGGCGAAGTGATGATCGAAAACATGTAGATTTGTTCCCTCGCTCGGCTGAAAAGCCCCGGTTCCTTGATGGAGCTGGGGCTTTTTGCATATTGAAGCGTGCGCGCCATTCGGATACCTATAATTGACAAATGCTTTTCTCCGGGAGGCGGAAGTGAACGACAAAACGAGTGGGAAAGTGTTCCGTATCGATGAGGCCGGTCGGCATCTTGCCGAGTTGGTGAGGGCGGCGGGTCAAGCGCCGGTTAGTATTGGCGACGACGGGAAGGCGGCTGCGTATCTGATTTCCGCGCACGACTTCGACGTGATGCTCGCCCACATGGAAGAAATCACCGACGCCCTTTGGCTCTCGCGGGCGGAACTGGCCGAGCAGGGAGGATACGTGGAGGGTGATGCTTTGGCGTTGATAGTTGGCAGGCTCGAGGAGATCGAAAATGCTGCTGTTGACGCTCAGCAAGGAGGTTGAAAAATTCCTGTTCTCGCTGCCGCCGAAGCAATTCAAACAGGTCTCGGTATCAATGCTGAAACTGATGAGTGAACCGAGTCCGCACGACAGCGCGGCGTTGAAGGGCGCGCGCCGCAGAGAGCGCAGGGTCGACATCGGGGAATACAGGGCGATCTACCGCGTTGAGGATGGCGTAATTCGGATCGTGTTGATCGGCAAGCGAAACGATGACGAGGTGTATCGTCGATACGCACGTAAGCCCTGAAGGGCCAGACGAAAAAAAACCCCGCCAGTTGGCGGGGTTTTTTACATTCGGGTTTGCTTAAGCAGCCTGGATGTTGGAAGCTTGCTTGCCTTTAGGGCCTTGCGTGACTTCGAATTGAACTTTTTGACCTTCTTTGAGGGTCTTGAAACCGTTCATGTTGATTGCGGAGAAGTGTGCGAACAGATCCTCGCCGCCGTCATCTGGAGTGATGAAGCCAAAACCTTTGGAATCATTGAACCACTTAACTGTACCTGTTGCCATAAAAAGAACTTTCAAAAAAAACCAATCACACGAGCCATAAAAGCAAGAAGCTTCTTGCCCCCTCCTCAGCCTGCTCACTTCTTATCAACAAGTACATAAGTACCGTCGATAGATGCATTGTTGGCGGAATGACTATTGAAGTCAAGCGCTTTTGGATTGGTATTGATTCTTTTGCCACAGTGGGTTCAAAGCAACTCTTGATTTTCCCAAACGGGTCGCCATCTGCGCATCAGGCGGAAAACGCGTAAGATGGAAAACAAATGTAAATGCCCTGATCTTTACGCATTGCATCACCATTGAAAGCATTAGAATAAAGCGTATGGCAACCAAGCAAGATACCGAGCAACTACTGGAGCGGCAAGTCGTCAAGCCGCCACCTTTGTACCAGGTGGCCCTGTTGAACGACGACTACACGCCGATGGAATTCGTTGTCGCCATCATCCAGGAGTATTTCAACAAGGATCGGGAAACGGCAACGCAAATTATGCTTTCGGTTCACCGTCACGGCAAGGGAGTGTGCGGCGTGTTTTCCAAAGATATCGCGTGTACCAAAGTCGAGTTTGTATTAACGCACGCACGTAAGGCAGGGCACCCCCTGCAATGCGTGATGGAGGAAGTATGATTGCGCAGGAACTGGAAGTTTCCCTACACATGGCCTTTGTCGAAGCACGGCAAGCACGGCATGAATTTATTACCGTTGAGCATTTGCTGCTGGCGCTCCTCGACAACCCATCCGCCGCGGAAGTCCTGCGCGCCTGTGCGGTCAATGTCGACGATTTGCGCAAGACGCTGACCAACTTCATTGGCGACAACACCCCGACCGTGCCCGGCACGGGCGAGGTCGACACCCAGCCGACGCTAGGCTTCCAGCGCGTGATCCAGCGTGCCATCATGCACGTGCAGTCCGCCTCGAACGGCAAGAAGGAAGTCACCGGTGCCAACGTGCTGGTGGCCATCTTCGGCGAAAAGGATTCGCACGCGGTGTACTACCTGCACCAGCAGGGCGCCACCCGCCTGGACGTGGTCAACTTCATTTCGCACGGCGTGCGCAAGGACCAGCAGGCCGAATCGCAAAAGACTTCGGAAGGCGTGGAAGAAGCGCAGGTCGAAGGGCAGCCGAAGGAAAGCCCGCTCGACCAGTTCACCCAAAACCTGAACAAGGCCGCGGCCGAAGGCAAGATCGATCCGCTGATCGGGCGCGAGGACGAAGTCGATCGCGTCATTCAGATCCTGTGCCGCCGCCGCAAGAACAATCCGCTGCTGGTCGGCGAAGCCGGCGTGGGCAAGACCGCGATCGCCGAGGGCCTGGCCTGGCGCATCACCCAGGAAGACGTGCCTGAAATCCTGCAGAACGCCGTCGTGTATTCGCTCGACATGGGCGCGCTGCTGGCCGGCACCAAGTACCGCGGCGATTTCGAGCAGCGCCTGAAGGCCGTGCTCAAGCAGCTCAAGGAAACGCCGCACGGCATCCTGTTCATCGACGAGATCCACACGATCATCGGCGCCGGTTCGGCGTCGGGCGGCACCTTGGACGCGTCCAACCTGCTCAAGCCTGCGCTCGCCAACGGCCAGCTCAAGTGCATCGGCGCGACCACCTACACCGAGTTCCGCGGCGTGTTCGAGAAGGACCACGCTTTGAGCCGCCGGTTCCAGAAAGTGGACGTCAACGAGCCGAGCGTCGAGCAGACCATCCAGATCCTGCGCGGCCTGAAGTCTCGCTTCGAGGAGCACCACGGCGTCAAGTACTCGTCGTCGGCGCTGTCGACCGCGGCCGAACTGGCTGCGCGCTTCATCAACGACCGCCACCTGCCCGACAAGGCGATCGACGTCATCGACGAAGCCGGCGCCGCGCAGCGCATCCTGCCGAAGTCGAAGCAGAAGAAAACCATCGGCAAGACCGAGATCGAGGACATTATCGCCAAGATCGCCCGGATCCCGCCGCAAACCGTCAACCAGGACGACCGCAGCAAGCTGCAGACCATCGACCGCGACCTGCGCAACGTGGTGTTCGGCCAGGACCCTGCGATCGACGCGCTGTCGTCGGCCATCAAAATGGCGCGCGCCGGCCTGGGCAAGACCGACAAGCCGATCGGCTCCTTCCTGTTCTCCGGTCCGACCGGCGTCGGCAAGACCGAGGTGGCCAAGCAGCTCGCCTTCATCCTCGGCATCGAGCTGATTCGCTTCGACATGTCCGAGTACATGGAGCGCCACGCGGTGTCGCGCCTGATCGGCGCGCCGCCGGGTTACGTCGGTTTCGACCAGGGCGGCCTGCTGACCGAAGCGATCACCAAGAAGCCGCACGCGGTGCTGCTGCTGGACGAAATTGAAAAAGCCCACCCGGACATTTTCAACATCCTGCTGCAAGTGATGGACCACGGCACGCTGACCGACAACAACGGACGCAAGGCCGACTTCCGCAATGTGATCATCATCATGACCACCAACGCGGGCGCGGAAAGCCTGACAAAGCGCTCCATGGGCTTCACCGAGTCGAAGGCTGCCGGCGACGAGATGGCCGACATCAAGCGCATGTTCACGCCGGAGTTCCGCAACCGGATCGACGCGACCATCAGCTTCCGTGCGCTCGACGAGGAGATCATCCTGCGCGTCGTCGACAAGTTCCTGATGCAGCTGGAAGAGCAGCTGCACGAGAAGAAGGTCGAAGCCATCTTCACCGAGAAGCTGCGCAAGTTCCTGTCGAAGAAAGGGTTCGACCCGCAGATGGGCGCGCGCCCGATGGCGCGCCTGATCCAGGACATGATCCGCAAGGCGCTGGCCGACGAGCTGCTGTTCGGCCGCCTGGTCAACGGCGGACGTGTCACGGTCGACCTCGACGACAAGGACACGGTGTTCCTCGAGTTTCCGGAGAGCGACGCCTTGCCGCCGCCCGCGCCGGCCGAGACGGTCGAAATCGAGTAAGCAGCAACGCTTCCAAAAGCCCGCGCCAGTCGCGGGCTTTTTTTTCTGCGATCGGGGTCAGGTCCTGCGAACCTGACCCCATTTTCAGCGCCGCTGTCAGCAGATTTTATTTGCATATATGCACATCCACCGCGATGGGTGTTATGGCAAACTCATGCTCTCCCGCAACCAGACTGCCCCGCGCCATGATTCTGTCCCGCACAACCCTCGCTCTCTCGCTGGCGCTGGCCGCCGGCCACGCCTTCGCCGCCGAACCCTACTTCCGCTTCCCCTCGATCCGCGGCGACACCGTGGTCTTCACCGCCGAGGGCGACTTGTGGCGCACCACGACCGCAGGCGGCAAGGCACAGCGCCTGACCACCCATCCGGCCGCCGAGACCCACTCGTCGATTTCCCCCGACGGCAAATCGCTCGCCTTCGCCGCCTCCTACGAAGGCGCGCAGGAAGCCTACGTGATGCCGCTCGAAGGCGGCCTGCCCAAGCGCATCACCTTCGACAATGGCGGCGTGCTGGTCGTCGGCTGGACCCCGCAGGGCGAGGTCCTGGTCAGCACCGAGCACGCGACCGGCCCGCTGCGCCAGCGCATCGTCGTCGCCATCGAGCCATCGACCATGAAGCGCCGCGTGCTGCCGCTGGCCGAGGCCAACGACGCCACCCTCGACGACAGCGGCCGCTGGGTCTACTTCACGCGCATGGGCCTGTCGATGACCGCCGATAACGTGCGCGCCTACCGCGGCGGCGCCCACGCGCAGTTGTGGCGCTACGACCTGCAAGGCAAGGGCGAGGCCCAGCTGCTGTTCAAGGACGACGCCAACAACCGCCGCCCGATGTGGTGGCAAGGCCGCCTGTACTTCATCAGCGACGCCGGCGGCGCCGACAACATCTGGTCTTCGCTGCCCGACGGCTCCGACCGCCGCGCCCACACCCACCACAAACAGTGGGATGTGCGCAGCGCCTCCCTCGGCGACGGCCGCATCGCCTATCAGCTCGGCGCCGACATCCACGTGCTGGATCTGGCGGGCGGCGCCGACAGCGTCATCAAGGCCACGCTGATGTCCGACTTCGACCAGCAGCGCACGCGCCTGGTTCGGCCGGCGCTCGAGGCGCTCACCAGCATCGAACCGGCCAGCAAGGCCGAACGCATCGTGCTGACCGCGCGCGGCCGCGTGACGGTGGCCGGCGCTGACGGTCAGCGCCGCGTCGACATCGCCATCCCCGACGGCGCGCGCGCCCGCGCCGCCGTGTTCAGCCACGACGACAAATGGGTCTACGCGATCGTCGACACCACCGGCGAAAACGAGATCTGGCGCTACGCCGCCGACGGCTCCGGCCGCGGCGAGCAGCTGACCCGCGACGGCGCCAGCCACCGCCTCAACCTGTACCCGTCTCCCGACGGAAAATGGCTCGCGCACACCGACAAGCATGGCCGCACCTGGCTGCTCGACCTGGCCGCGCGCACCAACGTCATCATCGACGACGCCGGCAAGAGCGGTTTCGACACCTCCGACGAGGTGGTGTGGTCGCCGGACAGCCACCACATGGCGTTCGTGCGCGCCGGCAGCGACGCGCAGCGCCGCCAGATCGGCATGTTCAACGTCCAATCGAAGCAGCTCGCCTTCGTCACCACCGACCGCTATTCGGCCAGCTCGCCGGCATTCGCGCCCGATGGCAAATGGCTGTACTTCCTGTCGTCGCGCCACTTCAACCTGGCCAACGGCTCGCCATGGGGCGACCGCAACATGGGACCGGTGTTCGACAAGCGCGTGGGCGTGTACGCGCTGGCGCTGCAGGCTGGCGCGCGCTTCCCGTTCAAGCCCGACGACGAGTTGAGCAAGCCGGAAGCCAAAGCGGAAGAGGGCAAGGAGAAGGAGGCCGACAAGGCCGCGCCCAAAAAGCCGGAGTCGCCATCGGTCGCCTACGCCGGCCTGAAGGACCGCCTGTTCGAAGTGCCGATCGAGCCGGGCAATTACAAGAAGCTGGAAGTGGACGCCAAGCGCCTCTACCTGCTCGATGGCGAAGACGGCAAGGGCGTCCTGAAGACGCTCGCCATCAGCCGGACGTCGCCCAAGCCTGAAATTTTCGTCGCCAACGTGCGCTCGTTTGCGCTGACGGGCGACCGCAAGCACGTCTACTATCGCACCGCCGCCAGGTCCGGCCCCGGCGACCTGATGATCGTCGATGCCGGCGCCAAGCTGCCGGCCGACGTATCGAAGGCAAAGATTACGGTCGACGATTGGGCGATTCGCGTCGATCCGCGCCTGGAATGGACCCAGATGTTCAACGACGCCTGGCGCATGCACCGCGACTTCCTGTACGACTCGAACATGCGCGGCGTCGACTGGAACGCGGTGCGCACGCGTTACGCGCCGCTGGCCGCGCGCGTCACCGACCGCGCCGAACTCGATGACGTCCTCGGGATGATGGTGGGCGAGGTCGGCGCGCTGCACTCGCAGATTCGTCCCGGCGACGTGCGCAAGCCGGCGTCGGAAGGCACCGCCGCGGGACTCGGCGCCGTGCTCACGCGCGTGGCCGACGGCTACCGCGTCGACCGCATCTATCGCGGCGAGCCGGAGCTGCCGTCCGAACGCGGCCCGCTGGCCGCGCCCGACGTCAACGTCAAGGAAGGCGACATCCTCACCGCCATCAACGGCAAGTCGCTGGCCGAGGCGCGCGACATCGGCGACCTGCTGCTGAACCAGGCCGACAAGCAGGTCCTGCTGCAGGTGAAGACGCCGGGCGGCGCCCCGCGTTCGGTGATGGTCACGCCAGTGTCGATGGCGCGCAACGGCAACCTGCGCTACTCGGACTGGGAGCAGGGCCGCGCCGACCAGGTCGAGAAGGCCTCCAAGGGCAAGATCGGCTACCTGCACCTGCGTGCGATGACGCCGAGCGACATCAACGCCTTTGCGCGCGACTTCTACGCGAACGTCAACCGCCAGGGCCTGATCATCGACGTGCGCCGCAACCGCGGGGGTAACATCGACAGCTGGATCATAGAGAAGCTGCTGCGCAAGTCGTGGGCGTTCTGGACCTCGCACGGCAGCCTGCCGTCGCCGAACATGCAGGGCACCTTCCGCGGCCACCTGGTAGTGCTGGTCGACGAGCTGACCTACTCCGACGGCGAGACCTTCGCCGCCGGCGTCAAGGCCCTCAAGCTTGGCCCGCTGGTCGGCAAGCGCACCGCCGGCGCCGGCGTGTGGCTCAGCGACGGCAACGCACTGATGGACAACGGCATGGCGCGCGTCGCGGAGTTCACGCAGTTCTCGGCGCAGGGCGAATGGCTGATTGAAGGCGTCGGAGTGACTCCGGACGTCGAAGTCGACAACCTGCCGCACGAAACCTTTGCGGGACGCGACCGCCAGCTGGAAGTCGCGCTGGAGCTGCTCGACAAGAAGATCGCCGAGCAGCCCGTCGCGCCGTACAAGCCGCGCGACATTCCGGCCCTCGGAAAATAGGGCGCGGCAGCGACAGAATCGGGGTCAGGTCCCGCGGACCTGACCCCAGCCGTTGGGCCGCGCCGCCTGCTAAATCGCGGCCAGCGCCCTCGTCAAGTCCTCGCGCTGGTCCTCGACGTGCTCGACGCCGACCGACAGCCGGATCAGCGTGTCGCTGATCCCGAGCTGCGCGCGCTGTTCTGCAGGGATGGTCGCGTGGGTCATCAGGGCAGGGTGCTCGATCAGGCTCTCGACCCCGCCCAGGCTCTCGGCCAGCGTGAAGACGTGGCAGCGCTCCAGGAAGCGGCGCGCACCGGCCAGGTCGGTCTCGAGTTCGATCGAGATGATGCCGCCGAAGCCGTCCATCTGCCGCTTCGCCAGCGCGTGCTGCGGATGCGATTCGAGTCCCGGGTAGTACACCTTGCGCACCTTCGGTTCGCGTTCCAGCCACTGCGCCAGGTCGAGCGCATTCGAGCAGCTGCGCTCCAGCCGCAGCGCCAGCGTCTTTATCCCGCGCAGCACCAGGAAGCTGTCGAACGGCCCCTGGATCGCGCCCACCGAGTTTTGCAGGAAGCCGAGCCGCTCGGCCCATTCCGCCTGGTGCGGCTCGCCGCCCACCACCGCGACCCCGCCGATCACGTCCGAGTGACCGTTCATGAACTTGGTCGTCGAGTGCACCACGATGTCGATGCCAGCTTCTAGCGGCCGCTGCACGATCGGGCTGGCGAAGGTGTTGTCGCAAACGGTAATGATGCCGCGCGCGCGGCAGATGTCCGCGATCGCCTTCAGGTCGGCCAGCTTGAGCATCGGATTGGTTGGCGATTCCACCCACACCATGCGCGTCTCGGGCTTCAGCGCGGCCATCAGCGCCTCGGGATTCGACAGGTCGACGTAAGTGAAATCGTGTCCGGCGCTGCGCCGGCGCACCCTTTCGAACAGCCGGTAGGTGCCGCCGTACATGTCGTCGCCGGCGACGATGTGCGAGCCATGCTCCAGCAGTTCCAGCACGGTGGAGATGGCCGCGAGTCCGGAGGCAAACGCGAACGCGCGGGATCCGCCTTCGAGGTCGGCCACGCAGCGTTCCAGCGCCCAGCGTGTCGGGTTGTGCGAACGCCCGTAATCCAGTCCCTTGTGCACGCCGGGACTCTCCTGCACGAAGGTGGAGGTGGCATAAATTGGCGGCATCACGGCGCCAGTGGCGGGATCTGGCGCCTGTCCGCCGTGGATGACGCGGGTGGCAAGATGCTGTTTTTTGTCGGTCACGATAAATTCCTGCGCAAGTGGTTAAGTAGGTCGAAGCGGGTGATGAGACCGTAGAACCGGTCGCTGTCGGAGATCACCGCGGTCAGCCCGCGATCGAGGATGCCGCGCAGCTGCTGCATGCTGGCCGACGGCGCCAGCGTCTGAAGCTGCGCCGTCATCGTCGACGACACCGGTCCGCTGAAGCCGCCGCCGTCGGCGGTGATGTGCAGCAGCAGGTCGGACTCGTCGATGATACCGGCGAGCTTGCCGTTGTCAATCACGGGAAGCTGCGCCAGGTCGGCGCTGCGCATGCGGTTGAAGGCGGTGAGCAGGGTGTCGGTCGGCGCCACAGTGACCACATCGCCGCCATCGTAGCGGCGCCCGATCAGGTCGCGCAGGTCGCCGAGCAGGGGGCGCGTCAGCAGGCCCTGGTCGAACATCCAGCCGTCGCTGTACACCTTGCTCAGGTAGCGCGTGCCGGTGTCGCAGACGAAAGTGGCCACGCGCTTCGGCGTGGTCTGCGCGCGGCAGTAGCGCAGCGCGGCGGCCAGCAGCGTGCCGGACGAAGAGCCGCCGAGAATACCTTCCTCGCGCAGCAGAAGGCGCGCGGTCTGGAAGCTCTCCTCGTCGCTGATCGTGTAGGCCGTGCTCACGCGCGTCATGTCGGCGATCGACGGGATGAAATCCTCGCCGATGCCTTCCACCGCCCACGATCCCGACACTTCCGACACCTTGCCGGTGCGGATGTACTCCGCCAGGATCGAGCCCTTCGGATCGGCCAGCACGAATTCGAGCTCCGAATGGACCTCGGCGAAATAGTGCGACAGTCCGGTCAGCGTGCCCGCCGAGCCGACGCCGACGACGATCGCATCGAGCTTCCGGCTCACCTGGTTCCACAGTTCCGGGCCGGTGGTGTGCTGGTGCGCCAGAGGATTGTTGGGATTGTTGAACTGGTCGGCGTACCATGCGCCCGGGATGTCCTTCGCCAGCCGCGCGGCGACGTCCTGGTAGTACTCGGGATGCCCCTTGCCGACGTCGGAGCGGGTCAGGTGGATCTCGGCGCCGAGCGCCTTCAGGTGCAGGATTTTTTCGACCGCCATCTTGTCGGGCACCACCAGTACCACGCGGTAGCCCTTGATGCGCGCCACCAGCGCCAGGCCGATGCCGGTGTTGCCGGCCGTCGCTTCGACCACGGTGCCGCCCGGTTTCAGGCTACCGTCGTTTTCCGCCGCGGTGATCATCGCCAGCCCGATCCGGTCCTTGATCGAGCCGCCGGGGTTCTGGCATTCGAGCTTGAGGAACAGCCGGCAGGGGCCGGTGTCGATGCGGGTCACTTCCATGACCGGGGTGTTGCCGATTAGGGAGAACAGTGCCGCTTGCGATGCATGATGCATAGTTGCCTCCAGTGGCCGCGATGACGCACCTCGTGAGCGCGGCCAGCGGCATTGTCATCGTGAAATCACGAACTAGGATTCTGCGCCGAAACCGATTTGTGCGCATTGACACCGCTGTAATATAGTTCCTCTCGAAGAAATGGCTACCCGAAATTTTCTCGCAGGATCAGGAATTTTCTCGGAGGCGCCGCCACAGTGTTGTGCGGCTGATCCCCAGGTACTCTGCGGCCTCATCGCGCTTGCCGCCAAAGCGCGCCAGCACCTCCTGGATGGACTCCGTACGCGCTGGCGCTGGAGGTTCAGGCAGCGTCGTCTGGCGTCCCAGTTCCGGCGCCACGCCTGACACGAAGCTTGGCGTCAGCGCCTGCAGCGGCTCGGCCGCCAGGTACAGCGCAAGGCGCTGCATCAGGTTGCGCAGCTCGCGCACATTGCCGGGCCACTCGTAGCGTTCCAGCAGCGTCGCGCAGGCGCCGATCTCCGCGTGCAGGTTCGGATGCGGCCGCGCTCCGAGCGCCGCCAGCGCGTTCTTGAGCGACCACTCGGCCAGCGCCGTGATGTCGCCGCGCCGCTCGCGCAGCGGGGGCAGGGCGATGCGCAGCACCGCCAGCCGGTAGTACAAATCGGCGCGGAAGCGTCCCTCGCGCACGCGCGCCTCCAGGTCGCAATGCGTCGCGCTGATGACGCGCACGCTGACCGGCACCGGGCGCGTTCCGCCAACCCGCACCACTTCGCGCTCCTCCAGCACCCGCAGCAGGCGCGTTTGCAGCGCCAGCGGCATCTCGCCGATCTCGTCGAGGAACAGCGTGCCATGGTTGGCCGCCTCGAACAGGCCCGCGTGCCCGCCGCGGCGCGCGCCCGTGAAGGCGCCTTCCTCATGGCCGAACAATTCCGACTCCAGCAGCGACTCGGCTACCGCACCGCAGTTCACCGCGACGAACGGCCGGTTCGCGCCCAGCCCGCGAGGACCCTCGCGATGGATCGCCTGTGCCGCCAGCTCCTTGCCGGTGCCGGTTTCGCCTTCGATCAGCACCGTTGCCGGCGATTTCGCAAACAGCACGACGCCCTGGCGCAGCTTCTCCATGGACGCCGACTCGCCGCGCAGGTCCGCCAGTCCGTGCCGCGCGCGCAGCGTGTCCGCCACCACCGTGCGTCGGCTGCGATTGGCTTCGCGCTGCGTCTGTCGCGCCATCTCCAGCGCGTCGTCGAACGCCTGCCGGATCGACGCGGCCGAATACACGAACACTCCGGTCAGACCAGCTTCCTCGGCCAGGTCGGTGATCAGCCCCGCGCCGACGATCGCCTCGATACCAGCCGCTTTCAGCTCGTTGATCTGCGCCCGCGCGTCTTCCTCGGTCACGTAGGTGCGCTGCGCGATCGGCACGCCGAAGGTCGCGCTGAACTCGGCCAGCTGCGGCAGCGCTTCCTGGTAAGTGATCACGCCGATGCGGTCCGACACCCGGCGCGCGCGCGCCAGCGCCTGCATCATGTCGAAGCCGCTGGCCTTGGCGATGACCACCGGCGCCGACACCCGCCCCTTCAGGTAGGCCGCGTTCGATCCGGCCGCGATGATCACGTCGCAGCGCTCGCCGGCCATGCGCTCGCGGATGGCGCGCGCGGCCTCGTCGAAGCCGAGATTGACCGGCTCGATCGACGCGAGGTGGTCGTATTCGAGCGTGATGTCGCGGAACAGGTCTGACAGGCGCGAGACGGAAACGGTCCAGATAACTGGCCGGGCCTCGGCTTCTTGGTTTGGATAGCTCATGTTCCAATTATACGTTTCAGCGTGAAACGTGTTGCAACGCGGCCTTGTGCGGCAGTCCCGAACCCATTGAATATATCAATAGTGCCAAAAATACCACGCACCAATCCGGGCGAAGCGAGTCTAATAAGCTTATCCAACACAATGGAGGGCTCTATGGAAACCCGGAAAATCGTCATTGCCTGCCAGGGCGGCGGCAGCCACGCCGCCTACGCCGCCGGCGCACTCAAGCGGTGGCTTCCGCTCATCGAGAAAAGCGATCGCGATCCGATGAAACTGGTCGGCATCAGCGGCACTTCCGGCGGTGGCCTGTGCGCTTTGCTGGCCTGGTATGGCTTGCTGCAGGGCGGCGCCGACCAGGCCTGCCGCAAACTGGAAGCGTTCTGGGATTCCAACTGCGCACAATCGCTCGGCGAAACGCTGTGGAACGGCGCGGCCATCGCCGCCACCGGCGCGCTGCCATTCGAGCTCGCGTTCAGCCCTTACGCCTCGCCTTTGCGCGACGGCGTGAAGCTGCTGACCTCCACCTGGCCGCAATGGGCCGACACGCTCGGCCCCTTCAACGCTTGGGGGCGCGGCGACTACTTCCAGCTCGATCGCCTGATTTCACAGCAGGTCGATTTCGACCTGGTCGCCGCGCTCGGCGCGCTGCTCGGCGTGTCGAAGGATATCGCGCGCTGGCGCGAGGCCGACGTCCAGTCGCGCATGAAGCCCCCGCTCGCTCCGGAGGACAACGAAATTCTCAAGCAGCAGCTCGCAGCGCGAATCCGCGAGAATGTCGCCAAACAGCCGGCCGAAATCAGACGCCGGATGAGCCCCGCCGGTTTTCCCCACGGGTGTCCGCTCGACGTCGCGCTGAACCGATGGTCGCACGACGTGGCGACCGACCCGACCTCGTTCGACACGCTGGACGCCGCCGGCACGACGCTGATGGCGCAGATTCCGCACTTGCTGATCGGCGCCGTCGACGTCAGGGACGGCGAATTCGTCGCCTTCAGTTCCGAGCGCGCAGCCTCCGACGGTGGCATTTCGCTGCAGGCGGTGCTGGCCTCGGCCGCGCTGCCGTGGATGTTCGAAGCGGTTGAGGTTCCATTCATTGGCCCGGACGGGGCCACAACCAGGCGCAGCTTCTGGGACGGCCTGCTCTCGCAAAACCCGCCGGTCAAGAACTTCCTCGCCGGCGTCGAGGACACGCGCGTGCCCGCCGAGCTGTGGGTCTTGCAAATCAATCCGCGCGATTTCGACGTCGAGCAGCTGAAATTCGATATCGTCGATCGCCGCAACGAGTTGTCCGGAAACCTGTCGCTGAACCAGGAGATCGCGTTCATCGAAGCGGTCAACAAGCGCATCACGCGCGGCGACGACCGCAAGCACCAGCCGGTGCAGGTCCACCGCGTCATCCTGGACCGTTGCGCGATCGAGAAAACCGCCCCGGTCAAACTCAATGCCTTGTCCAAGTCCGACCGCAGCCCGATCCTGAAGGACGCGCTGATGGCGCATGGCGAGACGCAGGCGCAGCGCTTCTTCCGCATGCGCGACGCCTTGAAACTCGCCGGCGGCCACCTCGACGGCCACTCCCGCACCGACGCATTCGCGGTCCTGCGCAATGTGAAGGATCAATCCGGCGACGCGGCGCTGCGCCTGAACTTCGATCAGACGATCCTGCCCACGTCGGCCATTGTCGATAATTCGACCTTGCGGGCGACGGCGCTGTGGCACGCGCGCGGCATTGTCGACGAAGCCGCAGGCGTCCAACTGGAGGGCGCGATCGATTTCCTGATCGACGACTTCAGCGATCCGATCGACGTGCTGGAGATGCGCATCACCGAAGTGAAAATGGAGAAGGGCGCGCCCCGCGCCGACTTGCCCGCCGTCCCGCCCCGCGGCGACCGTCCGCCATCGAAGGGACGCCGGATGTAGAATGGCGCGTCCGACGGCAATTCACGGCGTTTCGTTTGTTTCACATTGAAACGCCGCTTGAAACACTCGGGCCGACATGATGATTATGCAATATTTTGCATAATCTTGATTTCAAAGGACTTCTTCAGCCGGGCCGCTGCGGCGAGAGCACGCTGGCCGCTGGCACGCCGCTTGCAATGTAAGCCCTGATGCAGTTCGATGAAACATACCAGGAGAATACGATGAGAGAATCCCGAGGCGCGTTGTTCCGCCGCGCAGTCGCCGAAGAATCGCCGTTGCAGGTGGTCGGCACGATTACCGCGTACACCGCGCGCATGGCCGAACAAACCGGCTACAAGGCGATCTACCTGTCCGGCGGCGGCGTCGCGGCCAACTCGCTCGGCATGCCGGACCTCGGCATCAGCACCATGGACGACGTCATCACCGACGCCCAGCGCATCACCGACACCTGCGGCCTGCCGCTGATGGTCGACATCGACACCGGCTGGGGCGGCGCCTTCAACATCGCCCGCACCATCCGCCACATGATCCGCGCCGACGTCGCCGCGGTCCACATGGAAGACCAGGTCTCGGCCAAGCGCTGCGGCCACCGCCCGGGCAAGGAAATCGTCAGCAAGGAAGAGATGGTCGACCGCATCAAGGCCGCCGTCGACGCCCGCCACGACGAGAACTTCGTCATCATGGCGCGCACCGACGCGCTGGCCGTCGAAGGCCTGAACGCCGCCATCGACCGCGCCTGCGCCTACGTCGAAGCGGGCGCCGACATGATCTTCCCGGAAGCGATTACCAAGCTCGAAATGTACGGCCAGGTGCGCGACGCGGTCGGCGTGCCCATCCTCGCAAACCTCACCGAATTCGGCGCCACGCCGCTGTTCACGCTCGACGAACTGCGCGCCAACAAGGTCGACATCGCGCTGTACTGCTGCGGCGCCTACCGCGCGATGAACGCGGCCGCGCTGAACTTCTACAAGACGCTGCGCGCCGAAGGCACCCAGAAAAACGTCGTGCCAGCCATGCAGCCGCGGATGGAAATGTACGACTACCTCGGCTACCACGACTACGAGAAGAAGCTCGACTCGCTGTTCGCCCAGGGTAAAGAAAAATAATCACACCGGAGATTTTCAAGATGACTGATAAAGCACCAACCGAAGCCGTCGCATTCAAACCAAAAAAATCCGTCGCCCTGTCCGGCGTCGCCGCCGGTAACACGGCCCTCTGCTCGGTCGGCAAGACCGGCAACGACCTGCACTATCGCGGCTACGATATCCTCGACGTTGCCGACAACAGCGAGTTCGAAGAAATCGCCTACCTGCTGGTGCACGGCAAACTGCCGAACGCCGCCGAACTGAAAGCCTACAAGACCAAGCTGAAAGCGCTGCGCGGCCTGCCGCAGGTAGTCAAGTCGGCACTCGAAGCGCTGCCTGCCGCCGCCCACCCGATGGACGTGATGCGCACCGGCTGCTCCGCGCTCGGTTGCGCGCTGCCGGAAAAGGACAGCCACGACATGCCGGGCGCGCGCGACATCGCCGACCGCCTGATGGCGTCGTTCGGCTCGATGCTGCTGTACTGGTACCACTTCAGCCACAACGGCAAACGCATCGAAGTCGAGACCGACGACGATTCGATCGGCGGCCACTTCCTGCACCTGCTGCACGGCGAGAAGCCGTCCGAGTCGTGGGTCAAGGCGATGCACACCTCGCTGATCCTGTACGCGGAACATGAGTTCAACGCCTCGACCTTCACCGCGCGCGTCATCGCCGGCACGGGTTCCGACATCCACTCGGCCATCACCGGCGCGATCGGCGCGCTGCGCGGTCCGAAGCACGGCGGCGCCAACGAAGCCGCGCTGGAAGTGCAGGAGCGCTACGAGAACGCCGACGAAGCCGAAGCCGACATCCGCCGCCGCGTCGAGAACAAGGAAGTCGTGATCGGCTTCGGCCATCCGGTCTACACCATCTCCGACCCGCGCAACAAGGTGATCAAGGAACTGGCGCGCAAGCTGTCGCAGGAAGCCGGTTCGACCAAGATGTTCGACATCGCCGAGCGTCTCGAAACCGTCATGTGGGACATCAAGAAGATGTTCCCGAACCTCGACTGGTTCTCCGCCGTCTCGTACCACATGATGGGCGTGCCGACCTCGATGTTCACGCCGCTGTTTGTCATCTCGCGCACCTCCGGCTGGTCGGCGCACGTGATGGAGCAGCGCATCGACAACAAGATCATCCGCCCGAGCGCGAACTACGTCGGTCCGGAAGACCTGAAATTCGTGCCGATCTCGGAACGCAAGTAACCTGGTAATAGAACATGATGAACACCCTGAACCGCAAACCACTGCCCGGCACGTCGCTGGACTACTTCGACGCCCGCGCCGCGGTCGACGCGATCACGCCCGGATCCTGGGACAAGCTGCCGTACACTTCGCGCGTGCTGGCCGAGAACCTGGTCCGCCGCTGCGATCCCGACACGCTGAACGCCTCGCTGCGCCAGCTGATCGAACGCCGCCGCGACCTCGACTTCCCGTGGTTTCCGGCTCGGGTTGTTTGTCATGACATCCTCGGCCAGACCGCGCTGGTCGACCTGGCCGGCCTGCGCGACGCCATCGCCTTGCAGGGCGGCGATCCGACCCTGGTCAATCCGGTGGTGCCGACCCAGCTCGTGGTCGACCATTCGCTGGCCGTCGAATGCGGCGGCTTCGACCCCGACGCCTTCGACAAGAACCGCGCCATCGAAGACCGCCGCAACGAAGACCGTTTCCACTTCATCGACTGGACCAAGAAGGCGTTCAAGAACGTCGACGTGATCCCGCCGGGGAACGGCATCCTGCACCAGATTAATCTCGAGCGCATGTCGCCGGTCGTGCAGGTGAAGGACAACGTGGCCTTCCCGGACACGCTGGTCGGCACCGACTCGCACACGCCGATGGTCGATGCGCTGGGCGTGATCGCCATCGGCGTCGGCGGCCTGGAAGCGGAAAGCGTCATGCTCGGCCGCGCCTCGTGGATGCGACTGCCCGATATCATCGGCGTCGAGCTGACCGGCAAGCCGCAGCCCGGCATCACCGCCACCGACATCGTGCTGGCGCTGACCGAATTCCTGCGCAACCAGAAGGTCGTCTCGTCCTACCTCGAGTTCTTCGGCGAAGGCGCCGCCAACCTGACCTTGGGCGACCGCGCGACCATTTCCAATATGGCGCCCGAATTCGGCTCCACCGCCGCGATGTTCTACATCGACGAGCAGACCATCAAGTACCTCAAGCTGACCGGCCGCGACGACGAACTGGTCAAGCTGGTCGAGACCTACGCCAAGGAAACCGGCCTGTGGGCCGACAGCCTGAAGAGCGCCGAATACGAGCGCGTGATCAGCTTCGACCTGTCGTCCGTGGTGCGCAACATCGCCGGCCCGTCGAATCCGCACAAGCGCGTGCCGACCTCCGAGCTGGCCGCGCGCGGCATCAGCGGCGTGGTCGAGAACGAGCCGGGCCTGATGCCCGACGGCGCCGTCATCATCGCCGCCATCACCAGCTGCACCAACACCAACAACCCGCGCAACATGATCGCCGCCGGCCTGATCGCGCGCAACGCCAACCGCCTCGGCCTGCAGCGCAAGCCGTGGGTCAAGTCCTCGCTGGCGCCAGGCTCCAAGACCGTCGCGCTGTACCTCGAAGAAGCCGGCCTGATGCCGGAACTGGAGTCGCTGGGCTTCGGCGTCGTCGCCTTTGCCTGCACCACCTGCAACGGCATGTCCGGCGCGCTCGATCCGGTGATCCAGCAGGAGATCATCGACCGCGACCTGTACGCGACCGCCGTCCTGTCGGGCAACCGCAACTTCGACGGCCGCATCCATCCGTACGCCAAGCAGGCCTTCCTGGCTTCGCCGCCGCTGGTGGTGGCCTACGCGATCGCCGGCACGATCCGCTTCGACATCGAGAAGGACATCCTTGGCTACGGCGCCGACGGCAAGGCGGTGCGCCTGGCCGACATCTGGCCGTCCGACGAAGAGATCGACGCCGTCGTCGCCTCCAGCGTCAAGCCGGAGCAGTTCCGCAAGGTCTACATCCCGATGTTCGCCAAGCAGCACGACGACGGCCTGAAGGTCAGCCCGCTGTACGACTGGCGCCCGCAGACCACCTACATCCGCCGTCCGCCGTACTGGGAAGGCGCGCTGGCCGGCGCGCGCACGCTCAAGGGCATGCGTCCGCTGGCGATCCTGGGCGATAACATCACCACCGACCACCTGTCGCCGTCGAACGCCATCATGCTCGACAGCGCGGCCGGCGAGTACCTGGCCAAAATGGGCCTGCCGGAAGAGGACTTCAACTCCTACGCGACGCACCGCGGCGACCACCTGACCGCGCAGCGCGCCACCTTCGCCAATCCGACCCTGAAGAACGAAATGGTCAAGGAAGACGGCAAAGTAAAAGCCGGTTCGCTGGCCCGCATCGAGCCGGAAGGCCAGGTCGCCCGCATGTGGGAAGCCATCGAAACCTACATGGAGCGCAAGCAGCCGCTGATCATCATCGCCGGCGCCGACTACGGCCAGGGTTCGTCGCGCGACTGGGCCGCCAAGGGCGTGCGCCTGGCCGGCGTCGAGGCGATCGTCGCCGAAGGCTTCGAGCGCATTCACCGCACCAACCTGGTCGGCATGGGCGTGCTGCCGCTCGAGTTCAAGCTCGGCGTCAACCGCATCACGCTGGGCCTGGACGGCACCGAGACCTTCGACGTGATCGGCGAGCGCATGCCGCGCGCCGACCTGACCCTGGTGATCACCCGCCACAACGGCGACACCGAAGAAGTGCAGGTCACCTGCCGCCTCGACACCGCCGAAGAAGTGTCGATCTACGAAGCGGGCGGCGTGCTGCAGCGCTTCGCCCAGGACTTCCTCGAATCGACGAAGGCGGCATGACCATGGCACACGCACCGCAAATCAAGATCCCCGCTACGTATATGCGCGGCGGCACCAGCAAGGGCGTGTTCTTCCGCCTGCAGGACTTGCCGGAAGCGGCGCAGGTTCCCGGAAAGGCGCGCGACGCCTTGCTGCTGCGCGTGATCGGCAGCCCCGACCCGTACGGCAAGCAGATCGACGGCATGGGCGGCGCCACCTCGAGCACCAGCAAGACGGTGATCCTGTCGGCCAGCTCGAAGCCCGATCACGACGTCGACTACCTGTTCGGCCAGGTGTCGATCGACACCGCCTTCGTCGACTGGAGCGGCAACTGCGGCAATCTGTCGGCCGCGGTGGGCTCGTTCGCCATCAGCGCCGGCCTGGTCGCGCCGGACCGCATCCCGCAGGACGGCATGGCCACCGTGCGCATCTGGCAGGCCAACATCGGCAAGACCATCATCGCGCACGTGCCGATCGCCGGCGGCGCGGTGCAGGAAACCGGCGACTTCGAACTCGATGGCGTCACCTTCCCGGCGGCCGAGGTTCAGCTCGAGTTCCTCGATCCCGCGGCGGAAGAAGAGGGCGCCGGCGGCGCCATGTTCCCGACCGGCAGCCTGGTCGACGAACTGGCGGTGCCGGGCGTCGGCACCTTCAAGGCCACGATGATCAACGCCGGCATCCCGACCATTTTCGTCAACGCCGAAGACATCGGCTACACCGGCGCCGAGCTGCAGGACGCCATCAACGGCGACCCGGACGCGCTGGCCCGATTCGAAGCGATCCGCGCCCACGGCGCGCTGCGCATGGGCCTCATCAGCCACATCGACGACGCCGCGAAGCGCCAGCACACGCCGAAGGTCGCCTTCGTCGCCAAGCCGGCCGATTACGTTTCGTCGAGCGGCAAGCCGGTGGCGGCGGGCGATGTCGACCTGCTGGTGCGCGCCATGTCGATGGGCAAGCTGCACCACGCGATGATGGGCACGGCGGCAGTCGCCATCGGCACCGCCGCGGCGATCCCCGGCACGCTGGTCAACCTGGCGGCCGGCGGCGGCGCCCGCACCGCGGTGCGCTTCGGCCATCCGTCGGGCACCTTGCGCGTCGGCGCCGAAGCGACCGAAACCGACGGCCAGTGGAGCGTCGGCAAAGCCATCATGAGCCGCAGCGCGCGGGTCCTGATGGAAGGGTGGGTCCGCGTGCCCGGCGACGCGTTTTAAGCCGCGGCCCAAGATCTGGGGTCAGGTCCGGCGGACCTGACCCCGGGTTTGGCGCCGCCGTCAGCAGGAGGTGAACCAATATGGACTCCGCCAACCGCCCCGACTGGGACCGCGAACTGATCGACATCGTCGACTACGTCCGCGATTACCCGCTCGATTCCAGCCTCGCCTACGACACCGCGCGCTACTGCCTGCTCGACACCCTCGGCTGCGGCCTCGAAGCGCTGTCCTATCCCGCCTGCACAAAACTGCTCGGCCCCATCGTACCCGGAACGGTGGTCCCGAACGGAGCCCGCGTGCCCGGCACCCGGTTCCAGCTCGACCCCGTGCAGGCCGCCTTCAACATCGGCGCCATGATCCGCTGGCTCGACTTCAACGATACCTGGCTGGCCGCGGAGTGGGGCCACCCCTCCGACAACGTGGGCGGCATCCTCGCCACGGCCGACTGGCTGTCGCGCATCGCGCGCGCCGCCGGCAAGCCGCCGCTGCACATGCGCGACGTTCTCACCGCAATGATCAAGGCCCACGAAATCCAGGGCTGCATCGCGCTTGAAAACTCCTTCAACCAGGTCGGCCTGGACCACGTCGTGCTGGTCAAGGTCGCGTCCACCGCGGTGGTTTCACACCTGCTTGGCCTGTCCCGCGACGAGATGCTCGCCGCCGTCTCGCTGGCCTGGGTCGACGGCCAGGCGCTGCGCACCTACCGCCACGCGCCCAATACCGGCTCGCGCAAATCGTGGGCAGCCGGCGACGCCACCTCGCGCGCGGTGCGCCTGGCGCTGATCGCCAGCACCGGCGAGATGGGTTACCCGTCTGCGCTCAGCGCAAAAACCTGGGGCTTCTACGACGTCCTGTTCAAGGGCCAACCGTTCCGTTTCCAGCGTCCTTACGGCTCCTACGTGATGGAAAACGTCCTCTTCAAGATATCCTTCCCGGCCGAATTCCACGCGCAGACAGCGGTGGAGGCGGCGATGATCGTCAATTCGGCGATGGCGAAGGTCGGCAAGCGCGCCGACGATATCGCACGCGTGACCATCCGCACGCAGGCGGCGTGCCTGCGCATCATCGACAAGCAGGGCGCGTTGGCCAATCCGGCCGACCGCGACCACTGCATTCAGTACATGGTCGCCGTGCCGCTGATCCACGGCCGGCTGACAGCCGCCGATTACGAGGACGGCGTCGCCGCCGACCCGCGCATCGACATCCTGCGGGCCAAGATCGCCTGCGTCGAGGATCCCCGATTCACCGCCGATTACTTCGATCCCGCCAGGCGCTCGATCGCCAACGCGCTCGCCGTCGAATTCACGGACGGCAGCAGCTTCGACGAAGTGGTGGTCGAATACCCGGTCGGCCACGCGCGCCGGCGCGCCGAAGGCATGCCGCTGCTGCTCGATAAATTCCGGACCAACCTGGCGCGCCGTTTCCCCGAAAAGCAGCAGGCCGCGATCCTCGCCGCCTCGCTCGACCCCGCCACGTTGGACGCCATGCCCGTCGATGAATTTATGGACATGTTTGCGATCTGAGTAACGCGCTGTCGTGAAGCAATGTTTTTCGCGTTTTGGCGATGTTCTGGTTTATGATCGTGCTCGAAAGCGGCCCGCGCAGAGGCTGCATGACTATTTATACATCGCAGTAGCGGAGACATGGATCGACCACTTAACAAGCAGCCTGCCGTCGCCGCATCAGCACTGGAGCTGATCGGCGCGCCGGCCTGCGCCTGCGATGGCGCCGGCATCATCATCGCGGCCAACCGCGAGCTGGGCGCGCTGCTGGGCGCCGGCATCGTCGGCCGCGCGCTGCTCGATTTTTTCGCGCCGCCCAGCATCGCGGCCGGCGCCAGGGCGCTGCGCGATGCGTTCGCCGGTGCGCGGCACTGGGACGCGGTGCTGCTGGCCGGCGGCGCCGACGTCGCGGTCCAGTTGCGCGCCAAGCCGCTGCCGGCCCACGCAGGCGGGCCGGGCGCCACCATCGTCTTCACCGACCTGCGCCCCTTCGATCGCCACCAGTCCGAACTGCGCCAGACCCTGCTCGAGCAGAAAGCCATCCTCGACAACGCCTCGGTCGGCATCCTGTTCAGCAAGGGCGGCGTGATGATGTCGTGTAATCCGCGCATGGCCGAGATGTTCGGCTACACGCGCGAAGAGATGACCGGCCTGCCGGCGGCCGACGTCTTCCCCTCGCTGGAGATGTACCGCCGCTTCGGCCTCGAGGCCGGCCCGCTGCTGGGCGTGGGGCTGCCGTTCGAGCGCGCCGAGTCGCAGTTCCGCCGCCGCGACGGCTCGCTGTTCTGGTGCCGCGTGCGCGCCAAGGCGCTCGACGCCGAACGCAGCGAAGCGGGCACCATCTGGATTCTCGAAGACGTGACCGAGTCGCGCCAGACTTTGGTCGAGGTGCAGGCGATCATGACCAACGCCTCGGTCTCGATCCTGTTCACCAAGAATCGCCTGATCACGCGCTACAACCGCGGCTTCGCCGAAATGTTCGGCTACGAAGGCGACGAAGCCCTTGGCCTGCCCGGCCGCGCGCTGTACCCGAGCGACGAGGTCTACGCCGACGTCGGCGCCGCCGCCTTCCCGCTGCTCTCGGTCGGCAAACCGTTCCAGACCGAAGTCGAGATGGCGCGCAAGGACGGCAGCACGATGTGGGGGCAACTGATCGCCTACGTCGTCAATCCGGACGAGCCGGCGCAGGGCACGATCTGGATCATCGAGGACCGCACCGAGCATAAACGCGCCGAGGAGTCGCTGCGCAACACGCTGATGGAGAACCAGGCCATCCTCGACAGCGCGGTGCTGGGCATCAGTGTGGCCGAACGCGGCTTCAACCTGCGCTGCAACCGCAAGATGGAAGAACTGTTCGGCTACGGGCCGGGCGAAATGGAAGGCATGTCGGTGCAGGCGCTGTATCCGGACCTGGCCAGCTGGGAAGCGGCGCGCATCGAAACCTCGCGCGACTTCCACGCCGGCCGCGTCAGCATGTCCGAGCATCAGCTGGTGCGCAAGGACGGCAGCCTGTTCTGGGCGCGCCTGTCGGGCCGCCCGTTCGACCTGTCGCGCCACACCGGCCGCTCGGTGTGGCTGGTCGACGACGTCACCGCGCGGCGCGAGGCGGCTGAAGCCGTGCGGCGCGCGCGCGACGAACTCGAACAGCGGGTGGTCGAGCGCACCGCCGAACTGGCCGGCGCCAACGCGCTGCTGCAGGGCGAGATCGTCGAACGGCGCCAGGCCGAGGCGCGGGTGCACCACATGGCCTACCACGACGGCCTGACCGGGCTGCCGAATCGCGCGCTGCTGTCGGACCGTCTCGACCGCGCCATGCTGACGGCGCAGCGCACCGACCGCAAGCTGGCGGTGATGTTCATCGACCTGGACCGCTTCAAGACCATCAACGATTCGCTCGGCCACCTGACCGGCGACCACCTTCTCAAGGAAGTGGCGAGCCGGCTGTGCCGAGCGGTGCGCGCCAGCGACACGGTGGCGCGCCTGGGCGGCGACGAGTTCGTGGTGCTGATGCCTGGCATCCGCAACGCCGACGAATGCCGTGGCGTGGCCCAGAAAATGATCGAGGCGCTCGATGCGCCGTTCCCGTTCGAGGGGAGGGTGCTGCACATCACGCCGTCGATCGGCATCTGCGTGTATCCCGACGACGGCGCCGACGTCGAAACGCTGATGCGCCACGCCGATGCGGCGATGTACCATGCCAAGGCGAGCGGGCGTAACAACTACCAGTTCTTCACCGAGCGCATGAACCAGGCGGCGGCGCAGCACTTCGAGATCGAGAGCAGCTTGCGCCAGGCGCTGGCCAACGAAGAGTTCGAGCTGCTGTACCAGCCGATCATCGACATCGCCACGCGCCGCGTGCATGCGATGGAAGTGCTGCTGCGCTGGCGCCGGCCGGGGCAGGGCGTGATCCTGCCGGACCACTTCATTCCGGTGCTCGAAGAAAACGGCCTGATCGTCCCGGTGGGCGAATGGGTGATGCGGCGCGCCTGCGAGCAGAGCGTCGCGTGGTCGAACATGGGCCTGCGGCCGGTGCCGCTGGCGGTGAACCTGTCGCCGCGCCAGTTCATGCACCGCGGGTTGACCGACTCCATCCGGCGCATCCTCGACGAGACCGGGGTCGATCCCGCGCTGATCGAATTCGAGATCACCGAAACGGCGCTGATGCAGCACGGCGAGCAGACGCTGGAAATCCTCGGCCAGATCAACAGCATGGGCATCCGGATGTCGATCGACGACTTCGGCACCGGCTATTCGAGCCTGGCCTACCTGAAGCGCTTCCCGGTGAAGAAGGTCAAGATCGACCGCGCCTTCATCAAGGACCTGGAGAACAGCGCGGAAGACCGCGCCATCGTCGGCGCCATCATCGCGCTGTCGGACAGCCTGCAGCTGTCGGTGGTGGCCGAAGGGGTGGAGACCGAAGGGCAGTATTCGCTGCTGCAGGCGAGCGGCTGCCAGTACGCGCAGGGCTTCCTGTTTTCGCCGGCGCGCGACGCCGCCGAAGCGCAGGCGATGCTGGCGCCGGAATCAGTCTAGGGTCGCGATCACCGGCGCGTGGTCGGACGGCTGCTCCCACTTGCGCGGCACGCGGTCGATCGCGCACGCGGTGCAGCGCGCGGCCAGCGTTTTCGACAGCAGGATGTGGTCGATGCGCAGCCCGCGGTTGCGGCGGAATCCCAGCATGCGGTAATCCCACCAGCTGAATGATTTGTCGGCCTGCTCGAACATGCGGAACGAGTCGGTCAGTCCCAGCTCGTTCAGCGCCAGCAGCGCCGCGCGCTCCTTGTCGGAGCACAGCACCTGGCCGGCCCACTCGGCCGGGTCGTGCACGTCGCGGTCGTCCGGCGCGATGTTGTAGTCGCCCAGGATCGCCAGGTGCTCGTGGGTGCGCATCTCTTCGTCCAGCCACTCGCGCAGCGATTCCAGCCAGGCCAGCTTGTAAATGTATTTGTCCGAGTCGACCGCCTGCCCGTTCGGCACGTAGGCGCAGACGATGCGCATGCCGGCGATGGTGGCGGCCAGGATGCGCTGCTGCGCGTCTTCGTAGCGCGGATTGTTCTTGACCACGTCGGTGATCGGCAGCTTCGACAGGATCGCCACGCCGTTGTAGGTCTTCTGGCCGCTGAACACGACGTGGTAGCCGGCGGCGTTGATCTCGGCCACCGGGAATTTGTCGTCGGTCAGCTTGGTCTCCTGCAGGCACAGCACGTCGACCGGATTTTCTTCGAGCCACTGCAGCAGGTGCGCCAGCCGGACTTTGAGGGAGTTGACGTTCCAGGTTGCTATTTTCATGCGGACAGCCTCGTAATTGCGATGTCGGCAGCATATACGGCTGAGGCGGCGCGCGCAATGCGCAAGGGTGCGACTGTCGCCGCGCCATTGTTATAGCATCGACATCAGGATTCTTGTGATGTTGGAGGGCGCGTGAAAGCCGGGCCGCAACTCCCGATGCCGCCGAAGGTTCCGCTGTGGATGTGGCTGTTCATCCCGGCCGTGTTCCTGCTGTTCCAGACCCTGGCCGGCTCGGCCAATGTGCTGGCGCTGCCCTACAGCGACTTCAAGAAGCTGGTGCATGCGGGCAAGGTCATCGAAGCAACGGTTGGCGAGCAATCGATCAGCGGCACGGTCACCGCCGCCGGCCTCGACCAGGTGGTCGACAAGACCAAACTCGACAGCGTCAAATGCGCGGGCGACAAGCCGTGCCGCTTCTCGACCGTGCGGGTAGCCGATCCGAAGCTGGTCGAAGAGCTGGAGCACGCCGGCGTGCGCTACGTCGGCATACCGGCCGGCACCTGGCTGTCGACCCTGCTGTCCTGGCTGCTGCCGTTCCTGATCTTCCTCTGGCTGATGAGCGCGATGGCGCAGCGCACCGGCATGGGCTCCGGCTTCCTGCTCGACATCGGCAAGAGCAAGGCGCGCGTCTACGTCGCCAGCAATACCGGCGTGACGTTCAACGACGTCGCCGGCATCGACGAGGCCAAGGAAGAACTGATGGAGGTGGTGGCCTTCCTCAAGGACCCCGAACGTTACCGCCGCCTCGGCGGCCGAATCCCGAAGGGCGTGCTGATCGTCGGCGCGCCCGGCACCGGCAAGACGCTGCTGGCGAAAGCCGTGGCCGGCGAGGCCAACGTGCCGTTCTTCTCGATCAGCGGCTCCGAGTTCGTCGAGATGTTCGTCGGCGTCGGCGCGGCGCGCGTGCGCGACCTGTTCAAGGAAGCGCAGGAGAAAGCGCCATGCATCATCTTCATCGACGAACTCGATGCGCTGGGCCGCGCGCGCGGCGTGGCCGGCATCGCCGGCGGCGGCTACAACGAGCACGAACAGACGCTGAACCAGCTGCTGGTCGAGATGGACGGCTTCGACACCAACAAGGGCGTGATCATCTTGGCCGCGACCAACCGGCCCGAGATCCTCGACCCGGCGCTGCTGCGGCCCGGCCGCTTCGACCGCCACGTCGCGCTCGACCGCCCGGACCTGAAGGGGCGCGAGAAAATCCTCGCGGTGCATGCGCGCGAGGTCAAGCTGGCGCGCACCGTCGACCTGGGCGCGATCGCCGCGCGCACCGCGGGATTCGCCGGCGCCGACCTGGCCAACCTGATCAACGAGGCGGCGCTGCTGGCCGGACGGCTCGGCAAGGACCAGGTGGACATGGGCGACGTCGACGAGGCCATCGACCGCATCGTCGCCGGCCTGAAAAAAACTACGCGGGTGATGAACAAGCTGGAAAAGGAAACCGTCGCCTGGCACGAGGCGGGGCACGCGCTGGTGGCCGAATTCCGCCGCCACGCCGACCGGGTATCGAAGATATCGATCATCCCGCGCGGCATCGCGGCGCTCGGCTACACCCAGCAGCAGCCGACCGAAGACCGCTACCTGCTCAAGAAGGCCGAGCTGCTCGACCGCCTCGACGTGATGCTGGGCGGGCGCGTGGCCGAAGAGATTGCGTTCGGCGACGTGTCGACCGGCGCCACCAACGACCTGCAGCAGGCCAGCGACCTGGCGCGTCACATGGTCACCCAGTACGGCATGAGCGAGCGCATCGGCCTGGGCACCTTCGAAGCGGCGCCGCCTGCGTTCCTCGCCTATCCGCCGGCCGGCCCGGCCCAGCGAGGCGCCTACAGCGAAAGCACGGCGCGCGCAATCGACGACGAAATCGCCGCCTTGCTCGACCAGGCGCACCTGCGCGTGCGCGAGACGCTGGCGGCGAAGCGCGACCTGCTCGATGCGCTGGCCCGGATGCTGCTGGCGCAGGAAACGGTGGAGCGCGCCGCGCTCGACGCCCTGGTCGAACGGCACCAGGCGCAGGTCCACCTGATGAAAGGAGCGGCGCCATGACATCCCTGTTGAACGACGACGGCTTGATGCTGTTCGCGCTGAACGGCAGCCGGCCGTTCGGCGAGCTGGTCGCGCAGCATCTCGGCGTGCCGCTGGCCGCGCATGAAGAGCGCGACTACGAGGACGGCGAGCACAAGGCGCGTGCCGTGGAAAGCGTGCGCGGGCGCGACGTGTATGTGATCCACTCGCTGTATGCCGACGCGGCGCAAAGCGGCAACGACAAACTGTGCCGGCTGCTGTTCTTCGTCGGCGCGCTGAAGGATGCCGGCGCGGCGCGCGTGACGGCGGTGGCGCCTTACCTGGCCTACGCGCGCAAGGACCAGAAGACCAAGCCGCGCGACCCGGTGATCACGCGCTACATCGCGGCGATGTTCGAGGCGGTCGGCGCCGACGCCGTGGTCACGCTCGACGTGCACAACCTGTCGGCGTTCCAGAACGCCTTCCGCTGCCGCACCGAGCACCTGGAGGCGAACCGCATGTTCGTTGCGTGGTTCGCGCCGCTGCTGCAGGAGCAGGATGCGGTGGTGCTGTCGCCGGACGCCGGCGGCATCAAGCGCGCCGAACATTTTCGGATGGCGCTGGCCGAAGCGCTGGGCAGGCCGGTGGGCATGGCCTTCGCGGAGAAACACCGCAGCAGTGGCGTCGTCAGCGGCGACCTGCTGGTCGGCGAAGTGGCGGGCAAGCAAGCGATCATCATCGACGACCTGGTGAGCAGCGGCACGACGATCACGCGCGCGGCGCGCGCCTGCATCGAGCACGGCGCCGCCGGCGTGATGGCGGCGGCGACGCACGGGCTGTTCATGGGCGATGCGCCCGCGATGCTGGCCGACAGCGGCCTGCGCCAGCTGGTGGTAACGGACACGGTGCCGCCGTTCCGCTTGGAGCACAGCGCGGCGCAGGCGAAAGTGAGCGTGCTCAGTTGCAGCGCACTGTTCGCCAGGGCGATGGAGCGCATGCACGATGGCGAATCGGTGAGCGCCCTGATGGCGCCTTGAAGGTGAAGCATGGCGCAGAACGAACAGGCGGTCAGGCTGGTCTTGGGCGGCGACGTCATGCTCGGGCGCCAGGTGGGCCATGCGATCGCGCGCCACGGACCGGCCTATCCGCTTGGCCCGGTCGCCCATCTGCTGCGCGACGCCGACCTGGCGTTGGTCAACCTGGAATGTGCGATTACCGCGTCCAGGACGAAATGGACCGGCGCGCCCAAGGCTTTCTACTTCGGCGCGCCGCCGGCGGCGATCGATGTATTGACGGGCGCCGGCGTCGACCTGGTCAGCCTGGCCAACAACCACGTGCTCGATTTCGGCGTGGAGGGCCTGCGCGACACGCGCCGCGCGCTGCGCCAGCATGGCATCGCGGCCGCTGGCGCCGGCGACACCATCGCCGAAGCAGCCGCGCCGGCCATCGTCGAGCGCAAGGGGATCCGCTTCGGCATGGTCGCGTTGTGCGACCACCAGGCCGACTTTTCCGCGCAGCGCGCCCGCCCCGGCATGGCCTACCTCGACCTGACGGACGAATGCGCGTCGCTGTCGGTATTCGAGATGCGCCTAGCGGCGCTGCGCGAGCAGGGCGTCGACTGGCCGATCCTGTCGCTGCACTGGGGGCCGAACATGGTGCTGCGGCCGTTGGCGCGGTTTCGCCGCCTCGCGCACGGCGCCATCGGCTTGGGCTGGAAAATCCTGTTCGGCCACAGCGCCCATGTTTATCAGGGCATCGAAATCGATCGGGGCTGCCCGATCGTGTACGCGGCCGGCAACCTGGTCGACGATTACGCGGTCGATTCCGAAATGCGCAACGATCGCCAGCTGCTGTTCGAGATGGAACTGACGCGCGGCGCGTTGCGCAAGATTTGCCTGCACCCGGTCTGGATCCATGAATGCCAGGCCAGGCTGGCCGCGCCGGCGATGGCGCAAGCGATCATCGAGCGCATGCGCTTGTTATGCGCGGAGTTGGGCACCCGAATCGGACAAGGAAGGGGAGAAACGTGCATAATCCCCAAGTAACTTGTTGCAGCTAAATGTATGTTCCACAAAAGTGTTGTCAATCTGACCCACCGGGGCTATAACTGTAGCAAAGTGTAACAAAAAGAAGACAAAAGCAAAAAACTAGCCTATTGTTACTGACAGGGAATTTAAAATTGCATAATTATAACGCTCGGTGTAATATCGAATATATTGAACGTTTGCACTAGAAATATCGCAGTGGCTTTTTTTATCTCCGCAACAGCAACTGGCCCTCGCGGAGCAGTTTCAAGCTGAAATTGCGCCAACAGGTGATTCATTTTTGAAATGTTGCAGTTTCAATTTCGTGAAATGCGACCACAGCATTTGTAAAGGATAAAAATGCGCAATGCATTTGAGGCATGGGCCCAACGCGACGGACATATCGTTCGCCGCCGTGAAGACAAGCCTGAGGAATATCTCGTGTTCGAAACGCAGCGCCGCTGGGTGATCTGGCAGGCGGCTTTGGCACATGGAAAGACCGCGGCGGCAACGCCGAAGCCTTCCGCCAAGCCTGCCGCCAAGGAAGCCGAACCGGCACGCGCCGGCGCGCCGCAAGCGCTGCAGGGCGGAGCGGATGAAGCGGCGATGCGCAACCGGGTGCTCAATGAAGTGCTCGACGCGTTCAGCGACCTGGACGACGCGGCCGGCATCGAAGGCGCGCTGCGGGTGATCCAGAACCTGAAGAAAAAGCAGAAGGCGCTGGCCGAGCAAAAAGCCGAGGGCTAATGCAGTACCGGCACTACAAGGGCGGTCTGTACGAGCTGGTCTGCATGGCCACGCTCGAATCGGACCTGTCCGAAATGGTTGTCTACCGGGCGGCCGACGGTTCGATCTGGACCCGGCCCAAAGACGTATTTTTCCAGCTGGTCGAGGTCGACGGCCTGATGGTGCCGCGCTTCGCGCCGGTCTCCTGAATTTCCTTTCCCTTCCCGGAGTATCTATGCAGTGGACCAAGGCAGCGTTGTGCGCGGCATTGTCGGGCGCCGCATTGTGCGCTTCGGCCGAGACGGTCGGATCGGTCGACACCGCGTTCAAGCTGATCGGCCCCGATCACAAGGTAGTGGTCGAAGTGTTCGACGATCCGAAGGTGGCGGGGGTGAGCTGCTACCTGTCGCGGGCGAAGACGGGCGGCATCAAGGGCGCCATCGGTATCGCCGAGGACAAGGCCGAATCGTCGGTGGCTTGCCGCCAGGTCGGCGCGCTGTCCTTCCCCGGCAAGGTGCCGCGCCAGGAAGAAGTGTTTTCCGAACGCGCCTCGATCTTCTTCAAGCACGTGCGCGTGGTGCGCATGGTCGACCCGAAGCGCAACGCGCTGGTCTACCTGGTGTACTCCGACCGCCTGATCGACGGCAGCCCGAAAAACAGCGTCACCGCGGTGCCGGTGCCGGCGAATCAGCCTATCCCGATGCAGTAAGCATATCGATTCATGAATGCGCGGCGCCTGCCGTAAACAGCATTGGATGAATCAAGGGAGCCACATCATGAGTTTCAATCGAATCGGCGCGGCGCTCCTGGCGCTCGTCTGCGGCGCGCTGCCGGGCTGCGCGACCTTCTCGGAGTCGAACCAGCAGGAAGTGACCGTGCGCGCGGTTCTCGACCATCGGGAGCTGGCGGGCGTCGGCTGCGTGCTGTCGAACAAAGCAGGGCGCTGGTTCGTCACGGCGCCGGGACGGGTGACTGTGCAGAAGAACGATTCCGACCTGCGCGTGTCGTGCAAGAAGGATGGCGTGGCAGTGGGGACGGAGCTGTGGCATCCGCATTACGGCACCGACAAGATCATCGGCAATGCGCTGCTTACGGCGGGACTGGGTGAATACGTCGATCGCCATTCGGGCGCGGGGTTCGATTACCAGTCGACGATCACCGTCCTGATGCAGACGATTCCGTCTACTGAGTCGGCGCAGACCACCACCCCAGCGAATACCGTCTACTAAAAAAATGGAGTCAGGTCCGATGGGCCTGACTCCGGTTCTGTCGCCGCGCGTGAGATTATGTGCGGTTGATCAGGAAGGTCGTCAGCAGGGGCACCGGACGGCCCGTCGCGCCCTTGGCTCCGCCCGATTTCCACGCCGTGCCCGCGATATCCAGGTGCGCCCAGGTGTAGTTGCGGGTGAAGTTCTCGAGGAAGCAGGCAGCGGTGACGCTGGCGCCGCCCGGCGTGCCGATGTTGCCCAGGTCCGCGAAGTTCGACTTGAGCTGCTCGTTGTAGGCTTCTTCGATCGGCAGGCGCCATGCGGTGTCCGACGCCTCTTTACCGGCCGTCATCAGTTCTGCCGCCAGCGCTTCGTGCGCGTCGTCGCTGCGCGTGAACAGGCCGCTGTTGTGGTGGCCCAGCGCGACGATGCAGGCGCCCGTCAGGGTGGCGATGTCCACCACCGCCGCCGGCTTGAAGCGCTCGGCGTAGGTCAGGGCGTCGCACAGCACCAGGCGGCCTTCGGCGTCGGTGTTGAGCACTTCGATGGTCAGGCCGTTCATCGAGGTGACGATGTCGCCCGGCTTGGTGGCGCGGCCCGACGGCATGTTCTCGCAGGCGGCGATAATGCCGACCACGTTCAGCTTCAGGTTCATCTCGCCGATCGCGCGGAAGGTGCCCAGCACGGAAGCTGCGCCGCACATGTCGTACTTCATTTCGTCCATGGCAGGACCAGGCTTGATCGAGATGCCGCCGGTGTCGAAGGTGATGCCCTTGCCGACCAGGACCACCGGCGCGTCGCCCTTCTTGGCGCCCATGTGCTTCAGGACGATGAACTTCGGCGGCTCTTCGCTGCCGTTGGTGACCGACAGGAAGCTGCCCATCTTCAGCGCTTCGAGCTGCTTGCGCTCGAGGACTTCGATGTCGAAGCCGTAGTCCTTGCCCAGCTTCTTGGCGGTGTTGGCCAGGTAGGTGGGGGTGCAGACGTTGGCCGACAGGTTGCCCAGTTCCTTGGTCAGGTCCATGCCGTTCGCGATCGCCTCGGCCTGGGCCAGTGCGGCCTTGTTCTTGGAGTCCACGAAGTCGGCGGCCAGCGTGATCTTGCGCACGCCGCTTGCAACCGGATCCTTCTTGCTCTTCTGGCCGTCGGTGCGGAACACGCTCTCGTGGGCGGCGCAGACGATCGTGCGCACGGCCCAAGCCAGGTCGCGGCCTTTCACTTCCATCATCGGTAGTGCGATAATGGCGTCCGAGGAGCCGAGCTGGCTGAAGGCCTTGAGGGTTGCGCCGACGGCAGTGGTGAAGCTCTTTTCGCTGACGTCTTCGTCGGCGCCCAGGCCCACCAGCAGCACGCGTTCGGCTTTCGCGCCGGTCACGCCGCGCAGCAGCAGGGTCGAACCGGCTTTGCCAGTGATGTCTCCGGACTTCAGCGCAGCCGTGATTTCACCACCCTGATCGAAGGCGCGAGCGGCGAGCGACAGTTTTTTGTTTTCGAACACCGCGACCGCGACGCAGCCGGTCTTGGCCGATCCGATGGTGTTTTTTGTGTCGAATGCTTTTATGCTAAAGTCCATTTGATTCTCCGTATGTATATGACGCGCACTGCCTAACCTGTGATTATAACTTTCGAATGATTTTTCAACGCGCACTTCGACGTGAACTTGCCAGTGCCGCCGGCGCCACTTTCACCGTGCTGTTTTCGATCTATGTCACCTGGACCCTGATCACGCTCCTGGGCAGAGCCGCCGGCGGCAAGATCGCTTCCGGCGACGTCGTCGCGTTGATTTTCTTCGCAGTGCTGAATTATCTGCCAACTATCCTGATCCTCACCAGCTTTATTTCTGTTTTGATGGCCGTGACGCGCAGCTACCGCGACTCGGAGATGGTGGTCTGGTTCGCGTCGGGCCAGTCGCTGCTGCGCTGGATCGCTCCGGTGATGACCTTCGGACTGCCGATCGTGCTGGCCACGGCGTCCCTCAGCCTGGTCGCCACGCCCTGGGCCAAGCTCAAAAGCACCGAGTTCATTCAGCGCTTCGAGAAGCGCGAGGACCTGAAGAAGGTCTCGCCCGGCCAGTTCAAGGAATCGACCAGCGCCAATCGCGTGTTCTTCGTCGAAGGCGCCGCCGCCGGCACGAACGCGGTGCAGAACGTGTTCGTCAATACCGTCGAAAACAACGGCAACACGGTCGTCGTGGCGAAAGAGGGCGTGATCGAAGGCGACGGCAAGGGCGGCCAGCTGCTGGTGCTGAAGAATGGCCGGCGCTACCAGGGTGTGCCGGGCCAGGCCGATTTCCAGTCGATGGAGTTCGAACGCTACAGCATGCGTGTGGCGACCAAAGTGCCGGTGCTGGGCGCCGACATGCCGGTCGATACGCTGTCGACGATGGCGCTGATCGCCGCGCCGAACCGCTACACGATGGCCGAACTGCTATGGAGGCTGGCGTCGCCGATCATGTGCGCGGTGCTGATGCTGCTGGCCATTCCGCTCGGCTTCGTCAATCCGCGCGCCGGCAGCTCGGTCAACCTGATCCTCGCGCTGCTGATCTTCTTCACCTACCTTAACCTGGTCAAGGTCGGCGAAGGCAGCGTCAAGGCCGGCAAGGTGGCGTTCGGCACCGCGTGGTGGCCGCTGCACCTGCTGGTGGGGCTGCTGGTGATGGCCTTGTTCGCATGGCGCCTGAACGTCAACCACCGCTATCACCCGCTGGTGCTGCTGAACGCCTGGAAGCGCTCGCGCATCCTCGGGAAAGCGAGCGCCAAATGAAGATCCTGCAACGCTACTTCGCCGTTAACATCATGCAGGGCGTCGCATTCGTGCTGGTCGCCTTGCTCGCGCTGACCGCATTCAACGACCTGACCGCCGAATTGCCTGCGGTGGGCCAGGGCGGCTACATGATCCAGCACGCCTTCCTGTATGTGCTGATGCTGATGCCCGGCCACGTGTACGAGGTGATGCCGGTGGCGGCGCTGATCGGCACGATCTACGCGATGTCCCAGTTTGCCGCCAGCTCGGAGTTCACCATCATGCGCGCCTCGAGCATGTCCACCGCGATGGCCGCCGGGATGCTTTTCAAGATCGGCCTGGTGTTCGTGGTGATCACCTTCCTGTTCGGCGAATTGATCACGCCGCGCACGGCGCCGCTGGCCGAGCGCCTCAAGCTGTCGGCCAAAGGCTCCACCGTGTCGCAGCAGTTCCGCTCGGGGATGTGGGCCAAGGACGTGGTGCACCGCGACGGCGTGGGCGGTCCGGTCACCGGATCGCGCTTCTTCAACGTCAACCAGTTCAGGCCCGACGGCCAGCTGGTGGGCGTGAAGCTGTACGAGTTCGATACCGGATTCCGGCTGCGCTCCCTGCTGACCGCGGCCAATGCCGTGTTCGAAGGGAACAACACCTGGCGCCTCACCGATGTGACCGAGACGCTGTTTTCGAATACCCGCGCGCTGCCGGCGCCGGGCCAGGCAGCGCCCGCGGGAGCGAGCGTACAGAGCATGTTCGGCCAGGACACCAGCGCGGTCTCCACGCGCAGGCTGCCGACCATGCAGCTGGTGTCGGAAGTGACGCCCAAGATCCTGTCGGTGTCGTCCGCCGACCCCGAGCGCATGTCCGCCAACGAGCTGGCCGTGTACACCCGCCACCTGGCCGAGAACAAGCAGGAGAACGACCGCTTCAAGATCGCGTTCTGGAAAAAGCTGATCGACCCGCTGGCCATCTTCGTGCTGATGGCGCTGGCGCTGCCGTTCGCCTACCTGCAGATGCGCAGCGGGGGTGTGAGCCTGAAGATCTTCATCGGCATCATGATCGGCGTGAGCTTCCTGCTGGTGAACACGCTGTTCTCGCACCTCGGCCTGCTCAGCACCTGGCCGCCGTTCTTCACGGCGATCGCACCGAGCCTGCTGTACCTGCTGCTGGCATTGGGCGCGCTGTGGCGCGTGGAGCGGCACTGATGGACAAGCGCGCGCTCGTGCTGTTCGCGCATGGCGCCCGCGCCGCGTCGTGGGCGGCGCCCTTCGAGCGCCTGCGCGACCTGACCCAGGCGCGCCTGCCGGACGTGCGGGTGTCGCTCGCCTTCCTCGAATTGATGGAGCCGCGGCTGCCGGCTGAAGTGGCGCGCCTGGCCTTTGACGGCGTCACGCAGGTCACGGTGGTGCCGGTATTCCTCGGGCAGGGTGGTCACCTGCTGCGCGACCTGCCGCTGCTGGTGGACCAGCTGAAGATCGACCATCCCGCAATCGAGGTCAAGGTCGTCGGCGCCGTCGGCGAAGACCCGGCGGTGCTCGATGCGATGACCGCTTACTGCGTCAGGTCCCTCGGCTGAGGCCTGCGCGGCGCCAGCGACAGCAGCGCCTTCATGGTGTAGACGACGATCAGCGTGCCATTCAGGTCGCCGATGAACATGACGAAAAATCCGTGCAGCAGATTGCCTCCGTCGCCGTGCACGTAGAACCAGATGTGGTGCAGCAGCGGGCTGGCCAGCGAATACAGCACGATGCAGGCGAGCAGGCGCTGCGGGGACAGGTTGGTCAGCGAGGCGCGCAGCCCGAACGCGTGGTGCGCGACGAGGTTCGCCAGCCAGGGCGCGGCCGCCGCCAATATGCCGCCCATGAAGGAGCGCAGGAAGTCATTCGGGAAGAAGTGGAAGAAGCACACCAGCCAGGACACCAGCAGCAGGCCGATCGCGCCGGCGTCGGCGAACAGCAGCACGCACAGCAATCGCATGCCCGCGGGCAGGTAGATCCAGGCGATACCGGGAACGTATTCGATCTGCGTGAACAGCCATTCGTTCGCGGCCAGCATGGCGACGAATGCGATCATGGTCGTTGCGACCATCGCTGCCTGTAACCGCCAATGCGTCATCAAGTCACCGCTTCTTGTAGTATACAATGACGCCATTCGCCATTGGTCTTATTGGAGTTCGATGACAACACCGCCCGTCCGGCCCGCCGACATCTATTTGCGCTTCCTGCAGCTCGCGGAAGCGCTGCGTGGCTTGCCCACGTTGCCCTCGCTCGATCCGCTGGAAGAACGCATTCTGGCATTTGTGGCGCTGCGGGCGCAAGCAAAAGATCGACTTTCGGTACGCGACATGATGGCCAAGGCGGAGTTCGGATCGCCCGCCACGGTGCACAGCCGGCTCAAGTCGATGCGCGAAAAAGGCTGGCTGATGCTGTCCGATACCGACGATACGCGGCGCAAGCAGGTCGAGCTGACCCAGGCGGCGCTGCTCCATTACGACAAGCTCTCGAACTGCCTGGTCAGCGCGGCCAAGGGCTGAGCGTCGACTCTTAGTAAGCTTGCGCTGCATCAGACGTGCGCGCCGCCACACGTTTGACTCCACTTCGCGACTCGCCCACACTGGAAGGCATGCCAGCTGGGGCGCCGCCATGTTCCTCGAATTCTGCAAATTGCTGTTTCTCACCGCGCGCGAGTGGCTGCGCCGGCGAAATGCCGCGCAGCGCGTTTCTGCGCCGCGCCTGCCGATCCGCGCCTGGTGGCTGCCGGCCATGTGCGCCGACGCCCGCTGCGCGCGCCGCGTGGAAGCGCTGGGGCGGCGCCTGACGCGCATGGGCAGCAAGATCGAGTCGCTGCAGGTGCACGTGCGATCGGCCAGCTATCCCGATGCGATGGATTCGGACGCGGGCTTTCGCGTGATGCTGACCGAACTGAAACAGGATATGCGCGCGTTGCGCTGCGAAGTCGCGGGCTGGCAATCCGATTCGGCGGCGCTCGGCAGCGCGCGATTGCAGCAGGCGCTGGCTGCAATCGCGGCCATCAGCGAACGCATTTTCACCTTGTCCGACCAGTTGTTGTGGGACCTGGCGGAGCGCGACCGCGTGCGCGGCGTGCCGGCTTAGGCCGACAGTCTTAGTTCGCCGCCCGCGCTGTCGCTGTCCGGCGCCTGGTGCTCGCGCAGTTTCAGCGCGTCGCCCATCATCACCAGCACAGGGCCGTGCGCCGCATCGAGGCCGCGCGCGAGCGTGGCCAGGGTCAGGCGCAGGATGCGCTGGTCGGGACGGCTGCAGTTTTCCACCACCACCACCGGCGTGGCGGCGCGCCGGCCCGCATCGAGCATGCGCTGCGCCGTGGCGATCGCTTCGCGTCCGCCCATGTACTGCACCAGGGTGTCGGTGTCCGGCACGGCGGGCTGGTCGGCATGCTCCGGCGCCGTGCTCGAGGTGAAGAAGGCGACGCTGCGCGACACGCCGCGCTTGGTCAGCGGCTGTTTGGTCGCAGCCGCCGCGGCCAGCGCGGTGGTGATGCCGGGGACGACTTCGACTTCGACGCCCGCCGCTTCAAGCGCGCGCAATTCCTCGTCGGCGCGGCCGAACATCATCGGGTCGCCGCCCTTGAGGCGCACCACCAAGGCAAATTTACTTGAGTAGTCAAGCATCTGCTTGTTGATGAAAGCCTGCGCGGTCGACAGCTGGCCGCAGCGTTTCCCGACCGGGACGAGCAGCGCCTGCGGGCACAGTTCCAGCATCTCCGGCGTGACCAGCGCGTCGTGCAGCACGACGTCGGCCTGCGCCAGCAGGCGCGCGCCGCGCAAGGTGATCAGGTCCTGGGCGCCGGGGCCGGCCCCGATCAAATACACTTTTCCGCGTTGGGCCATGACGGGCTCCGGTTAAGCGTCGAGGCGGATCATGCCCGCGGCGACTGTCTGGTGGGTGACTTCATCGATCAGGATGAAGGCGCCGGTGGCGCGGATGTCGTCGTAGGCGTCGGCCGCCAGCGGCTGCTGCACGGTCAGGCCGATGCGCGCGATGTCGTTCAGCTTCAGGCCTTCGGCCGGATGGCGCTGCTGGGTGTTGATGTCGAGGATGGAATCGACCGTCTTCACTTTGGCCGCGGTCTGGCGCGTGCCGTGCTTGATCCAATACTTGCGGCGCACGTCGAGCGGCTCGTCCGACATCCAGCAGACGTCGGCTACCACGTTCTTCAGCAAGGTCGCCGGCTGCTCGGCGCCGGCCAGCAGGTCGCCGCGCGAGATGTCGAGGTGTTCGTTCAGCAGCAGGGTAATCGACTGTCCAACCACCGCGGACGCATGCGAGCCTTCCAGCGTAACGATGTCCTTCACCGTCGCGCTCTGACCCGACGGCTGCACCACCAGCTTGTCGCCGACGCTGACCTTGCCCGCTTCGATGCGGCCCATGTAGCCGCGGAAGTCGTTGGCCTCGTGGCCGTTGTGGCGCGCCACCAGCTGCACCGGGAAGCGAAACGGCGCGTGGTGCGATTCGTCGTACACCGACAGCGATTCGAGCAGCTCGATCAGGGTGGGGCCCTGGTACCACGGCATGTTCTCGCTTTTCTCGACCACGTTGTCGCCGGTGAGCGCCGACAGCGGAATCGGCGTAATGTCGTTCAGGCCCAGCGACGCGGCGAACTCGCGGTAGGCCTTGACGATGCGGTCGTACACCGTCTGATCGTAGCCGGCCAGGTCCATCTTGTTGACCGCGACGACGACATGCTCGATTTTCAGCAGGTGCGCGATGGTCGAGTGGCGCTTGGTCTGGATCAGCAGGTCGACGCCGCCGTCTTCGCGCAGCTTCACCTTCGACACGTCGATCAGGATGATCACCGCGTCGGCCGTCGAGGCGCCGGTCACCATGTTGCGGGTGTACTGCTCGTGGCCCGGGGTGTCGGCGATGATGAACTTGCGCTTCGGCGTGGCGAAGTAGCGGTAGGCCACGTCGATCGTGATGCCCTGCTCGCGCTCGGCTTCCAGGCCGTCGGTCAGCAGCGACAGGTCGACCGCGTCGCCGACGGTGCGCTTGTGCTTCGAGCGCGACATCGCATCGAGCTGGTCGGCGAAGATGCCTTTGCTGTCGAACAGCAGGCGGCCGATCAGGGTGCTCTTGCCGTCGTCGACCGAACCGGCGGTGATGAAACGCAGCAGTCCTCTTTCGGTCAGTTTTTCATTCATGGCGTTCATTAGAAGTATCCTGCTTTCTTGCGTTTTTCCATCGAGGCTTCGGACGTCTGGTCGTCCATCCGGGTGGCGCCGCGTTCGGTGATCTGGGTGATCGCGGTCTCGGCGATGATCGCCTCGACCGTCGATGCGTTCGAGGACACCGGGCAGGTGCAGGAGATGTCGCCGACGGTGCGGAAGCGCACGACCTGGGTCTCGACGCTCTCGCCTTCGCGCGGCGGCGTCAGGTCGGTCAGCGGCACCAAGAGGCCATTGCGCGGAATGACCTGGCGCTCGTGGGCGAAGTAGATCGGCGGCAGCGCCAGCTTTTCGCGCTGGATGTAGAGCCAGACATCGAGCTCGGTCCAGTTCGAGATTGGGAACACGCGCATGTTCTCGCCCGGATGCACGCGGGTGTTGTACAGGTCCCAGAGTTCGGGGCGCTGGGCCTTCGGATCCCACTGGCCGAATTCGTCGCGGAAGGAGAAGATGCGTTCCTTCGCGCGCGCCTTTTCCTCGTCGCGGCGGGCGCCGCCGATGCAGGCGTCGAAGCCGTGTTCGGCGATCGTCTCGAGCAGCGTCACGGCCTGTGCCGCGTTGCGCGAGTCGGTGGCCGGATTTCGCAGCCGCACGGTGCCGCGCTTGATCGAGTCTTCGACCGAACCGACGATCAGGCGTTCGCCCAGTTCGGCCACGCGGGCGTCGCGGAACTCGATCACCTCGGCGAAGTTGTGACCGGTGTCGATGTGCACCAGCGGGAACGGGAATTTACCGGGGCGGAAGGCCTTTTCGGCCAGGCGCAGCAGCACCACCGAGTCTTTGCCGCCTGAGAACAGCAGGGCGGGGTTGGCGCATTCGGCAGCGACTTCGCGCATGATGTGGATAGCTTCGGACTCCAGCGCATCGAGGTGGCGCGCATTCACGGCGGTGAGTACGCTCGGGGTGTCGGTGATAGTGTTCATTGGCGGTGCTTTCTCGTGCGGCTTATGCAGCCACGGATTTAATGCGAATCAGTTTGCCGTCGACCATGTGCAGGCCGCATTCCTTCGAGTCCGGGTTCTCCCACCACCAGCGGCCGGCGCGGACGTCCTCGCCCGGCTGCACGGCGCGCGTGCACGGTGCGCAGCCGATCGACGGGAAACCCTGGTCGTGCAGCGCGTTGTACGGCACGTCGTTGGCGCGGATGTAGTCCCACACATCCTGCTCCGACCAGTCGGCCAGCGGATTGAACTTGGTCATGCCATGCGCCGGATCGTCTTCTTCGACCGACAGGTCCGCGCGTGTGCTCGATTGCGCGCGGCGCTGGCCGGTAATCCAGGCCTTCTTGCCCGCCAGCGCGCGGCCAAGCGGCTCCACCTTGCGGATGCGGCAGCATTCGCGGCGCATGTCGACGCTGTCGTAGAAGGCGTTCAGGCCGTTCACGGCGACGTAGTTGTCGACTGCCTGCGCGTTCGGGTGGTACAGCTCGATGTCGTAGCCGTAGCGCGCCTTGACGGCGCCCAGCACGGCCAGCGTTTCCGGATGCAGGCGGCCGGTGTCGAGCGAGAAGATCCCGATCGGCAGGCCGGCTTTCAGGATCAGGTCGGTCAGCACCATGTCTTCGGCGGCCAGGCTCGATGCGCACACCGCCGGCGTGAAATCGCGCGCGATGCGATCGAGCGTGCCGCTGGTGGCTGCGACGAGGGCGTTCAGGTCGGTCATGCGCGCTCCTCAGATCCCGTAGCCGACGTCGCTGGACTCGACCCGCACGTCGCGCACGTGGCGACGGTACAGCGGCAGGTCCTGGTCCACCGACGCCTGATAGGTTTCGGAAAAGTCGGTCAGGCCCTTGAGCGCATCGTCGATGCTGCGGTCGGGGCGGGTGGCGAAGGCGTCGAAGCCGACGCGGTGCATCGAGAACAGCTGGTCGCGCAGCACGTCGCCGATCGCGCGCAGTTCGCCCGTGTAGCCGAGGCGCTTGCGCAGGTTGTAGGCGATCGAGTAGCCGCGGCCATCGGTGAACTTGGGGAAGTCGACGGCGACGACGGCGAATTTATCCAGCTCACCCTTCAGCGTTTCGGGACGCTCGTCGGCGCCGATCCAGACGCCCAGGTCGGCGCGGCCGGCCAGCGCGGCGCGCTGCGATTCCCAGACCGCGAGCGGCACGATAACTTTGCCTTCGGGGACGACGGCGCTGTCCGGCGCGTCGGTCTCGTCCAGGCGCAGCACGCTCCAGTCGTCGGCGACGACTTCACGGCCCTTGATGATGCGGGTGTTCGATTCAAGCATAGTGGTCTTCCCCGACGGTGCCGCTGGAATTGATCGGCGTGGCGTACACGTGGTCTTTGAACGGCGCGATGCCGAGGCGCTGCGCGGTGTCGACGAAGCGCTCGTCTTCGTAGCGCTCGCGCACGTACACCTGCAGCAGGCGGTCGATTACTTCGGGCATTTGCAGCGCCGAGAACGACGGGCCGATGATCTTGCCGATGGCCGGCGCATTGCCTTGCGCGCCGCCGATCGACACCTGGTACCACTCGGTGCCGTCCTTGTCGACGCCCAGCACGCCGATCGAGCCGACGTGATGGTGGCCGCAGGCGTTGATGCAGCCCGAGATGTTCAGTTCAATCTCGCCGATGTCGTGCTGGAAGTCGAGGTTGTCGAAGCGCTCGGCGATGGCCGCGGCGATCGGCAGCGACTTGGCGTTGGCCAGCGAGCAGAAGTCACCGCCCGGGCAGCAGATGATGTCGGTCAGCAGGCCGATGTTCGGCGTGGCCAAGCCCTTGGCCCTGATCTCGGTCCACAGCTCGAACAGGCGCTGCTGCTCGACGTCGGCCAGCACGATGTTCTGCTCGTGGGTGACGCGCAGTTCGCCGAAGCTGTAGCGGTCCGACAGGTCGGCCATGAAGTCCATCTGCGCGGCGGTCGCGTCGCCCGGCGGCACGCCGGTCTTCTTCAGTGACAGCACGACGGCCGTGTAGCCCGGGACCTTGTGCGGATGGAGATTGCGCTTCATCCAGTTGGCGAAGGCCTTGTTGTCCTCGTGGCCGGCGGCCGGATCGACGTTCGGGAGGTCGGCGTAGGCCGGCGCGGTGAAGTAGGCCGATACGCGCGCCAGTTCTTCGGCCGTCAGGGTTTCGGCGTTGTCCTTCAGGTCGGCCCATTCGGCTTCCACCTGGCGCGTGAATTCCTCGACGCCCAGCGCCTTGAGCAGGATCTTGATGCGCGCCTTGTACTTGTTGTCGCGGCGGCCGTACTGGTTATACACGCGCATGACGGCCTCGGTGTACGTCAGCATGTGCTGCCACGGCAGGAACTCGCGGATCACGCTGCCCAGGATCGGGGTGCGGCCCATGCCGCCGCCGGCCATGAACTTGAAGCCGACTTCGCCGGCCGAATTGCGCACCATGGTCAGGCCGATGTCGTGCACGGCGATCGCGGCGCGGTCTTCTTCGGCGCCGTTGATGGCGACCTTGAACTTGCGCGGCAGGGCGATGAACTCGGGGTGGAAGGTGCTCCACTGGCGCAGGATCTCGGCGAACGGACGCGGGTCGATGATCTCGTCGGCGGCCACGCCGGCAAACGGATCGGAAGTCGTATTGCGGATGCAGTTGCCCGAGGTCTGGATCGCGTGCATCTCGACGGAGGCGAAGTCGGAGAGGATCTCGGGCGTCTGTTCCAGTTCGATCCAGTTGAACTGGATGTTCTGGCGCGTCGTGAAATGGCCGTAGCCGCGGTCGTACTTGCGGGCGATGTGGGCGAACATGCGCATCTGTGCCGAGGAAAGCAGGCCGTACGGCACAGCGATGCGCAGCATGTAGGCGTGGCGCTGCATGTACAGGCCATTTTGCAGGCGCAGCGGCAGGAATTCTGCTTCGGTCAGCTCGTCGGAGAGGCGGCGCCGCACCTGGTCGCGGTACTGGGCGATGCGCTCGCGCACGATGAGGTGGTCATACTGGTCGTAACGGTACATAAGTCGGTCCTAAAAGGCGCTTGGAGCCCCAAACTAGCCTCAATGGTAATAAACTCTGCCTTTATTCCAAACGACCGAGTATTTATTTGCTTATATTCGTATCGGGCATAAGCATTCTTATAAAATGCGTTATTGGCATGCGCTCGGCATGCGGCGACTTTCCAGAAAACATCGATGAATCTTCACCAACTGCGCTTCGTCCGCGAGGCCGTGCGCCAGAATTTCAACCTCACCGACGCGGCCAAGGCGCTGTTTACGTCGCAACCGGGTGTGTCCAAGGCAATTATCGAGCTCGAAGAAGAACTCGGCGTTGATATTTTTACAAGGCACGGCAAACGGATCCGCGGGCTGACCGAGCCGGGCCGGCTGGTGCTCGAGTCGGTCGAGCTGATCATGCAGGAGATCGACAGCCTCAAGCGCATCGGCAAGGAATACGCGGCGCAGGACAGCGGCAGTTTCACCATCGCCACCACGCATACGCAGGCACGCTACATCCTGCCCAAGGTGGTGCAGGGCTTCATGGCGAAATATCCGAAGGTACGCTTGTCTCTTTTGCAAGGCAATCCGAAGCAGATTGCCGACATGGTCAAGAGCGACCAGGCCGACATGGCCATCGCCACCGAGTCGATCGCCAGCATCGACGGCTTGATCACCTTGCCGTGTTACCAGTGGGAACACGTCGTCGTGGTGGCGCCCGACCATCCCTTGCTGTATTCGAAGGCGGTGTCGCTGGAGGAAATCGCGACGTATCCGATCATTACCTACGATACGGCGTTCGCCGGCCGCAACAAGATCGACCACGCGTTCGGGCTGCGCGGGCTGAAACCGGACGTGCTGCTGGAGGCGATCGACGCCGACGTCATCAAGACTTATGTCGAGCTGGGCATGGGGATTGGTATCATAGCGGGCATGGCGTTCGACGCCGAGCGCGACAAGAACCTGCGCGCGATCCCGGTCGGCCACCTGTTCGGCATGAACGTGTCGCGGGTGGCGGTCAAGCAGGGCGCCTACCTGCGCAGCTATGTCTATACATTCATCGAACTGCTGGCGCCGACCTTGAACCGCAAGATGGTCGAGTCGGCCATGAACGGCGCCAAGGAAACCTACGAGCTTTAACTTTATTTAGAAATCCATGATCACCGAACAATCCGCACAGTTTTACGCCAAGAGCGCCCAAGAACACGACAAGGTGTACGACAAGCCCGAACGCCAGCACGACCTGGCCCAACTGCGCACGCATGTGGCCAACGCGCTGCGCGGCCACGTGGTGCTGGAACTGGCCTGCGGCACCGGCTACTGGACCAGCATCATCGCCGCCAGCGCCGACTCGGTGGTGGCCGTCGACATCAATCCGGAGATGCTGGCGCTGGCCGTCTCGCGCGGCCTGCCTGCCGGCAAGGTGAAATTCCGCGTCGCCGACGCGTGGAACCTGCCGGACGACCTGGGCAGCTTCACCGCCGTGTTCATCGGCTTCTGGTGGTCGCACGTCAAGCGCGAGCTGCAGGAAAAATTCCTGGCGCACGTGCGCAGCAAGGTCGGCAAGGACGTGGTGATCGTGCTGGCCGACGACGCGTATGTCGAAGGCAGCAGCCCGACCGTCGCGCGCACCGACCTGGAAGGCAACACCTATCAGATCCTGGCGGCGCCGGACGGCGAGCGCTACGAGATTCCGAAGACGTATCCGTCGGACAGTTCGCTGCGCAAGAAGCTGGCGTCGTCGGTGCGCGAACTGAAAATCGTGCGTCTCGAGTATTACTGGATGCTGACGGCGCGTCTCAAATAAGACACATTCGGCAACAGCTGGTTTCATCTTGTCATGATGTTGAAGTATTTGCCGGGCATTATTCGATCCCGGTAGATCCTTTAACTTCAACCTGAAAAGACAAGTGAAAACAATTCCATTTGCAGCCATCGTGCTCGCCGCCTTCGCCACTTCCGCCAGCGCGCAAACCAACGTCGCCGTGTACGGCGCGATCGACGCCGGCATCGTCAAAGTCACCGACAAGACCCTGGCCGTCACCAAGCGCGACGCCAACAAGCTCGGCTTCCGCGGTACGGAAGACCTGGGCAACGGCCTGAAAGCACTGTTCCAGATCGAGATGCGCTACGAGCCGGACACCGGCACCGTGGAGTCGGGCAGCCGTCCGCTGTTCCAGGGTCAGTCCCGCGTGGGCCTGCAAGGCGCCTTCGGCATGGTCCGCATCGGCCGCGGCGTTACCGCCGTGCAGGAAGCCAAGGATGCGTTCGATCCGTTCAACGGCATCTCCGGCACCCCTGGCTTCAAGGGCGACGTCGAAGTGGCCGGCTACACCAGCCAGCCGCTCGATGCCTCCGGCAGTTCGAATGACCGCTTCAACAACGCCGTCTGGTACACCAGCCCGGTCATGGGCGGCATCACGCTGAACGTCACGGTCGGCACCCAGGAAGCCAATGGCGGCCCGGTTCTCGTCGGCCGCGGCACCGCTGCCGCGCCTCAGTATCCAGCCAACGGCGAAGCCTCGGCCAACCCGTTCTCGGTCGCTGCCTCTTACAAGGCTGGCATGTTAGGCGCGATGCTCGGCTACGAGCGCAACGCCGTCGAAACCAGGCTGCTGCAGGCGGGCGTCTCGGTCAACCCGATGCCGGAACTGAAGCTGATGGCGACCTACGCGCGCCAGGACCAGGGCCACACAAAGGCGGTCAACCCCGACACCAAGGGCTGGCTGGTCGGCGCGAACTACACCATGGGTCCGGGCCGATTCCTGATCGGCTACGGCCAGAAGACTCCGGACGGCGCGGTCAAGACCAAGCAGGCTTCGCTGGGCTACGAGTACAACCTGTCCAAGCGCACCTTCCTCTACGCCGACATTTCGGACAAGAAGGCCGCGACCGACGTGAAGTACTACGGCGTCGGCGTGCACCACAACTTCTAGGCGCTAGTGCGGCCGCCGCTCGCCGGATTCGTCGCCGTGCGGCAGCGGCAGCACGATGTCGATGCGCGTGCCGGGCGGCTCGTCCGAGCTGATGGTGATGTCGCCGTCCATCGCCCACACGCGTTCGCGCATTCCCACAAGGCCCAGCGATTGGGCCTTTTCCATGTCTGAAGCGGCGATGCCGCGGCCGTCGTCGCGAATGGTGAGCAGCACTTCGCCGTTGATGCGGTACAGCGTGATGGTGACGTTGTTAGCTTTGGCGTGGCGCGCGATGTTGGTCAGCGCTTCCTGCACGATGCGGAAGATCGCCGTGCTGGCGGTGTCGTCGAGGCGCAGTTCGGCTTCGTCGGCGAACAGCGCGCAGGCGATGCCGTAGCGTTCGACGAAGTCGTCGCGCAAGCCCTGCAGCGCGAAGAACAGGCCGCCCTCGTCGAGCGAACGGGGACGCAGGTTGGTGGCGATGCGGCGCAGCGATGTGATCGCGGTCAGCAGGTTCTGCTCCATGCCCTTGATCAGGCGCTTGCCGTCGGCGCCGGCCCCGTGCTGCTGCAGCAGCGCCAGGTCCATGCGCAGCGTGGCGAGCAGCTGGCCGAGATCGTCGTGCAGTTCACGCGCGATGTGGGTGCGTTCTTCTTCGCGGATCGTTTGCAGCGCCGCCGACAACTGGCGCAACTGGGCGTGCGAGCGCGACAGCTTCTCTTGCACCCGGTGGCGGCCGCTGACATCGCGCAGGATGATGGTGTGGATCGGCACGTCGTCTTCGCGCACGGTGGACACCGATCCTTCGAGCGGGAAGGTTTCGCCGCCGGCGCGGATGCCGCTGACGGCGTAGTCGGTGGCGCGCCGGCCGACCCGGCTGCTGTCGCCGAAGTACGCGGCCGGGCCGTCATGAGTGGTCGGCGCCGGCGTCAGGAAATTGCCCAACGGTCGTCCGAGCATCTTGTCGATCGTGGTGGCGAACATCGCCGCGGCTGAGGGATTGACCATCGTGATGGTGTTACTGTCGTCGGTGGAGATGATCGCTTCGCTGGCGTGCTCGATGATGTCGTCGCCATGCTCGTGCGCCATGCGCGGACGCGGCGTCAGCGCGCGGCCGGCGGCCATGCCGATCGCCAGCAAGGCCGAACCGGATAGCAGGGACTTGAAGAGTCGGTTCATCGCGCGCGCCGTGGATGGCCCGCGAACGCAAGCCCGTCGTCTACATTAGAGCGTGGCGGGAAGCGGAGCTTGAGGGGACTCAAGCAGTGGACAAACGCGTTGTTCGCGTATCAGTCAACGATTTCCACATTGAACAGTCGCAGCGTGCGCGGGTAATGTGGATGCCGGCAGAGTCTGACGCGCATCGGGCTGCAGCGCATGCAGGAGCGTTCGAAAAATGCTGCGGCACACCGGTTGTTCAATTGGCGGCTGATGTAATAGATTCCATCGACGCCTGGAAGCTGCTCGTGCACCGCACGACTCAAGGCCTGAGTGAAAGCGTATTCGCTGGTCGCGCAGATGTCGTTGCGGCGAAATCCGGCACCATCGGGTTCAGATACGTATCCAGTTTGCGGCGATCCGCAATACGTCGGCGAGCATGCTGTGTTCTATTGCCTCGGCGGGAGTGCGGTCGCCCAGCGCACCGTGCTTGCGCTTGAGGAAAATAAGCTTGCTGCCAGAACTGATATCGCCGAGCGCCCGCGTGACCTGCGCCAGGTCGGCGCGGCTAAATTGTTCGGCCTCGATCGGATAGAAGTGCTGGCCGCTGACCCGTATGGAAAAAATGTCGCCGCGCTCGCGCGCTTTGTCCAGGGCTTGGCGCGTGATACCCCAAGCCTCGTATAGACGCTTTCCTTCGACCAGCGTACCGTCCTTGGTCCACTGCACCAAGCGTGCCTCGCCGCGGGATTTCGCTTCGCGCGTGGCTTGCTGGTTGGCTTCGAGGATCGCGGCCGGCGTGTCCTCGTCGTTTGCGTCGTTGGGGGAAACAACGTCGGCAGCCAAAAATTCGCCAAGCGGTTCGACCGCGACCAGATTGGAGGCGATGCCGAGATCGTCAAGCGCCTGATGCAGCCGTTGGAGCAAGCGTGGCGACATCTCGTCGTGCACCTGCAGGATGAATGAGCTCAGTTCGGAGCTATCGCGGCCTAAAATGAGCTCATCTTGCGCCGATTGGGGCCGGACGGTGATCGCGTTGCTCATGGCGTTCTCGTTCGAGGAAGTGTACGCGCCAATTCTACGCGCGTGACGCAACCAGAGCAACTGGAGCAACCAAAGCAAACGTCCGGAGTGTGATCTGGCGCAAACGAAAAAGGAAAATGGGGCAGGTCCATTGAACCTTGCCCCGGCGATTACATCTGCTTGAAGAGGTGCAGGAAGCTGCGGCTCACTTCCAGCTTGTCCGGCTTGCCCTTGATCAGCACGAGGTGCCGTCCGCGGATGTCGCGCGTGACGCCTTCGATCGCGTTGACGTTGACCAGCGTGGCGCGGTGGATCTGCCAGAACAGCGATGGATCGAGCTCTTCGGCCAGGTCGCGCACCGGCTTGCGGATCAGTGCCTCGAATTTCTCGGTCTGCACGCAGGTGTATTTTTCGTCGGAACGGAAGAACAGGATGTCCTCGACCGGGATCATGCGCAGGTCCTGGCCGATGCTGGCCTGGATCCATTGCAGGTAGGTTGGCTTCGGCGCCGCCATCTTTTCGGCCAGCTGGGACAGCATCTGGGTGACGCTCTCGTTGACCGCTTCCTTGGGCTTGTTCAGCCGCTCCTTCAGCCGATCGACCGTGACCTGCAGGCGCTCAGGCTCGGGCGGTTTCAGCACGTAATCGACCGCGCCGCGCTCGAACGCTTCGACCGCGTATTGGTCGTAGGCGGTGACGAACACGATGTTGCTCTGGCCGCCGATCTGGCGCGCCGCTTCCATTCCCGTCGTGCCCGGCATGCGGATGTCGAGGAAGGTCAGGTCCGGCTTGAGCTGCCGGACCAGCTCGACCGCTTCCTCGCCATTCTTTGCTTCGCCGACGATGTCGAGTTCGGGCCATACCTGGCCCAGGCGCATCCTCAGTTGGTCGCGCATCAGTCTTTCGTCGTCGGCAATGATTGCTGTTGGCATAGTCGGTTCGGGCAAAGGGAATGGAATGCCAATTATTCAATGAATTGGCGCGTTAATCAATCGCTGCGTGGGGGCTACCTGGACACCTGGTAGGGCACTTCGACGGTGGCGATCACGCCGGAAGGCGAATTGGCGGCGATGTGCAGCTGGCCGGCGTCGCCGTGCAGCAGCTTCAGGCGTTCGCGGATGGTCGGCAGGCCCAGGCCGGTGCCGTCGCTCGGCACCACGCCGAAGCCGACGCCGTCATCGGTGACGATCACGCGCAGCTTGTTGCCGGCGACTTCGGCGACGATCTTCAGGGTGCCGCCTTCGGCCTTGCATTCGAGTCCGTGTTTGATGGCGTTTTCCACCATCGACTGCAGCATCATCGGCGGGAAGGCCGCGCTGCGCAGTTGCTCGGGGATCTGCATGTCGACCGTCAGCCGTTCTTCCATCCGCATCTTGAGCAGGTTCAGGTAAGCCTTGACCATGTCGACTTCGCGCCCGAGGTTGGTGACGACGGCGTTGTCGCGCATCTGCGGCAGCACCGCGCGCAGGTACTGGATCAGGCTGCGCTGCATCGCCGAGGCGCGCGGCGGATCGGTCTGGATCAGGTATTCGACCGAAGCAAGGGTGTTGAACAGGAAGTGCGGCTCGACCTGCGCCTGCATCATCTGCATCTTCGCTTCGGACAGCTGGCGCTGCATCGATTCGCGCTCGACCGCGGCGTTGGCGCTCTGGGTCTGCGCTTCGGCGCGTTTCTTGCCGCCGACCAGCGCCTTGGTGGCGAACAGGGCGATCACCAGCAGCGACACGAAACTCTTGAACCAGGTCGAGGCCTGCTTGTGATAGCGCGAGACCTTCGCTTCGGCGGCGTCGTCCACCGCCGCCTCGATCGCATTCGACAGCTCCTCGCCGATCTGCGGCGGCAGCGCGATGTGGACTTCCTCGCCGCTGGCGGCCGAGCCTTTGGGCGGGACCGGCGCGGCCGGCGCCTCGGGCGTCTCGCCCGGCACCGGCGGCTCCGGCACCACGGCGGCGCCGCGCTTGGCATTGGGCCGCGGGTTGAAGCGGATGCCGCTGTCGTCGATCAGGATGTTGCTCTCGGGCGCCTTCTTGTGCGCCCGCTTGTCGTTGCGGACGACGACTTCCTCGCCGCCGCCGGAGAACAGTTCGTCCTGCAGGATCTTGCCGGCGATCAGGGCGAGGGAGGCGAACAGGAAAAACTTCCACCACGACAGCTGGCTGACCCAGGTGGCGACCGCGTCGAAAAAGCGGTGCAGCCATCCGAGGATGGCGGTCAGTTGGTGCGAATTGTTGCGCCGAGCTTCCATGGTGTTCCGTGTCAGTCAAAATTCTGTGCAAGCGGCGAGTGTAACTGCTCCCACCGCGGCGTGCTGCATAAAAGGCATCGTTGGTGCAAGCACTGTTGGGATGATGCAACTGTATCGGCGGGGGCGGGGCGCCGCCAGTGGCTTGCGACAGGCTGCACGATTCGGGGAGTGGGCTGCGCGCTCGGCGCGGATACGCATGCGGCGGCGTCACGGTCGGGGACTCGGCGTCCCCGTCGCTCCGCCGGACCAGACCCGGATGTTGGTCAGCGCCGCTTGAACTCAGGCGCTGACGGTGGCGCCCAGCAGTTGTTCGGCGGCTTCCGCGGATAAGGGCTCCTTGTAATACAGCCCCTGCATCTGGTCGCACAGGTTGGACTTGAGGAAGTCGACCTGGGCGCGCGTTTCGACGCATTCGGCGATGACGGTCAGGTTCATGTTGTGGCCGATGTCGATCAGGCTCTTGGCGATCGGTCCGCGCCGGGTTTCCGGCGAGATCTGGTGCACCGCCGCCTTGGCCAGCTTGACGTGCGACAGCGGCAGCTTTTGCAGGTAGTTCAGGTCGGACACGCCATCGCCGAACGCGTCGACGCTGCGCAGCACGCCCAGCTCGCTCAGTTGCGTTATCAGCTCGGCGCCCAGGTGATGGTTGCGCGCCAGGCCCTCTTCGCGCACTTCGATGTCCAGGTTGGCGGGCGGCAGCCGGAAACGCGCGAGCACCGCGGCCACGTGCTCGACGTAGTGGGGCCGCACGTATTCGCGCTGCGACACATTGATCGACACCGGCATGTCGCCGAAGCCGGCAGCGCCGAGCCGTTGCAGCAGGGCGCAGGCGCGCTCGAGCACGAGGTCGCCGAACGCGATGATGGCGCCGTTTTCCTCCGCCTCCGCCAGGAAGGCGGCCGGCAGCAGCAGGCCCTGTTCGGGATGGTTCCAGCGCAGCAGCGCTTCGAAACCGCGAATGCGCCCGCTGTGCATGCACACCTTGGGCTGGAACTGCACGAACAACTGGTCCTGCTCGACCGCGACGCGCATGCTGTCTTCCAGCCGCTGCTTGGCCTCGCTGGTGGTTTTCATTTCCGCCGAGAAGAAATGAACGCCGTTCTTGCGCGCGCCCTTGGCATGGTACATCGCCACGTCGGCCGCGCGCACCAGGTCGAAGGCGGTGTCGCCGTCATGCGGATAGACGCTGACGCCGATGCTGGCGCGCACGTCGATTTCGGCGCCGTTGAAGACGACGGGCTTGTTGATGCCCTGGCGCAGGCGGTCGACCATGCGCAGCGTGAAGCGCAGCGACGGCTGGTTGACCAGCACCAGCACGAATTCGTCGCCCGACAGGCGCGCCACCGTATCGCTGTCACGCACCGCCGCCACCAGCCGGTTGGCCACCACGGTCAGCACTTCGTCGCCGGCCTCGTGGCCAAGCGTGTCATTGATCTGCTTGAAGCCGTCCAGGTCCAGCAGCACGGTGGCGACCAGCGCCTTGTTGCGCTGGGCCATGTGGATCGCTTGCTCGAGCCGGTCCCACAGCAGGGTGCGGTTGGCCAGGCCGGTGAGCGGATCGTGGTTGACTTCGTGTTCAAGGTGGGCAGTGCGCTGCTTGTGCTCGGTGACGTCGTTGATGACGCCGATGAAATGGGTGACATGGCCTTTCTCGTCGGCTACCGGGGTAATGGTCAGGTCGTTCCAGAACAGTTCGCCATTCTTGCGCTGGTTGCGCAAAGTGACGTTGACCTCCTGGCGCAAGTCGATCGCGCGGCGCAATTGCGCGCGCGCGTCGGCGTCCAGGCCCGGGGCGGCGATGAAGCGGGAATCGCGTCCGATCACTTCGTCGGCGCTGTAGCCGGTGATGCGCTCGAAGGCCGGATTGACGTATTCGATCGGGTTGTCCTTGCCGCGGCAGCAAGTGATGACCAGCCCGTTGCTGGCCGCGTGCAGCGCGCGCTCGCGCAGGCGCAGCTGTTCTTCCTGCTGGTGGCGCACCGAAATGTCGAGCCCCATGCCGCACAGGTAGAACTTGTCGCGGCATTCGATGCGCGCGCCGGTCAGCAGGTAGGGCGTGCCGTGGCCATCCCTGTCGAGCAGGTTCGCTTCGACGAATACCTGGTCGCCGCGCTCGAACACCTGCTGGATCTTTTCGTTGATCTTGTTTTTCTCGGTGACGTCGAACATCTCGAGCGCCTGCACGGTGCGCATTTCTTCGCTGTTCAGCCCGGTGGCCGCTTCGACTGTCTTGTTCCACAGCGCGAAGGTGCCGTCGCGGCGCAAGACGTAGAAGGTGCCCGGCAGCACGTCGATGATGTTGCGCAGCGGAATGCCGCCGATGAGAGCGTGCTCGGAACTGTCGGTCTTGGCCCAAAACTGGGCGACGCAGCCGGCCGGGGTGCCGGTGACGTTGGCCTGGGGCGTGAGCACCAGTTCCGCGGCCGGGTTGCTGCCGTCGAGCCTGGCGATCTGCACGTCGAAGCGCAAGGGCTCGTGCTGGTACCGCAGCCTGGGCCATTGGCGCGCCACCTTGGCCGCGCTGGCGTCGACCAGCAAGGTCGCCAGCGGCCGGCTCAGTGCGCTGCCGCCGCGCAGGCCGAACAGGTGCTCACAGCCGGCGTTCCAGGTGACGATGGCGCAGGAATCGTTGACGATGAAGGCTGCATCGACCGTCGATTCGCTGGTAGCCATGGTGTCCTTGCCGATGATTGGTGCGTATTAACAGTTGGACAAACTTGGCCACCGGGGGTTCCCGACAATTACAGAAATCGGGACGAAAAAAAGCCACGGCACGCCGTGGCTGGTTCGGGGCGCGGCGCGCGGCGCCCGGCGCGCGGCGCGATTTACGCGGCGGCGACTTCTTCCTTCGGGGGAAGGGCGATCTGGTTGTCGGTGCTGAACTGATAGTCCTTGAACACGTGTTCGGCCGACAGCAGCTGGTACTGGCCGTTGGCGAGCTTGTGCGTGGTGTCTTTCAGGCGGTAGGTGTAATGGCCGCAAGTCCAGCACTTGAAGTTGCGCATGTGCGTGCACAGGCAGGTCTTGTCCATGACCACGATGTTCTTGGTGTCCGGGTTGGCCAGCACTTCGCGGTTGTACGAGTTGATGTAGGAGCAGTTGCCGGTCGCGTCGAGCAGGTAGCCGTAGGACTCGCAGCCCGGGCGGATGCCCGAGCCGATCGCCGGCGTGTTTTTCAGCATGCGCATCGGATAGCCGGTCGGCGAGATGCCGTTGACTTCGATGTCGTCTTCGGTGGCCTTGAAGTACTCCTGCTTGACGTCGTCGGGCAGGCCGCACTCGTGGGTGACGGTGAAACGGGTCGCTACCTGGACGCCGCCGGCGCCCTTTTCGAGGAAGCCGACCGCATCGGAACCGGTGAACACGCCGCCGGCCGCGATGATCGGGATGTTCAGCTGCTCGGCGCGCATGAACGCATGGACCTCGTCCATGATGGTGTGCAGGTCGAAATCTTTCCAGTCGAGGCCGAAGCCGAGGTGGCCGCCGGCCAGCGGGCCTTCGACGATGATGTAGTCGGGCAGGCGGTCGAGCTTGGAGACCTTGCGCAGGAACAGCTGCAGCGCGCGCACCGACGAGACGATAATGCCCAGCTTGGCGTCGCGGAAACGCGGATGGTCGGCGATCAGCGCGAACGAGCCCAGGTGCAGGCCGGCGGACATGGTGATGCCGTCGATGCCGGCGTCGAGCGCGGCCGACAGGCGGGTGCGCAACGTTTCCTTCGGCGAATTCATCGTCAGCTTTTCCATGCAGTTCACGAAGATCAGGCCATCGCCGCGCTTCGCTTCCATGGTTTTGCCGACGTGCAGCATGGTCGCTTCGGCCAGGCGCGCCAGGTCGAACTGGACCACCGCCTTGTCCATGTTGTTGATGTTGAACTTGTAGGTCCTGGTTTTTTCCTTGACAAAGCTCGTGTCGAATTTGCGGTCTGAAACGTCTTGAACCATTGCGTCGGAGATATGGCCGATACCGCCCAGCCGGCACACTTCGAGTGCCAGCTCGGAGGTCGAAATGTCGACGCCCATGCCGCCGATCATGATGGGCACGTAATCCTTGTTGCCCAGACGCAGGCGGAAATCATCAACACGTTTCATTGCAATCCTTAAACTACTAACCGAGTTTTTCTTGGCGCGCTAACACAGGCTCGCGTGGGCGTGTTTGCACATCCTCAATTCTACCCTAAGCAGGATAGGGTTTCACGAGGTGTTATACGAAGCAACTTTGTTAAATCGGCGCTTAGTCGCGGAAGTTGTTGAATTCCAGCGGCAGGTCGGCCACGTCCTTGCGCAGCATCGCCATGGCGGCCTGCAGGTCGTCGCGCTTGGCGCCGGTAACGCGCACGGCGTCGCCCTGGATGCTGGCCTGGACCTTCATCTTGCTGTCCTTGATGACGCGCACGATTTTCTTGGCGTCGTCGGATTCGATGCCGTTCTTGATCTTGATGACCTGCTTGACCTTGTCGCCGCCGATTTTCTCGACCTTGCCCGGGTCGAGGAAGCGCACGTCGACCTTGCGCTTGGCCAGTTTGTTGGTCAGCACGTCGCGCACCTGGTCGAGCTGGAAATCGGCGTCGGCGAAGGCGGTCAGTTCGTTTTCCTTCTGTTCCACCTTGGCGGAACTTCCCTTGAAGTCGAAGCGGGTCGTGATTTCCTTGTTGGACTGTTCGACCGCATTTTTCACTTCGACCATGTCCGCTTCGCAGACGACATCAAACGAGGGCATGATGAATTCCTTTGTATTGCTGATTATGAATGGCGATATTTTAACGGACAACGGCCGGACTGGCTGATAGTTTCCACTTATAATCTTCGAAACCACGAATTGCCCGCCATGCTTCCAGACCTCGCCATCGCCCACGATTTCTCCCTCCAGTCCTGCAATACCTTCGGCATCGATGCGCGCGCGCGCTGCTACGTGAAAATCGGCGCGGTGGCCGAACTGGCCGCGGCGCTGGCCGATCCGGCGCTTGCCGGCATGCGGCGCCTGGTGCTGGGCGGGGGCAGCAACATCGTGCTGACCGGCGACTTTGACGGGGTGGTGCTGCACATGGCGATCAAGGGGCGCGAGGTGCTGGGCGAGCGCGGCGCTCACACGCTGGTGCGCGCGGCGGCCGGCGAAAACTGGCACGAATTCGTCCAGTGGACGCTGGCGCAGGGCCTGGGAGGGCTGGAGAACATGTCGCTCATTCCCGGCACCGTGGGCGCGGCGCCGATCCAGAACATCGGCGCCTACGGCGTCGAATTGAAGGACGTGTTCGATTCGGTGACGGTGTACGACATCGCGAGCGGCGAATTGCGCCGCATGGGCGCGGACGAATGCCGCTTCGCCTACCGCGACAGCGTGTTCAAGCACGCCGCCGGCGCCGGCCTGGTGATCGTCGACGTGACCTTCGCGCTGCCCGCTACGTGGCAGGCCAACCTGCGCTACGCCGAACTGGCGCAGGCGGCGCAGCAGGCCGGCCTGATTGCTCCGAGCGCGCAGCAGGTCAGCGACCTGGTGGTGGCGATCCGCCGCCGCAAGCTGCCCGACCCCGCGGTGATCGGCAACGCCGGCAGCTTCTTCAAGAATCCGGTGGTGTCGGGCGCGCGCTGCGCCGAATTGCTGGCGCAGTTTCCGGCGCTGGTGCATCACGCCCAGGCCGACGGCAGCGAGAAGCTGGCCGCAGGATGGCTGATCGACCAGTGCGGCTGGAAGGGCAGGACCCTGGGCGCGGCCGGCGTGTATCCGAAGCAGGCGCTGGTGCTGGTGAATAACGGCGGCGCGCGCGGCGAAGACGTGCTGGCGCTGGCGCGCGCGATCGAGGCCGACGTCGCGGCGCGCTACGGCGTGGTGCTGGAGCCGGAGCCGGTGTTCGTCTAGTCCGGCGCGGCGACGACGCGGTTGCGGCCGTCGTTCTTGGCCACGTACAGCGCCTTGTCGGCCATTTCGATCAGGGCTTCGGGCGAGCTTGATTTCGACGGCAGGACGGTTGCGACGCCGAGCGACATCGTGACACGGCCGCTTGGGGCCTGCGGATTGTCGATCGCGAGCCGTTCCAGGTGCTCGCGGCAGGCATTGGCGATCAGCAGCGCGCCATCCGCGCCGGTATCGGGCAGCACGATGGCGAACTCCTCGCCGCCGAAGCGCGCCACCACGTCGGCCGGGCGTTTCAGGTGTTCGGTCAGCACCGCCGCGGCCTTCTTCAGGCACAGGTCTCCGGCCAGGTGGCCGAAGGTGTCGTTGTATATCTTGAAGCAGTCGATGTCGCACATCACCAGCGACAGCGGCTTTTTGTCGCGCTGGCCGCGCTGCCATTCGGCCCGGATCACTTCGTCGAAACGGCGCCGGTTGGCGATGCCGGTCAGGCTGTCGAGCGCGGCGAGCTTCTGCAATTCGATGTTGGCGTCGGCCAGGTTGCGCTGGCTCGCGCGCAGGAAGGCGAAGGCCTCGTCGCGCTGCAGGCGCGCGGTGTAGCCGGTCGAGTGGTAGCGGATGCGCGCCAGCAGTTCGAGGCGATCCGGCAGCTTGACCACATAGTCGTTGGCGCCGACCGCAAAGCTGTGCGCCTTCAGCTTCGGATCTTCCTTTGCCGACAGCACGATCACCGGGATGTGCTTGAGCGCGTCGTCCTCGCGGTAGTCGCGGATCAGCGTGAAACCGTCGACTTCGGGCATCACCAGGTCCTGCAGGATCACGGTCGGCTGGAGCTGGCGCGCGGTGGCCAGCGCGGTCGCTGCATCGGTCACGTAATGGAACTCGATGTCGGCCTGCTCGGCGAGCATGCGGCGCACCGCTTCGACGATGATGGTCTGGTCGTCGACCAGCAGCACGCGAACCTTGAACTGTGTGACTGATGGCTCGGCGGCGCCTGTAGTTGCAGTGACTGCTGACATGAATCGTGGTTCTCGTGGTAGGTGCGTATTTACAGGCGAATGCCGATTTTACTGCGTAAAGCGCCGGCGATGTTGTCCAGTGAAAGGATGCGCTGGGCGGCGTCGATCTCGGCGGCCGCGCGCGGCATGCCGTAGACCGCGCTGCTGGCCTGGTCCTGGGCGATGGTGTCCTTGCCGGCCTGGCGCATCGCCAGCAGGCCGGCGGCGCCGTCGCGCCCCATGCCGGTCAGCAGCACGCCGGTGGCGTCGCCTTCCCAGTGCGCCGCGACGCAGCGGAAGAACACGTCGACCGACGGCCGGTAGGCGTAGTCGCGCGGATCGGCGTCGTAGTGCATGCGGTGGCCGGCGTCGAGCACCAGGTGGTCGTTGGTCCGGGCGATGTGCATGACGCCCGGCTGGAGCGAGTCGCCTTCCTCGATGACGCGCACCGGGATCGTCAGCTGGTCGTTCAGCCATTTTGCGAAATGGCCGGCGAAGTTGGCGTCGATGTGCTGCACCACCACGATCGCGGTGGTGGGCGCCGGCGTCCAGCCGCCGAATATTTTGGCGATCGCGCCGGGGCCGCCGGTCGAGGCGCCGACCGCAAGCAGGTGGCTCACCGGGCCGGCGGCCGGGCGGGGCGCGCCGGCCGGCTTTTCGAGGCTGACCCGAATCAGCTTGCCGATGGTCTTGATCTTGGCCAGCAGGTGGGCGGCGTCGCCGCCGCTGCCGTTCATCAGCAGCGGGGTGGCGGTGACGTCGAGCGCGCCGGCGCCGAGGGCGCGGAATACCTGGCCGACGTTGTCCTGCGGCTGCGCGGTGACGATCAGGATCGCGCACGGCGAGGCCTGCATGATCTGCTGCGTCGCCTCGACGCCGTCCATGCCCGGCATGACAAGGTCCATCAGCACCAGGTCGGGGCGCTGGGCGGCGCACATGCGCACCGCTTCGTCGCCGCTGCGGGCGACCCACAGCACCTCGTGCTCGCGGCTGGCGGCGACCACCCGGCGCAGCGCCTCGGCGGCCATCGCGACGTCGTTGACGATGCCGATCCTCATGCCACCGGCTCCCCGATCAGGTCGAGCACCGCTTCGAGCAGGGTCTCGTCGTGGAAGCTGCCCTTGGTCAGGTAGTAGTCGGCGCCAGCCGCCATGCCGCGCGCGCGGTCTTCCGGCCGGTCCTTGTACGACACGATCATCACCGGCATCTTGTGCAGGCGCAGGTCCTTGCGGATCAGGCCGACCAGTTCCACCCCGTCCATGCGCGGCATGTCGACGTCGGTGAGCACAAGGTCGTAATCGGCGCTGCGCACCACGTTCCAGCCGTCCACGCCGTCGACCGCGATGTCGACCTGGTAGCCGCGGCCCTGCAGCAGCTTGCGCTCCATTTCGCGCACCGTCAGCGAATCGTCGACCACCAGCACGCGCTTGACCTTCTTCTGTTCGTGCTCGCCCGAGTGCGCCAGCTGGTGCAGGCCGCCTTCGTGCAGCAGCTTGTCGATCGACAGCAGCAGGTCGGCCACGTCGAGGATCAGCACAGGCGCGCCATCGTCGAGCAGGGCCGCCGAGGCGATGTCGCGCAGCTTGCCGAAGGTCGCGTCGATCGGCTGCACCGCCAGGCTTTGCTCCCCGCGGATGGCGTCAACCACCAGCGCGTAGCGACGCGCGCCGGAGCCGATCACGACCACCGGCAAGTCGCCGGCGGATGGCTCCATCTGGCCCAGTTCGAGCACCTGGGCCGCCGACACCAGCCCGAGGTGCTCGCCGCCGATGTCGAAGAACTGCTTGCTCTCCAACGTATGCAGGGCCGACTGCGGCAGCATGAGCACCCGTTCGACCTTGACGATCGGGATCGCGTAAGCCTCGCCCTGCACGTCGACCACCAGCGCGCGCACGATCGACTGGGTCAGCGGCAGGGTGATGAAGGTGCGGGTGCCGCGGCCCGGCTCGGACTCGATGCGCACGCTGCCGTTCTGGGCGCGGATCGCCTGCTGCACGATGTCGAGGCCGACGCCGCGGCCGGAAATCGCGCTGGTGGTCTCCTTCAGGCTGAACGCCGGCAGGAACAGGAATTCCATCAGTTCGGCCGCCGACATCGCCTCGGCCATCGCGCTGCTGGCCAGCTTGCGCTTGACCACCGCCTCGCGGATCCGTTCGAGATCGACGCCGGCGCCGTCGTCGCTGATGACGATCGACAGCATGCCGTTGCGGTGATTCGCTTCGAGCCGGATCGCGCCGGCCGCCGGCTTGCCCGCGGCGAGGCGCTGCGCCGGCGTTTCGATGCCGTGGTCGACGGCGTTGCGCAGCATGTGGTTCAGCGGATTTTCGATGTTGGCCAGGATGTCGCGGTCGACCAGCGTGTCCTCGCCGCTGATGGTCAGCTGGGCTTCCTTGCCGAGGCTGCGGGCCAAGTCGCGCACCATGCGGCCGAACGCGTGCACGCCGTCGCGGAACGGGCGCATGCGCAGTTCCAGCACTTCGTCGACCAGGTTGTTCGACACCGTCAGCACGCGCCGCTCGTAGCTGTCGAGGTCCGCCATGTGATCGTGCAGGATCTGCTTGAGCGGATGGGTCTTTTGCAGGGCCAGCGCGGACTGCTCGATCAGGCTCGGGTCCGCCGTGCGCACCAGCGCCTCGTGCAGCTGTTCGATGGCCTTGAACAGGCTGGCCTGGTGGCGCTTGAAGCGCTGCAGCGACTCGACCACCGGCACCAGCTGGTGCGCATTGATGCGCGTCTCGCTGGCCAGCGCGAGCAGCTGGTCGTAGTTCTGCTGCACCGCGCGCGGCGCATGCGCGGGCTGCGCCACTGGCTCAGGTTCCGGCTCCGGGGGGAGTGCGGCAGGCGGCGCCGGCGCGTCCTCGATGTATGCGACTTGTGCGATCGATTGCATGGCGAGCGCGATGCGGTCGGCGTTCTGCGCGAACCAGGCCGGCAGGGCGTCCTCGTCGAGGGCCGACACCTGCACGATCAGGTCGACCCCGACCAGCAGCACGTCGATGCGGCCGGGCGTGAGCTGGAGCGCGCCCTGCTGCGCGGCGACGAAGGCGTCTTCCATGCCGTGCGCAAGCTGCACCACGACGTCGAGGCCGACGATGGCGGCGGCGCCCTTGATCGAGTGCGCCGCGCGCATCATCGAGTCGATCGTGCCGGCGTCGCCGGCGCCGCGCTCGAGCGCCAGCAGGCCGTCGGTCAGCGTGCGGGTCTGGCCCTCCGCCTCCATGCGGAACAGGTCCAGCATCGAAAACTGGCTCAGGTCTTCCTGGCTCATCGCAGTAACCTTGTCAGTTGGTGGCCGACCAGCGCGGCGTCGAGCACGCCGACGCGCAGATCGCCCAGCGGCAGCACGCCGGTGAGGAAGCGGTCGAGGCCCTTGTTGATGGTGGCGGCCGGCGCCGCGAGGCTCGCCTGCGGATAGCGCGCGATGCCGCGCAGGTCGGCCACCGGCAGCGCAAAGGACAGTCCCTCCCATTGCATCACCAGCAGGCGCGCGAACACGTGGCGTCCGACCGTGGACGGCGCGTCATGCTCGTCGAGGCCGAGCAGGGCGCCCAGCGACATCGACGGCGTGAGCTTGCCGCCGACGCTGACGATGCCGAGCAGGGCGCGGCTGGGCCGGTGCGGCAGCTTGTGGCTGGGCGCCAGCGGCGCGACCGAGCCGATAGTGGCGGTCGGCAGCGCCAGCCATTCGCGGCCGATGCGGAATACCAGCGCCGACTGGTCGCTGGCGGCGTCGCGCGCGGCGGGCTGGCGGAAATGCTCGGCCCACTCGGCGCGGTAGCCGTCGCCGACCGGTCGTTGCAGGTTGCGCTGGGCGGCATCGGAGTACACGTCGCAATTGCGGCAGTGGATGTTCTGCTCCAGCTTCTCGCAGCTTTGGTCTCCGCTGACGCCGATGTGGTTCCAGCAGTCTTCGATGCGGATCGGGATCATGCCGCGCCTCCTTCGGGCTGGCGGCGGCCGTAGATGCGGGCGGCGCGCTTGCGGAAAGTCTCGGCCTGGCGCGTGTCGCCGGCCTGGTCGGCCAGCAGGGCCAAGTGGCACAGCGCTTCGTAATGGTCGGGCTGCAGGTAGACGCAGCGGCGCCAGTAGTCGTCGGCGGCACCGGGCTTGCGTTCGATTTCGCTGACCAGGCCGAGGATGTAGTAGGCCTCGGCGGCGTTTGGGTCTTTTGCCAGCAGCGCGTGGCAGGAGGCGGCGGCGCCTTTGTAGTCACCGCGGTCGGCCTGGCCTTTTGCCTGGGCCAGCAGGTCGACTGGTGCGGCGGGGGCGGGAACTGGCGCCTTCTTGGAAGTGGCCTTCGCGACAACGACGGGGTCAGGTCCGGCGGACCTGACCCCATGTTTGGCGGCGGCGCGTGCAACGGGTTTTGGCGGAGGCGCCGGTACTGCCGACGCCTTCTGCAGCGCAAACGCGCCCGGCACGCGCAGCGGCGCGAAGCCGTGGCGCACAAACCAAGGCACTTCGGCATAGCCGGCGAACAGAATGCCGTCATCGGCCAGCAGGGTATTCAGGGTTGCGATGGCCGCAGCGGTGGTGGGCTCGTCGAAGTAGATCAGCAGGTTTCGGCAGAAGACCACGTCGTAGCGGCCGGCGGCGGCGCTGACGTCGAGCGCGAGCAGGTTGCCCTGCGCGAAGCTGACCTGGCCGCGCAGCACGTCGCTGATCTGGTATTCGTCGCCGACCCGCGTGAAATGGCGCTCGCGGAACGCCACGTCGCGGCCGCGGAAAGCGTTGCGGGTGTAGCGGCCGGCCACCGCGCGCGCCAGCGCCACCGACGACAGGTCCATGCCGTCGATGCGGAACGAGGAGGGCGCGACGCCGGCGTCGGCCAGCGCCATCGCGATCGTGTACGGTTCTTCGCCGCCGGCGCAGGGTAGCGACAGGATGCGCACGATGCGGTCAGGCCGCTCGGCCAGGCGGCGCAGCACGAAAGCGGTAGCGGTGTTGAACGCTTCGGGATCGCGGAACATCCACGACTCCGGCACCACCACCAGTTCGACCAGCGCCGCCAATTCTTCCGGCGTGATCGCCTTCAAATAGCGGGCGCTGTCGTCGACGCCGCAAATGGCCATGCGCTCTCGCAGCGCGCGGTCGACCGCCTGCTGGCTCACTTCGAGCCCGGTCGCGCGCTGCAGCATCGCGCGCGCTGTCATGCCGGCGCTCCCGCGGGGAACAGCAGCGCGCGCACGTCCGGCGCCAGCAGGTCGTCGACCTCGACCAGCTGCAGCATGCCGGCGGCGCTCGACGCCACCTGTCCGAGGAAGGGCGCGCCATCGACGCCGCTGTCGGCCAGCGCGCCATCGTCGATGGTTTCGATGCCGATCACGTGCTCGGCCAGCAGGCCCAGTTGGTGCGGTCCGTAGTCGACCAGCACGATGCGGGTGTCGAACCACACCGCGTCGGGGGTGAAGCCGGCCAGGCGCGACAGGTCGATCACCGGCACCGGCGCGCCATGCAGGTCCATCAGGCCGGCGACGTAGGGCGGCGCGAGCGGAACCTGCTTGAGCTCGACCACCGGCAGCACGCGCGCAATCGCCCGCAGCCGCAAGCCATAGCGGTCAGGGCCGATCGAGAACGCCAGCACTTTCATCGAAGTCTCAGGCGTTCACGGCGAAGGTGGCGACCGACGATTGCAGGTCGCTGGCCGCGTACTGCAGCTGGTGCACCGCTTCGCTGGTGGCTTTCAGCGATTCCACCGTCTGCTGGGTGGCGTCGTTCAGCTGCATCATGGTGTCGGAAATCTGCGAGGCGCCGACGGCCTGCGACTGCATCCCCTGCAGCACCAGGTCGAACTGCGGCGCCAGTTTCTGCACCTGGTCCATCACCGACGACAGCTGCTCGGCGACCTGGCGCACTTCGCCGACGCTGCGGCGGATCTCTTCCGAGAATTTGTCCATGCCCATCAYGCTGGCCGACACCGCCGACTGCATCTCCTTGAGCATCTGGTCGATGTCCCAGGTCGAGACCGAAGTCTGGTCGGCGAGGCGGCGGATTTCGGTGGCCACCACCGAGAAGCCGCGGCCGGCGTCGCCCGCCTTCTCCGCTTCGATCGCGGCGTTCAGCGACAGGATGTTGGTCTGGTCGGCCACCTTGGTGATCGTGATCAGCACGCTGTTGATGTTGCTGGCCTTTTCCGACAGCGCGGCCAGCTTGGCGTTGATCGAATCGGTCGCCGCCACCATGCGCTGCATGGTCAGGTCCATGCGCTTCAGGTTGCCCTGGGCTTCGGCGGTGGCGCTGGTGGTGAAGTCGGCCACCGCGGTGGCGTCTTCCATGGTGCGCAGCAGCTGGGTGGTGTTGGCCGAGATTTCCTTGGTGGTCGACAGGATCTCGACGCTGGTCTGGGCCTGCTCGATGCCGGTGGCTTCCTGCTGCTTGGCCGAGGCGGCGATTTCGGTGGCCGAGGTGGTGACCTGGATGCCGGCCTTCTGCACGTTGTTGAGCAGGCTGCGCAGGTTGTCGAACATGGTCTTGAGGCCTTCGCCGAGGCGGCCGATGGCGTCGCTGCCGCCGATCGTGATGGCGCCGGTCAGGTCGCCCGACGCCGCCTTCGACACGGTGTCGAGCAGAGCATCGACCTTGGCGCGCAGTTCGTTGGTGGCGGCGAGCTCCTTGGCCTGGCTGTCCTGGATCGACTGCGCCATGCGGTTGAATTCGACCGCGACCTTGCCCAGCTCGTCGTTCGAGGTGATGGCCACGCGCGCGTCCTGGTCGCCGGCGGCGATCCGGCCGACCACGCCGGTCAGGCTGTTGAGCGGGTTAAGCAGCGCGTTGGTCAGCAGCCACGCGATGCTCGCCGCGAGCACAAGGCAGAACGCGCCGCCGGCGCTCAGGAGCAGGAACTGGTTTTGCTGCAGCGCGGCCGACTCCGTGCTGCGCGCGGCGAGCAGGCGGTTCTCTTCGTCGGCGATGTCGTCGATCAGTTTGCGGATATCGGCGATGGTGCGGGCGCCATTGAGCACATCGGCGGCGCTGGCGACCTGCTGGGACACGCCGGCGGTCTTGTTCAATTCGCGGCGCTTCTCGATCAGCGGCGAGATGACGTTGTTGATCCAGTTGTCGATCATCGGCTCGAGACGGCGAAGGCGCTCCTGCTGATTCGGATTGTCCACGGTCAGGGCGCGCGACTTGGCCAGGTGGGCGCGCGCCTCGGCCTCTTCCTTTTCGATCGGCGTCACCAGCGACTCGTTCCCGGTCAACATGAAGCCGCGCGTGGCGGTCTGCACCTGCAGCAGCGAGGTGGTGATGTGATTGGTCTCGAGCAGCACTTCCAGGGTGTGGCGGTCCCAGCGGTTCGCGTCGGACAGGCGGGAGAAGTTGTTGTAGGCGAGGGCAAGCAGCAACAGCATGATGGCCACGATCGCGCCCAGGCCGATAATCAGCTTGTTCTTGATGCTCAGGTCTTTAAACATGGTTTCTCCGGGGTACATATATTGATCGCCGACAATGTACCATTTTGCCGAAGGGCGCGGCGCGATTAACGGCGGCGGATGCAAAAAAGGCCGCCCGGAGGCGGCCTTGGCGACGGCAGGCGGGCTTACTGGCCGCGCTTGGCGCGCGCCTTGGCGGCGATGCGCATGCGCAGGGCGTTGAGCTTGATGAAGCCGCCGGCGTCGGCCTGGTTGTAGGCGCCGCCGTCTTCGTCGAAGGTGGCGATGTTCATGTCGAACAGCGAGTCGGTCTTCGAATCGCGCGACACGACAATCACGTTCCCCTTGTACAGCTTGATGCGCACCCAGCCGTTGACGGTGGCCTGGGTGTGGTCGATCAGGGTCTGCAGCGCGACGCGCTCGGGCGCCCACCAGTAGCCGTTGTAGATCATCGACGCGTAGCGCGGCATCAGGTCGTCCTTCAGGTGCGCCACTTCGCGGTCCAGCGTGATCGACTCGATCGCGCGGTGGCCCTTGAGCATGATGGTGCCGCCCGGGGTTTCGTAGCAGCCGCGCGACTTCATGCCGACGTAGCGGTTCTCGACCAGGTCGAGCCGGCCGATGCCGTGCTTGCCGCCGAGGCGATTGAGTTCGGCCAGCACCGTGGCCGGCGACATGCGCACGCCGTTGACGGCGACGATGTCGCCGCGCTCGTATTCGAGGTCGAGGTATTCGGCCTGGTCCGGCGCGTTCTCCGGGCTGACCGACCAGCGCCACATGCTCTCTTCGGCTTCGGCGCTCGGGTTTTCGAGGTGGCGGCCTTCGAACGAGATGTGCAGCAGGTTGGCGTCCATCGAGTACGGCGCGCCGCCTTGCTTGTGCTTCATGTCGATGTCGATGCCGGCGTCTTCCGCGTACTTCAGCAGCTTCTCGCGCGACAGCAGGTCCCACTCGCGCCACGGCGCGATGATCTTGACGTCCGGTTTGAGGGCGTAGGCGCCCAGCTCGAAGCGCACCTGGTCGTTGCCCTTGCCGGTGGCGCCGTGCGAGATGGCGTCGGCGCCGGTCAGGTTGGCGATCTCGATCAGGCGCTTGGCGATCAGCGGACGGGCGATCGAGGTGCCGAGCAGGTACTCGCCTTCATAGACGGTATTCGCGCGGAACATCGGGAACACGAAGTCGCGCACGAACTCTTCGCGCACGTCGTCGATGTAGATGTTCTCCGGCTTGATGCCGAACTTGAGCGCCTTGGCGCGCGCCGGGTCGAGTTCTTCGCCCTGGCCCAGGTCGGCCGTGAAGGTGACGATTTCGCAGCCGTAGTTATCCTGCAGCCATTTCAGGATGACGGAGGTGTCGAGGCCGCCCGAATAGGCGAGGACTACTTTTTTAATATCGCTCATGATGATTTTCCGTTGGATTGCTTGAATGGTTTGATAAATCAGCGGCCGGAGATTTCGCCGAGCAGCAGGTATTCGATCAGGGCCTTCTGCACGTGCAGGCGGTTTTCCGCTTCGTCCCAGACCACCGATTGCGGCCCGTCGATGACGTCGGCCGAGACTTCCTCGCCGCGGTGGGCCGGCAGGCAGTGCATGAACAGCGCGTCCGGCGCGGCCCGCGCCATTTTCGGCGCGTCGACCATGAAGCCGGCGAAGGCTTCGAGGCGCGCGGCGTTCTCCTTCTCGTAGCCCATGCTGGTCCACACGTCGGTGTTGACCAGGTGCGCGCCGGCGCAGGCGTCGGACGGGTTGTCGAAGAAGGTGAAGCGCTTGGTGCTCACTTGCGCCATGTCGATGTCGTAGCCCTTCGGCGTCGACACGTTCAGGTGAAAGCCGAATACCTCGGCCGCCTGCAGCCACGAGTACAGCATGTTGTTGGCGTCGCCGATCCACGCCACCGTCTTGCCGGTGATCGAGCCGCGGTGCTCGACGAAAGTGAAGACGTCCGCCAGCACCTGGCAGGGGTGGTGTTCGTTGGTCAGGCCGTTGATCACCGGGACCCGCGAGTTCGCCGCGAAGCGCTCGATGATCTCCTGGCCGAAGGTGCGCACCATGATGATGTCGCACATGCGGCTCATGACCTGGCCGGCGTCTTCCACTGGCTCGCCGCGTCCGAGCTGGCTGTCGCGCGTGTTCAGGTAGATCGCCGCGCCGCCCAATTGGTGCATGCCCGCCTCAAACGACAGGCGGGTGCGGGTCGAGTTCTTCTCGAACACCATCACCAGGGTGCGGTCGATCAGCGGGTGATAGATCTCGTAGCTCTTGAACTTGCGCTTGATGATCTTGGCGCGTTCGATGACGTACTCGAATTCGGCCAGCGTGAAGTCGGAGAACTGCAGGAAGTGCTTGATGGGTTTATTGGTAGACATGCATGCAACTTTTTGAGGCGGCTAGCAGACAATTATAAGGGGTTTGCCTGTTTTCCGGGAAACAGGGCGGTGGTTATTCCTGCGGCGCCGTCAAAGGCGAGGTCAGGTCCGTCGGACCTGACCCCGGGTGCCGGTCGCGGCGCCAGTCAGATGGACGGGTCGTGCGGACCCTGACCCAGGCATGGCGCCACCAGCGGCAGGTCGAGCGTGAAGCAGGCGCCGCCGTGCGCGCCGGATGTCACCGACACCTGGCCGCCCAGCAGCACGGTGACGATGTTGTAGCTGATCGACAGCCCCAGCCCGCTGCCGCCCTGTCCGAGCTTGGTGGTGAAGAACGGGTCGAAAATGCGGTTCAGGTGCTCGGGCGGGATGCCGGCGCCGTCGTCGCGGAACGCGAACAGCACGCGGTCAGCGGCCGGCGTCGCGGCCGACAGCACCATGCGGCCGCGCCGCTCGGCGCCGAACCCGTGCAGCAGGGCGTTGTTGATGAAATTGGTGACGACCTGGCCGAACGGACCGGGATAGCTGTCGAGGACGATGTGTTCGTCGATGTGCAGCTCGATCTCGTGGCCGGCGCCGCGGATCCGGTTCATCATTGTCGCGATGCTTTCGCGGCACACCTGCAGCAGGCTGAATGCGCGCCGCTGTTCGGTGGTGCGGTCGACCGCAACCTGTTTGAAGCTGTTCACCAGGTCGGCCGCGCTGGACAGGCCGCGCAGCACCAGCACCGACGCCGTCCTGGTGTCTTCCAGGTAGGCCGCCAGGTCGGAGCGGCGCAGGCCGTGGGCGTTCAGCTTCCGCTCGATTTCTTCGGTCTTGGCCTGCATCGTGCTGGCGATCAGCAGGCTGTTGCCGATCGGGGTATTGAGTTCGTGGGCGACGCCGGCCATCAGCGACCCGAGCCCGGCCAGCTTCTGCTGCGACACCAGCTGCGACTGGGCGTCCTTCAGCTGGCGGTAGGCCTCGGCGTTGTCGAGCGCGATCGCGCCGTACGCGCACAGGGTGCGGAAGATCAGGCGCTCGTCCTCGCCCCAGGCGTGCGACTGCGGCGCCTGCACGGTCATCACGCCGATCGCGCGCTCGCCGACCACCAGCGGCACGAACAGGGCGGAAAGGTAATCGTCGCGCGCCACCTTGCGCTGGTCGGCCTCGGGCCAGTGCGGAATGTAGATCTCGCGCCGCTCCGCCAGGCAGCGCACCGACATCGCCTCCGAGTTCGACAGCGGAATCGAATTGGGCGGCAGCGGGCGGCCCATGTCGACGCCGAAAGCGCGCTCGAGGCGGGCGCCGCTTTCGTCGGTCAGGTAGATCGCGAAGGTGCTGGCGCCGAGCAGCGCGCGGATATGCAGGTTCAGGGCCGCGAACACCACCGGCGCGTCGAGCTGCGCGGTGATTTCCTGGCCGATCGCCGACAGCCGCGCCAGCGTGTCGCTGGTTCGCTGCAGCAGTTCGGCGCGCCGCGCTTCCGCTTCCGCCAGTTCTCGATGGTGCTGGCCTTCGCTGCGCGCCTGCGCGGTCTGGTGGTGCACCTGCATCGCGATGGCGCGGTTGGTGGTTTCCTGGCCGTGGGTACGCTCGCGCGCGGCGCCGGCGGCCAGGGCGGATTCGTAGGCGCGCGCGAAGTCGCCGGCGGCGGCGTATTCGCGCGCCATCGCGTCATGCAGTTCGGCCGGCGCGCAGTATTGGTCGATATTGGCGCCGACCGCCAGCGCCTCGCGCAGGTAGTGCAGCGCGGCGGTCGGCTCGGTCATGCCGCGCGGCGCCGGCAGGCAGTGGGAAGCGTGGATCATCGCCATCACCCGCAGCGCATCGATGTGGCTATGGGCGAGGGTTTGTTCGGCCGCCAGCGCGATGGCGCTTTGCGCCGCTTGCCGTGCCTCGTCGGCGCGCCCCAGGCGCAGCAGCGCATGGGCCTGGCCGCGCTTGGCGGCGCTTTGAAAATCCGCCTGGCCCAGCATCTCGCCGCGCGCCTCGATGGCGCGGAAGGTGAGCAGCGCCGCGTCGAAATCGCCGCAGTCGAGCGACAGGTCGCCCTGGTACTGCAAGGCGACCGCGTAGCTGCGCGCGTTCGCGACCGGCTTGAGCGCAACGAGGGCCTCGTCGAGCATGGCCTGCGCGGCGGCGTGCTGGCCCAGGCGGCGCAAGGTGTTCGCGCTTTGCATCAGGCAGCCGCCGACGGTCTTCGGCCATCCGGTGGGCCGCGCCAGCGCGAGGGCGCCCTGAATCCATTCGAGCGCGGTGTGATGGTCGCCCAGCATCGTGAAGTTCTCGCCGATGTTGGAGGCGGCATTGATCGCGGTGCGCAGCTGGCCGCTTTGCAGAGCGGCTTCGTGACATGCCATGAAGCTCGCGGCGGAGGCGCTGAAGTCGGCCGCCAGGTTGGCGGCGACCGCGCGGAAGTCGTGGATCCAGGCGTCCAGCGCGGGATGGCGAAGGGCGCCGGGTGCGTTCATCTGCCCGCCCCAGCGATTCAGGGCGGCGCCGCGGTCCTTCAACAGCATCGCGCGCGCCAGCGCGGCCTCGGCCAGCAGGGCGCGCAGCTCGTCGCCGCCGCCGCGGGCGGCGTCCGTCGCCTGGCCGAACCGGTGTTCGATGTCGCCATGGTCGCCCCGATCGAGCGCGATCGACGCTCGCAGCCAATACGCATCGGCGCGTGCGAGCGGATCGGCGCAGTCGGCCAGGATGGCGTCGGCGAGGGCCAGCGCGGCATCGAATTCGCCATGAAGCCAGTGCGATTCGACGCGCACCAGATCGACGCGCGCTTCGGCAAGCGCCATTGCGGCAGGCGCCAGGGCCGCTTGCGGCAGCAGCTCCAGCGCTTCGTGCGCCAATGCCAGCGCACGGCGCGTGTCGCGCTGGCGCAGGTGCCAGGCCAGCGGCAGCAGCAGTGCAAGGCGGGCGGCGCCGGTCAGCGCGGGCAGGGACTGCTCCCAGCGCGCCAGCTCCTCATCGACGACGAACATCTCCATCCGAGCCGGCCTAATATAATGTCTGTGCCGACTCGTGCAGGAGTTGACCGTACAGCGTGTGGCGGAACTTGGCGATCCTGCCGTCGGCGACCGCGGCCAGCACGGCGCACTGCGGCTCGATCAGGTGGCGGCAGTTGTAGAACTTGCAGCCGCCCAGATAGGGCGCGAATTCGACGAAGGCGCGTTCCAGCATGCCTTCCGAAAGATGGTACAGGCCGAACTCCTGGAAGCCCGGCGAGTCGATGATCGAGGCGCCGTCCTTCAGCGCATACAGGCGCGTGAAGGTGGTGGTGTGCTTGCCGGTGTCGAGCGCGGCGGAGATTTCGCGCACGGCGATGTCGGCGTCCGGCACCAGGAGGTTGATCAGCGAGGACTTGCCCATGCCGGACTGGCCGATGAAGATCGACGACTGGCCCTCTAACAGCGGCATCAAGGTGGCCACCGCGTGCTCCGGGTTGGCGCGCGCCGATACTTCGTGCAGCGGGTAGCCGAGCGAGGTGTACATCTTCAGGCGATCGCGCGCCTTGTCGAGCGACTCGGTGACGTCGATCTTGTTGAGGATCAGGTGAGCGTCGATGCCGGCCGCTTCGGCCGCCACCAGCGAGCGCGAAATCAGGTCGTCGGCGAAGCCAGGTTCGGTGGCGACGACGATGAACAGGCGCGTCAGGTTCGCCGCCAGCAGCTTGGACTTGTACTGGTCCGAGCGATACAGCAGCGTCTTGCGCTCGACGGTCGATTCGATTCTGGCCTGGTCGGCCGACGTCATCTGCAGGTTGACGACGTCGCCCACCGCGATGTTGGTCTTCTTGGCGCGGGTGACGCACTGGATTTTCTGTCCATCGACATCGGCCAGGTAATGGCGTCCGTGGGCGGCGATGATGGTGCCGGTGATGGCGCTCATGCGCCGGCCCGCTGCGCGTAGATCGCGTTGGCCTTGGCCGCGCAGATGAAATCGTTCTGCGAGATTGCGCCGCCGGCCGAATGGGTGTGATACGCGACCGCGCAGTGCTGGTACGTCACGGTCAGCGTCGGGTGGTGGTTTTCCTGGTTGACCATCTCGGCCAGCGAGTTGACGAACTGGATGGTCTCGCGGTAGTCGCGGAAGGCGAATTTGCGGCGCAGCTGGCCGCCGTCGATGGCCCAGCCGGGGACTTCGGGCAGCAGCATCGCGATGGCAGCATCATCCAGTTTGGGGGCGCCTTCGACGCAGAATTGATCGAGCAGGTTCATGCGGCCGCCGTGTTCAGGTGACGAATCCGCACCGAGGCGGGCGGATGCGAGTCGTAGAAGGCCGAGTGCAGCGGATCGGGCGTCAGGGTCGAGGCGTTATCTTCGTACATCTTGACCAGCGCCGAGACCAGGTCGCGCGCGTCGGTGTGGGTGGCGGCGAAGGCGTCGGCCTCGAATTCATGCTTGCGCGAGCTGATCGAGGTCAGCGGCGACAGCACGAAGGTGAAGATCGGCAGCACCAGCATGAACAGGATCAGCGCCATCGCGTCGCTGGCGAAGACAGGGTCGACGCCCAGGCCCTCGTAGAACCAGGTGCGGGTCTTCAGGTAGCCGAGCAGGGCGAGGAAGCCGAGCGAGACGGCGAACATCACGGCGATGCGCTTGACGATGTGCTTGAGTTTGAAGTGACCCAGTTCATGCGCCAGCACCGCTTCGATTTCCTGCGGCGCCAGGCGCTCGAGCAGGGTGTCGAAGAAGACGATGCGCTTGTTGGCGCCGAAGCCGGAGAAGTAGGCGTTGCCGTGGGCGCTGCGCTTCGAGCCGTCCATCACGAACAGGCCTTTCGAGGCGAAGCCGACGCGCTGCATCAAGCCTTCGATGCGCGCCTTCAGGCTGTCGTCTTCGAGCGGGCTGAATTTGTTGAACAGCGGCGCGATCACGGTCGGGAACAGCACCATCATCAAGAGCTGGAAGCCGCTCCACACCAGCCAGGCGTACAGCCACCACAGCGGGCCGGTCTTGTCCATCAGCGTGAGCACGACCCACACCAGCGGCAGGCCGATGACGGCGCCGAGCAGCGCCCCCTTGACCATGTCGGCCAGCCACAGGCCGGGCGTCATCTTGTTGAAGCCGAAGCGCTGTTCGAGCACGAACTGGCGGTACCAGTCGAACGGCAGGTCGAGCAGGCCGGAGACGGCGGCGAAAGCCACCAGCAGCGCGATTTGGTATTTCATGCCGGGGCCGGTCAGCGGCAGCACGGTCGCGGCCAGCCATTGCAGGCCGCCCATCAGGGTGAAGCCGACCAGCACGATGCTGGAGAACAGCAGCGAGGCGAGGCCGAACTTGGTCTTGGCCACGGTGTAGTCGGCGGCCTTCTGGTGCGCGGCGAGCGGGATGCTGGCGGCGAATTCGGCCGGCACCGCGGCGCGGTTGGCCAGCACGTGGCGCACGTGGCGATTTGCCAGCCAGAAACGCAGGATCAAGGTGAAAATCAAAAAACCGACAAACAAAACCGAAAACGCGGATGAATACATTCTGTGCCTGTGAGAAAATGCAGGATTGATTAGGCCAAGAGAGAATTATGTCACAAGCCACTGAAACAACCGAAGGCGCGGTCGCGCACCGCCCGAATGAATTCAACCTGGTCTGGGTCGACCTGGAGATGACCGGCCTCGAGCCGGACACCGACCGGATCATCGAGATCGCGGTCGTGGTCACCGACATGCACCTGAACACCATCGCCGAAGGCCCGGTGTTCGCGATCCACCAGTCGGACGAAACGCTGGACAAGATGGATGCGTGGAACAAGGGTACCCACGGACGCAGCGGCCTGATCGACCGGGTCAGGGCGTCGACCGTGACGGAAGAGCAGGCCGAGGCGGCGCTGATCGCCTTCCTCAAGCAGTTCGTCCCGGCCGGCAAGTCGCCGATGTGCGGCAATACGATTTGCCAGGACCGCCGCTTCATGGTGCGCACGATGCCGAAGCTGGAAGCGTTCTTCCACTATCGCAACCTGGACGTGTCGACCCTGAAGGAACTGTGCCGCCGCTGGAAGCCGGAGATCGTGGGCGGCTTCAAGAAGCACCAGAAGCACACGGCGCTGGCCGACATCATCGAGTCGGTCGAAGAGCTGAAGTACTACCGCGAGCATTTCATCAAGCTGTAACTCGACGACCCGTGTGGTGCGGCAAACTGCCGCGCCCGCGGGCCGCTCATACTCCGGGAAGCCTGGCAATCGTTCGCCAGGAGCGGCCACGCCGACTAACTTTCCGTCCATTCATGCTGAAGATTTCCGAAGCAGAAGCGCGCGTGCTCCTGAGTCGTCCTTTGCGTTGCGAGGCCGATTTCGCGTGGGCCACAGCCGCAGATCGGCCCGCAAGCCTGGTACTGTCTGTCGGCGTCATGGACCATTCAGGCCTTGCAACTCCTATGGAAGTTGAGCTCAGCTATCGAAGCGGCGGGAAAACGGCCACCAAATATCTGTTTTCAGTCTATTTGAGGCGAAGCTACGGAAAGAGCCGGGTGTATCAACTTGAGGTGACGCACACTTCGCGGGACACCAAAGATTTGCACGGCCTATCGCATGAGCATATAGGCGACCGGCGCTTGAACGGTTCGGCAGCGTGGCAGGATTGGGGATATCATGAAGTTCTGGAGCACTTCTGTTCGCGAACCAACATCACTTTCGAACCACCCCCTCCTGATCCGGCTGGTTTTTGGCGTGTGAGGAAACCATGAACTTTGCATTGCTTTCTCAGATCATCGGATATCCCTGCCAAGCGTTCACCGATGATGGGAGCGTGGCGATGATCAAGACTCCATTCAAGTTCGCGGATGGGGATGACGTCCCTGCCTATGCCGAAATTGGTTCCGACTTCGTTCGATTCTTCGATGATGGCGATGTCTTTTTTCACTTTCTCGGACGGGGAATCCCGGTCGACGCGGAACGTGGGACGGAGTTCTTAGCGGCGATTGCAGAATCGAATGGCGTTTCGTATTCGGGAGCAGGCAATATCGAAATCCAGAGCGCACCAGGAGATTGCTCTTCCACATTCGCCAAATACATGGCCGCACTGTTGGCATTCATCAGTTGGGAAAAAGCATGGGAGGGGGAGTTCTACGACCAGCTACCTGTATCGGCCGTGAAATAATTCCGCAAGCCAGATGAGCCGCATCGCATTCTCCTGCGGCTTTTTTTTGCGGGCAATTTATATCATGACGTGATATATTATCGGTTTTCCGATGACGAGTCTGCCGATGACCTTACCCCCGAAGCGCTCGCTCGCCAAGGACGATTTTGCCGTCCTGTCCGAGTTCCGCTACCAGATGCGCCGTTTCGAGCGCTTTTCCGAGAACGCCGTGCAGGCTGAGGGCATCACGCCGCTGCAGTACCTGCTGCTGCTGCACCTGAAGGGCTTCAAGGGCCGCGAGTGGGCCACCGTCGGCGAACTGGCCGAGCGCCTGCAGGCCAAACCGCACGGCGTTGTTGCGCTGGTGTCGCGCTGCGAAACCAGTTCGCTGGTGGTGCGCCGTCCCAGCACGGTCGACCGGCGCCGCGTCGAGATCCACCTGCTGCCGGCCGGCGAGGCGATCCTGACCCACCTGGCCGCGCTGCACCGCGCCGAACTAGCATCCCTCGATGGCATCTTCGCCGTCCCGGTCATCGAGAAGGAAGACCCGCATGAATAAGACGGACACCCGTCGCGACTTCAACGGCGAGGCGCGCCTGCTGCGCATCGCGTGCATGGCCGCCGTGATCGGCGTGCTCAGTACCTGCACCGCGTGGCTTCTGCTGCACGCGATCAGCTTCTTCACCAACCTGTTCTTCTTCCAGACCTTGTCCGACAAGCCGGCGTCGCCGGCGCTGCACACGCTGGGCGCGTGGGTGATCGCGGTGCCGGTGCTTGGCGGGCTGGTGATCGGCCTGATCGCGCGCTACGGCACCGAGGCGATCCGCGGCCACGGCATCCCAGAAGCGATCGAGGCGATCCTGTTTAAAAAGAGCGCGATGTCGCCGAAGGTCGCGGTGCTCAAGCCGCTCGCCTCGGCGATCGCGATCGGCAGCGGCGGCCCGTTCGGCGCAGAAGGGCCGATCATCATGACCGGCGGCGCCGTCGGCTCGCTGCTGGCACAGCACTTTCATCTGAGCGGCAGCGAGCGCAAGACGCTGCTGGTGGCCGGCGCGGTGGCCGGCATGACCGCGGTGTTCGGCACGCCGATCGCCGCGCTGCTGCTGGCGGTCGAACTGCTGCTGTTCGAACTGCGTCCGCGCAGCCTGCTGCCGGTGGCGGTGGCGTGCGCGGTGGCCGGCGTGCTGCGGCCATTGATCATGGAAGGCGGCGCCTTGTTCCCGCTGCAGACCATGCCGCTGCAGCCGCTCGGCCTGGCCTCATGCGCGATCGCCGGCCTGCTGTGCGGGATGCTGGCGTGGCTGATGTCGACCATGCTGTACAAGGTCGAGGACCTGTTCCACAAGCTGCCGCTGCACTGGATGTGGTGGCCGGCGATCGGCGGCCTTGCGGTCGGCATCGGCGGCTACTTCCAGCCGCGCGCGCTGGGCGTCGGCTACGACGTCATCGCCGACCTGCTGCACAACCACATCGGCGCCGGCGTGCTCGCGGGCCTGCTGCTGGCGAAGATGGTGATGTGGCTGATCGCGCTCGGTTCGGGCACCTCGGGCGGCGTGCTGGCGCCGCTGCTAATGCTGGGCGCGGGCCTCGGCGCGGTGATGGCGCCCTACCTGCCGGGCGGCGAGCCGGCGGTGTGGCCGCTGGTGTTCATGGCCGCCACCCTTGGCGGCATGATGCGTGCGCCGATCATGGCGGTGGTGTTCGCGTTCGAGCTCACGCAGGACACCAACGCCCTGCTGCCGGTGCTGGCGGCGTCGGTGGTGGCGTACGGCTTCACCGTGCTGACGATGCACCGCTCGATCCTGACCGAGAAAATCGCGCGGCGCGGTTATCACATCTATCGTGAATACGGCATCGATCCGCTCGAGCGGCACAGCGTCGCCGAAGTGATGACGGCGCAGCCGGTGCGCATCGACGCCGGCGCCGCCATCGACGCGGTGCTGGACAGCCATTTCGGCGAAGGCCAGCTGCATCGCGCCTTCCCGGTCGTGCGCGACGGCGTGCTGGTGGGGATGCTCGACCGCGCGGCGCTGGTGTCGGGCGAGGGCAAGCGCCTGGTCGGCGAGCTGTATGGCGTGAACGTGCCGATCTTCGCGCTGGCGGGCGAGACCTGCCGCACGGTGGCCACGCGCATGGCCGTGCATCAGCTCGAGCGCCTTCCGGTGGTGGACGACGCGCACTCGCGCCGGCTGGTGGGGCTGGTCAGCCGCAGCGATTTGATCAAGGCGTCGCTGACCCTGCACGAGGAGGAGCACCAGCGCCAGGCGTTCCGGCGCATCCGGATCGGATCGAATCGCCAGCTAATGTGATGTGGCGAACGGTGCGGGCAGGGTGGCGGGGGTAAGGTGTGCTTTTAAACAAGGAGACTGCCATGTCCAAACCAAGCAACGATCCACGCGAACAGCAGCAGCGCGATGCAGAGCAGGCTCAGCAGGAAGCACAGCGCAATCAGCAGCGCGCCGAAGAGCATGAAGTGGCCGGCCGTCACAAGCAGGACGGCCAGAAGGACCACAAGGGCGCCGACAAGGGGCCGCGCGGGCAGTAAGGGCGATTGAATCGACCGCGACAAAACCGGGGACTACGCGTCCCCGTCGCTCCGCAGGACCAGACCCCATTTTTTTAATGCGGTAAGCCGTAGTTGACCGGGATGAAGTCGTAGCCCTTGCCATCCTTGACCAGGTGGCCGATGCCCGGGAACTGCAGGTGCGCCGCGCCGATCAGGTAGCCGCCGCGCGCCGCCGCGTCGAAGGCCTGGCGCCGCTCCGCCGCCGCCGTCTTCTGGTCGCTGTCGAAGCTGATCGTCACTTCGGGATGCGCCATCTGCACCGGCGCCACGTGGATCAGGTCGCCAATCAGCACCAGCTTCTGCCCCTTGCTTTGCACCAGGTAGGTCGCATGCCCCGGCGTGTGGCCCTTGCCCGACAGCGAACTGATGCCGGGAACCAGTTCGACGTCGCCTTCGAACGCCTTGAATTTGCCGGCGCTGACGTAGGGATTCATCAAGCTCATCGCGCCCTTGAAGTTGTCGGCCTTGGCGGGATTCTTTTCCATGTTTTCCTTGCTCAGCCAGAAGTCGGACTCCTGCTTCTGGGCGCGCACGATCGCGTTCGGGAACACCCGCTGGCCATTCGCGCTCAGGCCGCCGACGTGGTCGCCATGCATGTGGGTGATGTAGATCTCGTCGATCTGTTCCGGCTGGTAGCCGGCCGCTTTCAGGTTGGCGGCGAACTTGCCGGTCTGCGGGCCGAACAGGCCGGCCGCGCCCGTGTCGATCAGGATCAGCTTGCTGCCGGTGTTGATCAGGAAGGTGTTGATCGATGTTTCGAGCGGACTCTTTACGAAGCTTTTCTTCAGCGCCGCGTCGATCTCGCCTTTCTTCATCCCTTGCAGCAGCGTGTCGACCGGCAGGTCGGTGGTGCCGTCGCCGATGGCGGTGATCTCGAAGTCGCCCAGCATCATGCGGAAGTAGCCCGGCGCCTGGGTCTTGGCCATGGGCGCGGCGGCGTAGGCGGGCGCGGCGAACAGGGCGGCGGCGAGCGCGGCCAGGGCGGTTTGCTTGGATAGGCGGTTCATTGTTCTTCCTTTTCGGCGGGTTGAGTGTGTTGTATATCCTACATCAATCCGGCGAGCGCGGATTGGAACGCATCCGTCGCGGTTCGTCAATGTCCGGCGTCATGATTTTGGCAACGAGCCCAGCGCGCTGCGGACACGCCACAAAAACGCACCCGTTCAGTGCGCGCCCGTCCAAACTTGCGCATAATTGCGCTCTCGTGAATTGGTAGGAATGCACAGCATGGTGTTATTGCGCAGGGAGTGGTGGGAATCGTTTTTGCCGAAGCCGAACACGGCGAGCCGGACCGAACAGGTGCGCGCCGGCGCCGGCGCGATCTTCGGGTTGCTGCTGACGGCGATCATCACGCACCTGCTGCTGCGCGACCACAGCGGCATGGCCTTCCTGGTCGCGCCGATGGGCGCCTCGTCGGTGCTGTTGTTCGGCGTGCCGGCCAGCCCGCTGGCGCAGCCGTGGTCGGTCTTCGGCGGCAACGTGGTGTCGGCCTTCGTCGGCGTCACCTGCGCGATGCTGATCCCCGATCCGATGCTGGCCGCGCCGGTGGCCGGCGGCACGGCCATCGTCTGCATGTTCCTGCTGCGTTGCCTGCATCCGCCCGGCGGCGCGGTGGCGCTGACCGCGGTGCTGGCCGGCCCGGCCGTGCACGCGTCCGGCTACCAGTTCGTCTATGAGCAGGTGGCGCTCAACACCGGCCTGATGGTCGTCGCCGCGCTGCTGTATAACAACCTGACCGGCCGCCGCTATCCGCACACCCAGCAATCGAGCCTGGCGCCGGCGCACGACACCCGCGACCTGGCGCCGACCGCGCGCGTCGGCTTCACCAGCGACGACCTGGACGCCGTGCTCAAGCGCTACGGCCAGGTGCTCGACGTCAGCCGCGACGACCTCGAGGACATCATCCTGGCCACCGAGATGCAGGCCTACGAGCGGCGCTTCGGCATCATCACCTGCGGCGACATCATGTCGAAGGACGCGGTCACGCTCGACTTCGCCAGCGGCCTGGACGAGGCGTGGCGCCTGATGCGCCACCACAAGGTGCATGCGCTGCCGGTGCTGAACAAGGCGCGCCGCGTGATCGGCATCGTGTCGCAGAGCGACTTCCTCAAGCACAGCGAGCTCGATGAGTTCGTGTCGTTCGGGCACCGCCTGCGCCGCTTCCTCGGGCGCAGTCCGCAGACGCATTCGGACAAGCCGGAAGTGGTGGGGCAGATCATGAGCGAGAACGTGGTGACCTCGAAGGCGTCCACGCCGATCGTCGAACTGGTGCCGCTGATGTCGAACTCGGGGCTGCACCATATTCCGGTGGTCGACGCCGACGAGCGCTTCGTCGGCATGGTGACGCAGTCGGACCTGCTGGCGGCGTTGTACGAAGGCCGCCTGAACGAGAAGGGCATGGCGCTGCAGCCGGCCTGATTCGAATCAGCCGATTTGCAGCAGCGGCGGCGCCGCCACAGCGGGCGCCGGCGCCGTGCGGATCGGCACCAGCCGCAGCGGCGTCGCGGCGCGTTGCGAGCGCACCACCTGCGCCCGCATCGCTTCGATGGCGCCGCCCAGCATCTCGTGGCGCTTGCGCGCTTCCGAACGTTTCTTCGACGCGATCTGCGCCATGTCCGGTTCCGGCAAATCCTCGCAGGCCAGGCAGAAGTCGCCATCGGGACGGCGCCACGCGTCCAGCTCGCGCCACAACGCGTCGTAATCGGCGTGCACTTTGCCCTGCTTCATCGACGTCGTGACGACGCGATTGGCGTTGCCGACCAGGATCATCTGTTCGCAGCCGTGGTCGAAGCCGAACTGGCGCACCATGCGCACCAGCAAATTCTTTGGACGCAGCCCGTGCAATTCGCGCGTGGCGTCGCGCACCTGGTCGAGGCCGCCGCCGCCGTGCTTGCCCTGCAGGCAGCCGACGCCGAGCGCGATTGCACCAAAATGGTGCAAAAAGGAAAACGCGATCGAGTACAGCACGTCGTCGCCGTGCGCCAGCTGCAGGATCAGCTCGCCTTCGCGGCACAGCACGCCGCCGGCGCGCAGCTCGATGCGGTAGTGCTGGCCGGTCTTGCCGTCGAGCCGGCACAGTTCGACCGGTCCGTGCGCGGCGCGCGCCACCAGCGGCGCCAGGCCGCGCCGGATCACCGTGTCGTAGTGGGTCTGCAGCACGCCGAGCCGGTCTTCGCAGCCGAGCCGGGTGCTGAAGTAGTCGCGGTAGATCTTGTTGACCATGCGCGGGCAGGCCGGCAGCATCTGGCGGAACAAGGGGTGGGAATTGAGCAGGCCGAGCCAGCGCCCGGTCTGGTGCGGATGCAGCAGCGCGCGCGCCGACAGCTTCATCGATTCGCGCCACAGCGCCAGGCCGGACAGTTCTGCGCGCAGGCCGCAGCGGAGGGTAATAGGTTGATTCATTAACACTACTCGGCAAAAATCGGCGCAGCAGGACCCTGGCGGCGACGAGGCGGCAGATGGGGATTCTGAAGTGGCGATTGGAATTTCAGCGCGTGTTGCTGGGCGCGTTTGCCCGATCAGCGCAACGCGCCGACCGGGAATGCGGGGCGGCGGGGCTGGCTGGCGGGAAGTCTCGTTGTATTATTTATTTGCTACAACATGTAACGCAATGTATCACATTGTATCAAGAGTAAATACGCTAGGAAACTTTAAATTTTGGAAAGGAAGATTATTGTTGCGTTAACGCTTCAGGATCGAACCGAGCACGCCGCGGATGATTTCGCGCCCCACCTGCGAGCCGATGCTGCGCGCGGCGGACTTGACCATCGCCTGCATCGGCGAGTCGCGCCGGTTGCTGCTGCCGAACAGGCCGCCGAGCATGCCGCCGAGGGAGTTGTCGCTTGCCGCCGGCGGGGCGCCCGCGGGCGCCGGTGCGGCCGGCTTGGCGGTGGCAGCGGTGCGGCCGCTGAGTTTTTCCTGGGCCGATTCGCGGTCGACCGTCTGCTCGTAGACGCCGGCCACCAGCGACCTGGCGATCACCGCCTTGCGCTCGGCCGGATCGATCGGGCCGATGCGCGAGGCGGGCGGCAGCACGAAGGCGCGCTCGACGATGTTGGGGCGGCCTTTTTCGTCGAGGAAGGAGACCAGCGCCTCGCCCACGCCCAGCTCGGTGATGACCTGGGCGGTATCGAGCGCCGGGTTGGGGCGGAAGGTGTCGGCGGCGGCCTTGACCGCCTTCTGGTCGCGCGGCGTGTAGGCGCGCAGCGCGTGCTGGACCCGGTTGCCCAGCTGGCCGAGCACGGTGTCGGGAATGTCGAGCGGATTCTGGGTGACGAAAAACACGCCGACGCCCTTCGAGCGGATCAGGCGCACCACCTGCTCGATCTTGTCGAGCAGCGCCTTGGGTGCGTCGTCGAACAGCAGGTGCGCCTCGTCGAAGAAGAACACCAGCTTCGGCTTGTCGACGTCGCCCACTTCGGGCAGGTGTTCGAACAGCTCGGACAGCATCCACAGCAGGAACACCGCGTACAGGCGCGGCGAGTTCATCAGCCTGTCGGCGGCCAGGATGTTGACGATGCCCTTGCCGGCGGCGTCGGTCTGCAGCAGGTCGTCGATGTTGAGCATGGGCTCGCCGAAGAACTTGTCGCCGCCTTGCTCCTCGATGCCGATCAGGCCGCGCTGGATCGCGCCGATGCTGGCGGCCGAGATGTTGCCGTAGCTGGTACGGAAATCGGCCGCGTTGTCGCCGACGTGCTGCAGCATCGCGCGCAGGTCCTTGGTGTCGAGCAGCAACAGGCCGTTGTCGTCGGCTATTTTGAACACCAGCTGGAGCACGCCTTCCTGGGTGTCGTTCAGGTTCAGCATGCGCGCCAGCAGCAGCGGGCCGAGGTCGGAGATGGTCGCGCGCACGGGGTGGCCCAGTTCGCCGAACACGTCCCAGAACGTGACGGGGCAGGCGGCCCAGGCCGGCGCCTCGACGCCCAGCATCTTCAGGCGCTCTGCCATTTTGGCGGACAGGGTCCCCGGCTGCGACAGGCCGGCCAGGTCGCCTTTGACGTCGGCCATGAACACCGGCACGCCGATGTTCGACAGTTCCTGCGCCATCACCTGCAAGGTCACGGTCTTGCCGGTGCCGGTGGCGCCGGTGATGCAGCCGTGGCGGTTGGCCAGGTTCGACAGCAGGCCGTAGACGGCGGCGGGCTGCTTGTCGATGCTGGCGGCGATGGGCAGAAGGGTGGGCATGCGGCTCTCCGGTGCAATAGCGATGTCGACGATTCTACTATGCGGGAGAGGAAGCGCGGGGACAGGTCAGCAGCACCAGGCCCCTTGAACGAAGCTTATTCCGCGTCGTTGGCGCCGCAGCACTTCTTGTACTTCTTGCCGCTGCCGCAAGGGCAATCGTCGTTGCGGCCGACTTTCGGCTCGTCGCGCTTGATGGTCTGCACCGCCGACTTGCGCAGCGGCAGCCAGAACTTGTAGATCGCCGGCAGGTTCGCCTCGATCTCGAGCGCCAGCTTGTGGGCCTTGACCGGATCGTCGACTTCCTTCAGTTCCTCTTCTTCGATCTCGTCGGCGCCGAGCAGGTAGATCGGGCGCATCAGCGGCGCCAGGTCCGATTCCCAGATCGGGTTCCACGAGCCGGGACGAAGCTCCATGCCTTCCCAGAAGCCCCAGCACCAGGCTTCGGGGTCGATCAGGGTCTCGTCGCCGTGCTCGTGCTCGCAAAACAGCGGCTCGAATTCCTTCGGCGCGACTTCGAACGTGACCGAGACCTCGTTCATGAAGCGCATGATCAGCTCGAAGATGCGCTCGGCTTCCTTCGGATTTTTCCATTTCGGCTCGCTGGCGCCGTCTTCGCCCCAGACCTTCGGCAGCCACTCGGACGGCATGATGGTTTCCGGCCCGATCATGATGGCGGTGAGGAAGCCGTGCAGGGTATCCATCGTCATCGCGTCGTCGGAGCTGCGGTCCGACAGCAGGAATTTGTCGAGTTCGTCGAATTCTTTGTCCGACAGGGGCTGATCGTATTGCATGGGATGCTCTTTCTTGAAGTGAAGGCGCTAGTTTAACGCCTGCGCCCCCCAACCGGGGTCAGACCCCAATTAAAATCGTCAACAACCGTCAAACGGACGGATTTGTTCCGAAAAATTTGCGGAGGCTCGCGACAAGACGACTGCGATAAGCAATCCGGCAAGAGAAAAAGCGGGTCTGACCCCGGTTTCCGCCAAACCGGGGTCAGACCCCAATTTAAATCGTCAACAACCGTCAAGCGGACGGATTTGTTCCGGAAAATTTGCCTCGGCGCGTGACATGACGACTGCGATAACCCATCCGGCAAGAGAAAAAGCGGGTCTGACCCCGCGGTGGAGGTCTGACCCTGGTTTCCGAATTCGGAGGTCTGACCCCGGTGTAGGACTTACAATGGGCGATGACCGACATTGCCCACCCATTTTCCGCCCTCGGACCCGACTGCGTGCTCGATGCCCTCGACAGCGTCGGCCTGCACGGCGACGGGCGCCTGCTGGCGCTCAACAGCTATGAGAACCGCGTCTACCAGGCCGGCCGCGAAGAGGGCGGACCCGTCGTCGTGAAGTTCTACCGCCCGCAGCGCTGGACCGACGCCGCCATCGTCGAGGAGCACGCCTTCGTCGCCGAACTGGCCGAGCGCGAAATTCCCGTCGTGCCGGCCATCGCGATCGACGGCCGCACGCTGCACCAATTCGCCGACTTTCGCTTCGCGGTGTTTCCCAGCCGCGGCGGCCGCGCGCCGGAACTGGACGACCCCAAAACGCTCGAATGGATCGGGCGCTTCATCGGCCGCATCCACGCCGTCGGCGCCTTGGCGCCGTACTCGGAGCGGCCCGCGCTGACCATCGATACCTTCGGGCGCGAGCCGCGCAATTACCTGGTGGCCAACGGTTTCATTCCGCCTGAACTGGCGCCGGCATGGACCAGCGTGGTCGACCAGGCGCTCGAGGGCGTGGCCCGCTGCTTCGACCGCGCCGGCAGCCAGCCGACCCTGCGCCTGCACGGCGATTGCCACGCCGGCAACGTGCTGTGGACCCCCGACGGCCCCCACTTCGTCGACTTCGACGACAGCCGCACCGGCCCGGCCGTGCAAGACCTGTGGATGCTGCTGTCGGGCGAACGCGCCGACATGGTGCGCCAGATGGCCGACATCCTCGCCGGCTACGAGGATTTCGCCGACTTCGACCCGCGCCAGCTGTACCTGGTCGAGGCCCTGCGCACCTTGCGCCTGGTCCATTATTCGGCCTGGCTGGCAATGCGCTGGGACGATCCCGCTTTCCCTGTTGCGTTTCCGTGGTTTAACACCCAGCGCTACTGGCAGGACCGGATCCTCGAGCTGCGCGAGCAGGTGGCGCTGATGGACGAGCCGCCGCTGTGGCCGGTGTGAGCGCCGATCTGGTGAAATAAGCCACTTTCCCCCGTCTGCTTGGGGCTAGCCCGAGCGCCGCCCCAGGCCATAATCGTGTATGTTTTCCGTCTTGGAAGACGATCTTGCGAGCACGACAATGGAACCGCTTCAGCCCCCTCACGACGACGCCGACATCAGCATCGACCTTCCCGCCGCCCCCGGCGCGCCGGAGTCGCCTGACCGCGCGCAGTCGGAGATGCGCGCCATCCGCGAGGGCATCGCCCGCGTCGAGGCCGAAGCGAAGGCGAACTGCGCCGCCGAAAGCCGCGCCCACGCCGAGGCGCGCGCGCGCAGCCTGGCCGAGGAGCGCGCCGCGATGGACGCCGCCGCCGCCCAGGCCGCGCTGGAGCATGCCCAGGCGTCGGAAGATGCGATCGAGGCCAACCGCGACCGCGTCGAGACCTTGCGCGCCGCCGCACAGGCCAGCATGGAACGCCTCGAAGCAGTGCGCCAGGAGACCGCCGAACTGCGCGCGCGCGTCGAAGCCGACACCATGATCAAGCTGGCCGCCGAAGCGCGCGCCAAATCCGAAGAGGAGGCGCGCCGCCGCGCCGCCGAACAGATCGAAGCGGAGGCCGAGATGGCGAAACGCGCCGCGCGCGCCGCCGAAGACCTCGAAGTCCACACCGAGCAGGCCAGGCTCCAGGCGGTCGAACGCGTCGCCGCGGTGCACGCCGCGAAAGAGGAAGTGCTGCAGATCGCCAGCGCCGACGCGCGCATGGCGACGCTGGCGCGCGAGCGCGAGCGCCAGGCCAAGGGCGCGCGCCAGACCGCCGAACTGCTGGCCGACGCCGAAGCCGAGGCGCTCGAGCTGACCGTGCAGCGCGAGAAGGCCGACCAGGTCGCGCTGGCCGCGGCCTTCGCCCGCGCCATGGCCGAGGCGCGCGCGCTGGAGGAAGCCCGCGCGCTGGCCCACATCGAGCAGGAGCGCGAGGCGATCGCCCAGGCGCAGGCCGATTCCGAGCGGATGGCGGCGAAGTCGATCCACTTGCGCCTGCAGGCCGAAAAAGAACTGCGCGAAGCCGCGGTGCATCGCGAGCGCATCGAGCAGATGGCGCTGGCCAGCGCCGAGGCGCGCCGCGATGCGGAAGCGCGGATCATGTCCGCCACCGAGGCGCGCATCCTGGTCGACCGCCAGCTGCGCGAAGTCGCGCTGGCGCGCGCGCTGGCCGAGGAAGAGCAAACCCAGGCCGCCGAAGCCAAGGTCGAGGCGGAGAAAGCCGCCGCCGAACAGGCGCGCCAGCGCGCCGCCGCCGAACATGCCGCGGCCGGCGCCGCGCAGCTCGAGTCGCAGGAGCACCAGCGCGCCCGCGAACTGGCCGAGGAACGCGCCGCGCTGGCGCAGAAATCGGCCGACCTGGCCGCCGCCGAGAACGCGGCGGGCGAAGCGGAGCGCGACGCATTGGCCGCGCAAGCGGCGCGCCACGCCGAGACGGCCGAACTGGCCGCGCGCAAGGCCGAACAAGCCGCGGCGCTGGAAGCGGCCGAACACGCCCGCGCCGAAGCGGAGCAGCAGGCCTTGCTGGCCTTGCAGGAAAAGCTCGCGGCCGAACAGGAACTGACCGCGGCCGCCGAAGCGCGCGCCGCCGCGCAGCAGGAGCAGGCGGCGCTGCTGCGCCAGAAGGCCGACGCCGAACGCCGCGCCGAACAGGCGCAATTGACCGAAAACGAAGCTGCGCGCCTGCTGGCCGATCAGGCCGAGCTGGAAAGCGCGCACCAGAGCGCCGCCGGCGAGGCGATCGCCGCGCAGGTGCGCGCCGCGGCCGATCTGGCCGAGGTGCAGGCGCAGCGCGCCGAACTCGAACGCCAGAAGCTGGCGCTGGACGAAGAAGTCCTGACGGCCGAACGCGCCGCGGCGGAAGCGGACCGTTCTGCGCTGGCGCTGGCCGAACAACTGCTGGCGGCCAAGCGCGAGACGGCCGCCGCTCAAGCGCAGGAAAACGACGCCATCTCGGTGCGCCTCGAAGCGGAGCGCGCGGCCACCGAAGCGGCGCGCCAGCGCGCCGAGGCCGAGCAGCAAAAAGCGGTGATCGCGCTGGAAGTGCAGGCGGCGGAAGAACAGGCGGCCGAAGCGATGAGCGACAAGCTCAATGCGCAGCGCATCCTGCTCGAAAGCGCGCAAGCGCATGCCGCAATGCAGCGCAAGGTGGCGATGACGACGCAGGCGATGGCCGACGCCAAGCAGCAGTTGCTGGAGCTGGAGACCTCGCGCCTGGCGGCCGAACGCCGCGCGCTGGCCGCCACCGGCGAGGCGGTGGCGCAGCGCTCGTCCGAAGCGAAGCAGCGCGTCGCCTCCGAAACCATCACCCGCGAAGTGATCGGTCGCCTGTTGACCCAGCCTTCGTCGTCGACCCCGGACAAATAAATACGTCGTATCGAAAACGCGACGCCGCGATCATTAATGCCGGAGGCATGGTTTTATTTGCCGCCGGATCGCGTACCATTCATTCCTTTTTCTCTTTTTGCTGACTCGCGCCGCCCCATGCCATCGCTCCGTCGATTCGCGCTTTGCTGCGCGCTGCTGTCGCCCTTGTTCGCCCAATCCGGCGAACTGGTGGTGCTGGTCGATACGGGAACCGACATGCCGATGGCGCGTTTCGACCATTACCGCCTCGTCGAGGGCGTCCACAAGGATATCGGCGAGGCGCTGGCCAAGGCACTGGGACGCAGGCCGAAATTCCTGGCGCTGCCGCGCAAGCGCATTGCGCTGGCCCTGGCGGCGGGCGAAGCCGATGTGCTGTGCGGGTACGTGCCGGAATGGCTGGACGGGCAGTTCGGCTGGAGCCAGCCGTTTTATCCGCAGGTGGAAGTGGTGCTCAGCGACCGCGCCGGCGCGCGCCCGAATACGGTGGCGGACCTGGCCGGGCACCAGGTCGGCACGGTGTTCGGCTTCAGCTATCCCGAACTGGACCGCGTGCTGGGCAAGGACTTCGCGCGCGCCGATGCGCCCAGCATCGAACTCAATTTCCGCAAACTGGCGGCCGGCCGCCTGCGCCACATCGTGACGATGAAGAGCTGGTCCGATTACCGCATCAAGACCGGCGAACCGGGCCTGTCGCTGTATCCGCCGCTGGTGGTCACCACCTACATGACCCGCTGCGCCGTGTCGCCGAAGGGCAGGGTGGACCTCGCCGAAGTCGATAATGCGATCGCGCGCATCGTCAAGGACGGCGTCGTGGCGGCGATCGCGGCGCGCTACCGCTAGCCCTCAGGGCGTGACGACGACCTTGCCGACGAAGTATTCGCTCTCGCCGAAGCAGGCGCTCGGCACTCCCTTGTGCTGCTCGTAGCTGATTTTCACCCGCTTGCCCATCGCATCCATCAGCTGTCTGGCGACGGCGTCGTCGCGCACCGAGAACTCGAACTTCTCCGGAATCGCGCCCGGCATGCTGGTGAGGAGGATCTCGCCTTCCCACGTTTTGCAGATCCAGCCCTTGCGCGAAAATTTCTGCAGGAAGCCGGCGCGTTCGCCGTCCGCATACGACATGGTCAGGGTCACCCAGGTGTAGGCGGCGAACAGCGCGACGGCGCCGATGATCAGGGACAGCAGGATGAAGCTGACGCGTTTAGGCGTGGGCATGGAGCGCTTTCAGGGTTGATGAATCGGAGGCGCCGCTCAGGCGCGCAGGTGCTTGTCGGCCAGCTCGCGCTCTTCTTGCCGCTTGTGGCGGATCGAGGACCACAGCGAGACGACGATGAAGGCGACGCCGGACAGGCCGGTGAACCATTCCGGAATCTCATATTCCACGCTGGCGAACATGATCAGCGCCAGGATGCCGATGGCGTAGTGGGCGCCGTGCTCGAGGAAGACGAATTCGTCCAGCGTGCCGCGGTGGACCAGGTAGACCGTCATCGAACGCACGAACATGGCGCCGATCGCCAGGCCCAGCATGATGATGACGACGTCGTTGGTGATGGCGAAGGCGCCGATTACGCCGTCGAAGCTGAACGAGGCGTCGAGCACTTCGAGGTAGAGGAAGCCGCCGATGCTGCCTTGCGAGATCAGCTTGCCGACCGCCGGATCGTTCGACTCTTCTTCCTCGAGCAAGCCGCTGATCCAGTCGACGCCGACGTAGACCAGCACGCCGACGATGCCGGACGTGAGCACGGCCAGCTTGCGCGCTTCGGGCATCAGGGTGGTGCAGGCGAACACCGCGCCCATGGTCAGCAGGACGGCCAGGCCTTCGGTGCCGTACTGGCCGACCTTCTGCTCGATCCAGCCGAGCCAGTGCAGCTCCTTTTCGTCGTCGAACAGGAAGTTGAGGAACACCAGCATCAGGAAGGCGCCGCCGAAGGCCGACACTTCGGCATGGTGGGCGACCAGGTTGCGCGAGTATTCGACCGGCGAGTTGATGGCCATGTGCCAGACGTCGACCAGGCCAAGCCCGGTGGCGACGGCGACGATCACCAGCGGGAACACCAGGCGCATGCCGAACACCGCCACCACGATGCCGACGGTGAGGAACAATTTGCGCCAGAAGGCGTTCCAATTGCGCAGGACCGTGGCGTTGACCACCGCATTGTCGAACGAGAGCGATACTTCGAGCACGCCGAGCACCGCCGTGATCCACAGCGCCTGCAGCATGGCGGCCGGGCCGCCGTGTGCGTAACCCCACCATCCGGCCAGCGCCATCAGCACGACCGTGACCAGGATCGACAGTTTGAAGTGTTGCATTGTTACCCTCTTATTGGCTGAAACGCCACAATGGACAGGAGTTTAACGTGTCTGGGCCTGCCCGGGCGCTTTGATGGTCGCCGCCGGAGCTTGCTTCTGCGATAATTCTGCACGGCATTATCCACGCATTCTATTACTGGACATACAATGGACATCACTTATCTCGTCACCCCCGTCATCACCTGGATGCTGGTCGGGCCGATCAAGTTCCTGATTACCAGCGTGCGCCAGCGCCGCCTGGCCTTCGACCTGGTCGGCAACGGCGGCTTTCCGAGCAACCACAGTTCGGTGGTGACCAGCATGGCGACCCTGATCGCGCTGCGCGAAGGCATGGCCGATCCGGCGTTCGGGGTAGCGGTGACGCTGGCGTTCATCGTGATGATCGACGCCAACAGCCTGCGCCAGCACGTCGGGCGCCAGGCCGCGGCGATCAACCGCCTCGGCGGCGCCGGAGAGGGCGTCAAGCCGCTGCGCGAGCGCATGGGGCACACGCTGGTGGAGATCAGCGGGGGCATCTGCACCGGCATCCTGGTGGCGCTGGCAATTAATTACGTTTCCACGCGCTTGCTCTGACCCCCACACCGGGGTCTGACCCCGCCGGGTCAGACCCTTCCTTTGCACCCCGGAAATGCAGGCTGTCGCCCGTATCTGCATTTCATCCCACCAAATCGTCATTACGAATCTCGCCGATTGACGGGTCACAGGGGCTCAAGGATACTTCTACGCTGACCGTTCGATCGGGCTGTGTTCACGTCTAAAAAATCTATATTTCCGGAGAAATACAATGCTGCGCAAAACCATGCTCGTCCTCGCTGTCGCCTCGGCGCTCGTCGCCTGCTCCAAGCAGGGCAAGGACCCGAAGGACGCCAAGGCCGACACCAAGGCAGTCCAGCTGCAGGTCGCGCCGGAAGACCTGCTGACCGTGCAGGGCAGCTCGCTGGCCTCCGGCCCCGTGATCACCGGCTCGATCCAGCCCGAGCGCAAGGCCGACCTGCGCGCCGAAGTGTCGGCGGTGGTGCTGCAGGTACTGAAAGAGAACGGCGAGAGGGTCAAGCGCGGCGACGTGCTGGTCAAGCTCGATGAAACCGCGATCCGCGACAGCCTCGGTTCGGCCGAAGCGTCGGCGCGCGCGGCAAGCCAGGCCCTCGAGCAGGCCGAGCGCCAGTTCGAACGCCTGAAGACCCTGCGCGCCTCGGGCATGACCTCGGTCCAGGCGCTGGACGACGCCGAAGTGCGCCGCAACAGCGCCCAGAGCGAAGTGGCGGCCTCGCGCACCCGCGCCGCGCTGGCGCGCCAGCAGCTGCAGCGCACCCTGGTGCGCGCGCCGTTCGACGGCGTGGTCTCCGAGCGCAAGGTCTCGGCCGGCGACACCGCCGCCATCGGCAAGGAACTGCTGAAAGTGATCGACCCGACCAGCATGCGCTTCGAAGGGCGCGTCTCGTCCGACCGCATCGCCGAAGTCAAGGTCGGCCAGCCGGTTGCGTTCCGCATCAACGGCTACGGCGAGCAGGAATTCCAGGGCGTGGTCAAGCGCATCGATCCGGCCGCCAACGCCGTCACGCGCCAGGTCGAGGTGCTGGTCGGCTTCGCCAACAGCGCCCAGCCGAAGGTGTCCGGCCTGTACGGCGAAGGCCGCATCGACGCCGCCACCAAGTCCGCGCTGATGCTGCCGGAAGGCGCGTTGGTCAAGGCCGGCGACAAGGCTTACACCTGGCGCCTGAAGGACAACACGCTGTCGAAGGTCGAGCTGACCCTGGGCCAGCGCGATGCGCGCACCGGCAATTACGAGGTGCAGCGCGGCCTGTCCAGCGGCGACCTGGTGATGCGCACGCCCGCTTCCAGCTTCAAGGACGGCCAGAAGGTCGAACGCGCCGCCGCCAAGGTCGCCAGCGCGTCCGTGACGCCGGCCCAAAACGCAGCCGCGCAGGGGAAATAATATGTTCTTGTCCGATTTTAGTATCCGCCGGCCGGTCGCCACCGTCGTCCTGATCGTGGCGATCATGTGCCTTGGCCTGCTCGCGCTGACCAAGCTGCGCGTCAACCAGGAGCCCGACGTCGAGGCGCCCATGCTGTTCGTCAGCATTCCGTACCCGGGCGCCTCGCCCGACACGGTCGAACGCGAAATCATCAACCGCCTCGAAAAATCGATGCTGGCCATTTCCGGCGTCGAAAAGGTCGACAGCTCGATGAACGAAGGTAACGCCTTCATCCAGCTCGAATTCGGCTTCAAGAAGAACCTGATCGAAGCATCGGACGAAGTGCGCAATGCGATTTCGTCGGTGCGCTACAAGCTGCCGATCGAGATGCGCGAGCCGATCATCACGCGCTGGGACACGTCGCAGCAGCCGATCATGAACTTGGCGCTGTCGTCGACCACGCTGAATCACGCCGAGCTGTCGCGCCTGGCCGAGGACACCCTGGCCGACCGCTTCCGCTCGATCGACGGCGTCTCCAACGTCAGCGTCGGCGGCGCCCTGCGCCGCGAGCTGTCGGTGCTGCTGCGCGCCGAGAAGCTGCGCGAATATAACGTCGCCGTGGGCGAAGTGGTGCAGGCGCTGCGCACCCAGAATACCAACGCGCCGGTCGGCAAGGTGCGCGGCACGCTCGACGAGAAAAGCATTCGCCTGGTCGGCCGCATCGAGTCGCCCGAGGAGTTCCAGGCGATCGTGGTCAAGCGCCGCGGCGACGAGATCGTGCGCCTGGCCCAGGTGGCCGAGATCAAGGACGATTTCGCCGAGATCAGCAGCTTCTCGATCCGCAGCGCCAAGCCGAACGTCGGCATTTACGTGGCCCGCGCGCGCGACGCCTCGACCGTCTCGGTGGCCAAGAAGATCCGCGCCATCGTCAAGGAAATCGAGAAGGAACTGCCGCCCGGGACCAAGATCGAAGTCACGCGCGACGGCGGCGAGAACGCCCAGCGCAGCCTGAACAACGTGATCGAGTCGCTGATCCTCGGCGCCGTGCTGACCATCTTCGTGGTGTACGCCTTCCTCAACTCGTGGCGCTCGACGCTGATCACCGCGCTGTCGCTGCCGACGTCCGTCATCGCCGCCTTCATCGCGGTGTGGCTGTGCGGCTTCACGCTGAATTTCATGACCCTGCTCGGGCTGTCGCTGGCGATCGGCGTGCTGATCGACGACGCCATCGTGGTGCGGGAAAACATCGTGCGCCACATGCAGCGCGGTTCCGACCGCCGCAAGGCCGCACTGGAAGGCACCGCCGAAATCGGCATGGCCGTGGCCGCGACGACGTTCTCGATCATCGCCGTGTTCATTCCGGTGGCGTTCATGCCGGGCATGCCGGGCGAGTGGTTCCGCCCGTTCGCGCTGACCGTGACCTGCTCGGTGATCGTCAGCTTGGGCATTTCGTTCACGCTCGATCCGATGCTGTCGGCCTACTGGGGCGACCCGGCGGATCACCACACGGCGCCGAAAACGGGCATCTCGAAGGTGCTGCAGCGCTTTAACGACTGGTTCGATCACCAGGCCGACCGTTACGGCAATGTGATCGCCTGGGCGCTGCACCACCGCGTCTGGATGTCGCTGATCGCCTTCGGCACCTTTGTCGGCGCCATCGCGCTGCAGGCCACGCTGGGCGGCGTCAGCTTCATGCCGGCGTCCGACCAGGGCATGCTGAAGATCGAAGTGCGCACGCCGGCGTCGGCGTCGATCGAATACGCGCGCCTGAAGATGGAGAAGGCCGCGGAGATCGCCCGCACGCTGCCGGAGACCAAGGACACCAACAGCAACATCAAGGCCAGCGGCGGTTCGATCTACGTCGACATCGACAAGCGCAATACCCGCAAGCGCAGCGCCAAGGAAGTCGCGGCCGAACTGCGCGAGAAGATCAAGCCGCTGGTGGGCGCCGAATTCGTCGTCATCGACGACCTCAATGGCGGCGCGCGCAAGCCGGTGCAGATCGACTTCACCGGCCCGGATTCGCGCAAGCTGCTCGAGATCACCAACGCCTACATGGCCAAGCTGCGCCAGGTGCCGGGCGCGGTCGACGTCGGCCTGTCGGAGCAGGATCCGAAGGACGAGCTGCAGATCGAGATGAACCGCGGCCTGGCCAATTCGATGGGCATTTCGGTCAACGACGCGGCGCAGGCGCTGCGCGTGGCCTTCGCCGGCGTCGAAGTGGGCGACTGGGTCGATCCGACCGGCGAGACCCGCGACGTCGCGGTGCGCCTGCATCCGGACGACCGCCTCAGCCTCGAGAACATCGAGCGCCTGCCGATCGCGGTCACCGGCACCACGCAGATGGTACCGCTCGACCAGATCGCCAAGATCACGATGGGCAAGGGCCCGTCGGGCATCCAGCACACCGACGGCAAGCGCACCATTTCGGTGTCGGCCAACGCGGAAGGCCGCTCGAGCGGCGAAGTGACCAGCGACGCGATGAAGCTGGCCAAGTCGTTCGACTACCCGCCGGGCTACGGCCTGAAGCTGGGCGGCGCCGGCAAGAACCAGGCCGAACTGTTCGGCGCCATGGGGATCGCGCTGCTGTCGGGCATCGGCCTGATGTACCTGATCCTGGTGATGCAGTTCGGCTCGTTCACGGCGCCCGGCGCGGTGATGCTGTCGCTGCCGCTGTCGCTGATCGGCGTGGTGCTGGCGCTCTTGATCACCGGCAGCACGATCAACCTGATGAGCCTGATCGGCATCATCATGCTGATGGGCCTGGTGGCGAAGAACGCCATCCTGCTGCTGGACGCGGCGCGCAAGCGCGAGGCCGAAGGCTTCGGCCGCGAAGACGCGCTGATGGACGCCGGCCGCATGCGTCTGCGCCCGATCCTGATGACCACCTTCGCGCTGATCGCCGGCATGTTCCCGGTCGCGCTGGGGCTGGGCGAGGGCGGCGAGTTCTATCGTCCGCTGGCGATCTCGATCATCGGCGGCACGATCACCTCGACCATCCTGACCCTGCTGGTGGTGCCGACCTTCTACGACAGCATCGAAATCGCGCGCGACCGCATGGTGGCCAAGTTCGGCCGCCGCGCCGAGCGCTACAACCCGGTGCTGGCGTTCTTCATGACCTTCGTCGAAGCGATCCTGACCATTCTATTCGTGCGCCTGATTTACCGCGGCATCGTCAAGCTGGTGCGTTTCGCCACCGGCCGCCGCGGCAAGGCAGTGGGACCGGCAACCGTGGCGCTCGACAAGGTGTAAGCCGACGCAAGATGGGGACAGGTCCGCGGGACCAGCCCCCCGAATTCCAATGGGGTCTGGTTCTGCGAACCTGGCCCCATTTTCGTTCTTGCACGCGGCGGCGACCAAGGACTGGGGTCAGGTCCGCCGGACCTGACCCCGGTTTTTTCGGCGCCGCATGAATTTGCCCGCAACCATTACCTAGGGATTCTTTGGCGGCGTGGTGGGCGCCGAGGCCGGCGGCATCTCGCTCGGCGGCGGCGTGGTTTGGACCGGCGGCGAGCCGGTGGTGCCCGTCGTGCCGCTGGTGCCGGAGGTGGTCGCCGGCGGCGCTACCGCCGTGGTTTCGGCCGGGGGCACCACCGTCGTTTCGGTCTTCTTGCAGGCGCCGAGCAGCGCGGCCACGGCGGCGGCGCCCAGCAATATTTTGAATGCGCTTCTGGTCGGTTTCATCGGTTCGCTCCTCGTTCACATCGACAGGAATGTGAGGTTTAGACTTGGAACGGCCGGGCGGGTTCGATGATTCGGCAGTGAAGGGCTGCGGCTTGACGCAGCTCAAATTAGGGGCGCGCGAAGCTTTCCAACAGCGCCGGAATCTGCTCGGGGATTTCGCGCGCCAGGTAGCCCAGCACGCCGAAGCGTTCGGCCAGCTGTTCGCCGGCGCGCGCATGCAGCGCAACGCCCCAGCAGGCGGACTGGGGCAGGGTGGCGCCGCGCGCGGCCAGGCCGGCGATGATGCCGGCCAGCGTGTCGCCCGAGCCCGACGTGGCCAGTCCGACGTTGCCGCCCTCGTGCTGCCAGCGTTCGCCGCCGGGCGTGATCACCACGGTGCGCGCGCCCTTCAGCGCCACTACCGCGTTCCAGTCGCGCGCCGCCTGCGCCGCATGGTCGTCGGGCGCGGCGCACACCGCTTCCTTGGTGGCGCCGGTCAGGTGCGCCATCTCGCCGGCGTGCGGCGTGACGATTACCGGCACGCTGAAGCGGAACGCCTCGTCGAGCACGATGCCCATCGCCGTGGCATCGAGCACCACGCTGACGTCGCTGCCGTCGAGGCGCGGCAGCAGCGCGCGCACCAGCACCGCGGTCGCTTCCTCGTCCTGCATGCCGGGGCCGATCAGGATCGCGTTGACCTTGTCGGCCAGCGGATCGAGCTTGCCGACCGCATCTTCGGTGAAGCCGCCCTGGTCGGTCTCGGCGAGGCCGATCACGCGCGCTTCGGGCAGCGCCAGCGCCACCAGCTGCGCCACGCTGGCGCCAGTGGCGATGGTCAGCTTGCCGGCGCCGGCGCGCAGGGCCGCGGTGGCGGCCAGGATCACCGCGCCCGGCATCTCGCGCGAGCCGCCCAGGATCAGCACGTGGCCGCGCGCCTCCTTGTCGCCGTCGCCCGAGGGCATCGGCAGCGGCCAGGCGCGCAGCGCCGTCGCGTCGACGTTGACGGAGTAGGTGCTGGAAGATGGCGTGTCCATCGGCCCCGGGCGCCTACGCTTTCGGAGCAGCGGGGACATCTTTGGATACCGTCACCGGCGTTCCGGTCGCTTCGAGCGGCGCGACAAAGTTGACCAGCTTGAGCGCCAGCTTGCCGCGCTTGCCCTGGCTGGGATCGAAGCTGTACGACGTGACCGAGCAGTTCGGCACGTCGCCGTTGCGGTCGTATTCCAGGATCTTCGATTCGTCGAGCCGTTCGAGCAGGTAGCGGAAGCAGTTGACGGTGACCTGGTGGCCGACGATCAGCACGCGTTCGCGCGCGTATTCGCGGGTGATGGTGTCGACCACGCTGCGCAGGCGTAGGATGACGTCGCACCAGCTTTCGCCGCCGGGCGGGCGGAAATAAAATTTGCCGACGTGCTTGCGCTGTTCGTACAGGTCGGGATAGCGCGCCGAGATGCCGTGGGTGGTGAGGCGATCGAGGATGCCGAATTCCTTTTCGCGCAGGCGCTCGTCGACGGTCGCCATCAACAGGCTGTCCTCGTCGAAGCCGGCCTTGACGATGCGCGCCGTTTCAGCGGCGCGCAGGTAGGGTGAATGCAGGATGACGTTGGGCTGCTGTTCCTCGGGCATGGCGGCGAACCAGGCGGCCAGCGCCTGCGACTGCTGCACGCCGAGGTCGGACAAGGGCACGTCGACGTCGCGCTCGGCGATGTCGATGACCAAGCCCTTCGCCGCTTCGGCGGCATCGCGCGCCACATTGCCGGCGCTCTGGCCGTGCCGCACCAGCCAGATCTCCTGAGGCCACTTCTGTTCCATCGATCACCCACCGCTCATGTTGACACGTCGTCATGATAGACGGATTCGGCGGCCTTTCAGCGCACGATAGGCCCCTCAGGCGACCAGCTGCTCGCTATCGAGTTCGACTTCCGCGGCGTTGTTGAAGACCGCCATGTCGGTCTGGCCGAGGACCCGGCTGGTGAAGGTGCCGGCGGTGATCGAGCCGCTGACGTTGAGGGCGGTGCGGCCCATGTCGATCAGCGGCTCGATCGAGATCAGCAGGCCCGCCAGCGCGACCGGCAGGTTCATCGCCGACAGCACGATCAGCGCGGCGAAGGTGGCGCCGCCGCCGACGCCGGCCACGCCGACCGAACCGACCGTGACGATCGCCACCAGCTGCAGGATGAATGAGCTGGTGAAGGGATCGATGCCGACGGTCGGCGCGATCATCACCGCCAGCATCGCCGGGTAGATGCCGGCGCAGCCGTTCTGGCCGATGGTCGAGCCGAACGAGGCGGCGAAGTTGGCGATGCCCTCCGGCGTGCCGAGGCGGGCGGTCTGGGTCTGCACGCTCATCGGAATGGCGCCGGCGCTGGTGCGCGAGGTGAAGGCGAAGGCCAGCACCGGAAAGATCTTCTGCAGGTAGCGGCGCGGGTTCAGACCGACCGAGGAAATGATCATCAGGTGCACGCAGAACATGATCGCCAGCGCGCTGTAGGAGGCGCCGACGAAGCTGATCAGCTTGAGGATGTCGGAGATACTTGACTGCGCAACTACTTGCGTCATCAGCGCGAACACGCCGAACGGGGTCAGGCGCAGCACCAGCGTCACCATGCGCATCACGATCACGTGGGCGACTTTGACGAAGTGGCTGAAGGAGCCGAAGATGTCCGGCTTCTTGGCGGCGATGCCGGTGGCCGAGATGCCGATGAAGATCGAGAACAGCACCACCGCGATGGTCGAGGTCTTGCGCGCGCCGGTCATGTCGAGGAAGGGATTGGCCGGGATGAACGACAGGATCATCGACGGCAGGTTGATGGCCTGGGCGTCGGGCAGCTTGCCCTGCAAATACTGGCCGCGCGCCAGTTCGGTCGCGGTCGAGGTGATGCCGACGGCGGTCAGGCCGAACAGCTTGGCCATCAGGATGCCGACCAGCGCGGCGACCATCGTGGTCACCATCAGGGTGCCGATGGTCAGCACGCTGATCTTGCCCAGCGAGGAGGCGTCTCTCAGCTTGAGGATGGCCGAGACGATCGACACCATGATGAGCGGGATGATGATCATCTGCAGCAGCTTGACGTAGCCGGAGCCGACGATGTCGAGGTAGGCGGCGGTGTCGGTGACGACGGCCGAGCTGGCGCCGTACAGCGCCTGGAACGCGGCGCCGAGCAGCACGCCGGCGCCCATGCCGGCGAACACGCGCTTGGTGAACGAGACGTGGACGGCTTGCATGCGGTACAGGGCGACGCACACAGCGAGCGCGACCAGCAGATTCAGGATCAGTGGAATATTCATGGGCTTCCTAGGACGGTTCGTTCAAGCAATGATTCGCAGCATTCTATCCACATTCGCGCAGCAGTGCTTGGGGTCTACTCCACCAGATTCAGCTGCCAATACCCGACGTCCGTCCAGCGACCGAACTTGAAACCAACTTCACGGAATTCTGCCGCTTTCGTGAAGCCAAGCTTCTCGTGCAATGCGATGCTGGCCGGATTGGGCAGCGCGATGCCGCCAATCGCCAGATGGTAGCCGCCGGCGCGCAGCCGATCGAGCAGGGCGCGATACAGCATGGTGCCGACGCCTTGTCCCGCACTGGCTGGCGCCAGGTAGACCGTGGTCTCGACCGAAAAACGGTACGCATGGCGCACCCGCCAGCTAGTCGCATAGGTGTAGCCGATGACGACGCCGTCCACTTCCGCGACCAGCCAGGGCAAGCCCGCCCCCTGGACATCGGCGATGCGGCCCGCCATCTCGATGACCGGCACCTCGGCTTCCTCAAAACTGATCGACGTCGTCAGCACAAAATGGTTGTAGATGGATGCGAACGGCTCGGCATCCTCCACGTGGGCATCGCGGATATTCAATTCTATTTCCTCCTGACCATTATTCTACCTATGGGAACGGTTGCGCTCCGAGTGACTGATTCCTGGGCAAGCAAATTGCGCTGGCTGATCCGATTATTTGTTACTACAATAAATCATTCAATGAAAATCACTTTCGACGCGCTCAAGAGAGAGAAAAATCGCGACGAGAAAGGGACACCGCGCGGCCCGGCCCGCAGGATCATCAGCATGAGGAAAGCAAATGAGCGTGAAATCAAAAAGTACACCGCAGCCCTGGGTTGATCCGGACGAAGCTCCCGAACTCACGGACGAGTTTTTCGAAAAGGGAGTTTGGCGGATCGGGGATAGGGTAGTGACCCGCGAGGAGGCCAGCATCGAGGACAAAAAACGTCGGGGCCGCCCGAGCGCCGACACGACCAAAATCAGCACCACGATCCGCTTCGACGCGGACATCCTGGCTGCCTTCAAGGCGCAGGGTGAGGGCTGGCAAACCCGCATGAACGATGCGCTGCGCGATTGGCTCAAGTCCCATCCACAGTAGCCGCCTCCAGCGCACCATCAGTTTTCGCGCCAGTGCACCGGCACGTGGATAACCACGCTGTCATTCCACGCAGCGACCGATGCAGTGACATGGGTCGCGCTTTCGCCCGAACCCAGGGCAGCGGTAGTCGCGATATTGAGAGACTCGGTGTAGACACGATAGCCTTTGCCCACTGACTGCTGCGCCAGGGCTTCGGCGCGATGCGCGCGTTCGCTGCCGAGCAATTTGGTCATCAGGAAAATGCTGAAGAGGACGCCCAGCGAGCCCAGTGCGAATGGAATGCGCATGTCGCGCACAGGCTTGCCCGCGGCGAGGCGAGCGGCAAGAATTGGCGGCATGCCGAGAGTACGCACCAGCCACAACGCCACGACCCAGTGACATACTTGTACGCCGGCGAGCATCAGCAGTTGTAGCGGGTATAAGCGCAGGTAGCTCAGGCTCAGATCGAGAGGCGGGAAGAAGAGCGCAACCGCCCAAAGCAGCGCAATAGGCAGGTAAGCGCAGGCGACCCAGCGAACCATTGAGACGGCGCGTAGATTGCCGGACCAAACCATCACCGCGCCGAGCCACATGGCAACACTCATGTAGAAGCCATTCTCGGGGTGAAGCAGATACGTCGCGACGGCGACGACGGCATCGACCGCGCCAACGGCCGCCAGCACCTTGCCGACACTGCGCAGTGTGCCTTGCTCCGGCTGGGGCGCCGTCTCGGCGGTTTCTGGTGCAGACCGCGCTTGCTCGAGTGCGGCGATGCGTTCCCGCACTTCGCTTGCGCGTTCCGGGAAACGCTCGGCGTCGATGGTTCTAAGCACCTGGCGCAACTGTTCTAGATCGTAATCGGTGTAATCGGGAATCAAGGAAGGCTCTTGGCACGTCGGAATGATTGCTGATTAGACCACCGTCCAGCGTTTCCGTCGAGCATTTATTTTCGGCCCTGGCCCGTCTCGCCTGCTATTCGCGCGACTTTAGTGCCGCCAGCGTATTTTCGGCTCCCATCTTCGCCGCCAGGCTTGCCGCGCTCATGCCGCGGCTGTCGATCGCGTCGACATTGGCGCCGTGGGCGATCAGGAGCGCCAGCACGTCGGCGCGGTTGAACATGGCCGCCATCATCAACGGTGTTTTACCATCCGGGCTGTTGCCATCGACCGCGGCGCCGTATTCGAGCAGCAGGGCGGCGATGTCGATGAAGCCCTTGAAGGCCACGCCTGCCAGCGGCGTCTGGCCCTGGTCGTTGGGGACGTTGGGATCGGCCCCCGCCTGGAGCAGAACGCGTACCGTGTCGAGATGGCCGTGGTAGCTGGCCAGCATGATCAGGCTGTCGCCCTTTTCATTGCGAAAATTCACGGGCAAGCCTTTTTCTACCAAGCCCGCCAGGCGCGCGCTGTCGCCTTCGCGCACGAGGTTGAATACCTGGCGGATGAAGTCCAGGGTCTGGTCGTCCATCGGGGGACGCGCAGCGGCGGCAAGGGAGTCGTTCGGTGGTTCGGTCTGCATACATCCTCGTCGTTTGATTTGCTGTATCAAGCTAAACGCGCGGCGCCTGCACGTCGGTGCGGATGCGCACACTGCACAAGACCGGCTGCAAAAACGGCGCCGCTTCGCTATTTGCGCTAATGTTGGCGGATTGGCGGCCTCGGCTTGCGCCGCCGTTCACACATTCATCGACTCCAGGAGAATCACATGCGAAAACTCATCATGATGGCCATCGCCGGCTTTGTCTGGCGCAAAGTGCAGGCCCGCGTCTTCAAACAGGCAGTGCCGGCCCGCGGTCCGCGTCGTTCGCTGCGATAATACGGAGGAAGTTGCGGCCGCAAATGGCAAAAAGCCCACGAACGTGAATTCGTGGGCTTTTTGTTTATTCGTGGTAGGCCGTGCGGGATTCGAACCTGCGACCAACGGATTAAAAGTCCGCTGCTCTACCAGCTGAGCTAACGACCCGAAAGAAGCAAGATTATAGGGGGCAAAGGCGATCCTGTCAAATGTCCAAAACCACATTTTTGGGCATCACAGCGAAGGCACTATCGGCAAGCTCACGCGACGGCGACAAAACCGGGGTCAGGTCCAGTGGACCTGACCCCGGCTTCTGCGGTGACGATTACTTCAGCGTCGCCAGGCGGTCCTTCGCGGCCACTGCGGCGGTCGAACCCGGATACTTCGCCACCACCTGCTGCAGCGTCTTTTTGGCGTTCTTCTTGTCTTTGAGCGCGATGTAGCTGCTGGCGATGGTCAGCATCGCGTCCGGCGCGCGCGGGCTGTCCTTGTAGTTGGCCGCCAGCGCTTCCTGCGCGACGATCGCGTTCTTGTAGTCGTTCTGCGCGTAGTAGGCGTTCCCCAGCGAGTACTGCGCGCTCGAGGCGTAGCTCGAGTCGGGGAAGCGGCGCACGAATTCGGCCAGCGAGGTCGAGGCGCCCTTGAAATCGCCCGCCTTGTACAGCGCCATCGCCGCTTCGTACGACTTCAGTTCGCTCACTTCGACTTCGGCTTCGCGCCCGTCGATGTTGACCTTGCGCGGCTCGAGCCTGGCGATGCGCGCATCGAGGTCGGCGTAGAAGTCCTTCTGGCGCTTCTGCGAGTTGGCCACTTCGTTGGCCAGCACTTCGATCTGTCCGCGCAGGCGCGCGATTTCCTGCATGGTCTGCTCGTGCTGGTTCACCAGGTCGAGCGCGGCGCTCTTGTCGGACTTGGTGTCGATCCGCGCATTCAGTTCGCGCGAGAGGTTCTCGACCTTCGAGCGCAAATCGAGAATCGCCTTGCGCGCTTCGTCGTCGTCGAGGATGCCGGCGCCGGCCTGCAGCGGGAACCAGGCGGCCAGCGCGAAACAGGCGGCGGCAATGCGGGACTTGGAAATGGAGTTCATTGGTCGTGACTTTCAAAAAAATCGGGGCGGGTGCAGTCTGCACCGCACGCCGCCCCCTTGTCAATCGGCCCGCTCAGGCGAATCGATTAGTAGACGATGTCGGCGCGGCGGTTTTCAGCCCATGCCGCTTCGTTGCTGCCCATTGCCTTCGGCTTCTCTTTGCCCAGCGAGACCGCTTCCATCTGCGACTCGGCCACGCCCATCGAGCTCATTGCCTTGCGCACGGCTTCAGCGCGCTTCTGGCCCAGCGCCAGGTTGTATTCGGTGCCGCCGCGCTCGTCGGTGTTCCCCTGGATCAGGATTTTGCGCGACTTGTTCTTGTTCAGGTAGGCGGAGTGGTTCTCGACCACTGGCTTGCCGTCGTCGCGCACGGCGTAGCTGTCGAAATCGAAGTAGACGCTGCGCTTGGCCAGCACGCCCTGCGGATCGTTCAGCGGATCGGCGGTGCCGGTCTCCACTGGGCGGATCGCGTTGGTGTCGGCGATTGGCGCGACGCGTTCAGGGGTGCGCTCGACGACCGGCGCTTCGTTCAGTTTGACTGGCGAGCTGCAAGCTGAGAGCAGGGCGGCGCTCGTTACGATGAAAGCTAAACTCTTAAAATTGCGCATGATTTTCTTCTCCTGGTCACTAGTTAAGGACTACTACTTACTTCAAGAACGGGCCCCAGTTGGGCTCCCGTATATTTCCCGATTGGGTCGTCAGTCGCTGCTTGACACGTCCATCGACGGAGACCACGGCCAGGCCTGAGCCGCTGCCCTTGGTCGCGTACATGATGTACTTGCCGTTCGGCGAAAAACTCGGTTCGCTGGCGCCATCGGCCAGCCGCAGTTCCTGGCCGCTGGCCAGGTCCATCGCGTAGAGGGAGAAGGCGCCGTTGCGCTGCGAGATCCAGGCCAGCGTCTTGCCGTCCGAGGACAGGCGCGGGCTGATGTTGTAGCTGCCGTTGAAGGTGACGCGGGTGGCCGCGCCGCCGCTGGCGCTCATCTTGTAGATCTGCGGGCCGCCGCTGCGGTCGCTGGTGAAGTAGATGCTCTGGCCGTCGGCCGAGAACTGCGGCTCGGTGTCGATGCCGTTGCTGTTCGACAGGCGCCGCATGCCGCTGCCGTCGGCGTTCACGCCGTACACCTGCGAGTGGCCGTCGCGCGACAAGGTCACCGCCAGGCGCGAGCCGTCAGGCGACCAGGCGGGAGCCGAATTGCTGCCTTTTTCGTTCGACACCACGCGGCGCGTGCCGGAGACCAGGTCCTGCACATAGACCACCGGCTTGCGCTGCTCGAACGAGACGTAGGCGACCTTGCTGCCGTCGGGCGACCAGGACGGCGAGATGATCGGCTCCTTGCCGTGCGCGGCGACCTTGCGGTCTTCGCCGTCGGCGTCGGCCACTTCGAGGCGGTATTCGTTGCTGGCCTTGGTCACGTAGGCAAAGCGCGTGTTGAAGGCGCCGCGCGTGCCGGTCAGCTTTTCGTAGACGTCGTCGGCGATGCGGTGCGCCGCGCGCCGCGCGCCTTCGGCCGGCACCACCGGCGACAGCGTCGACAGCTGCGCCGACTTGATCGTGTCGAACAGTTTGTAGCGCACCTCGAAGCTGCCGTTGGCGTTGGCGTGCACGCTGCCCACCACCAGCGCGTCGGCGCCGCGCGACTTCCACTGGCCGTAGTCGACCGGCGCGGTTTCCGACAGCACGCTGCCGGTGTCGATCACCTTGAACACGCCGCTGCGCTCAAGGTCGGCGCGGATGATCGCCGACATCTGCGCGGGCGCGATCGATTCGTCGGCGAAGGTGGCGACGGCCACAGGAATCTGATTGCTGGCGACGCCGGCAATCTCGACGCGCACCTGCGCGCTGGCGGAGGAGGCGGCCAGCACGGCCGAATACAGCAGGATGGAGAGGTTTTTTTTCATAGGTCGGTTCGGTCCTGGTTGGTGACGGAATGCGATATCAATTCAAATCCTTCATCTTGAAAGCGATCACAAGTGTTCGCTCAACGGTACCATCTTTCTTCTTTGGCAGTGGTGACGCTTTAACAATACCCTTCTCGACCGCATCGTCGAACGAAGCGATGCCGCTGCTCTTGACCAGGCGCGCCGAAATGATCTCGCCGGTCGGCAGCTGCTCGATCCTGAATTCCGCCGTCGGGTTGCCCGCGACGTCGGTGTCGCCGGCGTACGAGGTGGTGCTCTTGACCTTGCCGCGGATGGCCGCCAGGTAGCCGCTGTCGATGCGCGGCGCGCTCGACTTGGCGGCGTCGCCCACCATGCCGGAGCCGGTGATGCGCTTCATTTCGTCGGCCTTCAGCTTGTCCAGCTTGGCCTGCTCGGCGGCCGCCAGCTTCGACTTGGCCAGCTTGTCGGCCTTGACCTTCTCGGCCAGCTTTTTCTCTTCGTTCTTCTTGTCGGCCAGCTCCTGCGCCTTCTTCTCGGCCGCTTCCTGGGCCTTTTTCTCGGCCAGCTTCTCGGCCTTCTTGCGCTCTTTTTCTTCCTTGGCGAGGCGCTTTTCTTCCTGCCGCTGTTCTTCCAGGCGCTGCTCTTCGAGCCGGCGTTTTTCGGCCTTGCGCTTTTCCAGCGCGATGTCGGGCGGCTTCGGCGCGACCGGCTGCTCCACCGGCGGCGGCTCGACGACTTTCTGCGCCGGCTCGGGCGGCGGGGCCGGCTCCGGTTCGACCGTTTCCTGCGGCGGCGGTGGCGGCGGCGCGGCCGACTGCGTCTTCATGTCCCACACCTCGGCCTCGACCGCGACCGGCTCGGTGTTCTGCCAGTTCACGCCGATGAACAGGAACGCCAGCAGGCCGGCGTGCATCGCCGCGGCCAGCGCGATCGCCGGCCAGCGTTTCGGTTCGGGCGGCACGGTGTAGGGCGCGCCGGCGGTTACAGGCTTCATGCTCACTTGGTCGCCAGCCCCACCCGGTTGATCCCCATCTTCTTCGCTTCGGAAATCAGCTGGATCACGTCGTCGTACTTGCTGTCCTTGTCGCCGGCGATCATCACCGGGTATTCGGGATGCTCGGCGTGCAGGGTGCGCAGCGCGCGCATCACGGCGGTGCGGTCAGGCATGTCCTTGGCCGGCGTGCTGTTTTTGCCGTTGACGCCGATCGACAGGGTCGCATTCGGCTTGAGCACCACCTGGATGTAGTCGTCCGGCGGCAGCGCCGACTTCTCCGCGCTCGGCAGGTTGATCACGCTCGGGCTGTTGGCCGGCGGGATCACCATGAAAATAATCAGCAGCACCAGCATCACGTCGATGTAGGGCACGACGTTGATGTCGGACTTGAACTTGCGGGCGCGGCCGCCGCGCATGCTGCTCGATAGGGATGCCATGCGTCCTCCGATCAGCGCGACTGGCGCTGCAGGATGTTCGAGAATTCCTCGACGAAGCTTTCGAAGCGAATCGCCAGGCGGTCGATGTCGTGGGTGAAGCGGTTGTACGCGACCACGGCGGGAATCGCGGCGAACAGGCCGATCGCGGTGGCGATCAGCGCTTCGGCGATGCCCGGCGCGACGGCGGCCAGCGTCGCCTGCTGCACGTTGGCCAGGCCGCGGAAGGCGTTCATGATGCCCCACACGGTGCCGAGCAGGCCGATGTAGGGCGACACCGAGCCGACCGAGGCGAGGAAGTTCAGGTGGATGTCGAGGGCGTCGAGTTCGCGCTGGAAGGCGGCGCGCATGGCGCGGCGCGAGCTGTCGAGCACGGCGCCCATGTCGAGCATTTCCTTGGTTGCGGCCTGCTTGCCCTTGATGAATTCGCCCATGCCGGATTCGAAGATGCGCGCCAGGGCGCCGCTCTGGTCGCGCTGGCTGCTGGCGCTCTGGTGCAGGGTGTGCAGGTTGCCGCCGGCCCAGAAGCTGCGCTCGAACAGCTCGGTCTGGCGGCGCGCGGCGCGGATTGCGAACATCTTGCGGAAGATATAGGTCCAGCTGGTCAGGGAGATGCCCACCAGCAGCAGCATGATCAGCTTGACGATCAGGTGCGCATTGGCGATCAGGGCGATGAAGGAAAGGTCTTGGGCTGCGTTCATTGGGCGGCTAGGTTTTTCTTTGAATGAGTGATGAGTCAGGCGGAGCGCATCCGGGCGGCGACCGGGTCGGGCAGGGGACGCGGCTTGATGCCGGCGCGATTGACGCAAGCGACCTTGACGCGGGCACTGGCGAGCAGGGCGTCGCCGCAGGAGGCGTGCTGGACAAAATGGACCGAAGCCCGGCCGAGCTTCTCGATCGACAGGGTCAATGTTATTACATCATCGAGCCGGGCCGGCGCGTGATAGTCGACGCTGGCGGACTTGACGACGAAAATGGCGTCGTGCTCGTCGGCCATCTGCTGCTGGCTGACGTCGAGGGCGCGCAGCCACTCGGTGCGGGCGCGCTCGAAAAACTTGAGGTAATTGGCATAGAAGACAATGCCGCCGGCGTCGGTATCCTCGTAGTACACACGAACTGTCCAGGTGAAGACTGAGGGCATTGCTGTTGCCATAAATGATATTGGGAAATATTCTACCCGATTTGGCGGGCTTTAAGTACGCCAGCGCACATATGAGCGATCGGGTGCGATCCGCAAGGTTAGGGCGGATTCGCGTCCGTAGTAGACGTTATGCCTACAGATGCGCCAAGGGCTGAAACAATTCCTAACAGGTTAACATCTTTCGTTACATTGGTACAAATCTATTTTCGCCGAAGGAACAGACCGCCGAACCTTTGCTCTTTCGCCGCCGAGTCCAAACATCATTCTGCTCTGACCCGCGTTATATTCGCGCATTTGCGAGGCCCCCCAAATATCATTCGGGTCTGACCCGCGTTAATATTCGCACGTTGGCCGAATGCCCTAAATATCGTTCGGGTCTGACCCGCGTTATATTCGCGCGATGGTGGAGATGGCCGAATAACAAGCGGGTCAGACCCGCTTGATCGCCAGCGGGCCGTAGCCCTGGCAGGTCGGCATCATCTCGATGATGTTGATGTTGATGTGCGCGGGCAAGGTGGCGATCCAGAACGCGGTCGCGGCGATGTCCTGCGCCGTCAGCGGCTGGGTGCCTTCGTACACCTTGGCCGCGGCCGCGTCGTCGCCCTTGTAGCGCACGTTGGAGAATTCGGTGCCGCCGCACAGGCCCGGCGCGATGTTGGTCGCGCGCACGCCGGTGCCCACCAGGTCGGCCCGCAGGTTCAGCGTGAACTGGTCGACGAAGGCCTTGGTCGCGCCGTACACGTTGCCGCCCGGGTAGGGCGTGGCGCCGGCCACCGATCCCAGATTGATGATCAGCCCGCTTCCGCGCTCGACCATCGACGGCAGCAGCGCGCGCGTCATCGTCACCAGCCCGGTGCAGTTGGTGGCGATCATGGTTTCCCAGTCCGCCAGCGACGCTTCGTGCGCGCCCTGCGTGCCCAGCGCCAGCCCGGCATTGTTGATCAGCACGTCGATCTGGCGCCACGACTGCGGCATCAGCGACAGCGCTTCCTGGATCGAGGCCTTGTCGGTCACGTCCATCACCAGCGGCAGCGCCAGGTTGCCCAGCTCGGCCGCGAGCGCGTCGAGGCGATCCTTGCGACGCCCGCTGAGGACGACCTGGTGCCCGTTGGCGACGAAGGTGCGCGCCATTTCGGCGCCGAAGCCCGAAGATGCGCCGGTGATAAATACGATCATGGTGAAGGCCCGAAAAGAGGAACGTCGTAAATTGTAGCCGAAATGGCCAGATTCGAGGACGGCGATGATTGTTTGTCAGCACCTTCCTTGCCCAATCTTGGGGTTTAACTTACAATTTGTGCTCCATTACGTCTCACGTGACTGGCGAAACGCCGCGGCCTCCCAGGCCGTTCGGCAAAAGGTGGGCTTCCACCGGGGAACGTGAGATTTCATTAGCCGTTCGCCTGGGCAGCCACCGATGGAAGCGCGCGATGAGGCTGCCTCTTCGGTTATTCCGTTCTCCCTCATTCGTTCCATACTGCCAGGTGCTTGCACCGATACCCGATTGGAGTTTTTCATGTTTGCAAAAGATCACACGCTCGCCAACGTTGACCCGGACCTGTGGGACGCGATTCAGCAGGAAAACAAGCGCCAGCAGGACCACATCGAGCTGATCGCCTCGGAGAACTACACCTCGCCGGCCGTGATGCAGGCCCAGGGTTCGCAGCTGACCAACAAGTACGCCGAAGGCTATCCGGGCAAGCGCTACTACGGCGGCTGCGAATACGTCGACATCGCCGAGCAGCTGGCGATCGACCGCGTCAAAGAATTGTTCGGCGCCGAAGCGGCCAACGTCCAGCCGAATTCCGGCTCGCAGGCCAACCAGGGCGTGTTCTTCGCGATGCTGAAACCGGGCGACACCATCATGGGCATGTCGCTGGCCGAAGGCGGCCACCTGACCCACGGCATGGCGCTGAACATGTCGGGCAAATGGTTCAACGTCGTGTCCTACGGCCTGACGCCGGAAGAAGACATCGACTACGACGCGATGGAGCGCCTGGCGCACGAGCACAAGCCGAAGATGATCATCGCCGGCGCTTCGGCCTTCTCGCTGAAGATCGATTTCGAGCGCTTCGCCAAGGTCGCCAAAGCGGTCGGCGCCTACTTCATGGTCGACATGGCGCACTACGCCGGCCTGATCGCCGCCGGCCTGTACCCGAACCCGGTGCCGCACGCCGACTTCGTCACTTCGACCACGCACAAGTCGCTGCGCGGCCCGCGCGGCGGCATCATCCTGATGAAGGCCGAATTCGAGAAGCAGATCAACTCGGCGATCTTCCCTGGCATCCAGGGCGGCCCGCTGATGCACGTCATCGCCGGCAAGGCGGTCGCGTTCAAGGAAGCGCTGGATCCGTCATTCAAGGAGTACCAGTCGCAGGTCGTCAAGAACGCCGACGCGCTGGCCAAGGCGCTGATCGCGCGCGGCCTGCGCATCGTGTCGGGCCGGACCGAGTCGCACGTGATGCTGGTGGACCTGCGTTCGAAGAACCTGACCGGCAAGGAAGCCGAAGCGATCCTCGGCCGCGCCCACATGACCTGCAACAAGAACGGCATCCCGAACGACCCGCAGAAGCCGTTCGTCACCTCGGGCATCCGCCTGGGCAGCCCGGCGTTCACCACGCGCGGCTTCAAGGAAGAAGACGCGACGCTGGTCGGCAACCTGATCGCCGACGTGCTGGATAACCCGACCGACGAAGCGGTCATCGAGCGCGTCAAAGCCGAAGTCAAGAAGCTGACCGACAAGTACCCGGTCTACGCGGCGTAAGCAGGACAGCAGTACTTTCGGGGCCGCGCGCGTTGTTGGCGGCGGCCCCTTCGAATTCGCAGCACGACCAGCACCGGCTCCATCATGAAATGTCCGTTCTGCCAGCACGATGAAACCCAGGTCCTCGACACCCGCGTATCGGAGGAGGGCGACGCCGTGCGGCGCCGGCGCCGCTGCGCGCAGTGCGACAAGCGCTTCACCACTTACGAACGCATCGAGCTGTCGATGCCGATCATCGTCAAGAAGAACGGCAGCCGCACCGAGTTCGCCTCGGCCAAGCTGCGCGCGAGCCTGATGCTGGCGCTGCGCAAGCGGCCGGTGTCGGCCGACGCGATCGACACCGCGGTGGCCACCATCGAAGAGAAGCTGCTCACCAGCGGCCGGCGCGAAGTCGACAGCGGCTACGTCGGCGAACTGGTGATGCAGGAGCTCAAGCGGCTCGACAAGATCGCCTACATCCGCTTCGCCTCGGTGTACAAGAACTTCGAGGACCTGGCCGAATTCCAGGACGCGATCGCCGAAGTCGGCCAGCCGCGCAAGAGCTAAGGGTCGTACCTGCGAAGGCAGGTACCCATACTGAGCGGACTTAAACTAGTTTTGCGTGTTCAGCATGGGTACCAGCCTTCGCTGGTAGTCGCTTCTGCCAGTGGCAGAAACGACGGTTTCCAGACTGGCAGCCCGCCCCCACGCGTGAACGCCGCATCTCAGCAAAGTTCCATTTCCACTGCCTCGCACAGTTGAGCCATCTCACGGCTGGCCAAGTCTCGCCTTGATAACTTGAACAAATCAGGCAGCGGAGGTCGACAATGCGATTGCGGTTCGCCAGGGGTTTCACGCTCATCGAAGTGCTGGTCGCGCTGTGCGTGCTGGCCATCGGCGCACTCGGCGCCGCCGCGATGCAGCTCGCCGCGCTGCGCGCGCGCCACCAGTCGAGCCTCGCCTCCGACGCCGTGCAGCTGGCCGGCAGCCTCGCCGACAGCATGCGCGCCAACCGCGCCGCGATGGCGGCCGGCGCCAATCCCTACTTGATCCGCTACGACGCGGCGGCCGACGGCGCGCCGCTCGCATCCGGGCCGCCATGCCACGCCGGTGCGCCGTGCGATGCCTTGCAGCTCGCCGAAGCCGAAGTCCACCAGTTCAAGCAAGCGCTGCACGCACATTATCCCGGCGGCCGCGTCGTGATCTGCCGCGACGGCGCCGCCGAATTGACCTGGGCCTGCGACGATGCCGCCGCAGCGCCGGTGATGATCAAGATCGGCTGGCGCGGCGCCGGCGCCGACCGTCCCCGCGTTGCGGTCGCCCTTCCCGGAGCGGGCGGATGAAGCGCGCTCGCGGCGCCACGCTCGCCGAACTGCTCGTCGCGCTGGCCGTCGGCATGGCCGCGATGCTGATGGCGGCCGGCATGCTGGTGTCGGCCAACGCAGCCTACCTGGCGCAGATGGACGCCGCCACGCTCGACGACGCCGGCCGCTTCGCCATCGAGTCGATCACCCGCGCCGCGCGCCAGGCGGCCTTCGTCAACTGGGACCGGGTCGATGTCGCGGGACCGGCGCGCCTGGCCGGACTCGATGCGCGCTCGCTGTCGCGCACCAGCGCAGGCATCGACGACCCGCTCGCGGACTCGGTCAACGGCAGCGACGTGCTGGCCGTGCGCTTTCCCGGTTCCGGCGCCGCTGCCGGCGGCGACGGCAGCGCAGTCAATTGCGCCGGCTTCGGCGTGGGCGAGACGGATGACGGCTGGAGCATCTTCTACGTCGCCCGCAACGGCCGCGGCGAGGCCGAATTGCGCTGCAAGTATCGCGGTTCGGGCGGTTCGGGCAGCTGGGGCGCCGACGCGATCGTCGCCGGCGTCGACGCATTCCAGGTGCTGTACGGCGTCGACACCGACGATCCGCCCGACGGCGTCGCCAACGAATACGTCAGCGCCAGCGTGCTTGATGCGCGCGGCGCGAATTCGTGGAAGCGCGTTGCCGCGATCCGCGTGGCGCTGCTGCTGCACGGCGCGCAGGCGGCGCAGGCGCAGCCGAAAGTCCACGACTTGTTCGGCAGGGCCTACAGCGACGGATTTACCCTTGCCGACACGGGTGTGCGCCTCGACGAGGCGCGGATGCCCGAGGAGTTGCGCCGGCGTCAGCGCAAGCTGTTCGCAACCACCATCAGCTTGCATACGCGGCCATGACCCTCAGCCGATTCCAGTCCGGCGCCGCCTTGCTGACCGCGTTGTTCGCGACGGCTGCGGTGATGCTGATCGGCGCTTCGGCAGCGCAGACTGCGCTGAACGCCGAAAAGACCGCGCGCAACGAGCGCGATCGCCATCTTGCGTTCCAGTCGGCGGAAGCGGGGCTGGCCGATGCCGAGCGCGATATCGCGGACGGCGCCCGCGCGGCGCTGTTTGCGGAAGGTCAGGCATCGGCATTCACCCAAGGCTGCGGCCAGGCCGGCCTGTGCATGTTCATGCCCGCGGACGCAACGCCGGCATGGCAATCCGCCGACCTGGCCGACCCTGCGGTGAGCACGCCGTACGGCGCCTTCACCGGCGCCACGCTGCCGGGCCGCGCGCCGCGCTACATCATCGAGCTGATTACGTCGGATCCGGTCGCCGGCCACCTCTACCGCATCACGGCGATCGGATTCGGCGTTAGCTCGAACAGCCAAGTGGTTCTGCAATCGATCCATCGCAAGAGAGGCGCCGCGCACCTGCGCGTCAGCTGGCGCGAAATCGCCAACTGGCAGGAGCTGCACGATGCCGCCACATAACTCAAAAGGGGAGATAACAATGAAGCGGACGAGCGGATTTACCATGATCGACGTGTTGATCGTACTGGCGATCATGGCGGTGCTGGCGGTGATCGCGTACCCGGCGTACGCCGGCTACATCACCAAGTCGCGCCGGATCGAAGGCCAGATCGCGCTGATCGAAGCGCTGCAGCAGCAGGAACGCTTCTACTCCGCGCACAATACCTACATCGCGTTCTCCTCGGCCTCCACCGACGAGGAGGAGAAGCGCTTCAAATGGTGGTCGGGAGCCGCAGCCGCGCGCAGCGCCTACGAACTGCGCGCTTATCCCTGCGCCGGCCAGGAGCTGACCCAGTGCGTCGAAGTGCGCGCGACGCCCGGCACCGACAAGGTCGACGCCAGGTTCCGCGACGCCGATTGCGAAACCCTCACCCTCAACAGCGCCGGCGAGCGGGGCGCGTCCGGGCCGATGGAGCGCTGCTGGCCATGAAGCGCCAGCCAGGCGCGACGCTGCTCGAACTGCTGGTGGTGCTGGCGATTGGCGCCGTGTTGAGCGGCATGGCCTTGCCCGGCTTGCGCCACCTGGCCCATTCGATGCAGATCAAGGCAGCCGCCAACGACTTGTTCGCGGCGATCGGCCTGGCGCGCATGCACGCGATCGCGCGCGGCCGCAAAGTGACACTGGCGCCCGCCGATATCGGCCAGGGTTGGCGCGGTGGCTGGATCGTGTTCATCGACCGGGATGGCAACCGCCGGCCAGGCGCCGGCGAGGAGGTGATCTCGCGTCACGGGCCGCTGGCGGCCGGCATCGAGATCGGCATGAGCTTCACCAGCCAGGCGGGAGCGCCGTATCTTGCTTATAATAGTGCGGGTCGCAGCTGCTCCGACACCAGCAGCCAGGCCGCGCGCTGGGGCACGCTGTCGCTGGTCCACGGCGGGCAGGTGCGGCGCATCAGGATCAACATGCTGGGGCGCGCCCGCGTGTGCAATCCGGCGCGGGACGGCGCCAGCTGCGCCGGCGACGATCCGTGATCGACAACCCAGACTGGAACACCGTGCAAATACTGAACGACATCGATGGCATGACCCTGGCGCTCGAATGGGCGGCCAAAGGCATGACCAGCACCGCGCCGAACCCGCGCGTGGGCTGCGTGATCGTGCGCGGCGGCCAGGTCATCGGCGCCGGCCACACCCAGCCCGCCGGCCAGGCGCACGCCGAGATCATGGCGCTGCGCGACGCCGAGGCGCGCGGCAACGACGTGCGCGGCGCCACCGCCTTCGTCACGCTCGAACCCTGCAATCACCACGGCCGCACGCCGCCATGTTCCGATGCGCTGGTGCGCGCGGGGCTCGGGCGAGTCGTCGCCGCGATCGAAGACCCGAATCCACTGGTCGCGGGGCAGGGCATGGCCAAGCTGGCCGCCAACGGCATCGCCACCGCATCGGGCGTGCTGGAAGACGCGGCCCACGAAATGAACATCGGCTTTTTCTCGCGCATGCGGCGCGGCCTGCCGTGGGTGCGGCTGAAGGTCGCGGCGAGCCTGGACGGCATGACGGCGCTGAACAACGGCGCCAGCCAGTGGATCACCGGGCCCGACGCGCGCGCCGACGGCCACGCCTGGCGCGCGCGCGCCTGCGCCATCCTGACCGGCATCGGCACCGTCAAGGCCGACGACCCGCAACTGACGGTGCGCGGCATCGAAGCAACGCGCCAGCCGCGCCGGGTGATCGTCGACAGCAAACTGGAAATCGCGCTCGATGCGCGCGCGCTTGCCGGCGCGCCATGCTGGATCGTCGGCGCGTCCACCAACCCGGTCAAGGAAGCGGCACTGCGCGAAGCAGGGCACGACGTCATTCTCCTGCCGAATGCGTCGGGCAAGGTCGACCTGCCGGCGCTGATGCGCGAACTGGGCCGGCGCGAGATCAACGAAGTGCATGTGGAAGCCGGTTCGAAGCTGAATGGCTCGCTGGTGCGCGAAGGCTGCGTCGACGAACTGCTGGTGTACCTTGCGCCCAGCCTGCTCGGCGAAGCGCAGGGCATGTTCGCGCTCGGGCCGTACGACTCGCTGGAGCAGCGCGAGCGCCTCGCTTTCCACCATGTCCAGCAAGTCGGCGACGACTTGCGTATCCTTGCAAGAATCCTCAAGAATTAGGAAGCCTCTTTATGTTTACTGGAATTGTCGCCGCAGTCGGAAAAATCAATTCGGTCGCGCCGCAGCCGGGCGGACTGGATGCGGGCGTGCGCCTCGATATCGATGCGGGCGGCTTGCCGCTGGCAGACGTCGGCCTGGGCGACTCGATCTCGATCAACGGCGCCTGTATGACGGTGGTCGACAAGACCGCCACTTCGTTCAGCGTGGACGTGTCGCGCGAAAGCCTGAACTGCACGGCGGGGCTGGATGCGGTCGGTGAAGTGAACCTGGAAAAGGCGCTGACGCTAGCCGAGCGCTTGGGCGGGCACCTGGTTTCGGGCCACGTCGACGGACTGGGCACCGTGCAGCGCTTCGAGCCGATCGGCGAGTCGTGCGAGCTGGTGATCGACGCGCCGCGCGAGCTGGCCAAGTTCCTGGCATTCAAGGGCTCGGTGGTCGTCAACGGCGTATCGCTGACGGTCAACCGGGTCGAGGACATCGGCGATGTGTGCCGCTTCTCGATCAACCTGATTCCCCACACGATCGCGGTCACCACGCTCAAGCACCTGCGCGCCGGCAGCAAGGTCAATCTCGAGATCGACCTGATTGCGCGCTATGTCGAGCGCATGCTGTCATTGACGGCCACGTAAATTCCTCAGGTATTTGCACGCCATTCCATCTTCTGCACCGTGATGCCGGGATGGCTGGCCAGTGGCGCCCATTCGGGCAGGAACGCGAAGCCCTGCTTGCGATAGAAGCCTGCTGCGCGCGCATTTTCGGCCGCTACGTCGAGCAAAACGCGCGCGTGCCCGCTGGCCACGGCAAGCTCCTTCACCGCGTCCACCAGCCGGTCGGCGACACCAAGGCCGCGGCTTTCGGGCCGCACCCACATGGCGATCAATTCGGTTTCACCGGCTTGATCCGCCACGCCGGCGATCAGTCCCACCGCTTCATCGTCTTCGAACGCCATGAAAAATCGGGCGGGCCCGCGGCCGGCCGCCCGATTGCGCCATTGATCGTCGCTGTTCGCCGCCGCCGTCGCGTAATCGACGCCGAACGCGGTGGGCGCGTCGCGCAGCGCAGCCAGGCGCATGGCTTTCAGCGCGGTCCAGTCTTCTTCCGTGGTCGGTCGAATGATCAAGAATCGGTCCTTTCAGTGAGTTGATTGTCAGCATAGCATGCTGCAATTCTCATCTGTTTTGGCGTAGACTCCCGGCTTCACCTTTTTGAAAACGGGATGCGGAATGACGAAATTGAAATCGGGTGTGCTGATCGTGATGCTGGGCGCCTTGTCCGGCGCCGCCGCGGCGCAGGGGATGCATGCATACCGCGCGCTGGCGATCAGCGGCGCCGGCGACCGCGTGGCGGCGATCGAGTCGATCGAAGTGGGCGAGGGTGCAGCGCGCCCTCACGGCGTCATCAACGTGCGCGACGCCGCCTCCGGCAAGGTCGTCGCGACCTTCGACCCGTGCACGACCTGTACTTACGATTTTCCTTCCTGGTCGCCTGACCGCAACGCGTTGTCCTTCATCGGATCCGACCGCAAGGCCGGCACCGCGACGCTGTACGTCGCCGACGAAGGCAAGATCACGGCGCTTACCACCATCAAGGGCGTCGCCAACACGGCGCGCTGGTCGCCGGACGGCGCGCGGCTGGCGCTGCTGGCCACCGTCGGCGCGAAAAAGATGACCGGTGCAACCGAGGCCGGCGCCGCGCTGGTGGGTGAAATAGGCGCCGAGGAAGACGAGCAGCGCATCGCCGTCGTGGCGCGCAGCGGCGGCGAGATCAAGCTGGTGTCCCCAAGCGACACCTTCATCTACGAATACGACTGGACGCCGGACGGCAAGGGCTTCGTCGTCATCAGCGCCAAGGGCAACGGCGACAACAACTGGTGGGTGGCGACGCTCGGCCATGTCGACGCGGCGACCGGCTCGCTGCGCATCCTGGCGGCGCCGAAGATGCAGATGAACATGCCGCGCATGTCGAGCGATGGCAAGTCGGTCGCTTTCATCGGCGGCTTGATGAGCGACTTCGGCTCGGTCGGCGGCGACGTGTTCGTGGTGCCGGCCGCGGGCGGCGCACCGGTCAACGCGACGCCAGGCTACAAGGGCTCGTTCAACGGACTGTCGTGGCAGGGCAGGCAGATCGTGGCGTCGGCGCTGGTCGGCAGCGACCAGGCGATCGTGACGATCGATCCGGCCGCCCGCACCCAGCGCACGCTGTGGTCGGCGCCGGTGTCGGCCTCGGGCTCGCGAGACGGCCGCTTCGCCTTCAGCGCCGACGGCGCGGTGGCGGCTTCGGTCCATGAAGACTTCCAGCACGCGGCGCGCATCGTCGCCGGCCGCCTGCCGAACCTGGCGCCCATCACGCACGACAACGAGGGCCACGCGCCGCAGGTGTCGGCGCGCAGCATCAGCTGGATCAACGACAAATTCAATGTCCAGGGCTGGCTGGTGCAGCCGTTGAAGATCGAAGCGGGCAAGAAGTATCCGATGATCGTGATGGTGCACGGCGGTCCGGCCTCCGCCGCGGGGCCGCGCTTCGTGTCGGAGGGCGAGGGCGGCAACGCGCTGCTGCGCGAGCTGACCAACAAGGGCTATTTTGTGTTCATGCCGAACCCGCGCGGCAGCTTCGGCCAGGGTACGGCCTTCAGCGGCGCCAACAAGCGCGACTTCGGCGGCGGCGACTGGCGCGACATCCTGGCCGGCGTCGATGCGGCCATCAAGGTCGCGCCGGTCGACGGCCAGCGCCTCGGCCTGATGGGCCATTCGTACGGCGGCTTCATGACGATGTGGGGCGTGACGCACAGCACGCGCTTCAAGGCGGCGGTGGCCGGCGCGGGAATCGCGAACTGGATCAGCTATTACGGCCAGAACGGCATCGACCAGTGGATGATTCCGTTCTTCGGCGCATCGGCGTATGACGATCCGGCGATCTACCGAAAGGCTTCGCCGATCGAATCGATCAAGGCGGCCAAGACGCCGACGCTGATCTATGTGGGCGAGCGCGACGTGGAGTGTCCGCCGGCGCAGTCGACCGAGTTCTGGCACGGGTTGAAGGCGATGGGCGTGCCGACGTCGCTGGTGATCTACGACGGTGAAGGACACTCGATTCGCAAGCCGGAGCATCAGCGCGATCAGCGCGCGCGTACGCTGGCGTGGTTCGACCGCTACCTGAAGTAACGACGCTGGGGGCAGGTCCGCAGGACCAGCCCCCAGCTTGCAGGCTCCTTACTTCTTTTCGGGATACAGCACCACCTGCACATAGTTGTTGGTGTCCAGGTAGCGCGCCGCCGCGGCCTGCACGTCCTGCGCGGTGATCGCCGCCACCCGCTGTTCGTACGTGAGCACCGACTCCACCGGGTCGGTGCCCAGCGTGACCGACGACTGCAGCTCATTCAGCCAGAAGCCGTTTTCGCGCATCGCCCTGCGGTGCACCTGGATCCAGTTCTGCTTCACCTTCGCCAGGTCAATCGCCGACGGTCCCTTTTCCTTCAGCTGCGCGATTTCCGCGAACGTGGCGGCGATGGTCTTGTCGACGTTCTCCGGCCCCGTCGGCAGCGCCATGCCGATGGTGTAGTGGTCGTACGGGATTTTTTCGAGCGAACCGCTCATCCGGCCGCTGTAAATCAGCGTCAGCTTTTCGCGCAGGATGTCGTTGATCCGAAGGTTCATTACGTCGATCAGCGCCTGCAGGCGCATCCGCTCGTCTTCGGAGAAGGTCGCCGGGCCGCTGAAATTAATCGACACCTGGCTCTTTTGCTCGGCGCCGCTGAACACTTCCTTCTTCACCACGCCCCTGACCGGACGCACGCCGACATCCTTGACCGTCAGCGGCAGGTCCGGCGTCGGCAGGCTGGCCAGGTAAGTCGCCACCAGCGGCTTCACCTTCTCGACGTCGAAGCTGCCGACCAGGATGAAGGTCAGGCCCTTGGCGCTGGCGAAGCGTTCCTTGTACAGCGCGATGGCGCGGTCCATGTCGAGGTTGGCGAAGTCCGCCGGCCGCGGCGGGCGCGCCACCCACGGGCTGTCGTTGTACATCGTGCCGATCAGGGCGTCGCTGAACACCGCGGCCGGCTGCGCCATCACGTTGCGCGCGGCTTCAAGCCGCTTGCCCAGATAGGATTTGTACAGGTCTTCGTCGCGCCGCATGGTGGTGAAGCGAAGATGGACCATCTGCAGCAGCAGTTCGACGTCGGTGCTGCCCGCGCTGCCGCCGATATTGTCGCTGTACTGACCGATCCCCATGCCGATGCCGGCGGTCTTGCCGGCCAGCGCCTTCTGCATGTCGAGCGGCGAGAATTCGTTCAGGCCCATGCTGTCGACGATCGAACTGGCGTAGCGGGCGTTGACGATGTCCTTTTGCGCGAACTGGGTCAGGCCGCCGGGACGAGAGGCGCTCAGGAAGACCTGGTCGTTATTGAAGTCGGTGGGTTTCAGGATCACCTTGACGCCGTTCGACAGCGTCAGCCTGGTCAGGCCCAGGGCCTTTTCGGTGGTCTCGGCGACGATGGAACCTGGCGCCGGCGCCTTCGACATCAGGCTGGATGCGATCTGCTTTTCAACGCGCGCCGCGACCTTGTTCCTTGCCGCCGCGTCGGTCCACGCCAGCAGGTCGGCGGTCGATGGGGTCGGCGTGGCGCCCTTGCTGGAGCCGGTGTAGACCACCAGCTTGGCGCTGTTGGACGGGATGGTCTCGCGGGCGTAGCGGTTCACTTCGGCCAGCGTGATGCCCGGCACCAGTTCGCGGGCATAGTTGTATTCGTTCTCGATGCCGGGAATCTCCTCGCGCTCGAGGAAGTTGCGGGTGTATTCGCTCACATAGGTGCTCGAGTTGGTCTTCTCGCGCTCGTTGTACTGGCGTTCCATCGCGCGCATGAAGTTCTTCTTGCTGCGCTCGAGTTCCGCGTCGCTGAAGCCGAACTGGCGCGCGCGCTCGTTCTCCTGCACCAGCGCGGCGATGGCCGGCGCGGCGCCTTCCTTGCCGAGCGAAGCGACCGCGCCGTAGGATTTGTAGCGCGGCGTGAGCTTGCCGAGCGAGCTGGCGCCGCCCATGAACGGCGGGCTGGCCTGCTGCGTCAGTTCCTGCATGCGCTGGTTGAGCATCGCCGTAAACATCAGGTCGATCAGCTTTTCGCGGTAGGCGCCGAAGGTGCTGCGCTCGCGCGCCTCACGCACCGGATAGCGGATCATCACCGCGTTGCCAGATGCTTCCTTGTCGGTGGCGACTACCGCTTCGGTCGCAGCGCGCGCGGAAATCGGCGCATAGGTGCGCGGGCGCAGCGGCGACGGGTTTTTCATCGCGCCGAAGTGCGCCTTGACCAGCGTCTCGGCGCGCGCCGGATCGATGTCGCCGACGATCACCACCGCCATCAGGTCCGGACGGTACCAGTCGCGGTAGAACCGGCGTACCGCATCGGGCTTGAACGACTTGATGACCGCTTCCTGGCCGATCGGCAGGCGCTGCGCGTAGCGCGAGCCGTTGTACATCTTCGGCATCACGATCTTGTTCATGCGTTCGCCCGCGCCTTTGCCCAGGCGCGCTTCCTCGAGCACGATGGCGCGCTCCTTTTCGATGTCGGCGTCGGCCAGCGTCAGGCCGTGGGCCCAGTCTTCCAGCACCTGGAAGCCCTTGTCGACGTTTTCCGGCTTGTCGGTGGGGATCGGCAGCATGTAGACGGTTTCGTCGAAGCTGGTGTAAGCATTCAGGTCGGCGCCCATCTTGACGCCGATCGACTGCAGGTACTCGGTCAGCTCGTGCTGCTTGAAATGGGCCGAGCCGTTGAACGCGAGGTGCTCGAGGAAGTGGGCCAGTCCCTGCTGGTCCTCGTCTTCCAGGATCGAGCCGGCCTTGACCACAAGGCGCAGTTCGAGCTTCTTCTCGGGACGGCTGTTCTTCTGGATGTAGTAGGTCAGGCCGTTCGGCAGCTTGCCCACCTTCACTTGCGGGCCGACGGGGATGGTGTCGGTCAGCCGGATCTCGGCCAGCGCGCCTTGTGCAAGCAGAATCGACAGGCAGGCCGCGGCCAGGAATTTGAGCTTCATCGGGACGGGGTCGCAAGGACGTGAGTGGTTGATTTATTTAGTCTATCAGCAATATTTCTGCTCGACTCGCACAATTTCGGGTCGTCAATACGGCCGGGCGGCGGTGGGAAGCCGCCAAATCCTTTAAAATAGCGGATTGCGCAATGTTCGCCCGTCCCATAGGAATCCCATATGTCTATCTCCACCACCCAGGAAATCGTAGCCGAACTGCGCGCCGGCCGCATGGTCATCCTGGTCGATGAAGAAGATCGCGAGAACGAGGGCGACCTGGTGCTGGCCGCCGATTTCGTCACGCCCGAAGCCATCAATTTCATGGCCAAGCATGCGCGCGGCCTGATCTGCCTGACCCTGACCGAAGAGCGCTGCGACCAGCTCGACATCGGCATGATGACTGCCCGTAACGGCACCTCGTTCGGCACCAATTTCACCGTCTCGATCGAAGCGGCCGAAGGCGTCACCACCGGCATCTCGGCGGCCGACCGCGCGCGCACCGTGCAGGTGGCCGTGGCCAAGAACAGCACCCCGAGCGACATCGTGCAGCCGGGCCACATCTTCCCGCTGAAGGCCGTCAAGGGCGGCGTGCTGATGCGTGCCGGCCATACCGAAGCGGGCTGCGACCTGACCGGGATGGCCGGCCTGACGCCGGCGTCGGTGATCTGCGAGATCATGAACGAAGACGGCACCATGGCGCGCCTGCCGGACCTGCTGCAGTTCGCCGAAGAACACAAGCTGAAGATCGGCACCATCGCCGACCTGATCCATTACCGCGGCCAGACCGAGTCGCTGGTCGAGCGCGTGGCCGAGCGCCAGATGAACACCGTGTTCGGCGACTTCCGCCTGGTGGCCTTCCGCGACAAGCCGAGCGGCTCGGCGCACCTGGCCATGGTGCACGGCGAGCTGGCGCCCAACCTGGAGTCGCTGGTGCGCGTGCACCAGCCGGTGTCGATCCTCGACCTGCTGGAAAACCGCGCCACCACGCACTCGTGGACGATGGCGTCGGCGATGCAGGCGATCAAGGAATCCGAACGCGGCGTGATGGTGCTGCTGAACTGCGGCGAATCGGCCGAGCAGCTGTTCGAACAATTCGCCGCGCTCGACACGCCGCAAGCCAAACCGCAGGGGCGCGCCGCCAGCATGGACCTGCGCACCTACGGCATCGGCGCCCAGATTTTGAAGGACCTCGGCGTCGGCAAGATGCAATTGCTGGCCAGCCCGCGCAAGATGCCGTCGATGACCGGGTTCGACCTGGAAGTGACGGGATATCTCGCCAAGCCGGGCGCCTGAAGCGTACTATTGAGCTAACAAACACCACAACACGAAGGGGCCAGCCATGACCGTAGGAACTTATGAGAGCAATTTGACCGGCAGCGGACTGCGGATCGGCATCGTCCAGGCGCGTTTCAACGCCGATGTCGGGCACGGGCTGCTGTCGTCCTGCCTGGCCGAGCTGAAGCACCTGGGCGTGCAGGACGAGGACGTGCTGCACGTCACCGTGCCGGGCGCGCTCGAGATTCCGCTGGCGCTGCAGAAGATGGCCGAGACCCAGCAGTTCGACGCGCTGGTGGCGCTGGGCGCGGTGATCCGCGGCGAGACCTACCATTTCGAGCTGGTGTCGAACGAGTCGGGCGCGGGCATCACCCGCATCGGCCTGGACTACGGCATGCCGATCGCCAACGCGGTCTTGACCACCGAGAACGACGAGCAGGCCGAGGCGCGCATGGAAGAGAAGGGCACCGAGGCGGCGCGTTGCGCGGTCGAGATGGCCAACCTGCTGCTCGCGCTCGAAGAGCTGCAAGCCGACGAAGACTAATACCGAAATCGAAGAACAGAAGACCACCATGACCGACAAGACTCCGCACGCCAATCCCAGCAAGAACCGCACGCCGCGACACCGCGCGCGGGAGTTCGCCTTGCAGGGGCTGTATCAGTGGCTGCTCAACAATGAAGACGCGACCACCGTGGTCAACAACATTCGCGCCGCGCACGGCTTCGAAAAGGCCGATTCGGACCATTTCGCGGCCTTGCTGTACGGCGCGATCAAGGATTCGGTGGCGCTGCGCGAAGCGTTCGCGCCGCTGATCGACCGCGGCGTCGCCGAGCTGTCGCCGATCGAGCACGGCGTGCTGTTGATCGGCGCGTACGAGCTGAAGAACAACCTGGAGATTCCGTACCGCGTGGTGATCAACGAGGCGGTCGAGCTGACCAAGTCGTTCGGCGGCATCGATGGTCACAAGTATGTCAATGGCGTGCTGGACAAGCTGGCGCCGAAGTTTCGCGCGGATGAAGTGGCGGCCGATACCCGGCGTTGATTCGGCCGTTACACCAGGGTCTGACCCCGCGGGGTCCGACCCATCCCAAGAGCCACCTCATGCCGGTGGTTTTTTTACGTCAGCGACAAAATAAAAAAGCCACCGCATTTCTGCGGTGGCTTCTTATATGTAGCGCGAGTTCTGCTTACAGACCGGCGATTGCCTCGCCAGCCGGCACCACTGGCTCTTCAGCCTTCTTGTCGACCTTGGCAACCTGCTGCTGCGCCGGCGCTGCCGGAGTGGTGGTCGGCACGTTCTTGCCGGTCGCAACCATCTTCAGACGGCGATACTCAGCCAGCACCTTCGAGCCGTAGCCCGAATCGGTCTCGAACGCCGCGGCGCCCACGTAGGTCTTCAGGCCGGCTTCCACCGAACCGCCACGCTGCACGTAATCCTTGAGGATCAGCGCGCCGACACGGATGTTGGCCACCGGGTTGAGCGCAGCCTGCACGCCGCCCATCTTCTGGAACTTCTCGTGGTGGATCTTCGACATCACCTGCATCAGGCCCTGCGCGCCGACCGGGCTCTCGGCGAACGGATTGAGGCCCGATTCGATCGCCATCACCGCCAGGATCAGCAGCGGGTCGAGCTTGATGTCATGCGCCGTCATGTACGCAGTGGACACCAGCATGTTGGCGGCGTCGCCGGCAACGCGGTAACGCTTCGACAGCCAGGAGGTGACGAACTTTTGCTGCTTCTGGTTGCCCAGCATGGCCTTGTCTTCGGCGCTGAGGGGCGCAGCCGCTTCCGCCGCAGGGGCAGGCGCAGGATGCGATTCCATCAGCGTCGCCAGCGCGGGCGCTGGTGCAGTGGCCGGCGCCTCGACCGGAGCCGGGGCGATGAACTGGGAAACCTGTTTCGCCACGTCCGGGCGGGCGTACAGCACGGCGGCGATGGTGACTGCGGTCAGACCAAACACGGTCAGGGTGTGCTGCGCGGTGGTGGCAAGGCCACGTGCCGTTTTCGTTACGGAAGACCACGTAACAGGCTGGGCAGCCATGGTTTGGGCGAGCTTTGCTGTCGCCCCGTTGAAACGATTACTCATCGAATTCCCCTTTGTCGCGGAAAAAGCTGTCCCCACGGCGCAAAATGCGCACATCGGACCTCAAGTGCCGTGCATCAGAAATATCGTCTATCGCCGCTGCTGCGGTCGATCAAACGCCGTCATTGCTTGCTTCAGCTGGTCGTTCCCTGTGGTATTGAACCAGTGGCAATACAACTGTTTTCGGGGGATAAGGCAGACGCCTTTTGAAAACACTCCTTAAAAATGTCGTTGGGGCCCCGACCCCGTGAATGTATGAGACTAGGCTAGAATCACGTCATAGGACGCAGCTATCTCATCAAGTGAAGCAAATTGTAAAAGCTCGCATATATCAAGTCAATAGGAGCACGGCGATCCTTTATTACTTTTAGATCTTACTTTTTATGACGCAATGCAGCAAAGTCCTGTGAAATCAATCACTTGGAGTGGCAAATTCAACAACTGTGTGCTCAACAATAAAAAATTAAAAAACGATGAACTATTCCGATTTGCGTGATTTTATTTCCCAGTTGCAAAAGATGGGCGAATTAAAGCACGTTTCCTTGCCAGTTTCACCACATCTGGAGATGACCGAGGTGTGCGACCGCGTGTTGCGTGCCGGCGGACCCGCCTTGCTGTTCGAACATCCCACCGGCTACGACATGCCGGTGCTGGGCAACCTGTTCGGCACGCCGCGCCGGGTGGCCCTCGGGATGGGCGCCTCCGACGTCGGCGAGCTGCGCAAGATCGGCCACGTGCTGGCGCGCCTGAAGGAGCCGGAGCCGCCGAAGGGCTTCAAGGACCTGATGGGCCTGGGATCACTGGTCAAGGCGGTGTGGGACATGTCGCCCAAGGAAGTGCGCGGCGCGCCGTGCCAGGAGATCGTCTGGGAGGGCGCCGACGTCGACCTGTCGCGCCTGCCGATCCAGCACTGCTGGCCGGGCGACGCCGCGCCGCTGATCACCTGGGGCCTGGTGATCACCAAGGGGCCCAACAAGAAGCGCCAGAACTTGGGCATCTACCGCCAGCAGGTGATCGGGCCGAACAAGGTGATCATGCGCTGGCTGGCGCACCGCGGCGGGGCGCTCGACTTCCGCGAGCACGCGATCGCGACCAAGGGCGCGCCGTATCCGGTCGCCGTGGCGCTGGGCGCCGATCCGGCCACCATATTAGGGGCGGTGACGCCGGTGCCGGACAGCCTGTCCGAGTACCAGTTCGCCGGCCTGCTGCGCGGCCAGCGCACGGTGCTGACCAAGGCGCTTGGCAGCGAGCTGCGGGTGCCGGCGTCGGCCGAGATCGTGCTGGAAGGGCACATCCTGGCCGATCCGAACCATCCGTCCGGCTACGAGCACGCGATGGAGGGGCCGTTCGGCGACCACACCGGTTATTACAACGAGCAGGACAGCTTCCCGGTGTTTACGATCGAGCGCATCACGATGCGGCGCAATCCGATTTATCACTCCACGTATACAGGCAAGCCGCCCGACGAGCCGGCAGTGCTGGGCGTGGCGCTCAACGAAGTGTTCATTCCGCTGCTGCAGAAGCAGTTCAGCGAGATCACCGACTTCTACCTGCCGCCGGAAGGATGCAGCTACCGGATGGCGGTGGTGCAGATGAAGAAGCAGTACGCCGGCCACGCCAAGCGCGTGATGTTCGGGGTGTGGAGCTTCCTGCGCCAGTTCATGTATACCAAATTCATCGTGGTGGTGGACGAGGACGTGAACATCCGCGACTGGAAAGAGGTGATCTGGGCGATCACGACGCGCGTCGATCCGCTGCGCGACACGACGCTGGTCGACAACACGCCGATCGACTATCTGGACTTCGCCTCGCCGGTGAGTGGACTGGGCAGCAAGATGGGCATCGACGCGACCAACAAGTGGCCGGGCGAGACCAACCGGGAGTGGGGCACCACCATCGAGATGACGCCGGAAGTGAAGGCGCGCATCGATAACATCTGGCACGAACTCGGCATCTGATACGTGATAGGAAATCACATGGGAGCCGAGTCCCCGCGGGTCAGAGCCCCGTTTTGCCGCCCGAACCTTTGATTGCTGAGGGGGCGAGTTTCCAATCGATTGCCAGCAATGCGGCCAATTCAGGATTGTCAAATTGGTTTTTGCCCGAAATCGACCTCAGAAACTCCTTCGGGGTGATTTCCGGATTGCTGAAGCTTCGGCAAGTGTCCAACAATGTTGCTGAAACCTCGTCGCTGTGGGATTGGTAAAGCATGTCGAGGATCAGTCCCGGATGGAGCACGACGACATCGAATGGGGCGAGCGCCGATTGAGGAAAGTCCCCCAAATCGTGCGTCGCGAGGACGACCGGTGTCTTCGATTGTTCGGCCATAAATGCCGCGGCCAGGGCGACATGAACGTCGCCTGGGTCCGGAATACTGCTTGCTGCGTTCGATCCGTTTCGCCGCCCAATCGAGGTCTTCAAGCCGCGTGGACCTCCCGTAGTTCCCGGCTCGACGGCGCGCGCGATGCTGATGTATTCGGCTTCGATCTCGGGCGTCCAGTGCAAATCAATCAATCCGGCCTTGTTCATGTCGAACAGGGATGCGGACACTACATCCTTCACCAATATGTTTGCATCCGCCAAAACCAGGGCAGGCTTCGGCGGGGCTGCCATCAGAAAATGCCATTTGACCTGGCAAATTCCATCGTTTTCGCCTTGGCTGCAAGCCGTTCCTTTCGTTGCGTAGCTGTTTCCTTGCGCGCCACGGGCCGTTCATCCCTGGGGCCGGAACGGACATCTTTGATCGTCTCAGGCGAGTATGTCGGCAGGGACGCGGCGCTTAGCCAAGCGGCGAACTCGCCGCGCAGAACGCGCCGATGCCCCTTCGGGGACCGCGTCACTGTTCCTGTGTAGAGCGGGCCATCGAGCAGCGAGATGATGAATGGCCGGCTGAACCCTGAAAGGCGGGCGGCGTCCTCGGTGGTGAGGAATTCGTTCGCCGGCGGCGCAATATTGCTCAAGCAGGCCATAAACTGGTCGTCAGACATCAATTGGTCCACCAACTTGCTGCTGACCGAAGCGACCGTCTTTGCGCTCAGGCCAGGCGACTTCGGCTCGGCGGAGTTTAGGGCAGCAGAAAGGCTTTCTCTGACGATTCTGGTGAGCGTGCCCTTGGTCTTTTTATTGAGGAGAGTTCGCATTTTTTCGCTCGAAAAATCGAAGAAATCGAAATAAGGATAGGACACCCAAGCGCGCTTGGCAAGAAGCAGAGACTGTTCTTTTGCCACATCTGCGGAGGGTCGGTTATAATGCAGTCTGGCGGGCCCCTGCGCATCGTGGCATGGCTAACCTGGTCAGGTCGGGAACGAAGCAGCCACGGCTATTAACCATGAGTGCCGCAGATCAGGCTCGCCTCCTTCGTTTTATCTCCCGCTTTACCCCATTCCCTTACCGTCTTGCTACAATTGCCGCCCTGGCAGCATGATTCTTCGCTGCGCCCGCCATCTACGGTAAAATCACAGCATGTCCTATCAAGTACTCGCCCGCAAATACCGTCCCCGCAACTTTGAAACGCTGGTCGGCCAGGAGCACGTCGTCCGCGCCTTGTCGCACGCGCTGCAGACCGGCCGCCTGCACCACGCCTACCTGTTCACGGGCACGCGCGGCGTCGGCAAGACCACGCTGTCGCGGATCCTGGCCAAGTCGCTCAACTGCGTCGGCCCGGACGGCACTGGCGGCATCACCGCCACCCCGTGCGGCGTGTGCGACGCCTGCACCGCGATCGACGCCGGCCGCTTCGTCGACTATATAGAGATGGACGCGGCATCGAACCGCGGCGTCGACGAGATGGCGCAGTTGCTGGAGCAGGCGGTGTACGCCCCGTCGAACGCGCGCTTCAAGGTCTACATGATCGACGAGGTGCACATGCTGACCAACCACGCCTTCAACTCGATGCTGAAGACGCTGGAGGAGCCGCCCGAGCACGTCAAGTTCATCCTGGCGACCACCGATCCGCAAAAAATTCCCGTGACCGTGCTGTCGCGCTGCCTGCAGTTCAACCTCAAGCAGATGCCGCCCGGCCACATCATCAGCCACCTCGACAACATTCTCGGGCAGGAGGGCATCACCTTCGACCAGCCGGCGCTGCGCCTGCTGGCCCAGGGCGCCCACGGTTCGATGCGCGACGCGCTGTCGCTGACCGACCAGGCGATCGCCTATGCCGCCGGCCAGGTCACGCTGGACGCGGTGCAGGGCATGCTCGGCGCGCTCGACCAGTCCTATTTGGTACGCCTGCTCGACGCGCTGCTGGCGCAGGACGGCGCCGACCTGATGGCGGTGGCCGACGAAATGGCCAGCCGCAGCCTGTCGTACAGCGGCGCGCTGCAGGACCTCGGCACCTTGCTGCACCAGATCGCGCTGGCGCAGACGGTGCCGGGCGCCGTGCCACAAGACCTGCCTGAACTGGCCGACATCGTGCGGCTCGCCGCGGCTTTCGATCCGCAAGAAGTGCAGCTGTTCTACCAGATCGCCGTGCACGGGCGAAACGAGATCGGCCTGGCGCCGGACGAGTACGCCGGCTTCACCATGACTTTGCTGCGCATGCTGGCGTTCCGTCCGGGCAAGGGCGGGGACGAGGGCGTCGCCCCGGCCGGTCCCGCCGCGGCCCGTGCCGCGGCAATGCCGGCGCGTCCGGCCGCCGCGCCAGCGCGCGCCGCCAGCGTGGCGGTCGCCAGCCATGCCGCGGTGACGCCGCCGCCTGCCGCGCCGGTTCAACAGGCGCGCCCGCCAGCGCCGCCGCCGGCTGCTCCGGCAGCGCCTGCGCCAGCCATGAATTCGGCACGCGCCGCGATCAATGCCGCGCTCGAAGCCGCGCGCGCAGCGAGCGGCGGACGTGCCGGCGGAACGCCGAAGCGGTCGACCGCGATGTCGAACCAGGCCGCCGCGGCTGCGGCACAGGCGGCGCCTTCCGCGCCAGAACCGGCGCCGCCGGCGCCTGCCGCGGCGCAGCCGGCCCCGGCGCCATCCGCGCCGCCGCCGTGGGAGCAGCCGGCGGCAAAAGCCGTTGCGCCGGTAGTGCAAGCCGCGACGCAGGAGCCGGAGGATGACGGCCCGCCGGATTGGGTCACCGAGTTTTCCGACGACACCGCCGTCGTCCAGCACGCTCCGGCCGCCGCCGCCGCGCCGGTCGCCGCGCGCGCCCGCGCCGTCGCGCCGCCATACGTGATCACGCCGGTCCCCGAAATCGAATGGGACGGCAACTGGCCGGCGCTGGCCGCGACCTTGCCGCTGCGCGGCGTGGCCCAGCAGCTGGCGATGCAGACCGAACTGGTCGAATGCACCAGCGACGGCCACCAGAGCACGTTCCGCCTGCGCGCGCCGATCGACACGCTGCGCGCCAGCGGCAACACCGAAAAACTGTCGGCCGCGCTGCAGGACCGCTTCCCGCACACGCGCATCGCCGTCGAGATCGACATCGGCCAGGTCTGGTACACGGCCAGCGTCGAGCTGCAGGCGTATCGCGAGAAGTGCTTCGTCGAGGCCGAGCAGACCGTCGCCGCCGACCCCTGGGTGCAGGAGATGGCGCGCCAGCTGGGCGCCTTCGTCGTGCAGGGCTCGGTACGCCCGCCCGCCTTGAACTGATTACCTTTACCACTTAGATTCCGGAGAACACCACCATGATGAAGAACCAGCTCGCAGGCTTGATGAAGCAGGCCCAGGCCATGCAGGACAACATGAAGAAGGCGCAGGACGCGCTGGCGCTGGTCGAAGTCGAAGGCCAGTCGGGCGCCGGCCTGGTCAAGGTCGTGATGACCTGCAAGAACGACGTCAAGCGCGTGACCATCGATCCGTCGCTGCTGGCCGACGACAAGGACATGCTGGAAGACCTGGTCGCCGCCGCGTTCAACGATGCCGTGCGCAAGGCCGAGGCCACGTCGGCCGAGAAGATGAGCGGCCTGACCTCGGGCATGTCGCTGCCGCCAGGCTTCAAGATGCCGTTCTGATTCTCCCATGTCCAAGTCGCTCGATTTCCTGACCGAAGCCTTGCGCCGCTTGCCCGGCGTCGGTCCGAAATCGGCGCAGCGCATGGCGTTTCATTTGCTGCAGCATGACCGCGAAGGCGCCGCGATGCTGTCGCGCGCGCTGTACCAGGCGGTCGACACGGTGCACCACTGCGCCATGTGCAATACCTTTTCCGAGACCGAAGTGTGCGACCTGTGCCAGGACGAGGCGCGCGACCGCAGCTTGCTGTGCGTGGTGGAAACGCCGGCCGACCAGATCATGATCGAGCAGACCCTGACCTACAAGGGCCTGTACTTCGTGCTGATGGGCAGGCTGTCGCCGCTCGACGGGATCGGCCCGAAGGACATCCATCTCGAGAAGCTGATCGGACGCGCTGCCGATGGCGTCGTCACCGAAGTGGTGCTGGCCACCAACTTCACCAACGAGGGCGAGGCGACCGCGCACTACATCAGCGAGATGCTCAAATCGCGCGGCTTGCGGGTGTCGCGGCTGGCGCGCGGCGTGCCGGTCGGCGGCGAGCTGGAATACGTCGATGCGGGCACGATCGCCCGTGCGATGCTCGATCGCCGCGCTACCTAGCCGCGTGAAACGCCTCATCCAAAACGGCGTAAAATGACACTGTTAGTATCCGTTTGAGTGTGCGCAACCGGTAGCCGCCGCGCGCTGCTATCGTTGGCCTCACTCAGGGGGCCACCAGCATGCATCTCGTCGATATCACGATGTTCTACGCCCCGGAGGGCGGTGGCGTCAGCACCTACCTGAATGCCAAATCACGCTGGCTGGCCCGGCGCAGCCGCATCGCCCACACCGTCGCCAGTCCCAACGTGCACAGCGGCGGTTCGATGCCGGCGCTGGTCTCGATTCCCTCCATCCCGTTTCCCGGCGTGAACGGCTATCGCATGCCGCACGCGATCGGCGCCGCCGCGCGCATCCTGCGCTCGCTGCAACCGGACCTGATCGAGGCGGGCGACGCCGGCCCCTGCGCCTGGGCCGCCTTGCGCGCCAAGGACCAGCTGGGCATTCCGGCCGTGGCCTTCTATCACTCCGACCTGCCGCGCCTGATGGCCAACCGCTTCGGCCCGCTGGCGCCGCACGTCGCGCGGCGCTACCTCGGCCATCTTTACCGGCGCTTCGACATGGTGATGGCGCCGAGCAAACTGATGGTGCAGCAACTCCATTGCATGGGCATCGGCGACGCGGTGCACCAGCCGCTCGGCATCGACACCGGCGTGTTCAGTCCGCACCGGCGCATCGCCACCTTGCGCCAGCGCTTGCAGCTGACGGCGGACGCGCGCCTGCTGGTCTACGCCGGCCGCTTCACGGCGGACAAGAAGCTGCCGGTGCTGATCGAGGCGGCGCGCAAGCTGGGCCGGCCCTACCACCTGGTGCTGATCGGCGGCGGCGCCGCGCCGCCGGCCGATCCGCAGATCACCTACGTGCCGTTCCGGCGCAACCAGCGCGTGCTGGCGCGCCTGCTGTCCAGCTGCGACGTGCTGGTCCATCCGGGCGACTGCGAAACCTTCGGCCTGATTGCGCTCGAGGCGATGGCCTGCGGCCTGCCGGTGGTGGCGACCGGCGGCGGCGTGGCGGAGCTGGTCGACCAGCACACCGGCGTGGTGGTGCGGCCGGACAGCGTCGACAGCCTGGCCGACGGCATCGCCGCGATCTACCGCCAGGACCTGGCGGCGCTGGGCGCGGCCGCGCGCCGCAAGGCCAGCGAGCAGTACGACTGGAACCTGATCATGCCGCAACTGCTGAACCGCTACGCCGGACTGCTGGCCAGCGGGCCGCGCGCGGCCTTCGACGCGGAGCGTATCTGTGCCACCGACTGAGCCCAAGGCGCTGTGCGTCTCGATCCACGATGTCGCGCCCGACACCTGGCCCGACTGCGCCTGCCTGCAGCGCGCGATCCAGGCGGTGGCCGACATCCCGCTGACCTGGCTGGTGGTGCCGCGCTACCATGGGCGCAAGATCGCCGCGCCCTTGATGGAGCGCGCGCTCGATGCGGTGCTGGCGCAGGGCCACGAGCTGGCGCTGCACGGCTACACGCACCTGGACTGCGCGGCGCGCGCCCGCGGCTGGCGCGGCCGCTTCCTGCGCAACGTCTATACGACGGGCGAGGGCGAGTTCGCCGCCATCGACGCGGCCGAGGCGCGCCAGCGCATCGCGCTCGGCCTGGCCTGGTTCGCCGAGCGCGGCTGGCCGGCGCGTGGCTTCGTGCCGCCGGCGTGGCTGCTCAGCGACGGCGCATGGGAGGCGGTGCGCGCCGCCGGCTTTGACTACACCACGACCTTCACCCACTTCCATTTCCTCAGGACCGGCGCGGCGCTGTGGTCGCCCTCGCTGGTCTACACGGCGCGCAACGCCGCCGGCCGGCTGGTCTCGCCGCGCATGGCCGATGCGCTGGCGCTGCTGCTGGCGCCGGAGCCGCTGGTGCGCCTCAGCCTGCATCCGGCCGACGCGCGCCATCCCGCGCTGCTGCGCCACGCGCAGCGGCTGGTCGAGCGCCTGCTGGCCGAGCGCCAGGCGCTGACCAAGGCCGGCTTCGCCGCCGCCTACGGCGCTACGGCCCCCACACGCCGCCCCCTCCCCAGTGCGAGCGGCCCCAGCCGCCATAAAAGCGGGTCGATCCGTAGCGAGTGAGTTCGTCGTTGGTGTTCAGCTGCAGCAGGCAGTTGCGCCAGGCGTCGGAGTTGGGCTGGTAGCCGAGCCGCGTACAGGCCGGGCCGTACTCGACGATGACGCGGTCCATGTCGGCCTGCATCCGCGCGGCGCGCTCCTGCGGGGTGGTGCAGCCGGCCAGCAGAAGCGCGCTGGCGGCGAGGATGGTGAGCGGGCGCATGTCGATTCCTTTCCGCAGAAATAGAACAGGCGCAGCAGGGCAGCGCCCTTTGATCCAGCTTAGGAGTGCGCCCCTTGAGAACACTGAGGCGTATCAATCCGGCGCCGGGAACTAAATGCCGGGTTGCCGCTTCAAATAATTCCGGAAACAGAATTTTTCTGGCAGTATTGCCCCAAATCGACTATGGGGACACGGCATGCGCTTGAAAACTTTGGCGGCGCGAATCCTGTTTGCGCTGCTGGCGCTGGTCGCGCTGGCGCTGCTGTCGGGCTGGCTGTACCTGCGCGCCAGCCTGCCGCAGCTCGACGGCACGCGCCACGTGGCCGGCCTGGCCGGCGCCGTCACGGTGGCGCGCGACGAGCGCGGCGCGCCGCTGCTGCAGGGCGCCGACCGGCTCGACCTGGCTTACGCGACCGGCTTCGTTCACGCCCAGGACCGCTTCTTCCAGATGGACCTGCTGCGCCGCTCCGGTGCGGGCGAGCTGGCCGAGCTGTTCGGGGCCAAGGCATTGCCGCTCGACCGCGCGCACCGGCTGCACCGCTTTCGCGCGCGCGCCGACCGACTGCTGGCCGCGATGCCGGCCGATCAGCGCCTGCTGCTCGACCGCTACGTCGCCGGCGTCAACGACGGCGTCAACGCGCTCGGCGCGCGGCCTTTCGAGTACGCGCTGACCGGAACCACGCCGCGCGCCTGGACCGCGGCCGATTCGATGCTGGTGGTGTGGGCCATGTTCTTCGACCTGCAAGGGAGCCAGGAGACGCGCGCTCTGGCGCGCGGCTGGATCGCCGAGAACACCGACGCCGCGCAGCGCGCCTTCCTGCTGCCCGAATCGACGCAGTGGGACGCGCCGCTCGACCGGCTTGCTGCCGTCGCGGCGGAAGCGCCGATCCCGCCCGCCCCTCCCGCATGGTGGGGCGGGCACGGCTCGGGCGCGCTGAAGGTCTACGCCCTGAACGAATTCGCCGATTCGGTCGGCAGCAATAACTGGGCGGTGGCGGGCAACCGGACGCGCGACGGCGCCGCCATCGTCAGCGACGACATGCACCTCGGGATGCAGCTGCCGACCACCTGGTATCGGCTGGCGCTGCAGTTCCCCGACGGCCGCGGCGGAACCCGGCGGATGGCGGGGGTGACGCTGCCCGGCGCGCCGCTGCTGATCGCCGGCAGCAACGGCCACGTCGCGTGGGGCTACACCAACAGCAACGGCAGGTACCTCGACCTGGTGCCGGTCGATGCGGCCGATGCCTCGCTGACCAGTCATGACGAAACCATCCTGGTCAAGGGCGGGCCGGCATTCAAAATGGTCGTGCGCGAGAGCGCGATGGGACCGGTGCGACAGGTGGGCGAGCGCTCGTACGCGATCCACTGGATCGCGCATGATCCGGCCGCGGTGAACCTTCGCCAGATCGAACTGGAGGGCGCCGACACGGTGGCGGACGCGCTGGCGATCGCTGCGAAGATCGGTATCCCGGCGCAGAATTTCCTCGCCGGCGACGACAAGGGCAACATCGGCTGGACCATCACGGGCGCGCTGCCCAAGCAAGGCGCGTCAGGCTGGAACGGGGTGCTGGCGCCGGCGGATTACCCGAAGGTGATCAATCCGGCCGACGGCCAGTTGTGGACCGCGAACTCGCGCCAGCTGATGGGCGCCGGCTCGGAGCTGATCGGCGATGGCGGCTTCGACCTGGGCGCGCGTACCCGCCAGGTGCGCGACGGCCTGCTGGCGCTCGGCCCGAAGACCGACCTGAAAAGCGTGTATGCGATCACGATGGACGACCGGGCGTTGTTCATGCAGACCTGGCGCGATCGCGCGATCGCCGCGCTGGACGCCGCGGCGCTGAAGGATCGCCCGCAGCGCACCGAATTCCTGCGCCTGTTGAAGGACGGCTGGAGCGGCCGCGCCAGCGTCGATTCGGCCGGCTACCGGCTGGCGCGCGCGTTCATGTGGGGATTGCAGGACCTGCTGTTCGGCGCGGCCACCACCGACATGGCCGCGCTGGACGAGAAGGCCACCATGCATTCGGCCAGCACGCGCTGGCCGGCGGTCGTGGCGCGCCTGCTCGATGCGAAGCCGGACGCGTGGCTCCCGGCCGGCTATTCGAACTGGCAGGACGTGCAGCTGGCCGCGATCGACCAGGCGATCCTCGAATTGACCAAGGACGGCAAGCCGCTGTCCGCCGCCACCTGGGGCGCGCGCAACACCGCCGCCATCGCCCATCCGATCAGCATGGCGGTGCCGGCGCTGCGTCCGTGGCTGTCGGCGCCGCCCGACATGCTGGCCGGCGACGCCAACATGCCGCGCGTGGCGGGCGCCAAGTTCGGGCAGTCCGAGCGGATGACGGTGTCGCCGGGGCGCGAGGAGCAGGGCCTCTTCAACATGCCGGGCGGGCAGAGCGGGCATCCGCTGTCGCCGTTTTTCCTGCGCGGGCACGCGGACTGGGTGGCGGGCAAGCCCGGCCCGCTGCTGCCCGGGCCGGCCGTCCACATACTGAGGTTCGAGAAGCCTACTTAGCCGGCGCCGTTTCGCCGGCCGGGTGCAGCAGCAGCTGGGTGATGGCGTCGTGCGGCAGCGGGTGGCCCAGGTAGAAACCCTGCACCATGTCGCAGCCGTACTGCTGCAGCATGACCAGCTGCTCGTCGGTCTCGACGCCTTCGGCCACCACCACCATCTTCAGCCCGTGCGCCATCGCGATGATGGCGCGCGTGATGGCGGCGTTTTCCGAGTCCTGCGGCAGGCCGCTGATGAAGCTCTTGTCGATCTTCAGCGCGCGCACGTCGAAGCGCTTCAGATAGTTCATCGACGAATAGCCGGTGCCGAAATCGTCGATCGACAGGTAGACGCCGATGCCGCGCAGCTGCTCCAGCGTCGACATGGTGGCGCGCGCGTCGTCCATCAGCGTGCCCTCGGTCAGTTCGAGTTCGAGCAGCTTGGGATCGAGCCCGGTCTCGTTCAGCGCCGACACCACGATCTGGGTCAGGTTCTCGTCCTTGAACTGCTTGGCCGACAGGTTGACCGCCATGCGCAGCGAGCGCCTGGCCGCGCGCTGCCAGGCGCGCGCCTGGTTGCAGGCGGTGCGGATCACCCACTCGCCGATCGGCACGATCAGGCCGGTCTCCTCGGCCAGCGGGATGAATTCGGTCGGCGAGATGATGCCGCGCTCCGGATGGCGCCAGCGCACCAGCGCCTCGACGCCGACGATCTGGCCGCTGCGCACTTCGATCTGCGGCTGGTACAGCAGGTATAGCTCCTGGTTCTTGAGCGCCTTGCGCAGGCCGACTTCGAGCTTCACGTGGCTCATGATCTGCATCGTCAGCGACGACGAGTACAGCTTGGCGTTGTTCTTGCCGCAGTTCTTGGCGTGGTACATCGCGGTGTCGGCGAACTTGAGCAACGAGTCGCAGTCGTCGCCGTCTTCCGGAAACAGCGAGATGCCGATGCTGGCGGTGACGAAAATCTCGTTGCCCTCGATGAGGAAGGGACGGCGCATGGCTTCCTTGACGCGCTGGGCGACGTTCATCGCGTGGTCGACCCGTTCGAGGTCGGGGATCAGGATGGTGAATTCGTCGCCGCCCAGGCGCGCCAAATTATGGGACTGGTCGCCGCGCGACACCAGGTCGCTCGGGCGGATGGTTTCGCGCAGGCGCTCGGACACCACCTTCAGCAGGTTGTCGCCGACGTTGTGGCCCAGCGTGTCGTTGATGCGCTTGAAGGCGTCGAGGTCCATGAACAGCACCGCGAACTTCTTGTTGCCGGCCTTCGAGCGGTGCAGTTCGCGCTCGAGCGTCTCCAGGAAGGCCTGGCGGTTCGGGATGCCGGTCAGGCTGTCGCAGTAGGCCAGGCGGCGGATCTGTTCTTCGGTGCGTTTGCGCTCGCTGATGTCGCGCACCAGTCCCAGCACCTCGCTGGCGCCGGTGGCGACCAGCCGCGCTTCGAAGTGGTGGACGACGCCGAAGCGCACCAGTTCGTAGTCGACCGAGCGGATGTGCTGGGTGTCGAGCACGGCGCGCATCTGTTCCAGGATCCGGTCGGCGATCTCGCGCGGCAGCACTTCGGTAATGTGCTTGCCGATGCACGCTTCGGTGGGGAAGGGCGCGATGGCGTCGCGGCCGTGGCGTTCGTGGCCAGGCTCGTAATCGAGATAGAAGCCGTCGCCGTTGAGGCGAAAGAAGGTGTCCGGGATGGCCGCCAGCACCGCGCGGTTGTGGGCGTCGGCCATGCGCAGGCGCACGATCGCGTCGGACGCGCGCAGCACGTACAGCACGCGGTGGCCGAGGATCGGCCAGTTGATCGGCTTGGAGACGAAATCGGTGGCGCCCACTTCGTAAGCGTTGGTGACGGCCTCGATGTCATCGCCGCCGGTGACCATGATGATAGGCACCGGCGCGCCGGTCTCGATGCGGCGGATCTCGCGGCAGGCCGAGAAGCCGTCCATCTTCGGCATTTCGACGTCGAGCAGGATCAGGTCGGGCGCCATGCCCTGGAAGGTGGCGACGGCCTGCTCGCCATCCTCGGCCTCGATGCCGTCCAGGCCGACCTGGCCCAGCATCTCGAGCATCAGCAGGCGCATCACCGGATCGTCGTCGGCGACCAGGACCACGCCGCGCTTGGTGGGATTGGGGGAAGCCATGTCAAGTTTCCTTCTCTAGGATGGCACTGAGCGAATCCCGGACTGCCTGGAATTCGTGCTCCATGTCGGTGAGGATGCCGGCGGCGCCTTCGGTGCTGTCGTTGCGGCCGAGGATCTCCATGTCCTTGCACATCTGCGCCAGCGCTTCGGCGCCGACGTTGGCGCTGCTCGACTTCAGGCTGTGCGCGACCTTGCGCACGCTGGTGGTGTCGCGCGCGCCGATGGCGAGGTGCAGCGTCTTCAGGTGCTGCGGCGTGTCGGCGACGTAGGCGTTGATGACGCGCTGGACCAGCGCGCCGCCGCGGTCGGCCGACAGCGCGCGGATATTGTCGAGCGCTTGCATATTGATGACGCCGCGGGGGATCTGCTCGCACACCTCGGGCGGCAGCGCAGGCGGCGCGTCGTCGTGGTGGACGCTGGCGGCCAGCGGCTCGGGCGCGCGCGGCGCCGCCGGTTCGGCCGACGGCTGCAGCGATCCGGCCAGCGGCAGCGCGATCCAGCGTCCCAGCAGGGCGCCGAGCTGCTGCTGCGTGAACGGCTTGCTCAGGTAATCGTCCATGCCGGCGGCCAGGCAGGATTCGCGGTCGCCCTGCAGGGCGTTGGCGGTGATTGCGATCACCGGCAGCTTGCGGGTGCGGCCGTCCTCGCGCTCGTGGCGGCGGATCTCCTTGGTCGCGGCGAAGCCGTCCATCACCGGCATCTGGCAGTCCATCAGCACGATGTCGTACTGGCCGCCGTCGCGCACGGCGCGCAGCGCTTCGTCGCCGTTGCGCGCGCAACTGACGGACAGGCCAAGGCTGTCGAGCATCGCGGTGGCCACTTCGACGTTGACCGGGTTGTCCTCGGCCAGCAGCACCTTGCGCTGGCGCGGCGCGGCGGCGCCGGAAACCGGCGCGCGCACCGGCACCGGCGCCTCGGCCGGGGCGGCGACGACGACCGGCTTGCGGCGGCGCGCGGCGATGCATTCGAACAGGTCGCCGGCGCGCACCGGCTTGATCAGCTGGTAGGCGACGCCGGCCTCGCGCCGCTGCACCGGGTCGGCCGCCAGGCGCTCGTCGCTGAGCAGCAGGATGCGGGTGGCGCGGCTGGCCGGATCGGCCTTGATCTGCGCCGCCAGCGACAGGCCGCTGGTGCGCTCGAGGTCCATGTCGAGGATGGCGACGTCGTAGGGCTGGCCGGCGCGCGCGGCCGACACCAGCCGCTCGGACGCCTGCATGGCCGAGCCGACGCTGTCGCAATCGAGATTCCAGGCGCGGACCTGGCGCTCCAGCTGGTCCCGGCTGGACGGATGTTCGTCGACGATCAGCACGCGTTGTCCTTCGATGGCGCTCAGTGAGAATCCGGGCTCGTCGGGGGCGACGCGCCGCTTGTCGAAACTTACCGTGAACCAGAAGATCGAGCCTTGCGTTGAGGCATTGTCGACCCCGATCTTGCCGCCCATCAGTTCGACCAGCTGTTTCGAGATCGCCAGGCCGAGGCCGGTGCCGCCGTATTTGCGCGTAGTCGAGCCGTCGGCTTGCGAGAAGGCCTCGAAGATGCGGCCGCGCGCCTCGCGCGAGACGCCGATGCCGGTGTCGTGCACTTCGAAGCGCAGCGACACCGCCTGCGGGTCTTCGCGGTTGACCTGCACGCGCGCCATGATGCGGCCCTGCTCGGTGAACTTGATGGCGTTGCCGATCAGGTTGGCCATGATCTGGCGCAGGCGGTTGGGGTCGCCGCAGATCGACACCGGGATGTTGCTGGCGATGTCGAAATCGAGCGCGATGCCCTTGCCCTGGGCTTGCGGCGTGTAGACGTTGTTGATGTCGTCGAGCAGGTCCCACAGGTTGAAGTCGATGTACTCGACCGACAGCTTGCCGGCTTCGATCTTGGAGAAGTCGAGGATGTCGTTGATGATCACCAGCAGGTGCTCGCCGGAACTCTTGACCAGCTTGGTGAACTTGCGCTGGGTGTCGGTCAGGCTGGTGCCGAGCAGCATCTCGGTCATGCCCAGCACGCCGTTCATCGGGGTGCGGATCTCGTGGCTCATGGTGGCGAGGAAGGCGCTCTTCGCGCGGCTGGCGGCCTCGGCGGCGTTCTTGGCCTTTTCCAGCTGCTCGGTGCGCACGCTGACCTGGCGCTCGAGCTCGTCGCGGTGGTGGGTCAGGGCGGCGCCGCGGCCTTCGATCTGGGCCAGCATGTCGTTGAAGCTGTCGATCAAGGTGCCCAGCTCGTCGGTGCGTTCGTGGGCGATGCGCAGCGTGTAGTTCTGGCTGGCCGACACCTTTTGCGCGGCGTTGATCAGCTTGGTCACCGGGTCGGCGATGCTGCTCTTGAAGCGGCTCGCCAGCATCATCGCCACCAGCAGCGAGGCGCCCATCGCGGCGGCGATCACGCCCAGGCTCTTGAAGATGTCGAGCCACATATTGGTCAGGTCCGCTTCGATCATCACCACGCCGACCTGGTGGTTGTTGCCGGTGACCTCGCGGTACAGGCGCATGCGCGTGCTCCAGAACGAGCGGCCCTGGGCGTTGGCTTCGGCCAGCGCTTCCTCGCCCAGGCCAACCGGGTCGACGTTGGCGAACACCTCTTCGGCCCGTCCCGGCGCGACGTAGCGCGCGAACACCTTGCCGTTGCGGTCGAACAGGGTGGCGTTGGAGATTTCTTCCTTCGCCTTCAGCGCGGCCAGCGTGTTTTGCGCGGCGCTGCGGTCGTTGAAGACCAGGGCGTCGACGCTGTTGGTGCCGATCACGCCGGCGAACGAGGACAGCTGCATGCCCTCGTCCTTGCGGTGGTTCAGCACCGAAGTGACCGCGAAGGCGAGGAATACCGACAGCAAGGCGGTGCCCGTCGACAGGAACGAGATGATGGTCAACTTCTTGTTGAGGCTGGAACGCTCGAAGTTCAGCATGGCTAACCCGGCGGTTGAAAAGCGATAAGGCGACGCGCTGCACGGAAGAATGCAAATTCCGATTGGAAAAATATACGAGGAAAGATCCTGAGCGCACTTGATGTGTCGCAAACGAGGCGGGGCCGCTAGGAAACAGATGGGATTTCGCTGCGGAAAAACGAGGGAGGGATGGGGCTTACTTCGCGACGAAGCATATATCGGCGACAAAAACGGGGTCAGGTTCGGCGAACCTGACCCCGCACCACTAACAGCAGCCGCCGCGCTTGCCGGCGCCGCCGTAGCGCGCTTCCTGGCGCTCGCGGAAGAAGTCGTCGTAGCTCATCATCGGTTCGCCCGGATGCGTCGTTTCCATGTGCGCCACATACGTATCGTACTCGGGCAGGCCGACCATCAGCCGCAGGCTTTGCCCGAGGTAGCGCCCGGCCTGCGCCAGTTCGGCCAGCATCACTGCACCTGCGGCGCAAGCACGAACGGCGTCTCGGCCGCGCTCGGCGTGCCTTGCGCGCTGGCCTTCATCATCGTGCGGACGCCGAAGAACAAGACGGCGATGACGACGAACATGAAGAAGCCCGCCAGCGATGCGTCCAGGTAGTCGTTGAAGACGATCTGGCGCATCTGCGTCATCGACTTGGCCGGGGCCAGCAGCACGCCCTGGTCGATCGCCGCCTGAAACTTGTTGGCGTGCGCGACGAAGCCGACCCGCACGTCTTCGTTGAAGATCTTCTGCCAGCCGGCGGCCAAAGTGCACAGCAGCAGCCAGATGGTCGGCACCACCGTGACCCACGCATACTTGGCGCGCTTCATCTTGAACAGCACGCAGGTCGCGAGAATCAGCGCGATGCCGGCCAGCATCTGGTTGGCGATGCCGAACAGCGGCCACAAGGTGTTGATGCCGCCCAGCGGATCGACCACGCCCTGGTACAGGAAGTAGCCCCAGGCCGCCACGCACAGCGAAGTGGCGATCAGGTTGGCCGGCAGCGACTCGGTGCGCTTCATCGACGGGGCGAAGGCGCCCATCAAATCCTGCAGCATGAAGCGGCCGGCGCGGGTGCCGGCGTCGACCGCGGTGAGGATGAACAGCGCCTCGAACAGGATCGCGAAGTGGTACCAGAAGGCCATCATGGTCTTGCCGCCGATGACGCCCGCCAGGATGTTGGCCATGCCAACCGCCAGCGTCGGGGCGCCGCCGGCGCGCGAGATGATGCTGTGCTCGCCGACGTCCTTCGCCGTCTGCGCCAGCATTTCCGGCGTGATCACGAAGCCGAGCTTGCCGACCGCCGCGGCCGCCGTTTCGGCGCTGCTGCCGAGCAGGGCGATCGGGCTGTTCATCGCGAAGTAGATGCCCGGCTCGATGGTCGAGGCGGCCACCAGCGCCATGATGGCGACGAAGGACTCCATCAGCATCGCGCCGTAGCCGATGAACCGGGCGTGCTGTTCGTTCTCGATCATCTTCGGCGTGGTGCCGGAGGCGATCAGCGCGTGGAAGCCGGACACGGCGCCGCAGGCGATGGTGATGAACAGGAAGGGGAACATGGTGCCGGACCAGACCGGGCCGGTGCCGTCGATGAACTTGGTGATCGCCGGCATTTTCAGGTGCGGCGCGACGATCAGGATGCCGATCGCCAGGCCGACGATGGTGCCGATCTTCAGGAAGGTCGACAGGTAGTCGCGCGGCGCCAGCAGCAGCCAGACGGGGATCACCGAGGCGACGAAGCCGTAGCCGATCAGCATCCAGGTCAGCTGGGTGCCGGTGAAGGTGAACATCGGGCCGAGGACGGCCGACTCGTGCACGTACTGGCCGCCGACGATGGCCAGCATCAGCAGCACGAAGCCGATCAGCGAGATTTCGCCGATGCGCCCCACGCGGATGAAGCGCGAGTAGACGCCCATGAACAGCGCGATCGGGATCGTGGCCATGACGGTGAAGCTGCCCCACGGCGAGCCGGTCAGGGCCTTGACCACGATCAGCGCCAGCACGGCGAGGATGATGACCATGATCATGAAGGTGCCCAGCAGCGCGATCAGGCCGGGGATTTCGCCCAGCTCGGATTTGATCAGGTCGCCCAGCGAGCGGCCGTCGCGGCGCATCGAGATGAACAGCACCATGAAGTCCTGCACGGCGCCGGCGAACACGACGCCTGCCAGGATCCACAGCATGCCGGGCAGGTAGCCCATCTGGGCGGCCAGCACCGGGCCGACCAGCGGGCCGGCGCCGGCGATGGCGGCGAAGTGGTGGCCGAACAGCACGTAGCGGTTGGTCGGCACGTAGTCGAGGCCGTCGTTGAATTTGTAGGCGGGCGTTTCGCGCTTGGCGTCGAGCGACATCACCTTGGTGGCGATGAAGTGGCTGTAGAAGCGGTACGCGATCAGGTACACGCAGACGGCGGCGGCGACGACCCAGACCGCGTTGATCGACTCGCCGCGCTTGAGCGCGACGTAGGCGAGCGAGCCGGCGCCGAGCAGCGATAGCGCGGCCCAGCCCAGCTGGCTTGTCAGACGTTTCATATAGACTCCTCCAAGAGATTGATGGCCACCTGACTTAGACCGTTCTTGAGCCGGTTCGATTCCGCGCGGTGTGGCCGATAGTATTCACCAGCGATGTCGGTCGAACAAGCGCAGCACTACGCAGATAATCTGCGTAGTACTACGTAGATGCGGTGGCGTAAAATTGGCGCTTCGATCCCCGCCGTGAAACAAGCATGAAGTTGAGGCAAAAAGTCATATTCCTGGCCATCGTGCCGCTGGTGGCGGCGCTGTTGGCGATTGCGCTGTTCGTGCGCCATCAGTCGATTGCGCTGGCGCAGGAGCAGCGCGCGACGATGCAGCAGGCCTACCTGGCCAGTAAGGAAGCCGAGCTGAAGCACTACGTGGCGCTGGCCACGCACGCGATCGCGCACCTGGTCGAGTCCGGCCGCAGCGATGCCGCCACGCTGGCCGAGGCCAAGCGCATCCTGGCGACGCTCAGCTACGGCGACGACGGCTATTTCTTCGTGTACGACCTGGAGGGCAACAACCTGATGCATCCGAGACAGCCGGAACTGGTCGGCCACAACCTGTGGAACCTGCGCGACGAGGCCGGTACGCCGACGGTGCAGCGGCTGATCGCGCGCGCCAAGGCCGGCGGCGGGCTGGAACGCTACCTGTGGCAGCGGCCGTCGACCGCGCGGCCGGCGCCCAAGCTCGGCTACGTGGTGCCGATCCGCGGCTGGAACTGGATGATCGGCACCGGCATTTATCTCGATGACGTCGACGCGGCGTTGGCCCGCATCGACGCCCAGCAGTCGCGCAGCATCGAGAACACCATGCTGTGGATTGCGGCGCTGGCGATCGTCGGCGCGCTGGCGGTGGCCGGCTGCGGGCTTGCGCTCAACATCAGCGAGCTGCGGGTGGCCGACGCCAAGCTCAAGGCGCTGGCGCAGCGCGTGGTCGAATCGCAGGAAGAGGAGCGGGCGCGGCTGTCGCGCGACCTGCACGACGGCATCAGCCAGTGGCTGGTGTCGATCAAGCTGCAGATCGAGGCGGCCATCATCCGCCTGAACGGCAACGCCGAGCAGCAGCAGCAGGCGCGCGCCGGCTTCGAGCACACCGCCGCGCAGCTGAACGACGTGCTGGGCGAGGTGCGGCGCATCTCGCACGATTTGCGGCCGGCGATTCTCGACGACCTGGGCCTGGCGGCCGCGCTCGAGCACCTGGCGCAGGAGTTCACGATGGCCGGCGCGGTGCCGGTGCGCTTCACGGCCGAGGGCGACGTCGCCGGGCTGCCGGACGTCATCAACACCGTGCTGTTTCGGGTGGCCCAGGAGGCGCTGGCCAACAGCGAGCGGCATGCCGGCGCGCGCCGCATCGACGTCACCCTGGCGCGCGGCGAGGGCAGGGTGGCGCTGACGGTGGCCGACGACGGCCGCGGCTTCGAGCCGCAGGCGGTGGCGAGCCATCCGCAACGCGGCATCGGGCTGCGCAACATGAGCGAGCGGATGGAAGCGATCGGCGGACGGCTGGCGATCGCCTCGTCGGGCGCCGGCACGACGATCGCAGCGACGGTGGCGATCGATGACTGACGCGGCCATCATCCGGATCATGCTGGTCGACGACCATCCGCTGGTGCGCGACGGCCTGCGCGCGCGGCTGGAGGCGATGATGCACCTGCGCGTGGTGGCCGAGGCCGGCAGCGCGGACGAGGCGCTGGCGCAGGCGGCGGGCGTCGCGGTCGACCTGGTGCTGATGGACATCAACATGCGCGGCACCAACGGCATCGAAGCGACGGCGCAGTTCCGGGCGCGCTTTCCGGCGATTGCGGTGCTGATCCTGTCGATGCACGACAAGCTGGAATATGTCGGCCAGGCGATGCAGGCGGGCGCGCGCGGCTACGTGCTCAAGGATGCGCCGGGCAAGGACATCGTGCGGGCGATCGACACGGTGATGGCGGGCGGCGTGTATTACAGCGAGGCGCTGGCGCGCAAGCTGGTGCGGCCGCGGCTGCCGGACCAGCAGCTGACGGTGCGCGAGCAGGAAGTGCTGAACCAGATCGCGGCGGGGCACTCGAACAAGCAGATTGCGAGGGCGCTCGACCTGTCGGTGCGCACGGTGGAGACGCATCGGCTCAACATCAAGCGCAAGCTGGGAATCGAGGGGCAGGCTGAGCTGATCAAGTATGCGGTGGAGCAGGCCAAGTTCGACGGCGGGCCGGCGGATGGCTGAGGATTCGCCCCGCCCGCCTCACGCAGCGAGGGGTCTGGTCCTGCGGACCTGAGCCTAATGCCGTTAAGTTAAGGCGTCGTACCAGCGAAGGCTGGTACCTATGCTGAGTGCGTTTTTACGGATCCGCGTGCTCAGCATGGGTACCAGCCTGCGCTGGTACGACGGTTTCCAGGCTAAGGCGCCTTCGGGCCAAGTCTTCTCATTCCTTATCTTAACGGCATTAGAATCTGCCCCCCAACACCGCCACGCAACGTCGCTTTGCTCTGATTTTGTGTCTGTAGGGCAATAAATTGATTGCTTTTGGTCAATTGCTGCTCTAGTATTAACGCTCCTGCCATCCTATTCTCAGAGCGCCGTGCTGCAAACCCTTCCGTTCCCGTTGGTCGACATGCAAGCGGCGGCCAACGCGGGCAACCACTGGGTTGCGCTGACCTTGCGCATCGACGCCGATTCGGCCGACAGTGACGAAGGCGCCGCCTGGCACGCCGCCTTCGGCTCTGGCGACCTGCTGTCGGCGATCGCTCCGCTCGACTGCATCCTGCTGCTGTCCTCCCCGAAACTGCTGACCCCGGCGCTGCTGCGTTTGATGCCGCCTAGCCGCGTCCAGTTCGCGATTGACGCCGCCGCGCTGAGCGGCGACGCCGACTGCCAGGCCGTCCTCGCGCTGCAGCATCAGGGCTACCGCATCCTGCTCGACGGCGCACCGCGCGACGGCCTGGCGCACGCGCCCTCGCTGCGCGCCGTGTCGCTCGATTGCAGCGCCGCCGCCCCGGCGCCCGGCGCGCTGGCGGCGCCCTTCGGCCCGCACCTGGCACGCGGCGTCGACAGCGCGGCGCGCCGCGACGAGTGCGCGCAGGCGGGCTTCGGCTGGTTCAGCGGCGACTACCCAATTTTCCCGGCGCCGTCCGACGAGCCGGACGATGGCAGTTCGCGCAAGCGCCTGCTCAATCTGCTGGGCTTGCTGGCGGCCGACGCCGAGACGCGCGAGGTCGAGTCGCTGCTCAAGCAAGACCCGACGCTGTCCTACCATTTGCTCAGGCTGGTTAATTCCGCCGCGTTCGCCCCCAGCACCCCGATCAACAGTTTCGCGCAGGCCATCGGCCTGCTTGGCCGGCGCCAGCTGCAGCGCTGGCTGCAACTGCTGCTGTATGCGCGCCAGCGCGCCGACGGCCTGCCCAATCCGCTGCTGCCGGTGGCGGCCTTGCGCGCGGCCCAGATGGAATCGCTGTGCAAGCAGCGCGGCGGCGACCGCGAGGCGCAGGATATGGCGTTCATGATCGGCGTGTTCTCGCTGCTCGACGTGCTGCTGGGCATGTCGATGGAAGCGATTGTCGACGCACTCAAGATGGCGCCCGACCCGGCCGCGGCGCTGATCGCGCGCGACGGCTCGATGGGCCGGCTGCTGGCGCTGGTGGAGGCGCCGTCGCGCGCGGCGCTGGTGGCGGCCGGCGTCACGCCGGCGCACTGGTGGCAAAGCCAGCTGCACGCCTACCATTGGGCGATCCAGGTCAGCAGGAACTTATAGATGCGCGCCCAGCCCGTTTCCGACTTCATCACCAGCAGCGACGCCTTGTGCGACGCGGTGTTGCGGCTGCGCGGCAAGGTGTTGCATGAGGAACTGGGGCGCATCGCGCGCAACCTGCTGGGCTGCCCCTACGGCGTGTTCGAGGCGGGCGACGGCGGGCACGAATCGTTCGCGCCGGTCGGCGAGCAGCTGCGCCAGGAAGTCGACTGCGATGGCCACCGTTTCGGCACCTACCGCGTGTTCGGCCGGCTCGGCTTCAACGCCGAGGACCGCCATCATCTGTCCAGCCTGGCGCGCCTGACCGCCAGCCTGATGCAAGTGCATTCGCTGGCGCAGCGCTCGACGCACGCCTTTGTGCAGGTCGAGGCGCAGCTGGCGCACCAGCTGCAGGTGCTCGACCAGATCCAGGAATCGGTGCTCACGCTCGACCAGGCCGGCTACATCACCAGCTGGAACAAGGGCGCCGAGCGGCTGTTCGGCTACAGCGCGGTGGAGGCGATCGGCAACCACATCCTGTTCCTGTACGTGGACGAGGACGAAAATTTCCACGACGCCTTCGCCGAGCAGGGCGGGCGCCTGATGGAAGTGCGGCGCCGCAAGAAGTCCGGCGAAGTGTTTTGGGCCAGCATGACGCTGACGCCGCTGTGCGACGCCGACGAGCGCGCCATCGGCCTGATCGCCTACCTGAGCGATATCACCGAGCGCAAGGAGGCCGAGGAACGGCTGCACCACCTGGCGTATTACGACGCGCTGACCAGTCTTCCGAACCGTACGTTGCTGACCAAGCTGCTCGACCAGGCGCTGATGGTGGCGCAGCGCAACGAGTCGTCCGGCTGCGTGCTGTTCATCGACCTCGACCGCTTCAAGTGGATCAACGACACGCTGGGGCGGCGCATTGGCGACGAGCTGCTGCGGCAGGTGTCGCTGCGCTTCCGCGACGCGCTGCGTGAAGAGGACATCGTGGCGCGGCTGTCGGGCGACGAGTTCGTCGTCGGCCTGTTCGACATCCGCCAGCATTTCGAGGCGACCACGGTGGCGCAAAAGCTGCAGGCGTCGCTCGCGCGGCCGTTCCTGATCGAAGGACACGACCTGCGGGTGGGCGCCAGCGTCGGCATCAGCGTGTATCCGCAGGACGGCGGCGACGCCGAGACGCTGCTGCGGCTGGCCGACATCGCGATGGCGCGCGCCAAGCAGGGCCATCACGACAATCCCGAGGACAGCGTGGCGTTCTACAGCCTCGACATGAACCAGGGCATGCACGAGCGCATGCGCATCGAGTCGGGACTGCGACATGCGCTGGGGCACGGCGAGCTGCTGCTGCATTACCAGCCGAAATTCCAGATCGACGGCCACCGCATCATCGGCGCCGAGGCGCTGGTGCGCTGGATGCATCCCGAGCGCGGGCTGGTGCCGCCGGCCGAGTTCATCCCGTTGGCCGAGACCACCGGGCTGATCGTGCAGGTGGGCGAGTGGGTGCTGGAAGCGGCGTGCGCGCAGGCGGCGGTGTGGCAGAGGGCGGGGCTGCCGCCGCTGCGGATTGCGATCAACGTGTCGGCGCGCGAATTCAGCGCGACTTTGCCGGGGCGGCTGGCGGCGACCCTGAAGCGCTACGAGCTGGCGCCTTCCTGGCTTGAGCTGGAAATCACCGAGAGCGCGCTGATGCATGACATCGAGCGCGTGATCGAGATCATGGGCGAGATCCATGCGCTGGGCGTGACCTTGTCGCTGGACGATTTCGGCACCGGGTATTCGAGCCTGTCATACCTGAAGCGCTTCCCGATCCACACGCTGAAGATTGACCGCTCGTTCACCACTGGCGTGCCGGACGACGCCAGCGATTGTGCGATTGCCACTACCATCATCGGCATGGCCCAGAAACTGGGGCACCAAGTGATTGCGGAAGGGGTCGAGACGGTCGAGCAGCTGGAATTCCTGCGCGCGGCGGGCTGCGACGAAGTGCAGGGGTACCTGTTCGCGCGTCCGCTGACGGCGCACGCATTTGAGACGGCGCTGCGGGAGAACTGGCTGCTGTGATGGCGGGCCCGCCGCTACCGGCGGGGTGGTGATTTATGTATAATGCGGGTCTTGCAGGAAGCGTGGCCGAGCGGTTGAAGGCACCAGTCTTGAAAACTGGCGACTTTTTAGGCGAGCCTTATTCCATGCGGGTTTCGGGTGGCTGATCTCCGCAATTTGCGTATCATCTCCGCAACCGTGGCGGAAAATTGTTATCTTGAAGATTGTTATAAAGAAATACGGAAGCGTGGCCGAGCGGTTGAAGGCACCGGTCTTGAAAACCGGCGGAGGGGAAGCCCTCTCGTGAGTTCGAATCTCACCGCTTCCGCCAGCAGCACATCAGTAAGCTCCCCGACCGGGAGCTTTTTTTTCGCTTCTTCATAGGGAAAAATCAAAAAACGACGTCCGCCGACGTCCTATACTGTTCGCCAGAATCCAGCGATGAAGCACGGGTAAAAGCATGGGTAGGGTCTCATGGCGCACACAGTCAGAAAACTCTCCGCCATACTCGTTAGCAAGCTAAGTTCGCCTGGTTACTACGGCGACGGCGACGGGTTGTGGCTGCAGATCTCCGGTTCAGGCTCGAAGAGCTGGGTGCTTCGGTTCACCCTGGCTGGCCGGCGACGCGAGATGGGGTTGGGTGGCCTCAGCGCAGTCAGCCTCAGCATAGCGCGGGAGCGGGCGCGGGAATGCCGGCTGCTTCTGACCGAAGGCAAGGATCCGATCGTTGCCCGCAACGCGAGCAGGACCGCCACCGCGCTAAGCAGGGCGCGGGCGAAGACCTTCGACCAATGCGCCGCGGAATACATCAAGGCGCATCGCGGCAGCTGGAAGAGCGCCAAGCACGCCGCGCAATGGGAAACCTCGCTGGCGAACTACGCGTCGCCGGTTTTCGGGGAGCTTCCCGTTGCCGACGTCGATACCGACCTGGTGGTCAGCGCCCTGCGGCCGATCTGGGACATCAAGACCGATCCAGCCGTGCGGTTGCGCGGCCGGATCGAATGTATCCTGGACTGGGCGACAGTAAGCAAATACCGAACGGGAGACAATCCCGCCAGGTGGCGCGGTCACCTGGAGAATTTATTGGCCAACCCGAACAAGATCGCGCCGGTGACGAATTTCCCAGCCTTGCCTTGGCGAGAGATGGCAACGTTCATGGCGCAACTCGCCGAGCGCGAAGGAGTCGCCGCGCGCGCCGTGCAGTTCGCGATTCTGACCGCTTGCCGGTCCGGCGAAGTACGCGGCGCCACCTGGTCGGAGATCGATTTGAAGGCGAAGCTGTGGACCGTCCCGGGCGCGCGTATGAAAGCCGGTAAGGAACACAGGGTTCCCTTGTCGACGGCTGCAAAAGCCCTTCTGCAGGGTCTGTCGCGTGAAGACGGTTTTGTGTTCCCTGGCCGCACGCGGGATACGGTATTGTCGGACATGAGCTTGACCGCGGTGCTGCGCCGCATGGGTCGCGGCGATATCACCGTCCATGGTTTTCGTTCGACGTTCCGCGACTGGTGCTCGGAAGCGGAGGACAATGTGTTCTCGCGCGAGGTGTGTGAACACGCGTTGGCCCACAGTTTGCCAAACAAGGTCGAAGCCGCATATCGACGTGGCGACCTGCTCGGTAAGCGAGTGCTGTTGATGCAGGCCTGGGCGGACTACAGTATGTCAATGGTGGAGAAGGTGGCGGCCCCAGCACCAGGAGATGCAGTTTGATGCTGGGTTCTGCAGGCTATCGGCCAGCCGTCGATCTGCCGGCAGGGGCGATTTGAGCCGAGCCAATGCGAGGAAGCCCGTTAGGGCGCACCCCTGCGTGTCACGGTGCTCCTCCAGAGCATCCGGCCTTATGCTGGGAGTGTCTCAGGCGGGGTGCGTGCGCCCTCGTATCTGCAGCGCAGGCATAATTCCGTCTCGGATTCGCTGCAGAGCTTGCTCGATGCGAGATATGAAAATTTTCTAACGGGCACAGGCGAAACATGGACATCACGGAAGTCATTCTCAAGGATCATCAGGAGCAGCGCTACTTGTTTTCGGTGCTCGAGCAGATCGACAAGGCATCGACGGAGCAATTGTCGGCGGTCTGGCAGCGCCTGAGTTGCCTGCTCGAAGTGCATGCGCGTGCGGAGGAACTCTTCTTCTATCCTTCGCTGTTGCGCCATGGGCAAGGTGAAGGCGGCATGCCGGACGCGCGTAGCGAGACCAAGGACGCCATTCACGACCACAACGAAATTCGAGATGCGATCGCCAAGGTCTCAGCGCATCAGGTGGGTGCCCTTGATTGGTTCGACGCGATCAACGAGGTCAACAAGGTCAATAGCGAGCATATGGGTGAGGAGGAGCGACAAGGACTTGCCGATGCGCGCCGGACCCTGACATTGACCGCCCGGGATGCGCTGGCGCTCCAGTTCATCGTATTTGAGGCGAAAAATATCAACGGAGTTACCCCTCACGATATCGATCCGGAAACTTACGTCGACCGATAAGCTGTGCGTGCATCCAGTGGAGCTGGAAGTTGCTAAACCCGGGGCATTTGTGAACGGTCGCCAAAGGCGGCCGGAATGGCGGTTTGAAAACCGCTGACCGGTTTTGGCGGACAGGGCGGTAGTGTGGAATACGTACTATCATTGCGGACGGATTCACTTGTCGTTTCAATCCAGCTCTTGCACGTATTTTGCCTCTAACCACCTCAGCTAAAGATTATGTCTCAACTCAAACTCACCTATTTCGACTTTCACGGCGGCCGTGCCGAGCCTGCACGCCTGGCAATGCACATTGGCGGCGTCGAGTTCGAAGACCACCGTTTCTCCTTTCCCGAGTTCGCCGAGGTGCGCAAGGCGACGCCATTCGGCCAGGTTCCCACTCTGCAAGTGAATGGTACGGTCGTCACGCAGTCCGATTCCATCATTCGCTACGTCGGCAAACTCGCGGGCCTGTATCCTGAGGACGCCTACCAAGCCTTGCTGTGCGACGAGGTCATGTGTGTTGTTGAAGACGCCAACGTCAAATTGGGCCCATCGTTTCGCATGACCGGCAATGAGCAGAAAGCGGCGCGCCTGGCTTTGGTTAACGGCTCGATGCCGATGTACCTGGCCTGGTTGCAAAGTCGATTGATCGCGCAAGGCGGCGAATACTTCGCAGACAACCTTCTCACCGTAGCTGACCTGAAGGTGTTTGTTGACGTGCGTGGGCTCAACTCCGGCCGCTTAGACTATGTGCCGACTGACCTGGTTGAAAAAGTAGCCCCTGCACTGAACGCCCACATGGAGCGCATCGCCAGGTTGCCAGTCGTGGTGCAGTACTACGCCAAGTTCGGCGCAAAATAAGCCGGCCTCACTCTAATGACCTCGACGAACCTTGCACCTGTCTACTCGGCGACAGCGAAGCGTCTGCATTGGCTCATTGTCTTGCTAGTAGCCATTCAGTTTGTGACCGCGTACCTCCTGCCCCATATCGGCCGCAATACACCGCCGAGCACCGTCATCAACTTGCACTTCTCTTTCGGCATCCTGATTCTCGCCGTGATGGCGGTACGCTTCGTGCACCGACTGGGGCACCCGGTCCCCTTGGAAGCCAAGGATGCGCGGCCTGTGGAGCAATTCCTTGCCAAGACAATCCACCACTTGTTTTATCTGATCCTGCTGGTCGGTCCTGTCCTCGGCTGGGCCTCCGCGTCGTCGCACAAGCTGCCGGTCACGCTGTTTGGCATGATCACGTTGCCCGCAATTGCCCAGCCTGGCGCCGGCTGGGCGAATCAGGCGGGCGATATTCACTCGACGGCAATGTGGGCATTGCTGTGGCTGATCGGTTTGCACGCAGTAGCGGCCCTGTATCACCATGTGATTCGTCACGACGGGACGTTGCGCCGCATGTTGCCGGCGAACAGAACGTAAAGCTCGAACCTTCCGTTAGGCTGGGTATCGCCAGCACCCCGAAGCTGCACCTCACGCGCCGATGTCTACGCGAGGTGTCGCCGAAGGTGATTCATGTGATTCTCTTCAAGATGTTGGTGCCGCCAACGCGCGTAGTGCCTCTGGTGGCTGCAGCGCGGTCGCCGCGACCCGAATTTCGGTGGACGGTGGAGGACTTGTTTGGCATTGACTTCAGGCATGTTGACTTTAAATTTTAAAGAAATCGGAGCGTCTAATGGGCTAGCAGCATAGGCTGTCGCCGGTCAATGTGCTCCATGCGCGGTTCGATACGATGAGCGGTCACTCGGCAACCTCATCACTAATCCATCGTGAACTCCTCATCTCGCCCCAATCGAATCAACATCGACTTGCAAAGCTACAAGCAGCCTTGGCTTGATTACTGCCGAGCCAATGGAGTAACCCCGAGTCAAGCATTCCGCCAGGTGGTCGCAAAGCTGACGACCCAGACAACCGGCCAACATACGGTCGCCGAAATCGTTGGGGAATCAGGTGCCAAGATCCGCAAGGAACTACGCCTGACAACCTCGGAACTTCGGCGCGCGGAGGCGCTGGCCGTGCGCGACGGTTTCTCGCTGAACCGCTGGATCGTTGCGCTCATCAATGTGCGCCTCGACGGGGACCCTCAGCTTGGTCAGGCAGAACTTGAGGCTCTGGCGCGCTCGAATCTGAATCTGCTTGCGATCGGTCGCAATCTCAATCAGCTAACCCGAGCGGCGAACAGCGGGCTTCCTGGCGTCGGGCCCAACTTGGCGCCGATGATGGTGGCACTGAACCGGGTTATCACGGAACATTCGCGGAAGGTCGCCGGCGTAATGCAGACCAACGTGGCGCGGTGGCACGTCAAATGATATTGACCCCTAGCTCCTCAGCTGTGGCCGGAATTTCGCATCGAGGTTCCGGTGGAGGAGCTCGGAGCAGGGCGGGGTGACTGTATGCGAACCGACTTGTATATATTTTATACAAAACGAAGAGCCGCCACCGTAATGCAGGATAGGCTCTCGCCGGTTTACGTGCTCCGCGCTCGGACTTCGAGGAGCCTGCGATTTTGATCGTTTAGTTGGACCGGACGCCGGCTTTCAAACGAGCACACGGTTTCCGGAGCGGGGTTTACTCTAGTTTTCGATGTTTATGCAAGCACTCAGCGTGGGACTGTTGGTGCGCACGCTAGTCGGCGGACTGCGGCGCCGGCCGCCAACTGGTTCACTGCTTGCGCGGATATGTGGACGTTTGCCCTCTCGCCGCTGCCGGCGGCGGGTGTGACACCTGCGAGCTGAATTCGATCGCGCGAGCTGGTGGCGTGACAGTAGCTGGATTGCACCGGGAGCCGAACTCAGCTATTCTCGGCCAGCGACTCACTTTCTATTCCACCATTTCCGCTTCTCGATAAATTCATGCGCTGCTTCCCTCGTTCCCTCCCTTGGCTGACAGTGCTCCTGATGTTCGGCCTGTCTGGTTGCCGCACCTTGGACGTTGTCGCGCATACCCAGGCCGGCGCCGGCGCGGAAGCGAACCAGATGGTGTCGCGCTGGGTCGATTCCGGCGGCGACGTCGCGGCGGCCGCGTCCTGGTCGCGCAAGGTGAAGGCCGGCGTGACGGTCGCCGAAATCGAAGAGGCGTTTGCCGGCGTCGCCGTGGAGGACAACGTGCGCCCGGTGGGGGAACTGTTCGTTTCCAATGAATTGGCGACCCGTTCCGGCAAGCCGGAGCGCTTCCTGAAAGTCTATTCGTATTGCGATCCGGCGACGGCGCGGCTGATGGTCGACTTCAGTCCGGCGATGTCAGCGTTCCTGCCGTGCCGCATCACGGTTGTCGAGCAAGCCGACGGACTGTGGATCTACACGATGAACATGGACATGCTGATCAAGATGGGACGTCAGATGCCGCCGCCGTTAAGCGATGCGATGTTGAGGGTGCGCGGTACGCTGCTCAAGATGCTCGATCGCGGCGCCAGCGGCGAATTCTAATGCAGACATTGAGGCGGGTGGGGCGCTTCTCATGTCGCGCTGCAACATCGAAATCGCTTGCTTCTCGCGCGTGCATTTGGTTATATGCGTATATGCTCATATGATTGCTTGGCACTAACGATGAACGATGACCTCAACCGCGAACAGATGAAAGAAGTGTTCGAGGAAGTTTCGCACTATTTCTTCCTGCTGTCGGAGCCGACGCGCTTGAAGATTCTTTACGCCTTGTGCGAAGGCGAGCAGCCGGTCGGCGCGATCGTCAAGGAAATCGAGGCCAACCAGGCGAATGTGTCGCGCCAGTTGAACATGCTGTATCAGGCCAAAATCCTGCAACGACGGAAAGACGGCGCCCAGGTCTACTACCGCATCGAAGACCAGAATGCGATCCAGCTGTGCCGCGTCGTGTGCGCCCAGATGGTCGACAAGGTGATCCAGCAGACCGGGCGCCTGAGGCAGGCGCCAGTGGAGGCCTTCGTCGTAAGAGAAGAATAAAGCAAGGCCGCCGCACACGGCGTCCGCGCATCATATGCATGCATAGTCATATGCTCATGTAGTAATTGGCACCAACATTTCTGGAAGAGTGAGACGACGTCAGATGGCAAATTTGATTCGAAAATACGGTCGCATCCTGCGCGCCCCCGAAAATTTCCTGCAACCGGAACTGATCGACGAGATCAACCGTGGTCCGCTCGACGAGAACCGCCGCGGCTTCCTGCGCAAGAGCTTTCTCGCTGCCAGCGCCTCGCTGGCGGCCGGCAGCGCGCTGGCGCAGAGCGCCGCCGCCATCGGCGCCGACGGCGACCCCAACATCCTGGTGCTGCCCGAGCACTCGCGCACGCTCGGCAAGCCGGTAGCGTCGAATCCCTACGGCGTGCCATCGTCGTTCGAAACCAACCTGCTGCGGCGCGAGTCGCCCGGCCTGACGCGCGTATCGGCGGCGTCGGTGGCGTTCACGCCACTGCAGGGGCTGTTTGGCATCATCACCCCGTCCGGCCTGCATTTCGAGCGCCATCACCAGGGCTGGCATGACATCGATCCGAGCAAACACCGCCTGATGATCAATGGCATGGTCAAGCATCAAAAGGTTTACACAATGGACGACCTGATGCGCATGCCATCGGTGTCGCGCATGCACTTCATCGAATGCGGCGCGAACACGGCGATGGAGTGGGGCAATGTGGCGGTGCCATCGGTACAGTATTCGCACGGCATGCTCAGTTGCAGCGAATATACCGGCGTGCCGCTGTCGGTCTTGCTCGACGACTGTGGTTTCGACAAGCGCAACGCCAAGGTTGTGCTGGCAGAGGGGGCTGACGGCTCGTCAATGACGCGCACGATCCCGATCGACCGCGCGCTCGACGACGTGCTGGTCGCCTGGGGCATGAACGGCGAAATGCTGCGCCCGGAGAACGGCTATCCGCTGCGCCTGGTGGTGCCGGGCGTGCAGGGCGTCTCCTGGGTCAAGTGGCTGCGCCGGATCGAAGTGGGCGACCAGCCGTATGCCACCAAGGACGAGGCGATCCACTACATGGACGCCATGCCCGACGGTACCTTCCGCCAGTACACCTCGATCCAGGAATGCAAGTCGGTGATCACCAGCCCGTCGGCCGGCCAATCGCTGCTCGATACCGGATTCTACAACATCACCGGACTGGCGTGGTCCGGCCGCGGCAAGATCAAGCGCGTCGACGTGTCGGTCGACGGCGGCAAGAACTGGCGCACGGCGCGCCTCGAAACGCCGGTGCTGACGAAATGCCTGACCCGCTTCAACATCGACTGGGAATGGGACGGCAAGTCGGCGGTACTGCAATCGCGGGCCATCGACGACACCGGCTACGTGCAGCCGAAAATCAATGAGCTGCGTGCGGTGCGGGGCACGCGCTCGATCTACCACAACAACGCGATCCAATCCTGGCAGGTTGCTCCATCGGGGGAGGTATCCAATGTCCAGGTCTATTAACGCCATTGCGACCGCGCTCGCCCTGCTGGCGCCGGCCGTGCAGGCCGCCGCGCCGCTGACCAACTTGGGACGCACGGCGACAACGAAGGAGGTCGCTGCCTGGGATATCGACGTGCGGCCCGACTTCAAGGGGCTGCCGAAAGGCTCCGGCAGCGTGTCGGCCGGCATGAAGGTATGGGAAGGCAAGTGCGCCTCTTGCCACGGCACCTTCGGCGAGTCGAACGAGGTGTTCACGCCGATCGTCGGCGGCACCGGTCCCGATGACGTCAAGACCGGCCGTGTCGCCTCGCTCACCAACGGCAAGCAGCCGCAGAAGACGACGCTGATGAAGGTGGCCACGGTGTCGACCCTGTGGGACTACATCAACCGCGCAATGCCGTGGACGGCGCCGAAGTCGTTGACCACTGACGAAGTGTATGCGGTGACTGCCTACATCCTGAATATGGGCGAAATCCTGCCCGACGACTTCGTGTTGTCAGAAAAAACGATCTCGCAGGCGCAGCAGCGCATGCCGAACCGCAACGGCATGTCGACCAGGCACGGCATGTGGGACGTGCGCGGCAAGGGTGATGTGGCAAGCGTCGCCTGCATGAAGAATTGCCCGGTTGACGAGAAGATCCGTTCGTCGCTGCCGGAGGCGTCGCGCAACGCGCACGGCAACCTGGCGCTGCAGAACCGCACGTTCGGCGCCGTGCGCGGCGTTGATACGAGCAAGCCGGCGACAGCTGCCCGAGTTGGCGCCGCCACGATCGCCGCGCCCGCAGCGGCGCCTGCAAAGGCCAGCGCCGGCCTTGCGTTGATGCAGCAGAACGCCTGTATTGCTTGCCACGCCGTGTCAACGAAAGTCATGGGCCCGAGCTTCGTGCAGGTGGGCGACAAGTACCGCGCCGACCCGACCGCCGCGGGCAAGTTGTTCGAGAAGGTGAAAAACGGCAGTAGCGGCGCGTGGGGGCCGATCCCGATGCCGCCGCAGGGCCATGTCAAGGACGATGACGTCAAGGCGCTGGTGCAATGGATTCTCGCCGGGGCGAAGTAATTAGTGTGTTTTTAATGGAGAAGTAATGAAGAAAGTTTTGTTTGCAGTGACCATGTCGATCGCCTGCGGTACCATCTTTGCGGCTGAGCATCATGTAAAAATGGTCAACACGGGCGTCGATGGTTCGATGGTGTTCGAGCCGGGCTTCCTGCGCGTTGCGAAGGGCGATACCGTCAAGTTCATCAAGGTCGATGCGGCCCACAACAGCGCTGCCATGGTTGTGCCGGCCGGCGCCACTGCATGGAAGGGCAAACCGGATGAGGAAGTGAGCGTCACGCTCAACAAGGAGGGCGTCTACATTTATGCGTGCGATCCGCACAAGGTCATGGGGATGGCGGGCGTGATCCAGGTCGGCAAGCCAGTCAACCTGGCGGACGCGCAGAAGCAGGCCGATACCATTTCGAAGGGCTTCGTCATGAACAAGGACCGCCTCTCGAAGTACATGGCGCAGGTCAAGTAACCGCAGGCGGGTCGTCACAGGCAGCGTTCAATCAATCAATGGAGGTAGCAATGATTCAGAGTCGGCGCGATGTAATGCGCATCACAGCAGTTCTCGGCGCCGCGTTCGCGGCAGGCGTACTTAGTCCAAAGGATGTCTTCGCTGCGGAGTGGAGCCAGAAGGTGTTTGATGCGAAGAGCCTGGCCGATGCGGTCAAGGCTTTGGGCGGCGACAAGTTCGAAGTCAGCCCGGAAGTGTCCATCACCGGCCCGGACATCGCCGAGAACGGCGCAGTCGTGCCGGTGTCGATCAGCAGCAAGGCACTCGGCACCGATTTCATGGCGATCCTGGTCGACAAGAACCCGAGCGCGATGTCGGCCAGCTTCAACATCCCGGCCGGCACCGAGGCGGCGGTGACGACGCGCGTCAAGATGGGGGCGACATCGAACGTGCACGCACTGGCGCGGGCGAACGGCAAGTGGCTGGTCGCCTCCAAGGAAATCAAAGTGACGCTGGGCGGCTGCGGCGGCTAGGCCGGCGCCCCGACAGCCAACCTTCATACACAGACAAGGACAATGAGATGGGTAACCCAATGCGTATCCGCGCCAGCATCGCTGGCGACATGGTGGAAGTGAAGATTCTGATGCGGCACGATATGGAGACCGGCCAGCGCAAGGATGCGGCCGGCGCCGTCATTCCCGCGCATTACATCAAGACTCTCGTCGCCAAGCACAAGGACAAGGTCGTGTTCGACGCCAATTTCGGGCCGTCGGTGTCGAAGGACCCGTTCCTGTCATTCAAATTCAAGGGCGGCGCAGCAGGCGACAAAGTGACCGTCACGTGGGTCGACACCGCCGGCGACACGCGCACCGATGAAGGCACAGTGAGCTGACTTCGCAGTACCCGGTTTCACCCCCCCAATGCGGCGCAGACCGCATGACGACGAACCAAGGAGACGACATGACCAAGAAACGCTTCGGCGCGGTTTGTGCAACGCTGCTATGCGCGCTGGCGCCGGCAATGGCGCAGACTTCCGCAACGGACGAAATCGCCAAATACCGGCAGATGCTGGCAGACGGCAATCCTGCCGAATTGTGGGAGATGCGCGGCGAGGAATTGTGGAAGGCGAAGGCCGGGCCGAAGAAGGTGTCGCTCGAACAGTGCGATCTCGGCAAGGGCGCCGGCATCGTCAAGGGCACGTATGTTGAATTGCCACGTTTCTTCAAGGACACCGGAAAGGTGATGGACTTGGAACAGCGCCTGGTCTACTGCCGCATGACGCTGCAGGGGCTGAGCCACGAGGAAGCCGTCAAGACGCCGTTCGGTTCGACCGCCAAGCAATCGACCATCGAGCCGTTGGTGGCGTACATCACGTCCGAGTCGCGCGGCATGAAGATGGCCGTGTCGACCGCCCATCCGCTGGAAAAACGCGCCTACGAGGCCGGCAAGCAGATGTTCTTCTACCGCGGCGGTTCGCACGATTTCGCCTGCGCGACATGCCACTCGGCCGATGGCCAGCGCATCCGGCTGCAGGAGCTGCCGAACATCCTCAACAAGGCCAACGCGCAGGCTGCCTACACCACCTGGCCGGCGTACCGCGTCTCGCAAGGGGAGGTGCGCACGATGCAGCACCGGCTCAACGACTGCTTCCGCCAACAGCGCTTCCCCGAGCCGGTGTACGCCTCCGAGGCGATCACCGCGATGACCATGTTCCTGGCAAAAAATGCCGAAGGCGGCGTCTACGCCGGCCCAGCCCTGAAACGATAAGGATAAGCGATGACTCCGATGCGAAAGATAGTGGCCGTCGCCGTGGCGACGCTGGCCGTTGCAGGCTGCGCCAGCGTGCTGGCCGACACCGATTACGGCCATGTTGCCCTCGACCTGATCAAACAGGATTTCCGTTCGAAGGGGCCGGCCACGCTCGAACGCGTTGCCGTGCAGGATGACGCGCAAAAGCTGTGCAGCGAATTCCCGAAAGAGCGTACCAGCGAGGTGAACGCGAGGATCGAGGCGGCGCAGCTGAAAACGATCAAGCTGCCGGCCGACGGCAAGTACCTCGGCAAGTGGCAGGAAGGCGAGAAGGTGGCGCAGAACGGCCGCGGCATGCAGTCGTCCGACGCGCTTGGCGCGGCGAACGGCGGCAACTGCTACGCATGCCACCAGATCACCAAGCAGGAAATCTCGTTTGGCAACATCGGTCCTAGCCTGTACCAGTATGGCAAGGTGCGCGGCAGCAGCGACGAGATCGTCAAGTACACCTGGGGCAAGATCTACAACGCGCAGGCCTATACAGCCTGTTCCAACATGCCGCGCTTTGGCCACAACGGCGTGCTGACGGAGGCGCAGATCAAGGATGTGATGGCGCTGCTGCTCGACCCGGCCTCGCCAGTCAACAAGTAACCGAGGCGCGCCGGCGCGTTTCCCGCAATGCGGGCGACATGCCGCGCCCGCCATCACTGTAAGGAAGAACGATGGGAATGAATCGGCGCGAATTTGCGCAACTGCTGGGCATCGCTGCTGCAGGCGGTATGCTGATCAACTCGAAGGCGGCTCTGGCCGGAACGGCGACCGCGGGCAACCTGTATGACCTGCCGCGCTTCGGCAATGTCCACTTCCTCCATTTCACTGACTGCCATGCGCAGTTGAAGCCGGTGTATTTCCGCGAGCCGAGCATGAACCTGGGCGTCGGCGCGGCGTCCGGGCGCATTCCGCACCTGGTCGGCGAACAATTGCTCAAGCAAGTTGGCCTGAAGCCGAATACGCCGCAGGCGCACGCTTTCACGGCGCTTAATTTCGAACAGGCCGCGCAAACGTACGGCAAGGTAGGTGGCTTCGCCCACCTCGCAACGCTGGTCAAGCGGATGCGCGCCGGCCGGCCCGGCGCACTGCTGCTTGACGGCGGCGACACCTGGCAAGGCTCCGGCACCGCGCTGTGGACCAAAGGCCAGGACATGGTCGACGCCTGCCTGCTGCTAGGCGTCGACGTCATGACGGCGCACTGGGAAATGACCTTGGGCGACAAACGGGTGCAGGAAATCGTCGGCAAGGACTTCAAGGGCAAGGTCGATTTCGTGGCGCAAAACGTCAAGACCACCGATTTCGGCGACCAGGTGTTTGCGCCGTACGTCATCAAGCAGATGAACGGCGTGCCGGTGGCGATCATCGGCCAGGCCTTTCCTTACACGCCGATTGCCAACCCGCGCTACATGACGCCCGAATGGAGCTTCGGCATCCAGGAAGAGCACATGCAGAAGATGGTCGACGAGGCGCGTGCGAAGGGCGCCAAGGTGGTCGTCGTGCTGTCGCACAACGGCATGGACGTCGACTTGAAAATGGCCTCGCGTGTGCGCGGCATCGACGCCATCATGGGCGGCCATACTCACGATGGCGTGCCGGTGCCGGTGGTCGTCAGCAATGGCGGCGGCAAGACGCTAGTGACCAACGCTGGCAGCAACAGCAAGTTCCTCGGCGTGCTTGACTTCGACGTGCGCGAAGGCAATGTCAGGGCGTTCCAGTATCGCCTGCTGCCGGTGTTTTCGAACTTCCTGCCGGCCGACCGCGACATGGCGGCGTTGATCGACAAGGTCAGGGCGCCCTACGAGGCGAGACTTGGCGAGAAGCTGGCAATGACCGAAGGCACGCTGTATCGCCGCGGCAATTTCAACGGCACCTTCGACCAGTTGATCATCGATGCGCTGATGGACGTCAAAGGCGCCGACATGGCGTTCTCGCCGGGCTTCCGCTGGGGCACGTCGCTGTTACCGAACAGCCCGATCCTGATGGAACACCTGATGGACCAGACCGCGACGACCTATTCCTACAGCACTCTGACCGACATGACAGGCAGCACGATCAAGACAGTAATGGAAGACGTCGCCGACAACCTGTTCAACAAGGACCCGTATTACCAGCAGGGCGGCGACATGGTGCGCGTCGGCGGCATGACCTATGCCATCGAACCGAATGCCGCGATGGGCGCGCGCATCAGCGACATGCGCCTCAACGGCAAGCTGATCGAGGCCGGCAAGACCTACAAGGTGGCGGGCTGGGCGCCGGTAGCGGAGGGCGCACAGGGCGAACCGGTGTGGGACGTCGTGGCGCAGTGGCTCAAGGCACACAAGACGGTGACGCCGCGCACGCTGAATACGCCGCGCCTGATCGGCATGCAGGGCAATGCGGGGATGCTGGCGTGAACACCATTTCAATTAACTCGGCAAGGAAGCACATGCGCGTCAAGAACTGGATCCTCATCGCCTCGGCCTGCGCTACGCTGGCCGCCGCGCACACTCAGGCGCAAGCAGTCGAGGCGGCAGCCGTCCCGGCCAGCAAGCAGACCACGGCCGGCCGCTACCTTGACGCGCGCGAAGCGTATGCCCTCAAGCAGAAGCTGGGCGCAAAGGCGTTTTTCGTCGACGTGCGCACGCGCTACGAAGTGTCCTACGTCGGCATGCCGACGGTTGCCGATGCCAATATCCCGTACGTCGAGCATCCGGACGATGCGCCGTGGGACGACAAGGCCGGCCGCTTCAAGCTCGAGGTGAACAGCGACTTCGGCCCCGAGTTGGCGCGGCGGATGGCGGCCAAGGGCCTCGGCAAAGGCGATGTGGTCATCGTCATGTGCCGCTCGGGCGACCGCAGCGCCCGCGCCGCCACGCTGTTGACCCAGTTGGGCTATTCGAGAGTGTTCAGCGTGGTCGACGGCTTCGAAGGCGATGTCGCCACCAGCGGGCCAAAGCAGGGCCAGCGCGTGGTGAATGGCTGGAAAAACGCCGACCTGCCTTGGAGCTACAAGCTCGATAAAGAGCGCATGACCATTCCAAAATTGTGACGTGACCAGCGCGATGAGATCCTGCCCGCCGTCGAATCGGCGTCGCCCCGCCAGCCATGCGGTACGGCTGCTGGCCGCGTTGGCGATCTGCGGCGCATTCGCCGGCAGTGCCGAAGCGGGTGACGGCGCGGCGCTGGCGGCGCCGCTCGACCTGCGTGCTGACGGTGCACTCGCCGCCACGCGCGGCAGCCCTTTGGTCGTATTTTTTTCGCTGCCGGAGTGCCAGTATTGCGCCGTTGTGCGCCGCAATTACCTGGCGCCGCTGACGCGTGCGCCGCGCGCGGCGGACCGCCTCGTCGTGCGCGAACTGGAGTTGACCTCGCCGGCGACGCTGGCCGGGTTCCATGGCGAGCGAACCAGCGGCAGCTTGCTGGCGGCGCGCTATGGCCTAGCGGTCGCGCCGTCCGTCGTCATGCTCGACCGCGACGGCAAGCTGCTCGCCGCGCCGCTGCTCGGCGGCGACGTCGCCGGCATGTACGGCGCCTACCTGGACCGGGCCCTCGACGAGGCGCGCGCCAAACTGGCGGGTGCCGCTACGGCGCGCTCCACCGATCCCCAACCCTGACCTTCGGAAAAGAGCCTGCGTGAAAAACGAATTCATCACACTTTCAGGGGCCGCGACGCGGTGCTGCCGTCGTTGGATTTTTGCCCTTGCCGTGGCGGTGCCGGCATTTGGCGCCGGTGCGGCGCCGCTGCAGCCGATGGCACTGACGCCGGTGAAGATTTCGCCGCACGTGTACTACTTCCACGGCCATACCGGCATGGCCGATGCGGCCAACCAGGGCTTCATGTCGAATGCGGGCTTTGTCGTCACGCCGGACGGCGTCGTGGTATTCGACGCGCTCGGCACGCCGGCGCTCGGCGAAGCGATGGTGAGCGCGATCCGCGCAATCACGGCGCAGCCGATCCGGCGTGTCATCGTCAGCCATTATCATGCAGATCATTTCTACGGTCTGCAGGCGTTCAAGGCGGCCGGAGCGGAAATATGGGCGCATGAAAACGGCCGCCTGTATCTCGCGTCGGACATCGCGCCATCGCGTCTGGCGCAACGCAAGGCCGATCTCGCGCCATGGGTCAACGAGAAGACGCGGCTGGTGACAGCCGACCGTTGGCTGCATTTCGATGCGAGCAAGGCGATTCCGTTCACGCTCGGCGGCGTGCATTTCCGCGTGATCGACATGTCGGGCGCGCATTCGCCGGAAGACATCATGCTCGCGGTCGACGAGGACAAGATGCTGTTCGCCGGTGACCTGTTCTTTACCGGCAGGATTCCGTTCGTCGGCGAAGCGGACAGCAAGGTCTGGCTGGCCGCCCTCGAGGAGATGTTGAAGATCTCGCCAGCAGTCGTGGTGCCCGGTCACGGCGAGATGTCGCGCGCGCCGCTCAAGGACCTGCAGCTGACCCGGTCTTACCTGCTGTTCCTGCGCCGGGCGATGGGCGATGCGGTGGCCGACATGGTGCCGTTCGAGGAAGCTTATCAAAAGACCGACTGGAAATCGTTTGCTGCTTATCCGGCCTTCGCCCAGGCCAATCGGATCAATGCCTACCAGACCTACCTGCTCATGGAGCGCGAGAGCCTGCTTGCCAAGTAGTACCCCACCACGTCAATCACACGGAGCTGCCATGAAAATCGTTCGTACTCTTTTTGCCGTATTGGTCCTTGCATTCGCTTCGCTCTCTGTCGCCGGTGCGGCGGACAGGGAAGAGAAGGTCGTCTATCACATCAATGACGGCAGCAACCCGATGGCCGCCCTGAACAATATTCGCAATCACCTGAACGCCAGTCCGAAAGCGAAGATCGTGGTGGTCACCCATGGCCCCGGGATTGACTTCCTGCTCGACGGCGCGAAGGACAAGAACGGCAACCCGTATGACGCCGTGGTGCAGGAGCTCGTCAATCGCAATGTCCAGTTCCGGGTCTGCAATAACACCCTGGAGATCCGCAAGATCGACCGCAAGCGCGTGATCCCCGAAGCGACGATCGTGCCGTCCGGGGTCGCCGAAGTGAGCCGGCTGCAGTCGCAGGAAGGCTACGCCTACATCAAACCGTAGCCTTCTGTCAGGCGGCCGGCTTGCGCGCCACTATGCCCAGCAGGGCGGAGGGGCCGACATGCTGCGTGCCTTCGGCAAGCACACGGTCGTATTCGCGCAGTTCGACGATCTCCAGCGCTGCAAACGCTTCGCGCATCATGGCGCCGGTGTACAGGTGTTCGAGGAGGCCAGGGCCGCCGGTCTTGTAGTCGAGCTGCTTCGGCGTGTAGCCCTGGACGATCAGGTAGCCGCCCGGCTTGAGCGTGGCGACCATGCCGGCAAACAGGCGGCGCCGCATCTCGGTTCCTGCGAACTGCACGAAGATTGCGACGACGAGATCATAGGCGTTAGGTTGCCAGTCCCAGGAGTCGCAATCAGACGCGTGCAGGTTGACGCTGACGCCAGCGCGGCGTGCCAGTTCGTCCGCCTTCGCCACCCCCACCGCGGAAATATCGAAGGCGTCGACCAGCAGGCCCTGCTGCGCCAGCCAGACGCTGTTCCTGCCTTCGCCATCAGCGACGGCCAACGCAGTCTGGCCCGCTGTCATCAGCGCGCCCTGGCTCGCCAGATAAGCATTCGGCGCGGTGCCAAACAAAAAATCCGGGCCGCCGAAGCGCGCGTCCCAGGTTTGCGCCGGATCGCTGAAGTAATTATCATGCGCCATGCGGCAGTCCCAGGTTCTGGTTCGCGGGTACGGCGATGTCAATCAGCTTCGGCTTCGGCAGGTTCAGCGCCGCCATCAGCGCGCCAAAATCTCCCTTGCTGCGATTGGCAAGGCGGGCGTTGTGCCGCTTCTCCCATCCGATCGTCGACACCGACTGGCCTTTGTAGTCGTGACCGGGCCACATGCGCGTCGTATCGGGCAGCGCGAACAGCTTGCCGACGACGCTGTCGTACAGCGCCGCCGAGCTGCCGCTTTGAAAGTCCGTGCGCCCGCAGCCGTCGATCAGCAAGGTGTCTCCGGTGAACACGTTGCCGCGCCAGATATAGCTGACGCTGCCTGCGGTGTGGCCGGGTGTGTGCAGCACATCGATTCGGTCATGTGGGCCGAAGCGGATGACGTCGCCGTCTTTCAGCTGCAGCTCGGCTGGCGCAATGCCGCAGCCGGATGGAACAGCAGCCTGGGCGCCGGTGACCTCGCGCAGCTTGCCCGCCGAGGTGACGTGGTCGGCGTGCGCGTGCGTCTCGAGCACGTAGGCGAGCTTCAGGTCGAGCCGTGCAAGGTGCGCCAAGTCGCGCTCCCAATGGCGCTCGACCGGATCGATGATCACCGCCGACCTGTCATCGTCGGCCACCAGAATATAGGTAAAGGTCGACGATTCGACGTCGAACAATTGAATAGGATTGACGTTCATATCGCGGATCTCCAAAGAGGCGAGGTTAAGGGGGGTCACAATGCCGACTTGACGATCATGCCGATCGCAACCGCGGCCGACACAACGGCGAAGCCGATCTGGAGATGGGGGCCGGCCAGGCGCGCCGACACCATCCGGCCGCCCAGCATGCCGGCAAGGGCGCCGGCGGAAAACGGGATGGCGACGCTCCAGACCATGCCGCCGGTGGCAGCGCTGGTGACGACACCGGTCACTGAGACCAGGGCGATCACTGCCAGCGAGGTGGCAACAATCGAGCGCATCGCCAGATCGGTGTAGCGCTGCAGCGCCGGCACCATGACGAAGCCGCCGCCAACACCAAGCAGGCCCGAAAGCAGGCCGGTGACGGTGCCCGACAGCGCGAGCGCGCGCGCACAGCTGCTGGTCCAGATGAAGCGGCCGGTTGCGCCATCGCGCTTGCAGGGAAGCAGGGAATGGACATTTGCGGGGGCGGCAACCGGTGGGCGCGTCGCCTGGCGGAATGTGCGAAAGGCCACCAGCAGCAGGATCATGGCGAACAGGATGCTGAGCCAGCGGTTGTCGAGCCGGTGCGCCAGCCATAATCCGAGCGGCGAGAGCAGCATGCCGGCCGCGGCGATCAGCATGGCGGCGCGGTAGCGCACGATGCCCTCGCGCAGCCCGAGCACTGCGCCGAGCGCGGCGGCCATGCCGACTGCCAGCAGGCCGATCGGGCCGGCCTGGGCTACGCCCATCTGGATGCCGAACACCAGCAGCGGCACCGCCAGGATGCCGCCGCCGGCCCCGGTGAGCGCGAGGATGACGCCAACCACCAATCCCAGTCCGAGCACGATTAACATGGCGCTGCCCCTTACGCTGCCTGCTTGCGGCGCGCCGGCAGGCGCTCGAGCAATTCGAAGATCACCATGCCGACGATCATTGCTGCTGCAAAAATGAGTGGTTTGCTGCCGCCGCTGGCGAGCGATGCGAGCGCCGGACCGGGGCAGTAGCCGGCCAGTCCCCAGCCGATACCGAAGGCCAGCCCGCCCAAGACCAGCCGGCGGTCGATGTGCGTTGCGGTGGGCAGGCGCATGACGTCGCCGAGCAGCGACTTGTCGCGCCCCGCGGCGAAGCGGAACGCGACCAGCCCGACCAGGATGGCGCCGCCCATGACGAAACCGAGCGAGGGATCCCAGTGGCCGGCCAGGTCCAGAAAGCCGATTACCTTGGACGGATCGGTCATGCCGGAGACGATCAGGCCGATGCCGAAGACCAGGCCGACAACGAGTGCCATGATGATGTGCATGATGTGCTCCTTATCCGATGAGGTGACGAACGATGAAAACGGTGACAAATCCAGCCGCCATGAAGGCGGCCGTGGCCACCAGCGATCGCGGTGAGCGGCGCGACAGGCCGCACACGCCGTGGCCGCTGGTGCAGCCGGCGCCATAGCGCGTACCGATGCCAACCAGCAGGCCGGCCACCACCAGCGTGGCGGTGCCGGCATCGACCTGCACCGCGGGCAGCGGGGCGAACAGGCCATACGCGGCCGGGGCGGCGACCAGGCCGAACAGGAATGCGATGCGCCAGGCGATGTCGCCTTTCGGCCATTGCAGCAAGCCGCCCAGGATGCCGCTGATGCCGGCAATGCGGCCGTTGAACAGTACGAACAGCGCCGCGGCCAGTCCGATTAATACGCCACCGGCCAGGGAGGCCCACGGCGTGAAATGCACCCAGTCGATCATCATGATGTTGCTCCGTTCGGTTTTTCACAATACAGTTGGTACAGCGCCGCCATCACGGCCATTGCCTCGCTGCTGGCAATGCTGTAGAAAATCTGCTTTCCTTCGCGTCGCGTGGTCACCAGCGCTTCGTCGCGCAGGACACCGAGCTGCTGGGAGAGGGTAGGCTGCTGAATCCCCAGGATGGTTTCAAGTTCGCTGACACAAAGTGGGCCTTGGGTGAGCTGGCACAGCAGTAGTAAGCGGTCAGGGTTGGCGAGCACTTTCAGCAGGCCGCATGCCTGCGCTGCCGCCGCGCGCATCGCGGCCGGGTCAAACGGGACGGGGTGGTTCATGGTTGATCGTTCCTTGTTTCGTCTTGTACGAAAATATTATATTACGCGACAAACTATAAATCAATATAATGTATAAATCCCGCGCTGCGGTTAATCAACAAACATCATCACATGGAGAATGAAAATGGCAAGCAACTATGGATTTGGCAAGACGGTGTCGTGCGCCTTCGACGAGGCAATTGAACGTGTCACCGCAGCCTTGCAGGCAGAAGGATTCGGCATCTTGAGCGACATCGACGTCGCCGCCACCTTGAAAAAGAAGCTCAACGCCGATATGCCGGCCTACCGGATACTGGGCGCCTGCAATCCCGCGCTGGCGCAGCGGGCGATCCAGGCCGAGCCGTCGATCGGCCTGCTGTTACCGTGTAATGTGCTGGTGCGCGAAGTAGCCGATGGCAACGTCAGCGTGGAATTCATGGACACCGATGCAGTGCTTCAACTGGTCGGCAAGCCCGACATCGCCGTGCTCGCCGGCGAGGTGCGACAACGGCTGCAACGAGTAATGGCTGCCGTGTAGGGGGCCGCCGGCTGGCTTTAGTCAGCCGCCGGCAGGCGCAGTTTCGCCACGAGGCCGCCGCCCGGCCGGGCGCTGAGTTGGAGGTCGCCGCCGAAACGCTTGGCGATGGCCTCCACAATCGACAAGCCAAGCCCGCTGCCTTGGCCGCGTCCATTGCGCCAGAACCGTTCGACGGCGCGTGCGCTGTCTTGCGCACTCATTGCAATGCCACGATCCTCGATGCAAAACACGATCGACTCGCCGTCCCGCGCGAATCGCAGGAGCACCTCGGTGTTGGGCGGGGAGTAGCGGATTGCGTTGTCGAGCAGATTGCGAAGCGCGGTCGCGGCGAGGGCGGCCGGCATTGTCAGCATGGCGGCCGCACCGTCGGCGGCGACGACCACCCGGCGCGTCAAGTCGGGCGCGATCTGCGCTAGCGCGGCATGCGCGACCGTGGCAGCGCCGGCCAGGTCATCGTCATCGAACCGGAAAGGTCCGTCAAGGCGGGCAAGCATCAGCAGCTGTTCGATGGTGTGCTGCAGCCGGTTGACTCCTTGTTCGGCGTGCTGCAGCGCCAGGTCTTTGCCGTCGCCGTCGTGTGACAGCCGCGCTACCTGAATGTGCGTCTTGACGGCCGTCAGCGGTGTGCGCAGTTCATGGGCCGCATCTCCGGTGAAACGTCGTTCGCGTTCGAGTGCGCCCTCGACACGCGCCAGCAGCGCATTGATTGCCGCGACGAGCGGGGACATTTCAGCCGGCACGCGGGCGGTAGGGACGGGCTGCAACGCATCCGGTTCGCGCGCCGCGAGCGCGGCTCGAATCGATTCGAGCGGGGCAAGGCCATGGCGAATGCCGAACCAGAGCGCCAGCAGGCTGCCGAGTGTGGCGATCAGTACCGGTATGGCCGCCGCGGCTACAACGCCGCGCAACAACTGTTCGCGGCGATCGACGCGATCGGCGGTCGTCACCCGCACGCCATTCTCTTCGAGCGTGAAACTGCGCCAGCGTTCGCCGTCGATCGTTCTGGTACGGTAGCCGGCAGCGGCGATGCCGAGCTGCTCGGGACTGTTGGCAGTGCGCGCCAGGATGCCGCCGCGCAGCAGGCGAATTTCGCACGCCACCCCGTTCATCGCTCCAATCGATGTCACTGTGCGCACCGGCGACATGGCCGCTTGCGGGACCGCCGATTGCGCCAGCAAGCCGGCCACCATGTGCGCCGACGCCGCCAGCCGTTCATCCAGCGCCGCCCTGAATTCGGTGCGTAGCTCGACCAGCATCCAGGTCGATGCCGTCACCCACAGCACGAGGAACGGCAGGCCGATGATCAGCAGGAGCCGCAACCGCAGGCTCATGGCCCGGCTTCGCCAAGTCTGTAGCCGAGTCCGCGAACGGTTTCCACTATCCCGGGGCCGAGTTTGCGCCGCAGATGGTGAATGTGCACATTGATCGCATTGCTCTCGACGTTGTCGATCAGCCCGTACAACTTGTCCTTGACCTGGTCGGCACTCAGTATCCGTTTGCCGGCGTGCAGCAACGCTTGCAGCAGCGCCAGTTCGCGGCGCGACAATTCCACCGCTTCGCCATGCAAGGTGACGACGCAAGTGGCCGGGTCGAAGCACATCGCGCCGTGGGCGATCCGATCGACGCTGCGGCCGCCGGCACGGCGATGCAGGGCGTGCAGGCGCGCCACCAGTTCTGCCAGGTCGAACGGTTTGAGCAGATAGTCGTCGGCGCCCGCGCGCAGGCCGGCGACGCGATCCAGGACGTCGTCGCGGGCAGTCAGGATCAGGATCGGCAGGTCCTTGCCGGCGCCGCGCCAGCGCTGCAGCAATGCCATGCCGTCTTGGTCTGGCAGGCCGAGGTCCAGGATGGCGACGTCGAACGCACTCGTTGCCAGCGCCGCACTTGCCGCGCTCGCCGTGTCGGCATGGTAGGCCGTGATGGACGAGAGCCGCAGGCCCGCCAGGATGCCGCTGGCTACTAACTCGTCATCTTCAATCAGCAAAACATGCATAGGCGAACGCGCAAAAATTTGATCATAGCAGTCCTCGCGCGGGGACGCATCCAGGCTGACTGTCGCCATTGCCTTAATGTTGCCGTAATCGGCCGCTGGTACGCTATGGCGATGAATACTTTCGCAACAGAACAATGACGCGCGGAGCACGCGGCGCCGTTCGCGACGGCTGCAAGGCGCGGATGGCCGCGGAGTCGCCAAGCTGATGGGTACGATAGCCATAGGGCCGATGGCGTTCTCGCTTGACGTGCTGGTCGTGTTGGCGACGATTCTGCTCGCCACAACCGTGGCTAACTGGGTGGCACGCGCGCGCGGCGTGCATGCCGAACCGATGATGTGGGTGACGATCGCCTGCGCCTTGCTGGCGGCGCGCGCGGCGCACGTGCTGCGCTACAGCGATGCGTATCTCGGCCATCCCTCGAGCATCCTCGACGTGCGCGATGGCGGCTGGATGGGATGGGCCGGCGTGGTGGGCGGCGTCATCGTGGCGGCCTGGCTGGGCTGGCGGCGGCCGGCGCAACGCCCTGCGCTGGCGGCGGGAGTGGCGACAGGCGTCGCATTGTGGGCGGGGGTGGCGCTGGTCGCCGCGCTGCAGCCGAAGCTTGAGGTCGGCGTCCCCGCCGTCGAACTGACCAATCTGCGCGGCGGGCCGCAGCAATTGCAGGCGTTCGCCGGCAAACCGCTGGTGGTCAATCTGTGGGCGAGCTGGTGCCCGCCGTGCCGGCGCGAGATGCCGTTGTTGCGCGACGCGCAGTTGCGCCGCGCGGACGTCAACTTCGTCTTTGTCAATCAGAGCGAATCGGCCGCCACGGTGCGACAGTATCTTGATGCATCGCGCATCGACCTCGCCAATGTCCTGCTCGACCCGCATTCCGCGTTGTCGTCGGCGATCGGTTCGCAAGCATTGCCGGCAACCCTGTTTTTCGACGCCCGGGGCAGATTGGTCGAGCGCCGCTTAGGCGAACTGTCGGCCGCCAGCCTGGCCCAGCGGCTGGCCGAATTGCCCAAATAAATCCTTCCGACAACCACATGGAAACTCAATGACACTCCCGATGCACTTTAGGAACAAGAACCCGCGCCTCGTCGCCGCCGCGCTGATCACTGGCGGCGCCGCGCTGCTTGCCTCCACCACGGCCTTCTCGGCTGATGCCTATCCGAAGGCGATCCGCCAGGCCGTGGATTCGGGCGTCAAGGTGGTTCGCCAGTTTCCCGCCGTCTCCGGGCTGACGGGCTGGGTGTTGGCGCAGGATGGCCATTATTCGACCGTGTACACCACGGCCGACAAGAAAACCTTGCTGGCCGGCGCGCTCATCGGCGAGAACGGCGAAAGCATCAGCGCGCAGTACGAGGAAAAATATGTACCGAAGCCTGATCTCGGCGGCTTGTTCCTGCAACTGGAGAAGTCGAGCTACGTCGCGGAAGGCGCCGTCGCCGGCGCCGGCGCAAAATCGACCGTCTACGTGTTCGTCGACGCCAACTGTCCGTATTGTCACTCCGCATGGCTTGCATTCCAGCCCTACGAAAAGGCCGGTCTCCAGGTGCGCTGGGTTCCAGTGGCCACCCTCGGACCGAACAGCATGCCAAAGGCGATCGAGGTGATGGTGGCGGCCGACAAGGTGGCGGCGTTTCGCGTCATGGAAACGAACCACGGCAAGCCTTGGACCCCTTCGTCACAGTCGAGCGAGGCTGCCCAACCAGGTGCGGCAGCGGCGATCCGCCGCAATGGCGAGTTGATGCAGCGATTCGGCATCGCCGGTACGCCCGGGTTGATCTGGAAGGACAAACAGGGCAAAGTCCAGATCAGGAGCGGCATGCCGCGCCTGTCGGAGTTTCCGGCCATAACCGGCCTGCCGGAGCAAAAGAACGATGACAGCGCCCTGGAAAAATTTCGCTAGGATGCCGGCGTGGATATCGCCTCGAAGACAAGCGCGCTGACGACGATGTCAGCCGCGCACTGACAATGAACTACAGGAGCCGCACATGACGATCAAATTAGAATTGATAACGGCCGGCCTCGCGCTGGTACTGGCAGGCAGCGTTGCCGCCCAACCGCCGGCGCCGCCATTTACTGCGCCTGCCGACGCAACCATCCCGGCGGGACCGAAGAGATTGGCGATTCAGGAAGGCAAGAAATTGCTTACTGAAACCCACCAACGCCTGCCGAAGAACGTCGGCAATGGGTTAAATTGCACCAGTTGCCACCTTGCCGGAGGAACCACCGCCAACGCCTCGCCCTGGGTGGGCATTTGGGGCGTGTTTCCCGAGTATCGCTCGCGCAGCGGAAAAGTGATTTCGCTGACGGAGCGGGTCAACGATTGCTTCCAGCGCTCGATGAACGGCAAGCCGCTCGCTTACGATTCGGCGGAGATGAACAATATCCTCGCGTACATGCAGTGGCTGTCGACGGGCGTGCCGACGGGAACGAGCGTGAAGGGGCGCGGATTTGGCCCGCTCGACCAGGAGCTCAAAGCGAACCCGGCGCACGGCCAAGAAGTCTACGCTGCCAAGTGCGCCAGCTGCCATGGCGCCACTGGCGCCGGTACCAAAAATCCGTCAGGCGGCTATCTGTTCCCGCCGGTGGCCGGCAAGGATTCGTTCAACGACGGCGCCGGCATGGCACGCACGTATACCGCCGCTGCGTTCGTCAAACACAATATGCCGCTCGGCCAGGGCGGCACCCTGAGTGATCAGGAGGCGCTCGACGTGGCCGAGTATTTCACCCACCTGCCGCGCCCGGTGTACAAATTCAAGGCAAAGGATTGGCCGAAAGGCGACAAACCGAAGGACGCGCGCAGTTGATGGCGCCGCCTTGCGCCGGCGTGCGGCATGCATTGTTGTGCAAGCGCCTCATCGCCCTACTATTGGTCGGAAAAATTAAAAGTTGCTTTTGGTAATCTTTAATTTCCACTGATAATGAAAAAGCGCTGAGATATTGATCAGCGCCTTTTTTACTCGAGCGGAACGATACGATGAAATTACGTAACAAAATGGCGACCTGCATGGCAGTGGTCTTTGCATCTTTTGCAATCGCGCTCGGCGTGGCCATCTCCGGGATGCAAAATGCCGCGGCGCAGTTCGATAAGTTTATTGAACATGACCAGGCGTTTCTCGCCGCGAGCACCAATCTGTATGCCCAAGGTCTGCAAATGGGCCAGGCACTGCGTAACGTCATCCTCTCGCCCGCCAACCAGGTGGGCTACAAGAATCTCGATACGGCGCGCGATGCATTCGCCAAAGAGATGACCACAGCGATGACGCTGGCGCAAGACGATGCGGCGGCATTGTCGATTCTCCAGAAGGTCAAGGCACTGCAGGAACGCCAGTCGGAAATGCAGAGGAAGATTGTCGGATTGGCAAAGGAGAACCAAGGCGCAGCGATCGAGAGCCTGAACAATGAAGAGACGCCGATGTGGCGCCAGATGCGCGGCGAATTGCTCGATCTGATCAAGGCCAAGAATGCCGCGGTGGCGGTCGCGAAAGTCGATCTGGCGGACCGCACCCACGCCGCACTGACATACAGCCTGCTCCTGGCCGCCGGCGCAATTCTTGGCGGCGCCGGCGTCGCATTCTGGCTCACCCGTAACGTGATGCGCCAGTTGGGTGGCGAGCCTGATTACGCCGCGTCGATCGCCGCATCGATTGCAGCGGGCGACCTGACGCGCCACATTGATGTCGACAACGAGCATAACTCTGCCAGCCTGCTGTTTACCATGCGCATGATGCAAGACAGTCTGGCGGCGCTGGTGCGCAAAGTACGCACTGGAACCGACACGATCACGACGGCATCGAGCGAGATCGCGGCCGGAAACCTCGACCTGTCCGCCCGTACCGAAGAGCAAGCGAGCTCATTGGAAGAGACGGCGGCATCGATGGAGGAACTCACTTCGACGGTGCAGCAGAACGGCGACAGCGTGCGTCAAGCGAACCAGCTGGCCAACGCGGCGTCTGAAGTCGCCACCAAAGGCGGCGTTGCAGTTGCGGACGTAGTCGGCACGATGGAGTCGATCAATGCATCGGCCAAGCGGATAGTCGACATCATCGGCGTGATCGACGGCATTGCGTTCCAGACCAACATTCTGGCGCTGAATGCGGCGGTCGAAGCGGCGCGCGCGGGGGAGCAGGGCCGGGGCTTCGCGGTCGTGGCGTCCGAAGTGCGCAACCTGGCGCAGCGCAGCGCGGCGGCGGCCAAGGAAATCAAGGAATTGATCGGCGACTCGGTCGGTAAGGTCGAGGCGGGCAGCCGCATGGCGAATGCCGCCGGCACGACAATGAGCGACGTAGTGGCCAGCGTGAGGCGGGTAAACGACATCATGGGGGAGATTGCCCTGGCCGGACAGGAACAAAGTGCCGGCATCGCCCAAGTCAATCAGGCGATTGCGCAGATGGACCAGGTCACACAGCAAAATGCGGCGCTGGTGGAGGAGGCCGCCGCCGCGGCGGACTCGATGCAGGAGCAGGCGAAGCAGTTGTCGTCGGTGGTGGGCACGTTCAAGCTGGCCACCGGTGCGGCGCCGGCACACCCACGTGCCGATCATCGCGCACGCGCGGGCGCGACGCGCGCCACACCTGCGCGCGCGCTGCTGCAATAGCGTGCTGTGTCGCCGGCGTCAGTCAACTGCGCCCGGTTTGCGCTCAAGCCCTGCCAGCGCGGCGGCCAGGGACGTCGCGTCGATCTCGCCGACGTGACGGGCGACGAGCTTGCCGTGGAGGTTGAAGAAAAGCGTGGTTGGCATACCGATGGCGTTTGTCGCGCTGCCAACCTGACTCAATCGATCGGCGAACACGTTTTGCAGCGGTGTTTGCTGCTCGTGTAGAAATCGCACAATTTCCGTAAAGTCCTCCCCTTGGTTGACGAAAACAAATTGAACCTCAGTGTGCTTTCGCTGCGCATCCTGCAACAGCGGCATTTCCCGTCTGCATGGCGGACACCAACTGGCCCACAAATTGATCACTAACGGTTTGCCTCGCAACGTAGCAAGGTTGACGGTGCCGCCGTCGAGATTGCGCACGTCGATCTGAGGCGTCGTCATCGGCACTGTCGAAAGAAAAGGAAACAGGATGGTGGCTAGCGCCGATGCGCAGGCGCCGCTGGCGAGCGCAATGGCAAGCGGCTTGCGCAATTCGGCCGAGCGTGCGGTGCCGTGCGCCGCCGTCGCCAACGCTGCGAATAATGCGACCACATCGGCCAAGCCGCCATCGCTCAGATCCAGTACGCGCAATGGCGCAGCGGCATAGACATCGAGGTGGGTCAGCACGAAAATGAGGCGGCCGGCCACGATCGCTGCCCAAATTACATTGCTCAATAGGAGCCCAATAGTGATGCGCCGGTAGCGCCAAAACCAGCATGTGGCGGCAACTGATGCGAGCAGCGCGATGCTTGCAATATATAGCTTTGTCATGTGCCCTCTGCATTCAGGATTAGCTGTGGTGCCATGGCGCTTGCACTATGTCGCTGAGCGACTGGTGGTGGAATGTTATGCTAACGATGTTTCATTAACGAATTATTAACGCGAGTTGATGCAGCCCGACGCGTGGAGCGGGGCAATAAGTTAGCAATCCACAAACCCATATGTCGAGGTGAACATTGCGCGAACAGGTTTCAAGATCCCGGATCCAAGCGCTTGCCGCCGCCGTCCTTTTGGGGGGCGCTCCGGCCGCGTTCGCGCGCCGATCCAAACTCGTGCTGGTCACTGCGGAAGACGTTGAGGATTCGATTCACGGGGCCTGGCTGAGGATGATTTATGCTGATGCCTGCGCCCGGATAGGACGTGGCTTGACGCTCCAATCGTATCCGGCGCTACGGGCATCTGCGATGTCCGACGCCGGTCTGGTGGACGGCGAGATCAACCGGGTCGGCAGTTATGGAACGCTGCATCCGGACATGATCCGCATTGCGCCTTCGCATTTCTCGATGAACTTTTGCGCCTACGGTTATCCCACGCAGCGCCTTGGCGAAGGGTGGCGCGGCCTGTCGGAGTTCGGTAAGCCGCGGGTCGAATATCGCAATGGGGTAGTGCGATGCAGGGAAATGCTCGGCGCACATCCTGCGGAATTGCACGTCTCCGTGGTCAATAATGCGACCTTGGGGATACGCAAACTCGTGCAGCGCCGCACTGACCTGTACGTCGATATCGATAGCGTTGTTGAACGCGCGCTGTTGCAGCCTGAATTCGCCGGCGCTGGGATTCGGCGCCTTTCGGTGGTCGAGTCGGTTGCCATGCATTGTTATATTCATCGATCGAAGCGCGCGTTGGTGCAGCCCTTATCGATGTCGCTTGCAACCATGCTCAAGGACGGCAGCGTCGAACGCTATCACAAGGCAGCAATTGCCGAGGCGAGCGGCGCGCTCAATCATTTTTGACGCACATCAACGTTTTTTTAGGAACGCATCAATACACTGGTTTGATCGCTTGGTCGGATGAATAATTCCAGGCGCAATGGACTGGAGAATGTATGCAATGGCGAAACGACTCTTCGCGTTACGGTTGGGTATCCGTCAGTTTGCACTGGGTGATGCTAGCCTTGCTGGTAGCGGTGTACGCCAGCATGGAGTTGCGCGAATTTTATCCAAAAGGTAGTGCCACGCGCGAAGCGATGAAAACGTGGCACTACATGCTGGGACTGTGCGTGCTCGCATTGGCTGCGGGACGCCTGGTCGTCCACTTCGCCGGCCCGGCGCCTGCCATTTCGCTGCCCCCGCCGAAATGGCAGGGGCAGGGGGCAAAGCTGATGAAAGTGGCGCTGTACGTGTTCATGCTCGGCATGCCAGCGTTGGGTTGGTTGCTTCTGAGCGCCAAAGGGACGCCAATTCCATTCTTCGGGTTGCAGCTGCCGGCACTGCTCAACGAAAACAAGGCGTTGGCGGAGACGGTCAAGGAAGTCCACGAAAGCGGCGCCACGATTGGCTATTTTCTGAGCGGCTTGCATGCGGCGGCAGCGTTGTATCACCATTACCTGGTGGGCGATGACACGCTGCGCAGGATGCTGCCGAAATGGCATTCGCGGTAATCGCCTCGCCGCAACGCCTGCGGCAATACTGGCTCCACATTGCTACAATGTACATTTGCCCTCTATAGCGTGGAGCGCAATGTATCCGCGGCGTGACCGCCAATGGAGAGCCCTTTGAACAGCTTTATCGAACCGGTTGACGATCCCGAAGACACCGAGCATACGCCGGCCGAGCGAGCTGCTGCCGCATCGCGCAGTACCTGGGTCAGTGTCGCGTTGAACATTGCGCTGAGCGGCTTGCAGATAGCGGTCGGGGTGCTGGCAAAATCACAGGGCCTCATTGCCGACGGCATTCATTCGCTATCGGACCTGGTCGCCGATTTTGTCGTGCTGTTTGCCAGCCATCACGGCGCCAAGGAAGCCGACGCCGAGCACCCGTACGGCCACCAGCGCTTCGAGAACGCCGCTTCGCTGGTCGTTGGCGCGTTGCTGCTTGCCGTCGGTGCCGGCATGGCCTCGTCCGCGGTCGGCAAGCTGCAAAACCCGGAGCACATTCCAGTCGTCCATGCGGTCGCACTGGCGGTGGCAGCCGTCGCCCTGGTGGCCAAGGAGATATTGTTCCGCTATATGCTGAGGGTCGCCACGCGCGTCAAGTCGAGCATGCTGGTCGCCAATGCCTGGCACGCCCGCTCGGATGCCGCTTCCTCCCTGGTGGTGGGAAGCGGGATTGCCGGAAACCTGGCGGGCTATCCACTGCTCGATCCCATCGCCGCGCTCATCGTCGGCCTGATGATCGTCAAGATGGGGTGGGGATTCGCGTGGGATGCCCTGCACGAGTTGATGGACCGCGGCGTCGACGAGCAGGAACTGGCGGCGATCATCGCCACCCTGCAGGCCACCTCGGGCGTCATGGGCGTGCACGATGTGCGCACCCGAAAGATGGGCGACATGATCGTCGTCGACGCCCACATCGAGGTCGACGCGACGATCCCGGTGGAAGCGGGACACACCATCGCCGTGGCGGCGCGCCGCAACGTGATGGAGCATCACCGCGTGCTGTCGCTGATGACGCATGTCGATCCATGGCACCGGCCCGACCTCGACCATGTCGTCGGGGCCACGGCGGCGGCACCGGGCGGCGCGCGACAATGAATCCTGGTACACAGACCGAAGGCGGCCTGACCGAGGAGGAAGCTAGCCGCCACCTGCTGCAGGATGGCGCGAATGAGCTGCCCTCGTCAAAGCAGCGCACGCTGCTGCGCCTGCTCGCGGAGGTGGTGACCGAGCCGATGTTCCTGTAGCTGGTGGCGTGTGGCGTGATCTACCTGCTGCTTGGCGACCGCGGCGAGGCGCTGATGCTGCTCGGCTTCGTGTTTGTCGTCATGGGCATTACATTTGCCCAACAGCGTCGCGCCGAAAATGCGCTGGCAGCGCTGCGCGACCTATCCAGCCCGACCGCATTGGTGCTGCGGCATGGCGTGGTACGTACGATCGCCGCGCATGCCCTGGTACGCGGGACATCGTGCTCATTTCCGAGGGCAATCGGGTGCCCGCCGATATGTGCCTGCTCGAGTCGTCGAACCTGCTGATGGACGAATCGATGCTAACCGGCGAATCTGCCACGGTGCCAAAATTCGCCGGTGCGCCAGGCGTAGCGCCGATGCCGCCCGGAGCGGACGCGCGCTCGCATGTCTTCTCGGGCACTCTTGTCACCCAGGGGAACGCGCGCGGTCAGGTTGTCGCCACCGGGGTGTACAGCGCGCTTGGCCGGATCGGAGCATCGCTGGCCACCATCCGCACCGATCCCACACCGATTCAACAGGAAACGCGGCGGGTGGTGAAGAGCGTGGCGCTGGTTGGCCTCGCGCTGGCCGCCGGCCTTGCCTTGCTGTACTGGTATTTGCGCGGCGACTGGCTGCACGGCGTGCTCGCCTGCCTGACATTCGCGATGGCATCCTGCCCGAAGAACTGCCTGTGGTGTTGACCATATTTCTCGGTCTCGGCGCATGGCGGCTGGCGCGCGAGAATGTCCTTGCGCGGCGCATTCCAGCCATCGAGCTGCTTGGCGCCACCACATTGCTGTGCGTGGACAAGACCGGTACCCTGACTTTCAATCGCATGGCAGTGCGCGCAATCTGGACCGAAGCGGCGGCATACGATGTCGCCACCGCGGCATCGGCGCCATTCGAGGAAGCCTTGCACAGCGTGCTCGAGTTTGCCGTTCTGGCCAGCCATCGCCGCGCGTTCGATCCGATGGAGTCTGCCATCGGCGCCGCCGGCCAGCACCTGCTGGCAGACACCGAGCACCTGCACAGCGACTGGACCCTGCTGAGCGACTATCCGCTGTCGAAGGAAATGCTGGCCATGTCGCGCGTGTGGCAGTCGCCCGACCTGCGCGCCAAAATGATCGCCGCGAAGGGCGCGCCGGAATCGATCATCGACCTCTGCCACCTCGATGCCGGCCGTGGCGCGGCGATCGCGCAGCAAGTCGAGCGCACGGCAGGAGAGGGCCTACGCGTGCTCGGCGTCGCCCGTGCAGTGTTCGACGCGTCCATCCTGCCGAGCAACCAGCATGATTTCGATTTCGAGTTCCTCGGCCTGGTGGCGCTAGAAGATCCGGTGCGCCCGGATGTTCCCGCCGCGATCGCCGAATGCCGGACCGCGGGCATCCGGGTCGTCATGATCACGGGCGATCATCCGGCGACGGCGATCTCAATCGCGCGCCAGGCCGGACTGGCGTCCGGCGGCGCGGCGGTTACTGGCGCCGAACTGGCGGCCATGAGCGATGCGGAACTTGTGGCCCGCCTCGCCGATACCACAGTATTTTGCCGTGTCCAGCCGGCGCAGAAGCTGCGGCTGGTGCAGGCGTTCCGCGCGCGCGTCGACGTCGTGGCGATGAGCGGTGATGGGGTCAACGACGCGCCGGCGCTGAAGGCGGCCGATATCGGCGTTGCGATGGGCGCGCGCGGCACCGACGTGGCGCGCGAGTCCGCCGCACTGGTGCTGCTGAACGATGATTTCGCCTCGCTGGTAACGGCAGTGCGCCATGGCCGCCGGGTATTCGCCAACCTGCGCAAGGCAATCGTGTTCGTCGTGGCGGCGCATGTGCCGATCGTCGGCCTGTCGGTCCTTCCGGTCCTGCTCGGGTGCCCGATGCTGCTGATGCCGGTTCACATCCTGTTCCTGCAACTGATTATCGACCCGGCATGCTCGGTGATTTTCGAGGTTGAACCGCTCGAAGCGGACGCCATGAGCGCGCCGCCGCGGCGGCCCGAAGCGCGCCTGTTCGGCCGCGAGGTGCTGGTGCGCGGCCTACGGCAAGGCGGCGGCCTGTTGCTGGCGCTGGTCGGGGTAAATGTGATGGCCCGAACGTTGGGTGAGTCGGACGACGCTGCCCGCGCGACGACGTTTTGCGCGCTGGTGCTGTCCAATCTCGGCCTCATCTACGTCAACCGCTCCTGGTCGACATCGACCTGGCGCCGGCCGGACAGAAAAAACCCGACATTTCCGTTCATCGCCGCAGGGGCGATCGTGCTGCTTTTTGTGGTGCTTGCCATTCCGCTACTCCGATCGCTTTTCGTCTTTGCCATTCCCAGCGCGAAGCTGGTAGCGATCGGACTTGGCGGCACTTTGCTCAGCCTGCTTTGGTTCGAGGCCGCCAAACGCTATGCCAACCGGCAGGGTTCAGCCGCCCGTCCCGATTGACAACGCCTCAGGGCGCCGCGGAGAACTCCTCGAAGGCGGCCAGCGCGTTGGCCGAATACATTGCCGAGGGCCCGCCGCCCATGTAGATTGCCATCCCGAGCGCCTCTTCGAGTTCGGCTTTGGTAGTGCCGAGCCGCACCAGCGCCTGGACATGAAAGCCGATGCACGCATCGCAATGCGCTGCCACGCCCAAGGCCAGGGCAATCAGCTCTTTGGTCTTCCTGTCGAGGGCGCCGTCACGCGACGCCGCGCGCGCCAGGTCGCCAAATCCTTTCATCACCTCGGGAAGGTCATTGCGCAGCGTGCCGAGTTGCTTCGATACCGATGCCGTCAACTCGCCGTAACTGGTTGGTGCGGTGCTCATTTGCTTGTCCTCACGGTGTTTATTGGTTTCGTTCGACAGGTCCGGAACCCGAACGGCAGATAGGCCGGGCAAAAGCGAAACATGCCGGTGGCCAGCGGAATCACGCCGATCCAGCCCCATGCGCCGATCACGCCGAACAGGGTCGCCCCGATCAACGCCAGCCCTGCCAGAATGCGAACTGCGCGATCAGTAGTGCCTATATTTGCCTGCATGGCTTTTCTCCTTCAGTGGTATGCGAATGGTCGTACCACGGTTGATTGCACGTTTCATGCCAACAGCGTGGCGCGCGCATTTAACCATTGATAACAATCCCTTAGCTGAACGCCGATGGTATGGGGGCTGCCACGTCACGGCCAGGCGCTGCCAGTTTGGCAGCGCCTGGCAGTACGCTGCCACGCGGTCGGGCTAGGCCAAGCCTTGGGCTTTCAAGCGCCGGTACAACGTGCGCTCGCTGATGCCGAGGTGGGTGGCCAGTTCGCTGCGGGTACCGTCGAACGTAGCGAGTACCGCCGCCAGGGAGTTGGTAGCAACAGAGGGACGCGCAGCGGGAGCTTCCGGCGGCGCGCCGGGCAAGTGCTCGGTCCGGATCACGCCGTCGTCGGCAAACAATCTGGCGCGTTCGAGCACGTTGCGCAGCTCACGCACATTGCCCGGCCACGAGCGCCGCTGCAATTGCAGCAGGGCACCTGGCTCGATGGTGAGCTTGCGCTTGCCGGCGCCGGCGCGCTGAAGAAACGAATTGACCAGCAGCGCAATGTCTTCGCCGCGTTCCCGCAGCGGCGGCAACGGTATCGGAAAGGCACTGATGCGGTAATACAGGTCTTGTCGAAATTCGCCGCTGGCCATCATTTTTTCCAGCGGCTTGTGGGTTGCGGCAACCAGCCGAAAATTGGCATGCAAGGTTTCGACGCCGCCGACACGCCGGTACGTGCCCGATTCGATCAGCCGCAGCAGCTTGACCTGCATTGCCAGCGGCACGTCGCCGATCTCGTCTAGAAAGAGAGTGCCGCCCTGCGCAGTCTCGACCAGGCCGGGCTTCCTTGTGGTGGCGCCGGTAAACGCGCCTTTCTCATGGCCGAACAGTTCGCTTTCGAACAGCGTCTCGGTCAGGCCCGAGCAATCGACGACGACGAACGGGCCGCCCGCGCGTTCGCTCGTTTCGTGCACCGCGCGCGCAAACAGTTCCTTGCCGGTGCCTGATTCGCCCAGCAACAGCACCGGCAATGTCGACGGCGCCACCCGCTGCAACGCCGCCAGCGCCAGGTTGAAGGCCGGCGAGCGGCCCACCAGGCCCTCGTCGCTGGGCCGCGCCGATGCGCTGCGCACCACGGACAGGCGCTCCACGTAGGCCGTGATAGCGCCATGCTCGTCGAGAATCGGGCGCAACTCGACTTCCACGTGCTCGGGGCCACGCGGCGTATGGTGGATGTGCAAAACGCGGTCCGGCCCGCGCAGTTCCTGTGCCTTCTTCATCGGGCAGTGTTCGCCCGCCTGGTCGCAGGGTACATCGTAATGATGTGAAATGCGGTAGCACTTGTGGCCGAGAAACGGTTGGTCGACGCCGCCGAACTGGCGCTGGTAGGCGGTGTTGGCCGCCAGGATGTTGTAGTCAGGGTCGAGCACGATCATCGGGTGCGACTCGTGCTCGAGAAACGACACCAGCGACTGCACCTGCGCGGACGGGGCCGGGGTATCGGCGGGGTAGGGTGGCTGGCTGGTCATGGTGTGCTCCGGAGGATGCATGCATGTTGGCGCATCACTGCCATGACTGTCAAGCCGGACTGCCACATGGCAGTGTGGGGCGCCGCGCGGGGAGCGCCAAGTGAACGCAATACCCGCCGATTAGCCATTCGAATCAATGGCTTATATCCGTCCGACCATCAATTCGGCGGGTTGGCACGGGCTTTGCTGAGAGGAGGAGAGAGGCGTTATCTCGCCAGCGCCGACAGGAGACTCGCATGAGCAACGCACCACTTCTCGTCGAAGGCTTCTTCGATCCCGCCACTAATACTGTCAGCTATTTGGTGCTTGACCCAGGCAGCCGCCGTTGCGCTCTGGTCGACAGCGTGCTGGATTACGATCCAAAATCGGGTCGCACTTCGACTCATACTGCCGACAAGTTGATTGCCCGCGTTGCCGAACTTGGCGCGCAGGTCGAGTGGATCCTCGAGACCCACGTCCATGCCGATCACCTGACGGCGGCGCCGTACCTGAAGGAGCAGGTGGGCGGAAAAATCGGAATCGGCGCCAATATTACGGTCGTCCAGCAGGTCTTCGGCACCCTGTTCAATGCCGGCAGCGACATGGCGCGCGACGGCAGCCAATTCGATCACCTGTTCGCGAACGACGAGCAGTTCAGCATTGGCAGACTGCAATGTTGCGCACTCCACACGCCTGGCCATACGCCAGCCTGCATGACCTACGCGGTCAGCAACAGCCATCAGCGAGCCGCGTTCGTCGGCGACACCCTGTTCATGCCGGACTACGGCACGGCGCGTTGCGATTTCCCAGGCGGCGATGCGCGCACGCTGTTCCGTTCGATTAACAAGGTGCTGAGTTTGCCGGAAGACACGGTGCTGTACATGTGCCACGACTACCAACCCGGTGGCCGCGAGGTGCAATTCGTCAGTACCGTTGCCGACGAGCGTGCCCAGAATGTGCACGTTCGCAACGGCATCAGTGAAGAGGAATTCGTCGCCATGCGCACCAGGCGCGACGCGACGCTGGAGATGCCGACGCTGCTGCTGCCATCGGTCCAGGTCAACATGCGCGCCGGACATCTTCCGGAACCGGAAGCGAACGGCATCCGCTACCTGAAAATTCCGCTCAACGCGCTGTGAGCGACGCCAAAAAAATGTTACGGAGACTGTCATGAAAATTCAACACCTCGCGCCCGGATTGTCGGTATCGGAACAAATCCTGCCCGGGCAACTGGCTGAACTGAAAGCGGCGGGATATCGCGCCATCATTTGCAACCGTCCCGATGGCGAAGGCAACGACCAGCCCTTGTTTGCCGAGATCGAAAGCGCCGCCCGGGCGGCCGGCATTGATGCCCATTACCTCCCGGCAGAATCCGGGAAGGTCACCGATGAGCAAGGGGGCACTTTCGGCCAGTTGCTCGCCACGCTGCCCAAACCGGTGCTGGCGTATTGCCGCACCGGGATGCGTTCGACGACGATGTGGGCCCTGTCGCAAGCGGGGCAACAGCCGTTGCCGCAGATCGTCGACGCTGCCAGGAAAGCCGGCTTCGACATGAAGGGGGTGGTGCGGCGCATTGCCAACCATGGCCGAACGCCGGTCGACGTGGTCGAAGTCACGCATACGGTGGTCATCATCGGCGGCGGTGCGGCCGGCATCGCGACAGCGTCCAGCCTGCTGGCGCGCGATCCGGGACTCGATATCGCCATCGTCGACCCTGCCGATGTCCACTACTACCAGCCCGGATGGACGCTGGTCGGCTGCGGCGTATTCGACGCCGCCGAGACCGCCCGTACCATGGCATCGACGATTCCCCGCGGCGTCCACTGGATCAAGGCCGCGGTCGCCGCATTTGAACCGGACAGCAACGCCGTCATCCTCGATGGCTGCAGGGTCGTCAAGTACCAGCAGTTGGTGGTGTGCCCGGGCCTGAAGCTCGATTGGCACGCGATCGAGGGACTGTCCGAGACGCTCGGGCGCAACGGCGTGACCTCGAATTACCTGTACCACTTGGCCCCCTACACTTGGGAGCTGGTGCGGAACCTGCGCAGCGGCCACGCCATTTTCACGCAGCCGCCAATGCCGATCAAATGTGCCGGTGCGCCGCAAAAGGCAATGTACCTGTCGGCCGATCACTGGAAGCGCGGCGGCGCGCTCGACCGGATCCAAATCGAGTTCTGCAGTGCGGGCGCCGTGCTGTTTGGCGTAGCTGCCTACGTGCCGGCGCTGATGGAGTACATCAATGCGTACAGCATCGACCTCAATTTCGGCTACACCCTGACGGGCGTCGATGGACCCGCCCGGATCGCGACGTTTTCGCGCCTCAATCCGGATGGCAGCAAAGACACGGTCACGCGCAAGTTCGACATGCTGCACGTGGTGCCGCCCCAGGTTGCGCCCGATTTCATTCGCGTCAGTCCGTTAGCCGACGCCGCCGGTTGGGTCGATGTCGATCCTGCCACCTTGCGCCACAAGGTGTGGAGCAATATCCACGGCCTTGGCGATGCCACCAATACCAGCAACGCCAAGACTGCCGCCGCTGCCCGTAAGCAGGCCCCTGTGGTTGCACACAATGTGCTCGCGGCGATGGGCAAGGCCAAGGGCAGCGCCCAATACGATGGTTACGGCTCCTGTCCGCTGACCGTCGAACGTGGCAAGATTGTGCTCGCCGAGTTCACTTACGGAGGCAAAGTCACCCCCAGTTTTCCGGCATGGCTCATCGACGGCACCCGGCCGTCGCGACTTGCCTGGCTGCTCAAGGAGCGCATCCTGCCGCCGCTGTACTGGAAAGGCATGCTCAAGGGGCGAGAATGGATGGCAAGACCGGAGTTGGCCGACTCGTGAGATCGGCAGCAGGCGGTACCTGCGGCAAGCGCGCTTTGCCGCAGGTACCGCCGGCTGCGGCCATGCGGCAAAACAGGCTCAGATCAATTCAAACGCCAACAGCAATGCACAGACCGTCATACCCAGCAATCCGATCATGAACGACAGGTCAGCATATCTTTCGAACCGTGCGAACGTTCCATTGCGCATCGAAAAATAAGAGAACGCCGCGCTAGCCAGGAAGGTCAGGCTATCGATTGCCAGCAGCTGGTCGATCCACGTTCCCGCCGCTCCCATGTGGAGCAACTTGACGATCGAGATGACGGTCATGCAGACCTCGATCATTGTCGCGGAGGTGGGAAGAATGTGATGTGCGACGTTTTCCTGTTTGGGATCCATGGATATGCTCTTGTTGCCGTCACTGCGGCCGGATGGGAACTCATGTCGAATGAATGCGATTCATCCGATTTGGTCGAGACCGAGCCAGCATAGAAGAACAACGTTAGCCCAGACTTAAGGCGTTCGCTGCGTCGGAGTCAGCCTGTTATCTGTCTGAACATCAACATCAGGTCAGTCTTGGTGAGATAGCCTGACAGCCGGCCGTCCTGGTCGAGCACGGGCATGCGTTCGCCGGGATGGCCGGCGAACGTTTCCATGACCTGCCAAAGCGGCGCGGTGGCGCGCACGCTGGGGTAATCGCTGCGCAGCAATTGGGTCGGCCAGGGTTGGCCAGGGTCGGATGTCGCGCTGAACGCGGGCGCGAAGTCGTGCAGGGACACCGCCCCCAGGAAAACGGCGGCATCGTCGACCACATACACATGCTGCCATCGCCTTCGCCGGAACACCTGGTCCAGTGCTTGCAGCGATTGCCCCAACTCGATGACAGGCGGGTCCGCGCGCAGCAGGTCCGAGGCCATCGCCAGCACCGGCGCGTGTCGCACAAGGTCGTGCGCCGAGGAGTAGATGGAGCGCTCGCGCAGCAGGCGAGATACCGAGTAGCCCAGCACGCAGGCAGCCATCAGCGGGACCACGATGCTATAGCTTTCCGTCATTTCGAACAGCATCAGGATCGACATCAGTGGCGCGTGCGTGCAGGCCGCAAGGAAGGCGCCCATGCCGACGGCGACGGCGGCCGGTATCGGCACCAAGCCGGGCCAGCATGCCTGCATGACGGCGCCGAACAGTGCGCCGACAACAGCGCCGGTAAACAGCGTCGGCGTAAAGATGCCGCCGACTGCGCCCGAACCGACGGTGGCGGCGACGGCGAGAAGTTTGAGCAGCAGGATCAGCACCAGCGCTTGCCAGATCCAGTCGCCCTGCAACACGGCATTGACGACGCTGTAGCCATTGCCCCAGACGCCGGGATGGAACACCGAAATAGTGCCAGCAAGGGCGCCGCCTGCCGCCAGCTTTTGCCACAACGATCCATGCCAGCGTGCGAACAGCGCGCGGCTGCCGTCGAGCAGCGCCAGGTAGGCGGGCGCCAGCAGCCCGGCGATCAGCCCGAGCGTGGCCAGTACCAGCGTGGGGGCGCCGTGCCCCAGCACAATCGTCGGCATATGGTAGACGGGCGCGTAATCGGTCCATTCGCCCACCACGATGTTGGCGGCGACAGCCGCCACGATCAGGGGGCCGAGGCTTTCGATCGCCAGTGAGCGCAAGACGATTTCAGCGACGAACATCGCCCCTGCGATCGGCGCGTTGTAGGCGGTCGCAATGCCGGCAGCCGCGCCGCAGGCGACGTACAGGCGGCGCCTGGGCACCGGCACCTGCTGCCAGCGGCCGATCAGCGAGCCGCACAGCGCGGCCAGTTGCACCATCGGACCTTCGCGGCCGATGGCGCCGCCACTAGCCACAGTCGCGGCGGAGGACAATGCGCGCAGGATGGATGCGCGCGCGCCCAAGTCGCCGGTGCCCAGCGCCACCGCCTCCATGTAGTCGCCGCCCTTGTCATGTTCAGGCTGGCGCCTGGCCCATGCCAGCAGCACGCCAGCCACCAGTCCGCCGGTAGCGGGCACGAGAATGCGTTGCCACCAGGTCAGGCTACGGGCGATGAGCACCAGGCTGCCACTGGTGCTACCGTAGACCCAGCGTTCGGTCAGCAGGATCAGCTCGCGAAAACCGATGGTGCTCATTCCACCGAGCATGCCGATCATCGCTGCCACCGCCAGCATGCGCTGCCAGGCGAGCGGGCGCAGCCGCTCTGCCAGGCGCTGTCGCCACCCCGCCCAGCCGATCATCGGACCGTCCGTCGAAGCAACGCCGCTTCCACCAGCCGGCACTCGGCGCTGAAGATATACCGGTCGAGGCCAACACTGCCGCCAATCACACCGGCTGTCCTGCGGAGCGAGGACCTGCTGTCATCATTTCTCTTTCCCGCTACTATGCTGGTGATGGCCAACCATGGCATCGGCGCCATGGTCAGCGACCTGGGCATCGAACCATTTGTGCAAGGCGGCGACCATGGCGCTAGACGAAGTGTGATATTCCAGTTCCGCTCCACCGTCAACGTCTCGGTAGTTGACGGTGATCTGGCCGGGCTTTGCCGCACGAAGCTCGTTCAGGCCAGGCATGTTGGCGCCGTGAATGTGCGAAGGACCTTCGAAGTCGCCTTTGAGAAACTGCTGCCTGATCAATTGCAGATGCGTTCTCACTGAGCTGATTTGTGCGGTATCCGCGGCATTTTTGACCACGACACGTTGGACTCCACCGTCGGCAGTCTTGGAAAAAACATGGGTCGTGGCCTTCAGGCTAAACGGCATGATGTCCTTGCCGCGCTTGGCGACCTCAGCTTGCTGCTGAGTGGCTGCAGCGATGGCCGAGAACGGCATCGCCAACGCGATTGCGATGCAGATGGTTCCTTTTTTCATGAGAAGCTGTTCCTGTGGATCAAATTTCTAATCTGCTCGGCGAAGTGTCCCGCCGCGAAGGGCAGCCTTGAATTAACCGGCTGACGTTGGTAAAAAAATATATCGCTATTACCAATAAAAGGCGCAACGAAAGATGCGGCTTCAGCGGTTTAGCGACATATCTTGGCCTGATTGCCATGATACCCCTGAGCAGCGCGCAATAACAAAATTACGAAATTACTGTGGCAGTATCGAACTGATCGATTTCCCGACAATAGCGCAGACCAGTATGGCGAAGAGCTCGTTGATATTGACGGCCGAGGCGTTGCGGCGCCGTTCCTCGCTGACTCAGGCAGGCGCGCTCGGTGTCGCCAGCGCTTTCGGCAACCCGGTGTTGAGCGCGCTGGCGGCAGAGGCAGACCACGTCACTCCGCCGTTTGAAAATGGTAAACGCGCGCTGGTCGCGTACCCAAAACGACCGCTGATCCTGCATACCGCCCATCCGCCACGCGGCTCGGCGCCCCCGTGATTTCGAAGACCTCGCGCTTACTTCGCGCGTGGCTCTCCGAAATTCCCATCTACCGGGTGCGCGGCTCTTCCGCTGATTGGGGCGCTGCGAGCGGAATCGCGGCGAAAATTTCTGAATGAAATTTCGCGCTTCGGCGCATCACAGCATCAGTGGCCCAGTTTCTCCGGAGCGGCACCTTTTCTAAGCGCTACAAAAGCTGGAGCAGTTGATAAAGGCGTTCCCGGCTTCACCTCGAGGTAGTTGCGATGTGGAGTCGGGTACCGCCGGAAGGGCGGCCACTGTCGACTGCAGAAAACTTTATTTAAAGAATAGGGAATAAAGTGCCATCAGATCCGTTCACCTCAATAACAACGCCACTTCTTCCATTCGCAGCAGCTAACCAGGACATTCTCATGAAACAGGTCACTTTCGCCGCAATGCTCACGTTCGCCTCCATCGGCTGCGCGTTCGCCAGCCCGGTAAGCGATGCCGCACAGATTCACTTCACAGCCATCGGCGGCGGCGACACGTCGATCATCATGCGTGGTTATGGAGAAAATCCGCATCTGACTTGGGTCGGCGGTCCACTCGACGGCGTGTACGCAGGTGATGGCGCCATCCGCGCCACGTGGGAAAAGTTCGGAAAGGCAGTCGGGCCGGCGCGCGTGACTGTGCTCGCATTGGAAGAATCGGCGAACCCGAAGGGCGCAACGATCGTTGCAAAAGTGCAGTTCGATGGAAAAGCGCAAGTGAAAGTACGCTACGTGCTGACATATCGCGACGGTAAGCTAATGAATGAAACCTGGCAGATCGATCCGAAACTAGCGGCCACGGGCTCCTGATACTCCCGACACGCGCTTAAATGACCGCCATGCCGGAGCCCCGCGATCAACTGCTGGCCTGTATTCCCCGCCTGCGCCGCTACGCGCGCGCGCTGGTGGGCGACCGTGCCGGCGCTGACGATCTCGTGCAGGACACCATCGAACGCGGATGGTCCAGATTGGCGGGGTGGAAGGGCGGTAGCGACATGCGGGCGTGGTTGTTCAGCATCATGCACAACCTGCGTATCGATCAGGTACGGCGTCCCTCGCTGCCGACTGAATCGCTGAACGAGGAGGCGTCGATGCTGATGAGCCACGGTAGCCCGTCGATCGGACTTGAACTACGTGACATGGAAACGGCCTTGCGCACATTGCCGGACGAACAGCGCGAGATCCTGCTGCTGGTCGCGCTGGAAGAATTGAGCTACGACGAAGTGGCGCAAACACTCAACATCCCCATCGGGACCGTCATGTCGCGCCTGTCGCGCGCCCGCGAAAAAATCCGCGCGAACATGGAAGGCCGGCCCTACGTGGCGGCATTGAAGGTAATCAAATGACCAGCCTGCCCATTACTGAAGCTGATCTGCACGCATATGTCGACGACAAGCTGCCGATCGCGCGCCGTGCGGAAATCGAGACCTATCTGGCGCAACGCCCGGATGAGGCGGAGCGACTGCGCGCGTATTCGGATCAGAACCTCGAGCTGCGCGCGCTGTTCAATCCTGTACTCGACGAACCGGTGCCGAGCCGTTTGACAGCGCCGAACAAGCGCGAATGGCAATGGCAGCGGCTGGTGGCCGGTTGTGCGATCGCGCTGGCGAGCGGCAGCGCCGGGTGGTGGTTGCACGGCGCCGGCGCCGGTGACGTCCAGCTGGTTCAAAGCGATGCCGCCACGGCCAGGCCGGCGCTGTACGCCTCCAGCCTGGCGCACCAGGCCGCCGTCGCCCACGTGGTCTACAGTCCTGAAGTGATGCGTCCGGTCGAAATTGGCGCCGACCAGGAAGAACAGCTGGTGGCATGGCTGTCGAAACGCCTGGGCAGCACAATTCGGCCGCCGCGGCTGGGCAAGCTCGGCTACGAACTGATCGGCGGTCGCCTGCTTCCTGGCGCCCAAGGCGCGGTAGCCCAGTTCATGTATCACGATTCGGCCGGGCAGCGCCTGACCGTGTACGTGTCGACCGATCAGTCGCATAACAAGGACACGGGATTTCGCTTCGCCCAGGAGGGCCCGGTGAACGTGTTTTATTGGATCGACGGCAAATTCGGCTACGCCTTGTCGGCCGGCATCAACAAAGGCGAACTGGCACGCGTTGCCACCGCCGTGTACGAGCAACTGGAGAAGCCATCTTGAATAGCATCAGCGTCGCCGCGCGCGTTCGTACCATCGCATCATTCGTCATGGCCTGCACCATCGCAAGCGGCGCTGTCGGGCAGGAAATGCATCACCAGCATGGCGCGATGGCGGCCGACAAGGCGCCAGTGTTTGTCGCCAGCACTGCCAAGCCGTTTGCCGCGCTGATGGACGATGCGATGGCAGTCATGGACGACGGCATGAAGCGCGCGCCAATGAACGGCGTTTCGGAACACGATTTTGTCACGATGATGATTCCGCACCACCAGGGCGCGGTCGACATGGCGAAGGCGCTGCTGCTCTACACCAAGGATCCGGAATTGCGCAACGTCGCGCAGGGCATCATCACCGAGCAGCAAAACGAAATCAAAGTCATGCAGGCATGGCTTCAGCGGTACCAGGCGGCCCAGGCCAAACCCGCTCCCACTTCGATCACCAAGAAAGAATAAATCATGCACATCCGTAAATTCGTTTTCACGCTGACCGTGGGCAGTCTGCTCACTGCCTCTGCGTTTGCCGCACCTGGCGCGCAAGACCGCGTCTACACCGCGGACCAGAATACCAATACCGTTTCGGTGATCAACCCGGCGACCAATATGCTGCTCGGCCAGATCAAGCTGGGCAACCATCGCCCGGACGTGCTTTCGCCGCTCTACAAGGGCGAGATCAATGTTCACGGCCTGGGCTTTTCGCCCGACCACAAGACGCTGATCGCCATTTCAAACGGCTCCAACTCGGTGGCTTTCATCGATACGGCCACCAATAAGGTCAAGGGCATCACCTATATCGGTCGCTCGCCGCATGAGGGGTTTTTTACCGCCGACGGACGCGAAGTCTGGGCGGTGGTGCGCGGAGAGGATTACATCTCGGTGATCGACCCGGTCACCTTCAAGGAGAAAAAGCGGATCGAGACGACCGCCGGCCCCGGCATGGTGCAGTTCCTGGCGAACGGCAAACTGGCGTTCGTCGTGTCCAGCTTCAATCCGGTGGTCGATGTCATCGACATGAAGTCGCACAAGGTCATCAAGCACATCAAGGTCGTTAGTCCGTTCTCACCGTTCCTGCAGTTCACCCCTGACTTCAAGGAAATGTGGATGACGCACAAGGATGCGGGCAAAGTGACGCGCATCGATACGGCCAGCCTGGAAGTGAAGGGCGTTTTCGATACGGGTTTCATTACCAATCACCTGGCGTTCGCGAAAACCGCTGCCGGCACCCGTGCGTACGTGACGATCGGCGGCGAGAATGTCGTCAAGGTCTACACCACCGACGCCATGCCGACGCTGGTTGCGACGATCCCGACCGGCGCGTTGCCGCACGGCATCTGGACCTCCGACGACGGCACCCGGGTGTATGTGGGACTGGAAAACGGCGACGCGGTCGATGTCATCGACAGCGCCACCAACAAGGTGATTGCGCGCGCACCGGTCGGCCAGGCACCGCAGGCACTGGTGTACGTGTCGAACGCCGTGCCGCACGGCGACGGCATGACCAACCTGGTCCCGCGCGCCAACAGCGAGCCAATCAACATTGCGCTCAAACCCGCTGCCGGCGAGGCCAAGGGATTCGTTGTGGCCCGTAACCTGGGCGTGGTGGACGCGCTGGAAGTGTCGCTGTTCAAGCTCAAGCCGCAGACCGCATACAGCGTGTACGTCACCGGCCAGACCGCCCCTGTGGCCAGTTTCAAAACCAATCCGATGGGCATGGCCAATGGTACCGCGATCGGGCCGATGCGCGCCGTGAGCAACAGCCTGAGCGCCAGCGCCGCGACGGCGAGCCGGATCCTGGTGATGGAGGGCGATGTGGCCGCCGATCCACAAAAAGCCGTCTTGAGCAGCGTGCAGTAGACAATTTACGACTTTGCTGTGGCACTATCGAACTGCCGGATTTCACAACAATAACGGAGACCCGTATGGCGAAGATCGCGTTGGTGTTAACGGCGGAGGCGTTGCGGCGCCGTTCCTTTATGAGGCAGGCCGGCACGCTCGGCGCCGCCGGCGTGTTCGGCAGTCCGGTTTTGAGCGCGCTCGCGAAGGAAACCGGCTACGTCACGCTGCCGTTTGAAAATGGCGAGCGCGAACTGGTCGCATATCCTCAAAAGCGTCCGCTGATCCTGCTGACCGCCCGTCCACCGCAGCTGGAGACTCCGTTCAGTGTGTTCAACGAGTCGGTGATTACGCCGAACGATGCGTTTTTCGTGCGCTATCACTGGAGCGGCATTCCCACCTCGATCGATGTGCAATCGTACCGCCTTCGCGTCGGCGGCAATGTCAATACGCCGCTGGAGCTCTCGCTGGCCGATCTCAAGCAGATGGCCGACGCCACGGAGCTGCTGGCCGTCAACCAGTGCTCGGGAAACAGCCGCGGGCACCTGTCGCCGCGCGCCAACGGCGGCCAGCTATCGAACGGCGCCATGGGCAATGCGCGCTGGACCGGCATCCCGCTACGCAAGGTGCTGGAAAAGGCGGGCGTGAAGGCCGGCTCGGTGCAGGTCTCGTTCAACGGGCTTGACACGCCGCCCGTCGGTGACGGACCCGATTTCATCAAGGCGCTCAATATCGATCATGCGCTCGACGGCGAGGTCATGCTGGCCTGGCAAATGAATGGCGTCGACCTGCCGATGTTGAATGGCTATCCGCTGCGCCTGGTCGTACCCGGCTACTACGGCACCTACTGGGTCAAGCATCTCTCCGACATCACCGTGACCGACAAGGTGTTCGATGGATTCTGGATGAGCGCGGCATATCGCATCCCCGACAACCAGTGCGCCTGTACCGAACCGGGCAAGGCGCCGACCAAGACCATTCCGATCAATCGACTCAACGTTCGTTCCTTCGTGACCAGCCTGACCGACGGCATGCACGTCAGGGCAGGGCGCCAGATCGTGGTGCGCGGCATCGCGTTCGACGGCGGCTATGGCGTGAATGAAGTCGCATTTTCATCTGACGGCGGAAAGAACTGGCAGGCTGCACAACTGGGCAAGGACCTGGGCCGGTACTCGTTCCGCGAGTGGAGCGCGGCGTTTACGCCGAAACAGAAAGGCAACCACGAACTACTCGTACGGGCGGTCAACCGGATCGGTCAGGGCCAACCTGCGAGCGCCCTGTGGAACCCCGCAGGCTACATGCGCAACGTGGTCGAATCAACGCGCATCGTCGCGGTTTAAGGGGAACAAAATTGAGACATCCACTGATTCGTTCCCTGTGCACCGCCGGCCTGTTGGCGGCTGCTCCAGCTTTCGGCGTCGACATTCAGCTTCCGCCTGAAACTGCCGTCTTCAAACCCAGCGAGTTGCCGGGATACGCACTGGCGCAGCGCAACTGCATGACGTGTCACTCGGTTCACTACGTCCAGTCTCAGCCGACGACGTCGCCGCGCAGCTACTGGGAAGCCACGGTGAAAAAGATGAAGAAGCCGTTCGGCGCGCAATTTCCTGATGCGGAAATCCCGGACATGGTTGATTATTTGGTCAAGACCTACGGTGCGGAACGCAGTAACGCAATGCCAACTGCGAAAGCGGCGGTAAAGCCAGCCGCCGTCGCACGGTTGGGCGGTGCCACCGCAGCAATCGATACGAAAGCGCTACTTGCCGCCAATGCCTGCATGGGATGCCACTCGATCGACAAGAAAATCGTCGGGCCGGCATTCAGGGAAGTGGTGGCCAAGTACAAGGGCAAGGCAGATGCGGAGTCATTGGTAGCGCACAATATCCAGTCAGGCGGCGCCGGCAAATGGGGACCTGTCCCGATGCCAGCATTCGCCCAACTGAGCGACGCAGAGGCGACGGCTTTGTCGCATTACGTCCTGGCGCAATGAATTTGATGCGACGTTGCCAACGTCTGCGCGCTCGGGGCCACGTTGTTGAAATAGCTCATCGATTCGCACCTGTCCCCACGCAGTCGTGTCGCTCTTATAAATCTATTCGCATATATTGCAGCGGAACGTTCACTACAAATAATTTTTACTTCGCATTCGTCCGAAACGGTTACGACTCTTAATCCGAACGAGGTAATTTTGATTGATCGTACGATGGGTGCATCTTTGACAATCTCGCCGCTAAAGCGGCGGGCTTTGCGGCGCCTTGGATTAATCGCTATTCCAAGAATCCTTGTGGTTTGTGAGGATGTGGATGGAAAAGAGGCCCTTCTATGTCTCCTTTCAAAATGGGCGATGGAATTTAGCGATATCGTTGATGTGCAGGTGATGCTGGGCGGTGCGAGCGAATTGGTTCGCTTACAGCGACTGTTTCCTACTGATTCGCGTGTTTGCCGGCTGCAGGTCGTACTCGACGGAGATAAGCGTGGTCTATACGGCGCGACTCCAGGATTATTATTTTTATCTGGCGAACTTGATCCGGTCGCGAGTGCGAGATCTGTTGTGAGGAATGACGCGAATTTTTTCGCGGCACAGCTTGGAGTGACGGCGATAGAGGCCGTTCTGGCGATCATGGCAACGGACTACTTAGACCATCATGACTTTTGTTCCGGTTTTTCGGAGCAACTTCGTCTGCAAGGCATCGATACAAAACGAGTACGACTCTCCCTCTTCAGAGCATGGGCAGAAGATGAAGCTCAGCTCGCTTCGGGGAAAGTGCTGGTGGATGCTCTTCTATCGTTAGCCTCAGTAGAGATCTACGCGCATTGAGATCGTGCTCACCATCGGACGCGAATTATCGCATGTGGCAGGCGGCCTCGTTCTGAAAGGTCGGCGGCAGTTCGACTGCAAATGTTTGCGTTGGTCGCAGCCGCATGGTACTGTTAGTTTTCAATTTCATACGACTTTCTCATCATTTCGAATTACATATGAAGTCTACTAGCGCCAGCAATCAGCCAACGCTAACGCTCCATATGGAGGGGCTAGCGGAGGATAGTGGCGACCTGAAACTTGGTGTGTTTATCGATAAGCTCAAGCTGCTGAAGTCGGCCCTTCGTGAAGCTGACCGAATCCTTCATGGTGCCGACGTCCAATCTATCGATCTGTTGGTCGCTGATTTGACGCACAACAGCCCGGCGGCCGTAACTCTTAGGGCTGCCCCAGTTGTCCCCGCTAAAAGTGTGAACGAGGTTTTTCAGTATTTTGCGCGCACTGTTGGCGATCTCTCTTCTAGAGGTCGGGGCTTAGGTAACACCAGCGTTTACCTCCTTGAGAAGATATTGGAACTGTGCAACGGTTACGGGGATAATTTCAGCAGGATGTGGCTATCGGATGGTACCAATACGTTGGCAGGATTCGATTCCATAACGCGCGAGAGCGTGGTCGCTGCGTTGGGGAGGACAATTTACTCTATTGGTTCGGTCAAAGGGAGTGTCGAGCGTTACAACGGTCACGGCGACAGGAAGTACTTTTACGTCTACCCTCTTCTGGGCGGAAGGGTGAAGTGCTTGTTTGATGATGAGTTGCGACGGGACGCGGCCGCAGCAGTAGAGCATACTGTTGTCGTGCATGGCCGCCTCTTCTACCATGAAGGACAGTTTTTCCCGTATCAGATCCAAGTTGATAACATCGAAGTAACAGGGGAGGCGAGTGCGAAGCTTGCAAGTTTGATCGGCTCCGTTCCTGACGCGACTGGTGATCAGTCATCTGTTGACTTTATTAAAGACAATCGCAATGAGTGGCATTGATATCGAATACTGGGACACCTGTGTCTTTCTCGCTTTGTTAAAGCGGGAGGAGCATCGGCCCGGGGAGTTGCAGTACCTGGAAGAGCAGGCTCTGCGGTTCGATATGGGGGTTCTCGCGCTGGTGACTTCGTCCATTACGCTAGCCGAGGTACTTCAAAGTAAGCAGACGCCGGAGCAATGGAATCGAGTGAGTAAGATTTTTGCGCGTGCGAATTTTCAGTTCGTTGACGCGAACCATCGGGTGTGCGAACTTGCGTCCGAGATTCGCGACTATTACCTTCGGAATCCCATTCAGACTGATTCGGGTAAAGATTTGCGCCTGATGACTCCAGATGCGATCCATATTGCGTCTGCCATTGTTGCTAACACGTCGGCGAAGCAATCGATCAAACTTCTAACTTTCGATGACAGGGATAAGCCGGGGAAAAACGATATAGCGCTGACCCGCCTTAACGGATCGGTTGCTGGACGATACACTCTCGAAATTGGGAGGCCGCAGGTATCACGTCAACAGGCCGCCCTTGAGTTCGTTGGCGGGCGTGAAGGTCCCTAATTGCGCGCCGGGGCGATCATGTTGAATCGTTGGCAGTCGCTCTTAATGCGGGATATCGTAACGCGCGAAACCATTGAACTCTTCAGCAAACGCAACTTTGCTTTCATTCGCGGCGGTTCGCTTTTTGCTTCCCGCGCTCGTTGTGAACTTCCTCCGCACTATTGTACCCTTTCTCCTCCGCGCGCTCTGGCTCATCCTTGGAAATTCGCTTTCAGCTTTTTTGGGGACCGCACCTGACCGGATGAGCGGCAACCAGCATCTCGATCATGGAAGAGCAGCCTCCTCTCATTGCGCTCGGCAACTTCCTCCTTCAGCAGCGCCTCCGAGAAGTCGCTGTCAACGCCCTGTATGAGGACGGAAGGGGCGATACCCTCTTCGCTGGCGCCGAAAGCGGTGGCGAGTGCGACATTTACTCGCTGATCGGAACGGCCAAGCTGAACGGGGCCCACACCGAAGCCTTGTTGTGCTACGTGCGGACGCTGATCTCCGACCGCCCTGTCAACCGCATTGACAAGTCACTGCCCTAGAATTGCCCGAAGTAGATCAAGCCTGCTTGAACAACACGTCGCTTCCGTGCGACGTGATGGCCCACACCGAAGCCTTGTTGTGCTACGTGCGGACGCTGATCTCCGACCGCCCTGTCAACCGCATTGACAAGTCACTGCCCTAGAATTGCCCGAAGTAGATCAAGCCTGCTTGAACAACACGTCGCTTCCGTGCGACGTGATGCCATCATCAATTAAATCGGCACGCTGCTCAAGACGGTGGTGGCGCGACGCTAACAGAGAGGCGACATATAGACGAAGTAAGGCTCCTTGAGTAGACTTATCTATGCATATTTCTGATAAGCTTAAGCATGAAGCTACTCAGCAGGTTACCGAAGCAATCCACCGACCCAGACCTATGAGCCACCCAGTTCCCCCCATTTTTCTGCACGAATGGGAGCCTATCGACACCCTCACCGACCCCGCAGGCTACCGATATGCGATCTGGTGGGAACTTGATGAGCTAGCTAAGCGGCACATCTTACGCACTCGGGAGCGAGTTTTTAAGAGTCTTGTGGCAGTCCGGGTGTCATATGCAGAGTACGCTGGCCGCACCTTGGGGCCCATTTTCGGAGAAGCTCAGTGGGCCACAATCATCAACTCATTGCCGCCTCTAGACGACCTTGAGCAAGACCTGATAGATGACTTAATGACGCCCTGGGTCGACTCAGCTATGGATATTTACGACAAATTCGCTGCCCAGGTGTCCCAACAAGAGAGCTTTGAGCTGCCATATGATCTCGATGTTCACACTGGGGCCCCTTCAAGACTCTAGCATTGTCGGTAAATCGACAGGATCTTCATTTACATTGTGTTGATACAACTTCTGCATTTCAAGATAGAGCGCCGGCTCACTAGGCTTAAATAGACACAGCAGTGCGTCCGCCTCGGAAGCCGTGACAGCGAATAGGATCCAAGCCGCAGCTTTAGCTAGCTCATCGTGGCTCATATTAGCTCGCCCCGGCTGATCATAGTGATACTCAGCGGGGGCATCGATACCAGGACTCCACGCCACAGGATGCGAAGGGTCGCGTATGCATATCCAGCTCGAGGGCGCGTTGTCGTCAAAATGGACTTGAAAGTTCGTAGCCTTTAGCAGATGCGCCCCATCTTTTATCGCCCGTTCTCGATTCCACTGATCGCTTACAATGTGCTCGAAGTTGTTGTGCCTTGTAGCCATTTTATAGCCTTCCCACTGAAATAACGGGTGAACAGGTGCAAATTATACGTCATAACTCGGGTGAGCACCGAGTAGACCGATGGGTGTGATTTTATTAGCAATCCTTGTACTGGAAATGAGCGAATCAATTTTGCCAATTGGTGCAGCCGCTGGCTGCCCGCTGCAAATCGAAAGGCCCGATAATGCGCCGTCAAGTCTATGCAAATCATCGGATGAGCGATTATCGGTGGGCGAAAGTTGACATTAAGCGATCACGTCGCTGAATGTGGATAAAGGAAGTTTGCCCATTCCTGCATCAGCCGGCTTCGATCGGCGTACATACTCGCACTTCGATATGCGCCCTCAGTTTTTTTACCCAGTGCGTGGCCTAGCGCCATTTCGCAAACGTCCAGTGAAGTTCCCTTCGTCGACGTGCACCAAAGTGAAAAAGTATTTCTAAACCCATCTGGTACCGCGTCAATTCTTAAGCGTCGTATTGCCGAAAGAATCGTCATATTAGACATTGTCGTCCCTTTCACAGGAAAAATTAGGTCTTGGCCTTGACCTTTTGGAAGCGAATTCAATAATAGAATTGCCTGATCACTAAGCGGGATGCGGAAGGGACGTTTACTCTGTCTGTTATGATCGATCGGTATGTTCCACGATTTTTCAGAAAAATCGATTTCTGACCATGTCGCCTGTCGAGCCTGTCCAGTTTTGCAGGCAGTTAAGATCGAGAACTCTAAACACTTTGCTCCAACGCCTTTCGCAGTTTGAAGTGTATTCATGAACTGCGGTATCTGATCGACGGGAAGTGTGGCTTGCTCCCTGAGCGCCTGGATTTTTTTTGGAGAAGATAGGTATTGGTCAAGATTTTTTCGCCAGCGAGCTGGATTTTCGTGCGCACGCAAACCTTTCGCTGCGGCCCAATCCAGCACTGACTCAATGCGGCCCCGCACCCGTTTCATAGTTTCCGTCTTTGTCTCCCACATCGGAATAAGCACTTGTAAGATTTGTTCTGTTGTAATTTCGTCGACTGATATATCTCCAATCATGCCAAACGCGTACGTCGTCAACGTGCTGCGCCATTGCTGCGTATGTTTGGAATTATTCCACCCGGACTCGTTATCTGCGATGTAATTATTTGCGCATGATCTAAAGCTCGCTTTCGTAACTTCATGATCCCCGCGTTTTTCTAGCAGCGGCGCTACGGCGACCTTATTCGCTCGATTTTCTCCAGTGTGTATGCAGGTGTCACAACGCAGAAGTTTCCGTGGAGCCGTTTGCTTTGTCAGTTGGATACTGCCCGCTGCTATTTGATCGCGCTTCTGTTGTGCTTTTCGGTGCGCGAGTGTTAGATCGACACCAGGATATGCCCCTAGCCCGATTTCACATCGCTTACCTCCCACTCTTACACGTAAGATCCAAGATCTCATTCCGGTCTTGGTGACTTGGAGCAATAGTCCAGCGACTTTTCCGACGGCGTGATAGCCAGGGTTTCTAAAATTATTGATTTCCAACGGTGATAATTCTTTGGCGATCCTTGGCACACTCTCCTCCAATCTACAACACGCTCTATTGAATTGTTTTTCGTCGTTTGACTAATATTCAGGTTCGGAATCGATAAGCGTTCCCGCGAAACTTTGTCGGCGAAGTTGGTTTCGAAAGTTGGTGGACAGTTACGGCCGAGATGCTAATTAGCACGCAATATTACAGTCATCGTGTAGGCTTGACAATCTCACCTACCCGACGATACACGCGCTTAGTTATGTCTTCTAAACTATGTCCCATTAACCGACTAGCCTCCAAAATATCTTTTATCTCACTTGCGGATTTTGCGCGAATATCGCGGAATTGAAACTCTTTGATCTTTTCAGCGAGGTTTAGGTTTCCGATCATATTAGCTTGGGCGGCTGCTTCCGAACGCGCACGATTAAAACGTCGGCGTAGCATGCTATCACTCAAAGGTGCGCCTTTTGGTGTGGATAATAGAGTGAAGCTATTTTTTTGCGTGCTTTGCAAACGCAAGCGATCGATTAGATTGCCAAAGTCATATTTTTTTCCTGAGGCGCTGTCCAGTAGAATTCTTAGATATTTTTCGCCATTGCTCTTGCCTTGCCTGACCTCCACCGTACCATCGATGATATCGCTTGTTTTCATTTTTCGAACATCGCCAGGCCGCTGCGCGCTGAGTAAGGCGAGGTCCATGGCATCTCGTAACTCTAAACATGCACATTGATATACGGCGTCCCAAACATACCTGTCTGCGTAGAAGGTGCGCGGCTTCTCCTTGTTTTTTGATACGCCGGTACATGGATTAGGTCTATTCAGATATCCCCATTCCTTCGCCCGGTTTATAATGCTGGAAAGCAAGGAAATCTCGCGATTCGCTCTGACCGGTGCTTTTCGTGCATCCCGATAGCGCGCGATGTGGCTGGATTCTATATGAGAAATTGGCGCGTCGTTAAATGCGATTCTAAGATTTTTAATCGAATCAGAATAGTCTTTCTGCGTGCTAATCGCTTTTTTTGGAAGTATTTCAACTATATATCTGTCAAAGATATACTTCATGAGGCCAGTTTCAACTGGCGCAGCAGTTGACTCTAGCGCAGCCCATTTTCGCTTGGCTTCATTTAGATCATTGCCAAGCGGGACTTCCCTTCTTTTTCCATTTTCGTCGCGACCATTATAATAGTACCCAATCCAAACTTTCCCGCTCTTCATCTGTTTTTTACGTCGAAGCATGCGAGGTGGCAGGTCTCTGCCACTTTTTTTTGTCCGCATGATATTTCCTATCGTAATTTTGAGAAATCAGGATTCCATAGACTATGGGTTACAAGATTATGGGACGTAATACCTGCTAGGCGTAGTCTTGCGTACATTCGACCGATGATCGGATGCCCGGCGTTGTTTACATGAAAAATCCAGCCGTTTCGGCTGAGCCAATCCGCCTGGTCACTCTTACGTTGAAAACCCGTAATTTCGGATACCTCATTTATACAGAGTGTCTCGGAAAAAAGTGGTTGATCAATATCGATATTCATATTCATCCTTCGAAAATTTTTTTACATAAGAGCAATATACTTTTTATTGCCATATTACTTACGACCGATCACGAAAGTATTTTTTTGTCTTTTATCATCCGCATAACACTGTTTATGAAGAAGATGAATGGTTCAGGCATTTCTCGTTTTCAATTGTTCGAATGGTAATAATAAAAAACATCTCTTGCTTTGATCTACATCAATGTCAGTGTTTGAGTTAGCTTTTATTTTTTTTCTACCTATGTTAGGCAACCAAACGACGATCTATCGACAATCAAAAGGCAATGTATCGACAATCGTTGGGTTTTCGTTTGGAAGCAACTGTAGTTTTTTTGTTATTTGGATCGTTCTGACCTTGGGCGCTCAAGTATTTCGGGCCGCTTGGTGTATATCGGTTAGCCGCGTCTCTGTCGATGGTTCGCTGGCGACGGACGCCTCTCAGCGGTTTATCTTTCAAGGTTGTGATCGATGGTGTTGTCGAGTCGACTGCGTGCCCTTGCAATTCCTCTATGGAAGCTACTGGGCGAGGAAGGTGTGGCATTCACGCCGTCACACTGTCTGTCTTTTAGACCTAAGGGACTAATTCTTTTGCGCCTAAATTCGACGTAATTAGGTAAGTTCGTAGAAAACTTAATGTTTTTTTTGAATATGTAGGCAAACATTGATCTGCAACTAGTTGGCCTGCGGAATTATTACGCATAATCTGCTTCTTGATAACGAAAAAGAAGGTGAATGAAATGGCTTTAAAGTGCACATACGGAAGGGTGCTTCGCGACAAAGCAGCGCTCGATAAGGACTTGGATGCAATTTTTGTATTGGATTTTCTCTCAGCGCGAGACACGCCGTTGCGTGATTTGCGGATGCGGCAGATGCTGGCCAAGATAGGAGTAAGAAAATGGTATGAACTGAAGTTGGAGAAGCCTCAGTTGGGTCTCCACGACTATTACTTGGCTCTATACTATGCAGTAAAGAACTGTGAGCCTATGCTTTCCCCGCACCCAGGCCTTTCCCAAGGTAGTCGTCCAAAGCCGTACCTCAGACTAATAATTTGTTCGGATCTTTAAGCAATTGGCTGAGGTAACTTATTGACCCATAACTGCTGGTCTGATGCATACCAAGGCGTATTAATGTATTTGGCGACGAGTCTTTCTTCGCCGCGAGATTCTTGTGTCCAGTGCGACAGAGCTTTAGTGTGATGATGGCGCTCCTTGGCTGCCGGGCTTCGCGCCTCGTGTGCTGAGATAGGCGAATCGGTCAAGTGGCGAAACGGGCGCACCGATCCTTTCAGCGGCCGCATTTTTGTCGGTCGTGGCCGAGGCTGCGGCCTTATCTGATCGTCGGTGGACGCCTTACGGCCTGTGCCTGTTGCGTAGCGTCTCCAGCGTGCTTAACGACGGCCGCAAGTGGAAGCATCTTCCTTCTCACGCCAAAAATTTGGGAGACTTTTATTATGTCGGCATGCGCCAGTCGTCGCTCGTCGGTAATCGGGGTTAAGATTTACCGAGAGCGCATCTCACACGAAGTTACCGCAGGCTCTGCCACACTGTTCTGACTAACAATATCTTTTGGGGCGACTTGCCTGGTAGTGTCAAATATACGCTCGGTGCAAGGACTAGACAGCAGGGGAGGACTGTTCGAGCAGCTGGCAGCACCCCATCGACAACAGTCCACTCAACCGCGCTCAGTCGACGCCTCAACCGACGCTTTAACCGACCCCTCAACCGCTTCCTCAACGGCCTCCTCAACGGCCTCCTCAATCTACGGCTGGGCCGACTTCTCAGCAGCCCCTCAGCTGGCCCTTCAACTGACCCCTAAACCAACGCCTCACCGACGCCTCAACCGGCCCCTCACCGACCCTCAAGCGACCCCTCAACCGCCCCTCAGCCAGCACCTCAACCTTTGCCTTAGCAGCACTTGGCTCCGGAGGGGGGCACGTACGAGCGCAAGGTGAGCAACTGATCTGCTGATCAATACGGTGCTGAACAGACGCTTACTCAACCTACGTCTTAGCCAACTCCTCAGCTGCCCCCTCAACCGACCCCTCAACCGACCCCTCAACCGACCCCTCAACCGACCTCTCAACCGACCCCTCAACCGACCCCTCAACCGACCCCTCAACCGACCCCTCAACCGACCCCTCAACCGACCCCTCAACCG